>NZ_LGQZ01000103.1 GCF_003116015.1 Azospirillum sp. TSO22-1
GGTTCTCCCTCCCCCAGCCCCGCTGGGGGAGGGTGGGGGTGGGGGCAACGGCCATTCCCGAAAGCCATAGCCCCCACCCTCCCGCTGCGCGGGCCCCTCCCTCCCCCGCCGGAGGCGAGGGAGGGACAAGCTCCTCGCCCCGGCACGGTTCTTGAGTGGCTCTCCCCCGCCATAGCCCGGAGTCCGTTCGGACACGGGTCCCCGCCCTCCCCTGCCCGCGCACCGCGGCGCAGGACGGCGGCGGCCCGTATCCCAACGCCTCCGGCCCTGCCGGCGCAGCCCTCGGCGGCCGCGCGGCCAGCACCGCCTCCACCGCGTGGGGACGAAACGCCCCGGTGCGGCCCGGTCTTGCCCGGCAGTTCCGTCCGGGCGCGGCAGCATTTGCCGGGCAGCGCCTGCCGCAGCGGGCGCATGGCCACGGAATCCTCGGCTTTTCCGGGTTGGCACGCCGGCTGCATAGGGTACAGCGCCGATGCGGTGGTCGCGGCGGCTGCGAGAACCGGAAGAGACGACGATGGAAAACCCGATCTACATCGCCCTGTCGCGCCAGAACGCGCTGCGCCGGCAGATGGATGTTGTGGCCAACAACGTCGCCAACATGAACACCACCGGCTTCAAGCAGCAGCGCGTGATGTTCACCGAGTTCCTGCAGCGCCCGGCCATGCACGAGCAGGTCAGCATGGTCCAGGACCGCGCCGTGGTGCGCGACCTGACCGCCGGCGGCATGGTCAACACCGGCAACCCGCTGGACGTGGCGCTGACCGGCCCGGGCTACTTCACCGTCGATACCGCGTCGGGCCGCCGCTACACCCGCAACGGCTCGTTCCGCATGGACGGCCAGCGCCAGCTGGTGGACGGCAGCGGCCTGCCGGTGCTCGCCGACAACGGCCAGCCGATCACCATCCCGCCGAACACCACCACCATCGAGGTCAAGGGCGACGGCACCGTCACCACCGAGCTGGGCCCGGTCGCCCGCCTGAACGTCGTGACCTTCCGGCGCGAGCAGATGATGACCGAGGTCGGCGCCGGCCTCTACGTCAGCGACGAGGAGCCGCAGGCGGCCCCGGCGGAGACGAAAGTGGCACAGGGTATGCTTGAGCAATCCAACGTGAAGCCGGTTCTCGAGATGACCCAGATGATCGACATCAACCGCCAGTACCAGCAGGCGCAGAAGATGATCGAGAACGAGAACGAGCGCATCCGCAACGTCATCCAGCGGCTCGGCCGCACCGTCTGAGCGAAGAGAAACGGGAGTACACAGCCATGCGCAGCCTCGCCATCGGTGCCACCGGAATGCTGGCCCAGCAGCTCAACGTCGAGACCATCTCGAACAACATCGCCAACTCGACGACCACCGCGTTCAAGAAGCAGCGCGCCGAGTTCCAGGACCTGCTCTACCAGAACTTCCGCCGCATCGGCTCGACCTCGTCGGACGCCGGCACCACGGTGCCGACCGGCGTGCAGATCGGCGCCGGCGTGCGCGTCGCCTCGGTCGGCCGCATCCTCGAGCAGGGCAACCTGAACGTCACCGACAACAAGCTCGACGTGGCGGTCAACGGCACCGGCTACTTCCAGGTGACGCTGCCCAGCGGCGACACCGCCTACACCCGCGCCGGCAACTTCAAGCTGTCGGCCGAGGGCGTGATCGTTACCGCCGACGGCTATCAGGTGCAGCCGGCCATGACCATCCCGACCAACGCGGTGGACATCGCGATCAACCCGTCGGGCGAGGTGATGGTGAAGCTGGACGGCCAGGTGAACCCGCAGAACGTCGGCCAGATCCAGCTGGCGGCCTTCGCCAACGCCGGCGGCCTGGAGGCGGTGGGCGACAACCTGTTCATGCAGACCCCGGCCTCGGGCGAGGCGGTCGCCGGCAACCCCGGCGCCCCCGGCTTCGGCCGGCTGGTGCAGGGTGCCCTGGAGACCTCGAACGTCAACATCGTGCAGGAGATCACCACGCTGATCTCCGCCCAGCGCGCCTACGAGATGAACTCCAAGGTCATCAAGACCACCGACGAGATGATGCAGCAGGCCGGCCAGATGCGCTGACGCCGCGCGCCGCCTGTCCCGCATTCCACGGAGTACCCGCCATGTTCCGCCGCACCGCCGCCCGCGCCCTCCTCCTCGGCAACCTCGGCTTGGCACTTCTTGCCGGCCCGGCGTTTTCTGCCGAGTCCCAGAGCCTCGTGTACGGCGCCACCCACGCGGAAGCGGCGCTGGGCGAGGCGCTGGCGCGCCACATCACGATCGGCCGCATGCGGCTGGAGATCGACAACCGCGCCGCCGAGCTGCGCGTGCCCGCCGGCCAGACGCCGACCGGCGCGCCGCGGGTCGAGAACCTCTACTACAACCCGGTGCAGGCCCGCTTCGCGGCCGAGCTGGTGGTGCCCGGCACCACCGCGCGCCTGCCGGTCTCCGGCCGGGCCTACGGCACGGTGGACGTGCCGGTGCTCAGCCACCGCGTGTCGCCGGGCGATACCATCGCCGCCGGCGACGTGGACTGGGTCGAGCTGCGCGCCGACCAGGCCGGCACCGACGTCGCCGCCACCGAGGCGCAGCTGATCGGCATGACGCCGAAGCGCGGCATCCCGGTGAACCAGCCGGTGCGCATCCGCGACCTGCAGTCGCCGCGCATCGTGGACAAGGGGTCCCTGGTCACCATCACGCTGGAGACCGGCAGCATGTCGCTGTCCACCCAGGGCAAGGCGCTGCAGGAAGGCGGCAAGGGCGACGTGATCCGCGTGGTCAACACCGCGTCCAACCGCATCGTCGAGGCGGTGGTTTCCGGCCCCAGCCGGGTGTCGGTCGGCCGCCCTGGCACGGCCGTTGCAGCTAAGTAGGGCAAGCCCCACCCGGCCGGCAAAAAACGCCCGGCGCACGACCGACGAAGGAACGCAGCCATGACCGCCCGCCCCGCCCTCCGCATCGCCGCCCGGCTGTCCCTGGCCGCCGCCCTCGCCGCGTCGCTGGCCGCCTGCAACGCCGCGACCCGGCTGTCCGAGGTCGGCTCCGGCCCGCAGCTCAGCCAGATCAAGGACCCGTACACGCAGCCGGGCTACCAGCCGGTGAGCCTGCCGATGCCGACGCCGATGCCGGCGGAGCGCAACCCCAACTCGCTGTGGCGCTCGGGCTCCAAGGCGTTCTTCAAGGACCAGCGCGCCAAGCAGGTCGGCGACATCCTGACGGTGCTGATCACCAT
Source organism: Azospirillum sp. TSO22-1 (assembly GCF_003116015.1). GTDB lineage: Bacteria > Pseudomonadota > Alphaproteobacteria > Azospirillales > Azospirillaceae > Azospirillum. The sequence continues at coordinate 3,200 of NZ_LGQZ01000103.1, forward strand.
CAACGATCAGGCGCAGATGGCCAACGAGACCAAGAAGTCGCGCGACAACAGCGAGAACATGGGCCTGCCCAGCCTGCTGGGCCTGGAGAGCCAGTTCAAGAACGCGCTGCCGAGCGCCGTCGATCCCTCCAAGCTGATCGACGCCTCCAGCAAGAGCTCGAACGACGGCAAGGGCAACATCACCCGCAAGGAGCAGATCGAGCTGAAGGTCGCGGCGCTGGTCACCCAGACCCTACCGAACGGCAACCTGGTCATCCAGGGCCGCCAGGAGGTGCGCGTGAACTACGAGCTGCGCGACCTGAACATCACCGGCGTGATCCGCCCCGAGGACATCACCGCGCAGAACACCATCAGCTACGAGAAGATCGCCGAGGCCCGCATCGCCTACGGCGGCCGCGGCCAGCTCAGCGACGTGCAGCAGCCGCGCTACGGCCAGCAGATCTTCGACATCATCTCGCCGTTCTGATCGACGCGCCGGAAAACCCGGCGGCACGAGGCGGGTGGGCAGAAAGGGCCGGCAGAAACTGCCGGCCCTTCTTCTTGTGGACTGCCGGCCCTGCGACAACGGGAAACACCCGCACCGGGGAGCGCAGGTTGCCTGTCCGCGCCCATTCCGCGATGATCCGCCCGGAATTTCAAACGAGTGGAGAGGACCGATGCATCACCCCGAAGCGCTGGAGCCCATCGTCACCTTCCTGCGCGGCGTCGGCCTGAGCATCGAGTACGGCGAGGGGGCGCATGACGGCTTCCTGCCGGGCGTGAACATCCACGCCGGGGTGATCCATATCGATCCCGATACACTGAGCGGGTCGGGCGACCTCCTGCACGAGGCCGGACACATCATCGTCGTGCCGCGCCGCTATTGGCCCCGCCTGGGGAGGGACCTGCAAGCGGACATCGAGTCCCTCGTCGCGGAGGAGCCTGCGAATCCGGAGCTCGGGCGGGCGGCACAGATGGGCGAGTTCATGTCCCAGGCGTGGTCCTACGCCGTCGTCCGGCATCTTGGGCTGCCGATGGACTGCGTCTTCTTTCCGGAGTCCTACAACCGCGACCAGTATGACGGGACACATCCGATGCTGGCGTGGCTGGAACGGGGGACCCATTATGGCCCGATGGCCCTGGCGCAGGCCGGCATGACCGGCTTTTCCGGCGTGTACGGCCTTCTGCACGACAACGGCCTGCCCACCTTTCCCCAGATGACCCGCTGGACGCTGGACTGATGCCGGGATGAAATAGCCGGGCCGGCCGGAGCGTTCGTCCGGGATGAGCGAGACCCCCATGCCCCTGCCCTGCCCGCTCTGCCACGCCTCGCCCCTCACCCCGTTCACCGAGGTGCGCGGCCGGCGCTACCTCCGCTGCGGCACCTGCGCGGTCACCGTCCTCGACCCGGCGCAGTTGCCCACGCCGGAGGAGGAGCGCGCCGAGTACGGCCTGCACCGCAACGATCCCGGTGACCCCGGCTACCGCCGCTTCCTGGCGCAGGCCACCGACCCGCTGCTGGAACGGCTGCTGCCGGGGGCGGAGGGATTGGACTTCGGCAGCGGCCCGGGGCCGGCGATCGCGGCGATGCTGGGAGAGCGCGGCTTCGCGGTGCGCAACCACGACCCGCTGTTCCATCCCGACGCCGACGCCCTGGCGCGGCGCTACGACTTCGTCACCTGCACCGAGGTGGCCGAGCACTTCCACCACCCCGCCGCCGGATTCGCGCAGCTCGACGGATTGCTGAAGCCGGGCGGCTGGCTGGCGCTGATGACCGGGGTTCTGTACGACGACGCGGGGTTCGCCGGCTGGTCCTACATCCGCGAGATCAGCCACGTCGCCTTCTATCGGCCGGAAACGCTGGCCTGGATCGCTGGCCGATTCGGCTGGACGCTGGAGATGGCCGGGCGGAACGTCGCGCTGTTCCGCAAGGGGTAAAGGGGCGACTCGCCCCCACCCCTGACCCCTCCCCCGCTTCGCAGGGGAGGGGGAAAGGCGGCGGAGTGCCCTCCCCTGCGAAGCGGGGGAGGGTTAGGGTGGGGGCAATGAATGGAAAAGGTGGTCAGTCGTCGCGCTGGGTGCGTTCCATGCGCTCGTGCCGCTCCTGGGCCTCCAGGCTCAGCGTGGCGATGGGGCGGGCGTCGAGACGGCGCACGGAGATCGGCTCGCCGGTCTCCTCGCAATAGCCGTAGGAGCCGTCCACGATGCGCTCCAGCGCCGCGTCGATCTTGGAGATCAGCTTGCGCTCGCGGTCGCGGGTGCGCAGCTCCAGGGCACGGTCGGTCTCGGCCGAGGCGCGGTCGGCGATGTCCGGCTCCTGGATCCCGCCTTCCTGAAGGCTGTGCAGCGTCTCGTTCGACTCCGCGAGGAGTTCCGCCCGCCACCGCAGCAGCTTCTGGCGGAAATACTCCCGCATCGTCGGGTTCATGAACGGCTCGTCTTCAGACGGCGTGTAGCCCGGGGGCAGAAGCGGCGAGGACATCCGATGGCTTCCAACTCAAAGGGGTAATCTGAGCGGCGCGGAGTATAGGTAGACCGCCCCCGCCCCGCAACCCTGCGGATGAGCATCGCGAAAACAGGCAAGCCCTTGGAGTCCCGAAAGGGTTTCCCGTCCGGACCGGGTGCCGGGCGCGCGCGTCACGAGGATTGCAGCTTGGCCAGTTCCACCTGCGCCCGCAGGTCGATCTCGTCGAGGATCTCCGCCAGCTTGGGATCGTCCACCTGCACCTTGCGCGACTGCACGACGCGCTGCAGGTCCGTCAGCTTCTGCGCCGACAAGGATCCGGACAGCAGGCCGTGGCGGATCTCGTCCATCATGTCGAGCATGTCCTCCGCCCGCATCTTGCCGCGCGACGCGCGGGCCGTGGCATCGTCCACCTCCTGCAGCGCCAGCACGCTGGAGACGCCGAACACGCCGGACGCGCCGGTCACGCCGTGGGTCGCGGTGGTGTCGCCGACCAGTTGCTTGGCGAAGCTGGCGCCACCCGAGGCATCGGTCTTGCCGGTGCGCCGGACCGTGCCGCTGCCGCGAAGATTTCCGGGACCTTCGACTTTCATGATCTGCGCAACCACATAGCGGAAAAGGGCGTACTTCAGTCCCGTTTACCTTTACACCCGGTCAAGGTTTGCCGCAATCGGGCAAAAAGTGCCGACTCGTTGGGGCAAAAACTGGACGTGGGTAACCCGTCGGCCTGCGAGAACCTGACGATACGGGCTTGGCACGCCCTTCGCATAGGCTTTGGCGAGCTTTTGCGAAGAGACCATCGCCATGACACCGAACGCCATGACCGCCCTCATCCGCATCGTCGCCCGCCTCGTGCTGGCCACGGGCCTGGCTTTGGCCCTGACGGTTCCGGCCGCCGCGTCCTCCGCCCGGCTCAAGGACATCCTCGACGTCGAGGGCGTGCGCGACAACATGCTGATCGGCTACGGCCTGGTGGTCGGCCTGAACGGCAGCGGCGACAGCCTCAACAACTCGCCCTTCACCGAGCAGAGCCTGATCGGCATGCTGGAGCGGATGGGCGTCAACACCCGCGGCACCAACCTGCGCACCAAGAACGTGGCGGCGGTGATGGTGACGGCGACGCTGCCGGCCTACGCCGCGCAGGGCACGCGCATCGACGTGACGGTCAGCGCGATGGGCGACGCCAAGAGCCTGCTGGGCGGCACGCTGCTGGTCACCCCGCTGATGGGCGCCGACGGCGAGGTCTACGCGGTCGGCCAGGGGCCGATCGCCGTCTCCGGCTTCACCGCCTCCGGCCAGGGCGCCAGCGTGACGCGCGGCGTGCCGACCTCCGGCCGCATCGCCTCGGGCGCCCTGGTCGAGCGCGAGATCCAGTTCGCGCTGGCCGAGCTGCCGGTGCTGCGCCTCTCCCTGCGCAATCCCGACTTCACCACCGCCCAGCGCGTGGCGCTGGTCATCAACCAGCAGCTGCGCGGCAACCTGGCCCAGGCCACCGACCCGTCGTCGGTGCTGCTGACGGTGCCGCCGGCGCGGCGCGGCGACGTGGTCGGGCTGGTCACCGAGATCGAGCAGCTGCGCGTCACCCCCGACCAGGTGGCCCGCGTGGTGGTGGACGAGAAGTCCGGCGTCATCGTGATGGGCGAGAACGTGCGCATCTCCACGGTCGCCATCGCCCAGGGCAACCTGACCATCCGCATCACCGAGACCCCGCAGGTCAGCCAGCCCGGTCCGTTCTCCAACGGCCAGACGACGGTGGTGCCGCGCACCGACATCCAGGTGGACGACCAGTCGCAGAACCGCCTCGCCGTCATGAACTCCGGCGTCACCCTGCAGGAGTTGGTACAGAGTTTGAATGCGCTGGGAGTGGGTCCGCGCGACATGATCTCGATCCTCCAGTCGATCAAGGCCGCCGGAGCCCTGCAAGCCGAGATCGAGGTGATCTGATGGACGCCGCCCTGCAAACCCCCGCCCTGCCCGCCCCCCGCTTCAACCCGCTGGTCGAGCGCGCCGCCCACAAGGCCTACGGCGCCCCCGCGGGCGGCCCGGGCGGCCCAAGCGGCAAGGTGGACCCGGCGGTGGACTCCAAGCTGCGCAAATCGGCCAACGAGTTCGAGACGCAGTTCCTCAGCCAGATGCTGACGCCGATGTTCGAGACCGTCGAGACGGACCCGATGTTCGGCGGCGGCCATGGCGAGGAGATGTTCCGCTCGCTGCTGGTCAACGAGTACGGCAAGCAGATGAGCTCCCGCGGCGGCTTCGGCATCGCCGATTCCGTCTATCGCGAGCTTCTCAGGGCCCAGGAGGCCAACAGCCATGGATAAGGTCGACGTCCGCTTCCCAACCGAGCGCAAGCCGGTCAACCTGCCGCGCAACGCCGAGGAGCGCGCGGTCGCCCTGGTGGACCTGTGCTCCCGCCTCGCCCAGCAGATGGACCGCGAGACCGCCGCCGTCCGCGACCACCGGCCGCCCGAGGAGGTGATGGCGTTGGCCAACGGCAAGCACCCGCTGAGCATCGCCTACGAGGAGCTGTCGCGCCTGCTGCGCATCGACCGCGCCGGGATGGCGGCGCTCGCCCCGGACCTCAAGGAGAGGCTCGCCGCGGCGACGCAGACCCTGTCGGAGAGCGCGCGGGCCAACGTGCACGCGCTGAAGCTCGCCGGCGAGACGCAGCAGACGCTGGTCGACATGATGGTGCAGGCGATGAACCAGCTGCGCCAGACCGCACCGGGCGTGGCCTACGGCCCACGGCAATCGAACGGCCCGCTGCTGCGCGGCTACGGGGCGCCGACGCGCGGCCCCCAGACCTCGGCGACGCTGAACGCCTGTCTTTAGAGTTTTCAGCACCTCCATCCATCCGAACTTCAGGGGCTGCCGCACGGCGGCCCCTTTCCTTTCGGGGCCGGCAAGAAGCGCCGGCCCACCCGGCGGAAATTGCCGCCCCCCGGCGGGAACTGCCGGGCTCGCCGACCAAGCCATTGGGATTCCTTGATAACGCGTCTGGCCCGGGAGTTGCTACACGGCAGACGAGAAGCCAGTGCAAGGAAGGCGTCCCATGGAAATCCGCACGTTTGCCCCGCAGACCTCCTTCGACACCTCGTCCGTGGGCGCCGCGACGACGGGCGCCAAGGACGACATGTTCGCGCAGCTTCTCGACCAGGCCGCGACGCGCGCCGCCGAGCGCCGGCCGGAAGCCCGCACCCCCGAACCGCGCAAGCCCGCCGCGCGCCCCTCCGTCGCCCAGGAGGAGAAGCACAAGCCCGAGCGCGACGCGCCCGCCACCGAACGCCCGCCGCTCCAGGCGACGCGCTGGCAGGACACCCAGCCGGCAGCGCCGAAGCCGGTGGCCGAGCGCACCCCGTCGCGTTCGCCGCGCGCCGACGCGGCGCACGCCGCCAACGACGCCCGCAAGGCGGCGCACGCCGAGGACAAGGCCGCCAAGCCCGCGACCAAGGACGACGCGCCGCCCGCCGAAACTCCGGAGAAAGCCCCCGAGAAGGCAGGCGAGCACGCCGCCGCCGCCAAGCCGGCCCGCGCCGAGCGCGGCAACGGCACGCGCAAGACCGACAAGAGCGAAAGGCCCGGCGAGGCCAAGACCGACGAAGCGGACGCCGACGCCGAGGCGACCGCCGCCGCCAGCCAGACCGACACCGGCGACGCGGCCGACACCGCGACCGACGGCCAGTCCGCCCCCTCCGAGCCGCTCCCCGTCGAACTCGCGACGCCCGAGGCCGGCACCATTCCCGAAGGTACGGTCGTGGAGGCCGAGGTGACGGTCGTCGAGACCGTCGTGCAGCTCATCGCCGCGGACGGCTCGATCACCACCACAACCGCCATCGAGGCATCCGCCGCGGTCACCATCGACCCCATGGCCGAACCGGGCGTCCCTGTTCCGGTGCCGGGCGAAACCGGCGATCCCGCGATCGTCGCCGATGCCGCGGATGTCGCCGATGCCGGCAAGCCTGCCCGAACCGGCATGGCGCCGTCCGGCCCGGCGATGGCCGAGGCGGTGCAGACGGCCCTCGACGCCGCGCTCGCTGCCGCGGTCGCCGCTCAGCCGTCCGGCACCGCCACTCCGGTCCAAGCCCAAACCCTGACCCAACCGGAGACCACGGCCGAGCAGCTGGCCGCGACGACCGGCGATGCCGCGGCGGACGCCGCCGCGCCCACGCCCGCGCCCGCCACGCCGCCCGTCGCCCCGGTGGATCCGGCCGCGATGGCCGCGACGGCTGCCGCCATGACGGCGGCCCCGGCCGCCCCGCCCAGCACTCCGCCCGCCGACACGGCGTCGGCCGAGCCGGACAAGGCCATCCAGGACATCACGGTCGCCTCGGCCATGGCAGCCGCACAGCCGGCCGCGATCCCCGCCACGGCCGAGCCGGCCGCCGACGCCGCGAAGACCGACCCGAAGGCTGCCGAAGCGACAGCCGTCGGCAAGACGACGCCGGTCAAGCCGGAAGCACCGAAGGCCGAAAAGGCGGACGTGATCTCCAGCGCCGGAACCATCGGGACGGTGGACGCCGCATCCGCCGGCAAGGCGGAGGCGGCGGAGACCGCGGCCAAGCCCGACAAGGCCGAGGCGGCGGAGAAGGTCGAGAAGGAGCAGACCAGGCTGCCCGACGGCCTGGCCGACCTGCTCGGCGCCAAATCGGCCGAGAAGACCGCCGACAAGACGTCCGAGAAATCCGATGCGAAGCCCGCCGCCAAGGCGTCGTCCGAGGCGGTTCGCGACGGCGCCGCGCCGCAGCTGCAGGTCGCGACGCCCGAGCCGGTCGCGCCGGCGCGCGCCGCCGACTCCGCCGTCGCCACCGCCGACACCGCGGCGGTGCAGGAGATCGCCGGCGCGGCGCCGGCCGCACCGGCCGCAGCGGAGGCACCCGGCAACAAGGACCAGGCGACCGGGCACATTCTGCCGGCCGACGCGGCCAAGCCTGCCGCCCCGACCGAAGCGGCGGCCCCCGCCGTGCTGCGGACGATGCGGTCGCCGCATTTGCCGCTGGGCGTGACCGACCAGGTCGCGGTCAACATCCACAAGCACGTGGCCGACGGCAACGAGCGCTTCACCATCATGCTGAAACCGGAGGAGTTGGGCCGGATCGACATCCGGCTGGAAATCGCCCAGGACGGGCGGGTGAGCGCCATCGTCGCGGTGGACCGGCCGCAGACACTGGAGCTTCTGCAGCGTGACTCCCGCGGACTGGAACGGGCCTTGCAAGAGGCTGGACTGAAGGCCGACAGCGACAGCCTCAGCTTCAGCCTGCGCGACGACGGCGCCCCTTCCTTCGCGGATCAGCAGGAGGGTGGCCGGCAGAGCGCGGGCAAGCGGGGCCGCGGCTTCGGCGGCGGCGATGACGCCGTCGACGACGCGGCGATCCTGCAGACCCTCACCCTAGGCCCCGGGCGCGTCGACGTGCGCGTCTGACCCGCCCACCCGGAAAGGACCCCGTCATGACCACCACCTCCACCGTCAACGGCATGGACGTTTCGCAGCTCCAGACGAAGTGGCAGCAGACGAAGACGTCGGACAAGGCGGACGTCAAGACGACGGCGGAGACGAACACCACCGATTCGGCCATCAAGGGCCTGGGAAACAACTTCGCCAGCTTCCTGACGCTGCTGACCACGCAGCTGAAGAACCAGGACCCGACGAAGCCGATGGACACCAACGAGATGACGGCGCAGCTGGTGCAGTTCGCCAACGTCGAGCAGAACATCGGCACCAACACCCGCCTGGACAAGCTGGTGTCGATGCAGCAGTCGGCCCTGGCGTCGAGCAACCTGGGCTACTTGAACAAGACGGTGTCCTACGAGGGCACCAGCTTCACGCTGGACTCCAACACCACCGACACGCCGCTCGCCTACTCGCTGGACAGCAAGGCCAAGAGCGTGGAGGTCAAGATCCTCGATTCGTCGGGCAAGACGGTGCGCACCTTCAAGGGCGAGACCTCGATCGGCAAGCACCAGATCTCCTGGGATTACAAGGACTCGTCCGGCAACGCCGTGCCCGCCGGCACCTACAAGATCACCGCCTCCGCCACCGCCGAGAAGGACGGCGAGGTCAACTCGCCGAAGACCTACACATTCGGCCGCGTCGAAGGTGTGGGCTCCAAGGACGGCGAGACCACGCTGATGGTGGACGGCAAGGAACTGAAGCTCTCCTCCATCGAGTCCGTGCACTGAGTCCTTCACGCCGGCCGCCGGCGACGCCCCGCGGCCGGCCGGATGCCCGGCATTCGAGCCCAATTTGCCCGATTATTTGACATCTAAAGCATTAACCCTATCGTTTAGGTATTTGTTAAGTGGCTACGGTTACACTCCCCCTCCGTGGAGAGCACTAGCAGTGGTGGAGCGTCCGCGCATGTCATCTCGCGATATCTTGCTCAGCGACGATGGCTCCAACGGAGCGTCGATCATCGGGCCGGAAGGCCGCCCGATAACGGAAGAGGACCTGCCGCCGCCCAACACCAAGCGTTGGGTGATGCGGCGCAAGGCCGAGGTGGTGGCCGGTGTGCGCTCGGGCCTGATCAGCCTTGAGGAGGCGTGCCGTCGCTACACCCTGTCGGTGGAGGAGTTTCTGTCCTGGCAGCGGCTGATCGACAGCCACGGCGTGCGCGGCCTGCGCGCCACGCGCCTGCAGGACTACCGCAACGGCCAGCCTGCCCCGCGCCCCCGCGTGATGAGCGGCGCGGCCGAATAGCCACCCACCCCTTCGAGTCGCTTCAAAGACGCCGCCGGGTCCCGTTCCCCGCGGCGTCTTTGCTTTTTGGGCACGGGCTTTCCGTTGGCCGACCGGAAACGACAAAGGCCGCCCGGAGGCGGCCTTGCGGTCTCGATCGGAACAGGATGGTGGGCGCACAAGGACTCGAACCTTGGACCCGCTGATTAAGAGTCAGCTGCTCTACCAACTGAGCTATGCGCCCATCCTGGGTCGGCGTCTTGAGGAGATGGTGGGCGCACAAGGACTCGAACCTTGGACCCGCTGATTAAGAGTCAGCTGCTCTACCAACTGAGCTATGCGCCCATCTCACTCAACTGCACGGCTTCCTGGGAAACCGCCCGTCCGTACTGTCGTTCCGGCCGGCGAGGACGGGGGTATAGCAAAGGCTCCGGAGCTTGTCGATAGCAAAAAGCGCCGCCGCGCCGCGGATTTTTCCGCCCGCTCAGCCGCGCGGCGGCGGGGCCTTCGGCTCGGGCGCGTCGGCCACCGCGGCGCGGCCGGGATCGCGCTTCTGGGTCTCCAGCAGGATGTCGCGCGCGATCGGCGCCGCCGCCGTGGAACCGCCACCGCCATGCTCGACGATCAGGCCGATGGCGTAGCGCGGCGCGTGGACGGGCGCGAAGGCGACGAACAGCGCGTGGTCGCGCTCGCGCCAGGGCAACTGCTCGTTCTTTTTCACGCCGGTGGAGCGCTCGGCCATGGTGATGCGGCGCACCTGGGCGCTGCCGGTCTTGCCGGCCATCTCGAATCCGGGCTCGGTGATGCGCGCCTTGTAGGCGGTGCCGCCCTGTATGTTGGTGACGGCGTTCATGCCGGCCATCACCACCTCCAGGTTCTCCTTCTTGACGCCGAGGCTCGGCCAGTTCGTCGTCTCCGTCGCCACGCCCTTGATCTGCTTGGTCAGGTGCGGCCTGACCGCGTGGCCGCCGTTGGCCAGCCGGCAGGTCATGGTGGCGAGCTGCAGCGGCGTGGACAGCACGTAGCCCTGCCCGATCGAGGCGATCAGCGACTCGCCCTGCGTCCAGGTGGCGTTCAGCGCCTTCTTCTTCCACTCGCGCGTCGGGATCAGGCCCGGCCGCTCGTGCGGCAGGTCGAGCCCGGCCGCCTGCCCCATGCCGAAGCGCTGCGCCATCTCGGCGATGCGGTCGATGCCGAGGCGGCGGGCCAGGTCGTAGAAGTAGACGTCGCAGGAATCGCGCAGCGCCGACACCATGTCCACCGAGCCGTGGCCGCCCTTCTTCCAGCAGTGGAAGCGGTGGTCGCCCAGCTCCATCCAGCCGGGGCAGTGCACGGTGTGTTTCGGCCCGACCACGCCGGCCTCCAGCGCCGCCATCGCCACCACCGGCTTGAAGGTCGAGCCGGGCGGATACTGCCCCGCCACCGCCTTGTTGGTCAGCGGCGTCGTGGGGTTGGACAGCAGTTCCTCCCACAGCTCGGCGCTGATGCCCATGGTGAACTGGTTGGGGTCGTAGGTCGGGTGCGAGGCCAGCGCGTAGATGGCGCCGGTGTGCACATCCATCACCACGCAGGCGGCGCTCTGCTCCTCCGACAGCCGCTTCTGGCAGAACTGCTGAAGGCCGATGTCGATGGTCAGCTGCACCTCACGGCCGGGCTGGCCCTCGTCGCGCGACAGCTCGCGGATGACGCGGCCGACGGCGTTGACCTCCAGCTGGCTGGTGCCGGCGGTGCCGCGCAGGTTCTTCTCGTGGAACTTCTCGAGGCCGCCCTTGCCGATGCGGAAGCCGGGCAGCGACAGCACGGGGTCGCCATTCAACTCCGCCTCCGCCACCGCGCCGACGTAGCCGAGGATGTGCGCCGTCGCCTCGGCGAAGGGGTAGTAGCGGATCTCGCCGACGTCGATGGCCGCGCCCGGCAGGTCGGGCATGTTCATCTCCAGCGTCGCCACCTGCTCCCAGGTCAGGTTCTCGCGCACGGTGACCGGCACGAAGCGGCGCTTGCGCTGCATCTCGCGCATGACGCGCCTTCGGTCGCCGTCGGTCAGCGGCACGACCTGCGAGATCTTGTCCAGCGTCTCGGGAATGTTCTTGGTGCGCTCCGACACCACGACGACGCGGTAGTTCTGCTGGTTCATCGCCAGCGGCACGCCGAAGCGGTCGGTGATCGGCCCGCGCGACGGCGCGATCAGGCGCAGGCTGATGCGGTTCTCCTCGGCCAGCATGGTGTACTTGGCCGACTGAAGGACCTGCAGGTAGTAGAGCCGCCCCGCCAGGGCGGACAGCAGGCCGACCTTCAGCCCGCCCAGCACCAGCATGCGGCGGGTGAAGCTGCGGTAGCGGTCGGTGTCGCGCTCGCTGGACATTCTGGGCATGGGCTCAGCCTTGCAGGAAGGCCCGGTGCACGCGGATGAACAGCCACGCGAACACGGGGAACAGCGCCAGGGTCAGCAGCGCCTGGAAGAACGGGGCGTTGAACGGCACCGCGGAGGCGCTGAGCGCGCACACCACCAGCCATTGCAGCACCGCCGCGCCGAGCACGATCAGGGCGAAGCCGACCCACATCAGGGCGAAGGTGTTGGCCAGGAAGAAGCGGCGCTGCGTCAGCACCGTCCAGTGCACGCACACCAGCGTCAGGGCGTTGAGGCCGAGCGGCGCCCCCGACAGCAGGTCCTGCAGCAGGCCGAGCGCGAACACCGCCCCCGGCCGCAGCAGGTCCGGCCGGTGGATCGCCCAGTAGTAGACGGCCATGAGGGTCAGCGCCGGCGCGATCTCCGTGTAGGACGGGATCTGCAGCGGCACCATGCCGAGCAGCAGCAACATCACCGTGACCGCGAACGGGGCGAGGTTGCGGCCGGTCTTGTCCAGACGCTGCCAGAGAGTAACGGTCATACTGTCCCAATCGCGTCCGTGACGCCCTTACTTCCAGTCGCGATGGGGCTCCACCTCGCCGGGGCCGCCGGGCAGCCCGAAATCGACGAGCCGGAGGTGCTCCAGGCGCGACAGGTCGGCGATGGGCTGGACACGGACGCCGCGCTCGCCGACGGAGGCGACGACGCCGATGGGGATGCCGGGCGGATAGGCGCCGCCATGCCCCGAGGTGACCACCCGCTCGCCCACCGTCGCCACCGCGTCGGGCGGCAGGTAGATGAGCTTCGGCTGGTCGGAGTTGTCGCCCGCCAGCAGCGCGCGCTGGCGCGAGCTTTCCAGCACCACCGGAACGCGGGCGTTGATGTCGGTGATCAGCAGCACGCGCGACGACCACTCGCCCACCTCGACCACGCGGCCGACCATGCCGGAGCCGGCCAGCGCCGCCTGCCCCTTGCGCACCCCGTCGCGCCTGCCGGCGGTGACCACCAGCGTGCGGAAGAAGGTGGCGCCGGGCGCCGCGATGACGCGCGCGGTGATGTAGGAGGCCGCCGGGTCCGGCTTGTAGCGCAGGACCGAGCGCAAGCTGTTGTTCTCCGCCTCCAGCCGCAGCGCCGCCTGGCGCCACTGCGTCAGGCGGGCGTTCTCCGCCTTGAGGCGCTGGTTCTCCTCGTAGACGTTCTGCACATCGACGACGGATTCGATGACGCGGGCGGCGGTGGCGGCGGGGCGCGACAGGGCGTCGAGGATCGGCGCGAAGGCGTCGGTGACGCGCGAACGCGCCGTATCGACGAAGGCCGGATCGACCTTGCCCACCATCATCAGTGCGACCGAGGCGGCGACCAGCAGAAGGAACGAGAATCGCTGGGCGAGCGCCCGCAACGGCGCGGCAAGGCGAACGACGGATCCGGAGGTTCGCGGCTTCACAGGATCATCCCGTCCAGGAAGGCTGGCGCCACGCGCCCCGTTGGCTTCGTCCCGATGCGTTTCAGGCGAATCACGGGGCCCGCGGTATCCATTCGAGGATTACACGATCAGTAAGCGCTGACCAAGACGTTTCGCAGCGTCTTCATCTCTTCCAGGGCGCGGCCTGTGCCCAGCGCGACACACGAAAGCGGATCGTCGGCGATGGAGACCGGCAACCCCGTGGCGTGCCGCAGCACGAAGTCCAGGTTGCCGAGCAGGGCACCGCCGCCGGTGAGCACGATGCCCTTGTCGACGATGTCGGCCGCCAGCTCCGGCGCGGTGTGCTCGAGCGCCACCTTGACCGCCTCGACGATGGCCGAGACCGGCTCGGCCAGGGACTCGGCGATCTGCCGCTCGGAGATGATCAGCTCCTTCGGCACGCCGTTCATCAGGTCGCGGCCCTTGATCTCCAGGATGCGGCCCTCGCCGTCCTCCGGCGGGCAGGCGGAGCCGATCTCCTTCTTGATGCGCTCGGCCGAGCCCTCGCCGACGAGAAGGTTATGCGTGCGGCGGATGTAGCCGATGATGGCCTCGTCCATCTTGTCGCCGCCGACGCGCACCGAGCGCGAGTAGACGATGCCGCCCAGCGACAGCACGGCCACCTCGGTGGTGCCGCCGCCGATGTCCACGACCATCGAGCCGGTCGGCTCGGTCACCGGCAGCCCGGCGCCGATGGCGGCGGCCATGGGCTCCTCGATGAGGAAGACCCGGCGCGCGCCGGCAGCCTCGGCCGACTCCTGGATGGCCCGGCGCTCGACCGCGGTGGAGCCCGACGGCACGCAGATGATGACCTGCGGGCTGGCAAAGCTGCGGCGGTTGTGCACCTTGCGGATGAAGTGCTTGATCATCTCCTCGGCGACTTCGAAGTCGGCGATGACGCCGTCGCGCAAGGGGCGGATGGCCTGGATGTTGCCGGGCGTGCGGCCCAGCATCATCTTGGCCTCGTCGCCGACGGCCAGCACCTGCTTCTTGCCGCGGACGTTGGCGATGGCCACGACCGACGGCTCGTTCAGCACGATGCCGCGGCCCTTCACGTAGACCAGGGTGTTGGCCGTCCCCAGATCGATCGCCATGTCGGCGGACAGGACGCCGAGAAGTTTGGAAAGCATGGACCCGACTACTTCTTCATGCGGTTGAGACGGCCTGGCCGGCATCGCGGGTCCGAGGAACCGCATCCGCCGCCCGTTGCATAGACGAACACTTGACCGCGCTCAAGCGGAGAGTGCGGGTCGGAGGCCACCGTGCGGCAGGCCCCGGACGGCCCGAACACTGGCCCAACAGGGTTAATTTTTCGTTATACCCCGCGCGCCGCGGCCCTGCCTGTTCTAGGGGGAATCGCTGCGGCGCCGCAACGGCTTTGTCGCGGCGGTGGGCACCTCTGCGCTTATCGGATGTCAAGCGGCGTGCAAACGCGTAAGCTGCGCCGACGCGACCGCCGGAGACCCCCATGACACCCACCACCCACCGCCACATCGTCACCGCCTATGAAGAGGCGCTGAAGAAGCTGCGCTCGAGCGTGGTGGAGATGGCCGGGGCGGCGGAGACCCAGGTGGACGGCGCGCTGGCCTGTCTGGCGCAGCGCGACCCGACCCTGGCCGGCGAGGTGGTGCGCGGCGACGGCCGATTGGACCGCGAGCAGCAGGAGATCGAGGCCGCCAGCATGCGCCTGCTGGTGCTGCGCCAGCCGGTGGCCGACGACCTGCGCGAGGTGATGGCGGCGCTGAAGATGGCCGGCAGCCTGGAGCGTGTCGGCGACCACGCCGCCAACATCGCCAAGCGCTCCTCCGCGCTGCGCGGGCTGCCGGACACGCCGACTCTGGCCGGCCTGCCTGCGCTCGGCCGACTGGTCCGCGAGCGGCTGGGCACGGTGCTCGATGCCTACGTGGAGGGCGACGCCGAGCGCGCCCTGCAGGTCTGGCGCAACGACGACGAGGTGGACGCGCTGCACTCCAGCGTCGTGCAGGCGGTGACCCGGGCCGCCGCGGAAGCGCCGGAGCGCTTCCAGGCGCACATGCATCTGCTGTTCATCGCCAAGGGGCTGGAGCGCATCGGCGACCATGCCACCAACATCGCTGAGACCGTGTACTTCCTCGTCACCGGCCAGCCACTGTCCGACGAGCGCCCGAAAGCCGACGAGGCGAGCGGCGCATCCCCGCGCGAATCCCAGCCTTAAGTTATAACCCTTTCGGTCGAGGCAACGCCCGGCCCTTGTCGGTTGGGTGATGGAAAATACGTGCTGCGAAGGTTAATTTCATACGAGATGAATTTCCGGAGCCGCACGCACGACATGTCCAACGACCTCCGCCGCCTGTACGACGCCGTCCGCGAACGCAAAGGCCGCGATCCCTCGGATTCGCGCACCGCCAAGCTGTTCGCCGCCGGCCCGAAGAAGATCGCCAAGAAGGTTGGCGAGGAGGCGGTGGAGGTGGCGCTGGACGCCATGGCGGAGGACCGCCAGGGCGTGATCAACGAGAGCGCCGACCTGCTCTACAACATCGCGGTGCTCTGGGCGTCGCTGGACATCCATCCGGATGAGGTGTTCGCCGAACTGCGGCGACGCGAGAACCTGTACGGCATCGCCGAGAAGCTGCCGAAGCTGGCGGTGGTCGGCGGCCGCGAGGAGAAGTAGACTCGCCACCCGCGCGAGAATGTTCATGAATGCGCAATCCGCCACTCGCATCATGTCGCAGAATCGCGCTTAATTGCGCGGATTATTCCCAGACGACTACAACCCCATCATCCACCCTTCATGCGCCTTCGCTAACGTACGGGAAGGGAGGCTCCCGCCTTCCCGGAACAATTGCGCAGACAAGGGGGAACCATGACCACATACGCTTCGCCCGTTGCCCTCACCTTCGAGAGGGCGGACATCGACAACGGCGGCTTCCACCTGAAGGCCAAGGTGGGCGGCGTGGCCGTCAACACCTTCCAGGTGGATACGGGCTCGTCCGGCATGGTCATGTCGCAGTCGCTCTTCCCAAGCGATTTCCCCTGGGACACCTATCCGAGCTTCGGCAGCTACACCATCCACTACTACCCCAGCACGATCACCCGCACCGGCGTCTGGTACCATCTGCCGGTCGATCTGATCGGCGCCGACGGCACCACGGTCAGTTCGCACGCCATGGTGCTGGTTTGCCCCGACGCCCCCGACAACCTCGCCATGATGGGCGTGTCGGCGAAGGGCGAAGCTCCCGCTTACAACGTGTTCCTGCAAGCCAGCGACTCCTCGGGCAACCCGCTGGCACCGGCCTATGCGCTGACCCAGACCACGGTCGTCATCGGCCAGACCCACAGCGCCGGCGACGGCTACGCCGGCGCTGCGCTCACCGTCGCCAATCCGCCGATCACCCCGCTGCCGGCGCAGACCAACACCGTCCCGTTCACCCCGCCGGACGTGCAGGCCTGGAACCCGCCCGCCGTCAACGTCGCCTTCGCCCCGCCGAACGGCGACTTCGGCACGGCGGTCCCGCTGGCCTTCGAACTCGACACCGGCATCAACCAGTTCCTGGTGGCCTGCCCGCAGAGCGACATCCCGAACGGCTGCCTGGGGCCGGAGAACGCCAACGACCAGTGGCCGTTCACCCAGAACTCCCGGATCAGCGTCTCCTTCGCGGCCGGGGCCACCGGCGCCGCGCCGGCGCTCGCCTACACGGTGACCATCGGCGAGAAGCCGGCCAAGGACACGCCGAATCCGGTCGGCGACGTGCTGTACATGGGTCCGCCCACCGGAGACGGCAGCTTCGCCCGCGCCAACGTCGGCATCTGCCCGATCAACGCCTGCACCTACCTCTACGACGCCCTGAACGGCTTCCTCGGCTTCAAGCCGCTGTAGCCGCGCAAACAAAAAGCGCGCCCCAAAGGGCGCGCTTTCCGTTTCCGGAACCTGCCTTGAAGGCTCAGTTCTTGGCCTTGTCGACCAGACGGCGCTCGGCGATCCAGGGCATCATGGCGCGCAGCTTCTCGCCGACCTGCTCGATCGAGTGCTCGGCGTTGCGGCGGCGGGTCGCCTTGAAGCTCGGCTGGCCGGCTTTGCACTCCAGCATCCAGTCGCGCACGAAGCGGCCGGTCTGGATGTCCTCCAGGACGCGCTTCATCTCGGCCTTGGTCTCGGCGGTGACGATGCGCGGGCCGGTCTTGTAGTCGCCGTACTCGGCGGTGTTGGAGATCGAGTAGCGCATGTTGGCCATGCCGCCCTCGTACATCAGGTCGACGATCAGCTTCACCTCGTGCAGGCACTCGAAGTAGGCCATCTCCGGGGCGTAGCCGGCCTCGGTCAGCGTCTCGTAGCCGGCCTTGATCAGCTCCGTCAGGCCGCCGCAGAGCACGGCCTGCTCGCCGAACAGATCCGTCTCGCACTCTTCCTTGAAGGTGGTCTCGATGATGCCGGCGCGACCGCCGCCCACCGCCGAGGCGTAGGACAGCGCGATGTCCAGCGCGTTGCCCGAGGCGTTCTGGTGCACCGCCACCAGGCAGGGCACGCCGCCGCCGCGCTGGTACTCGCCGCGCACGGTGTGGCCGGGGCCCTTCGGGGCGATCATGAACACGTCGAGGTCGGCGCGCGGCTCGATCAGGTTGAAGTGCACGTTCAGGCCGTGCGCGAACACCAGCGAGGCGCCCTGCTTCAGGTTCTTGGCGAGATCGTCGCGGTACAGGTCGGCCTGCAGCTCGTCGGGGGTGAGGATCATCACCACGTCGGCCCACGCCGCGGCCTCGGCCGGCGCCATGACCGTGAAGCCGGCGCCTTCGGCCTTCTTGACCGTGGCCGAGCCCGGACGCAGCGCCACGCGGACGTCCTTGACGCCGCTGTCGCGCAGGTTGTTGGCGTGGGCGTGGCCCTGGCTGCCATAGCCGACGATGACGACCTTCTTGCCCTTGATCAGGTTCACGTCGGCATCACGATCGTAGTAGACGCGCATGGGATGATTCCTTGGTCTCGCGAATGTTGGTGCTGCCCGCAGCTGCGGGCCGATTACTCCACCGGCGGCGGCGCCGCGTCAAGCGACTCCGCCGCCGGTGGTGGGAAAGTTCCGTCCGTCAGAAACCCGCCGCGCCCTTGGACATGGCGAGCACGCCGGTGCGGCTGGTCTCCACCATGCCGAGCTGGCTCATCAGCGCGATGAACTCCTCGACGTGGTCGGTGGTGCCGGTCAGCTCGAAGATGAACGACGACAGCGTCGCGTCCACCACGTTGGCCTTGTAGATGTCGGCCAGACGCAGCGCCTCGATGCGCTTGTCGCCGGTGCCGGCGACCTTGATCAGCGCCAGCTCGCGCTCGACGCGCGGGCCGTCGTCGGTGAGGTCGCGCACCTTGTGCACCGGCACGAGGCGGTCGAGCTGCGCCTTGATCTGCTCGACGATCATCCGCGTGCCCGAGGTGACCAGCGTGATGCGCGAGGTGTGGCCGGTGTTGTCCACCTCGGCCACCGTCAGGCTCTCGATGTTGTAGCCGCGGCCCGAGAACAGGCCGATGACGCGGGCGAGAACGCCCGGCTCGTTGTCCACCAGCACGGCGATGGTGTGCTTTTCGATCTTCTCTTCCATGACCCGGAACTCCGCCAAGCTCAGTGGTTCTTGCTTACACCAGCACCATGCCGTCCTCCGGCGTGGCGTCGGAGGGGCTGTCCTCCGGGCCGAGCAGGATTTCGTTGTGCGCCTTGCCGCCCGGGATCATCGGGAAGCAGTTCTCCTTGGGATCGACGATGATGTCGACGATCACCGGCCGGTCGGTGACCGCCAGCATCTGCTCGATCACCTTATCGACGTCCGCCACCGTCTCGGCGCGCAGGCCGACGCAGCCCCAGGCCTCGGCCAGCCTGACGAAGTCGGGCAGCGCCTCCGAGTAGCTCTCCGAGTAGCGCGAGCCGTGCAGCAGCTCCTGCCACTGGCGCACCATGCCCATGTACTTGTTGTTCAGGATGAAGATCTTGACCGGGGCGCGGTACTGCACCGCGGTGCCGATCTCCTGCATGTTCATCAGGAACGAGGCCTCGCCGGACACGTCCACCACGATGGCGCCGGGGTGCGCCAGCTGGGCGCCGATGGCCGCCGGCAGGCCGTAGCCCATGGTGCCCAGGCCGCCCGAGGTCAGCCAGCGGTTCGGCTGGTCGAAGGGCAGGAACTGCGCGGCCCACATCTGGTGCTGGCCGACCTCCGTGGTGATGTAGTGGTCCTTGCCCTTCAGCGCCTCGCGCAGCCGCTCCAGCGCGTACTGCGGCTTGATGACCGCTTCGGTGCGGTGGTAGTTCAGGCAGTTGCGGCCGCGCCACGCGTCGATCTGCGCCCACCACGTCTTCAGCGCCGCCTTGTCGAGCTGCTTCTGCCTGGCCTTCCACAGCCGGATCATGTCCTCCAGCACGTGCGCGCAGTCGCCGACGATGGGGATGTCCACCGCGACGTTCTTGTTGATCGAGCTGGGGTCGATGTCGACGTGGATCTTCTTCGAGCCCGGCGCGAACTCCGACAGCTTGCCGGTGACGCGGTCGTCGAAGCGGGCGCCGATGTTGATCATCACGTCGCAGCCGTGCATGGCCAGATTGGCCTCGTAGGTGCCGTGCATGCCCAGCATGCCCAGCCACTGCGGCTCCGACGCCGCGAAGGCGCCCAGGCCCATCAGCGTCGAGGTGACCGGGATGCCGGTCAGCTTGGCGAACTGGGTCAGCAGCTTGGCCGCCATCGGGCCGGAGTTCACCACGCCGCCGCCGGTGTAGAGGATCGGGCGCTTGGCCGAGGCGATCAGCTCGATGGCCTCCTCGACGCGGCTCAGCTCCGGCTTCACCTGCGGGCGGTAGGTCTTGTGCTTCACCTCGGTCGGCGGCACGTAGGTGCCCTCGGCGAACTGCACGTCCTTCGGCAGGTCCACGACCACCGGGCCGGGACGGCCGGTGCGCGCCACGTAGAACGCCTCGTGCAGCGTGCGGGCCAGGTTGTTGACGTCCTTGACCAGGTAGTTGTGCTTGGTGCACGGCCGGGTGATGCCCGTCGTGTCGGCCTCCTGGAAGGCGTCGTTGCCGATCAGGTGGGTCGGCACCTGGCCGGACAGGCAGACGATCGGAATCGAGTCGCACAGCGCGTCCAGCAGGCCGGTCACCGCGTTGGTGGCGCCGGGCCCCGAGGTCACCAGCACGCAGCCCACCTTGCCGGTCGAGCGGGCGTAGCCCTCGGCCGCGTGCACCGCGGCCTGCTCGTGGCGTACGAGGATGTGCTTGAGGTCGTTCTGCTGGAACAGCGCGTCGTAGATGGGAAGTACGGCGCCGCCGGGATAGCCGAAGATGATATCGACGCCCTGGTCCTTCAGGGCCTTGATGACGATCTGCGCGCCGGTCAGCTTCTGTTCGGGCATGGTTCGACCTTTTTGCTGGCGCCCCCGGACGGGGCGTCGTTCGCTCGTTCCCCGCCGCGGCGCCCTGCCCTTCCAGGCAAAAACAAGGGGTTACCCCTCCCGCACCGCAACCGGGAGCGGCAAGCTAGACAAAACCGGTGTGGAAGGTCAACCCATTTTGCGAAGTTTCGTAAAGCTTTTTTGCCGCAGCTTTTCCGAATATTGCGCGCAGCCGCATGGCTGGCATGCAAAGTGACGATCGAGACCGACGTGCGGCCGTCCGCCCTCGGTATGTCCGACCCGCCCCGGCTTGACGCCGCCACGCCGCGCTTCCCATCATGGGAGCGGCCAGCCGTGCTCCCGGCCGGGCGAAGGGATGTTCGGGAAGGATGTGGCCATGTCGACGACCTATGCCTGGTCTGCGGCCTACGAGATCGACCAGGGCGTGATCGACGCTCAGCACCGCCAGCTGCTGGAACTGGCCAACCTCGTGCGCATGGCCGTGCACGGGCAGCGCGGCGACGAGGTGCTGAGGGTGCTCGGCGAAAGCTTCGCTGCGCTGGAGCGGGAGGCGCTCCACCACTTCGAGACGGAGGAGGCGGAGCTGGAGCGGCTCGGCAGCCCGCTG
The DNA here is from genome assembly GCF_003116015.1 of Azospirillum sp. TSO22-1. Lineage (GTDB taxonomy): Bacteria > Pseudomonadota > Alphaproteobacteria > Azospirillales > Azospirillaceae > Azospirillum. The sequence goes on from NZ_LGQZ01000103.1 coordinate 24,095, forward strand.
CTGGAGGAGCACCGGCGCCTGCACGCGCAGATCATCCGCGAGGCGCGCGCCATCCACCAGGACATCATGAAGGGCTATCCGGCCGATCTGGCGGGCACCGTCGAGGTGTGGATGCTGGACCGCCTGATCACCCACATCGTCCGCGACGACCGGGCCGCGTTCGACGCGGTCAGAAAATAGGCCCCTCATCCCTTTGCGGGAGAGGGGCCCGGCGATCACACCCGCTTCAGCAGGTCGCAGATCCGCCGCACGCCCTCGCGGATGCGCTCGGGCGAGGTGGCGGAGAAGCTCATGCGGATGGTGTTCTTGCCCGAGCGGTCGGCGAAGAAGGCCGAGCCCGGCACGAACGCCACGTTGGCCTCCTTGATCGCCCGCTCCAGCAGCTGCGTGCCGTCGACGTGCTCCGGCAGTTCCAGCCAGACGAACATGCCGCCCTGCGGCTTGGTCCAGGTGACGCCGGCCGGGGCGTGCTCCGCCAGCGCGGCGAGCATGGCGTCGCGGCGCTCCTTGTAGTGGCTGCGCAGCGTCTTGACGTGGCTGTCGAAGATCTGGCCGACCACGTCGTGCAGGATGATCTGGTTGATGGTGCTGGCGTGCAGGTCGGCGGCCTGCTTCATCAGCACCAGCCGGTTGACCACCTCCGCGGTGGCGAGGACCCAGCCGACGCGCATCGCCGGCACCATGGTCTTCGAGAAGGAGCCGCAGTAGATCACGTTGGTCGGCTTGCCGCCGTGGCGCGCGGCGTCGAGCCCGACCAGCGGCGGCAGCGGCTCGCCGTCGTAGCGCAGCTCGGTGTAGGCGGCGTCCTCGACCACCGGCACGCCATGCTTCTCGCAAAGATCCAGCAGCGCCTCGCGCCGCGCCAGCGACACCGTGGTGCCGTTCGGATTCTGGAAGTCGGGCACGAGGTAGAAGAACTTCGGCTTCTCGGCCAGCGCCGCCTCCAGCGCCGCAAGGTCCGGCCCCTCCTCGTCCATGGGGACGGAGATGTAGCGCGGCTCGTAGGGCGAGAAGGCCTGCAGCGCGCCCAGGTAAGTCGGCGCGGTCACCACCACGAGGTCGCCCGGGCCGATCAGCAGCTTGCCGATGAAGTCCAGCGCCTGCTGCGAGCCGCTGGTCACCAGCACCTCGTCCAGCCCGGCCGTGACGCCGTGCTTGCCCATGTAATTGCAGATCCACTCGCGCAGCGGCGTGTGCCCCTCGGAGATGGTGTACTGCAGCGCGCCGCCGGCGCCGGCGTTGGACTGGAACACCTTCTGGTAGGCGTGCGCGATGGCGGCGGAGGGGAAGAAGTCGGGGTCGGGGATGCCGCCGGCGAAGGAGATGATCTCCGGCCGGTTCAGCAGCTTCAGCAGCTCGCGGATCTCGGATGCGCTCATGCCGGAGACGCGCCCGGCAAACACATGGCCCCAATCGACAGTCACTTTCCGTCCTCCAGAGACTCAATCGCGCAAGGTCGTTTCAAGCGGCCTGAGAATGTCATCCCGAGACGCCGCCGTATAGAGAGTAGGAACGGCATGGCAGCCCTGCGCGCGTTTGTCCAGGAGTTGATGGCGGAACCACGTCACCTGCCGCTTGGCATAATGCCGCGTCGCCTGTTGCGCCTTGGCGGTCGCCGCCTCCAGCGACAGTTCCCCATGCATGTGCGCGCGCAGTTCCGGCACGCCCAGCGCCTTCATCACCGGCAGGGCCGGGTCGAGGCCCAGCGCGTCGAGCGCCCGCACCTCCTCCAGCGCGCCGCGCTCCAGCATCCAGGCGAAGCGCGCGTCGCAGCGGGCGTAGAGATCGGCGCGCGGCGGGTCGATGACGTACACCTGGAACCGCAGGCCCGGCGGCGGCCCCTCGGCGTGTTCCTCCTGCCAGGCGGACAGCGGCCGGCCGGTCGCCTCCAGCACCTCCCAGGCGCGGGTCAGCCGCGTGGTGTCGCCGGGGTTGAGGCGCGCCATGGCCGGATCGCGCGCCACCAGCTCGGCGCGGAAGGCGTCTCCACCCAGCGCCTTCAGCCGCGCGTGCGCGGCGTGGCGGATCGCCTCGGGGACCGGCGGGACGGTGCTCAGCCCCTCCATCAGCGCGCGCAGATACAGCCCGGTGCCGCCGACCACCACCGGCAGCCGTCCAGCGGCGCGGGCGTCCGCGATCTCGGCCAGCGCCATGTCGCGCCAGCGCGCCGCCGAACCGCGCTCGGAGCCGGGCAACACGCCGTACAGCCGGTGCGGCGCGCGCGCCAGATCCTCGGCGCCGGGGCGGGCGGCGAGCACGTCCAGCTCGCGGTAGAGCTGCATGCTGTCGGCGTTGATGACGGTGCCGCCGAACGCCTCGGCGATGTCGACGGCGAGACCGGACTTGCCGGACGCGGTCGGGCCGCCGATGACGATGACCAGGGTGCTGTCCATGACCCACCCTACGAAACGGCCGCGCCGGCACCAAGACCGTTTCTCGCCGCCCCCGCTCTGTGCTAGGGAGCGCCCGCGCCCTCCAACCGCACCGGTGCCCCATGCAAGCCGTCGTCACGCTGATCGCCGATCCCACGACCTCCGTCCTCGACGCCGACGCGGCGCAGGCGGTGCGCTCCGCCCTGACGGGGCTGGGGGCCGAGGTGTCGAAGCCCGACTGGCTGGCGCCGGCCGCGGCCTGCGACTTCGCCTTCGAGGGGCTGGCACCAGAGCAGGCGGAGGCCGCGGCGCGTCAGGCGCTGGGCGGGCTGCCGGTGGACGTCGTCGCCCAGCCGCGCGCCGCGCGGCGCAAGCGCCTGCTGATCGCCGATATGGAATCGACGATCATCCAACAGGAGATGCTGGACGAACTGGGCGACTACGTCGGCCTGAAGGAGCACATCGCCGGCATCACCGCCCGCGCCATGAACGGCGAGATCGACTTCAAGGGCGCGGTGCACGAGCGGGTGGCGCTCCTCAAGGGCCTGCCGGAACGCGTGCTGGACGAGGTGTGGACGCGGGCCGAGCTGATGCCGGGCGCCGCGGCGCTGGTCGCCACCATGCGGGCCAACGGGGCGGTGTGCGTGCTGGTGTCCGGCGGCTTCCGCTGCTTCACCCGGCGGGTGCGCGACTGGGTCGGCTTCGACGAGGACCGCGGCAACGAGCTGGAGGTGATGGACGGCGTCCTCACCGGCCGCGCGCTGGAGCCGATCCTCGACAAGACGAGCAAGCTCGACTCGCTGATGGAATACGCCGGGGCGCGCCGCATCCCGGTGACCGAGACGCTGGCGGTCGGCGACGGCGCCAACGACCTGCCGATGCTGCTGGCCGCCGGCCTCGGCGTCGCCTACCATGCCAAGCCGGCGGTGGCGGCCGAGGCGCGCGCCCGCATCGACCACGGCGACCTCACCGCGCTGCTGTACGCCCAGGGCTACCGGGCCGGCGAGATTGTCGGGACGAAGTAAGGAACGGCTGCGATGAGCAAGGCTCCTCACGTCATCGACATGGTCGATCCGGCGATGTCGGACGACCAGCGGCAGGTGGAGTTCACCCTGGTGCTGAGCGACGGCTCACGGGTGCGCACCGCGGTGCTGCCCGAGCATCTCTCGGGCATCAGTTCGACCTTCCTCAACTACGCCCTGGTCGCGCACAACCGCCTGCGCCAGCTCGGGCTGGCCGGCGAGCCGGAGGTGCGCACCGACGTGCCGCCCACCGAGGTGACCGGCATGGCCTTCGGCCAGACGCCGGATGGCAAGGGCGCGTTGATCCTGATGTTCGGCGCCGCGCAGCTGGCCATTCCGGTGGACTCCGGCCACCTGCGCAGCCTCGCCCTGCAGACGCTGGCGCTGGCCGACGCGCTGGACGGGAAGGCGCCGGTCAAGCAGTGACCCCGGAGATCGACTGTTCGGCATCCCCCGCTCCGTGATATAAGGGGCAACCGCCACCTCGAGGGGTTGCCGCCATGGACCATCCACCGCCTTCGACGCGATTTGGCTCCCTGGCGACACAACCGCGCCCCGCGCCCTGTGCCCGTCCATTGCCCGCACCGGCCGCCGCGCGCCGCCCCATGGTCTCCCAAGCGGCCTCACCGCAGCGGCCCATCCCCGGCCCGCCCACCCCTGCCTTTCGATCTCCGGCCCCCTCCCGGGGAGGGCTTCCGCGGCCGGGTCATGCCGTCCAGCCGTTCCGGCCGGCCGTGGCGCAGAAGATGGACCCGAGCGGCATTCTCGAAGACCAGCGCCGGCGCGAGGTGAAGAGCCTCATCCAACAAAGGCTGAAGGGCCAGGTTGCCGCGGTTGGAGAAGCGTACCTCGATTACGTCGTGACCGCCGTGATGCGCCTGCAAAGCAGCGAAGAGATCCTGGATGCAGCCAACCACCTGATGCTGCAGGCGCAGATCGGCATGCAGGAGCCGACGACGGTCCTTACGCCCGACGAGGTCGAGAAGAATTCGAAACTCATCAGAGGAATCAAGGATCGCCTGATCGAAAAAAAGCAGCACCGCGACAGACTGCTGGAGACTCGGGACGCCATCGAGTCTTCTGACGTCCTGATCAGAAAGCTGAGCTTCGATGAAGCGAGTACATTCATGAACCCGGCCAAGCTGGCCAATCAGTCGGATGCCTTTCCGTCCGGGGTTGAAGGCGCGAAGGCTTTCGCCATCAGCCGAATCTACAAATTCTCCAATGCCGCACGCAACGAGATGGAAGGCGCTTATGATTTTCTGGTTCACATTAGATTGACACGCACTTTGAAGGATTATTTCCTAAAGCATCTGTGGGTAAACGAAGACAATCTAAAAGTCGGCAACGAAAAATTCAGTTTCCGCTTCAACCCGCAGGTGAAATACGAAAAGGGCGGCTACACCATCCTGATTCCCAGGCAGGCGTGGCCGGCGTTTGTTTCCAGGGTCGAGGTTTACAGCGTATACGGCTCAGACGGAAAGATGATCTTCTCACCGCGTGATCTGGCCAATTGGCAACACAACGCGCGGCAGGAGCGAATGCAGGCCGGATACAACATGGAGCCAACGCCGGGCGGCAAGCCGCTGCACGATTATTCAAGTTCCTACATCAGCTGACCACGCCCGCCCCCGCGCCAAGGATCCGCACCGCGACCTGCTTGGTGAACGGGCTCAACGCGAACACCTCCCAGCGCGCGCCGGTCGCCTGCACGAACTCCTGGAACGCCTTGTACTCATCATCCCGCCAAGTGCGGTTGCCGACGAACTCGTCGAAGACCAGCACGCTGCCCGGCCGGATGCGGTCGGCCAGCGCGGTCAGCACCGTCTTCGCCGACGAGTAGATGTCGCTGTCCACGTTGACCAACCGCACGTCGCCCGGATGGGCGGCCAGGAACGACGGCAGCGTGTCCTCGAACCAGCCGGCGTGCAGCGTCACGTTCGACCGCACTTTCGGAAGCTGCCCCCCGGCGGAGAGCACGCCGCGCGGCTCGGCGCCCCAGGCCTCCGGCAGCCCCTCGAACGAATCGAAGCCGTGCACCGCCTGCCCCGCCGCCGCCGCGATGCGGTCGATGGAGGTGCCACGGCGCACGCCGAACTCCAGCACCAGACCGGGCACCGCCGCTTGCGCCACCGCATGCTCCAGCAGTGGACCGCTCAGCGCGAACAGCCGCACGTCGGTGCTGAGGAACGGCACGACGGCGTCCACCGAGTCCCACAGCGCCCGGCGGCGCGGCTGGCCGGCGACGTGCGCGAGGTGGAGCGCCCGCGCCCCGGCCTCGTCGCCGAGCAGCCGGCGGTAGACGGCGAGCAACGCCCAGTACTTGCCGTTGGCGCCGCGCTGCGTCACCGCCCTCTCCACCCGCCGCAGCGCCTCGTCGGGACCGTGCAGGTGCAGCGCCGGGGCATGGCTGCCGAGCCACCCCGCGGCGTGCTCGGGGTCGCGCGCCAGCAGCGCGTCGAAGGCGGCGAGCGCCGGCGCGGCGACGCCCAGCGCGTTGTGGCAGAGGCCGACCTCGTACAGCAGGTCGATGCTGGGATCGGGCACCGTCGCGGCGACGCGCAACGCGGCGACGTAGCGGGCGTCGCGCCGGCAGGCGCCGGCCAGCGTGTCGGTCAGCCCCGGCAGGCCCGGCGCCAGGGCGGCCACGCTCTCCAGCACGCCGACGGCGCGGTGCGCGTCGCTCGCCGCCAGATGGGCACGGCCGAGGTGGAACAGCGCCTCCGGGTCGCCGGGATTTTCCGTGAGGGCGCGACGGAGGTGGGCGAAGGCGCGCGCCGGGTCGCGCCGGGCGGCGTAGGCGGCGCCCAGCAGCACGTCGGCGCCGGGCACGCCGGCCAGCCGCTTCAGCGCCGCGTCGAAGCGCCCCGCGGCGAGCAGGGCGCGGGCGTCCTGGAGAGGGTCTGTCATTGGGAATTCTTGTACCCCTCTCCCGCCCCGGGAGAGGAAGGGGCCCGTGGCGGAGCCGCGGGAGGGTGAGGGTGACTGCAAGGATCCTTGGCTTTACCCTCACCCGACGCCTTCGGCGTCACCCTCTCCCGGGGCGGGAGAGGGTTTAACTTATCCCTGGCCGAGCGGCAGGGCCACGAAGCGCAGGTCGCCCTGGCGCTCGATCAGCAGCAGGATCGACTTCTTTCCCTGCTCGCGCGCCTTCTGGACCTTGGCGGCGACGTCGCCCGGAGCCTTCACCTCCTCCTGGCCGACCTCGACGATGACGTCGCCGGGGCGCACGCCCTTCTCCGCCGCCGGGGTGCCGTTCGCCACCTCGGTGACCACGACGCCCTTCTGGTCCGCCTTCAACTCGAACTGCTGACGCAGTTCCGGCGTGATGCCGGTCAGCTTCAGGCCCAGCGCCTCGGTCGGCTTCGGGCCGTTGCCCTTCGGCTTCTCGGGTTCCTCCGGCGCGTTGGCGAGCAGGCCGGACTCCTCCGCCGCCTCCAGCTCGCCGACCTTGACCTGCATGGTCTGCGCCTTGCCCTTGCGCCACACCTCGACCGGCACCGACTTGTCGATGGAGGTCTCGGCGACGACGCGCGGCAGGCGGCGCATCTCGTTGATGTCCTTGCCGTCGAACTTGGTGACCACGTCGCCGGCCTGGACGCCGGCCTTGGCGGCCGGGCCGTTCGGCGTCACCGAGGCGACCAGCGCGCCCTTCGGCGCCGGCAGGCCGAGGCTCTCGGCGATCTCCGGCGTGACGCCCTGGATGCGCACGCCGAGCCAGCCGCGCTTGGTGCGGCCGAACTCCTTGAGCTGGGCGACGACCGTCTTGGCGATGTTCGACGGGATGGCGAAGCCGATGCCGACCGAGCCGCCCGACGGCGAGAAGATCGCCGTGTTGATGCCGATCACCTCGCCGTTGAGGTTGAACATCGGGCCGCCCGAGTTGCCGCGGTTGATGGCGGCGTCGGTCTGCAGGAAGTCGTCGTACGGGCCGGCGTTGATGTCGCGCTGGCGGGCCGAGACGATGCCGGCGGTCACCGTGCCCCCCAGGCCGAACGGGTTGCCGATGGCCACCACCCAGTCGCCGACGCGCATGATGTCGCTGTCGCCGAACGGCACCGCGACGAGCGGGTGCTGCGTCTTGATCTTCAGGAGCGCGACGTCGGTCTTGCTGTCGCGGCCGACCAGCTCCGCCTTGATGTTGGTGTCGTCCTGCAGGATGACGGTGATCTCGTCGGCGTCCTGCACCACGTGGTTGTTGGTGACGACGTAGCCGTTCTTGGCGTCGATCACGAAGCCGGAGCCGAGCGACGTGGCCTTGCGCTGCGGCGCGTCGGGCCGGTCGCCGCCGTGGCGGTCGAAGAAGTCCTTGAAGAACTCCTCGAACGGCGAGCCCGGCGGGAACTGCGGGATCTCCGGCCGCGATCCCTCCGGACGCTCCTGCCCGGGGGCGCCGGGACGGCCCGAACGCTCGGCGCGCTGCGGCGCGGCCTGGGTGGTGGAGATGTTGACGACGGCGGGCAGGAGCTTCTCCGCCAGGTCGGCGAAGCCGTTCACCGGGCCACCCGGACGGGCCTGCGCCGCCGCGGGGCCGCTGACCGCCGTGAAGCTCAACGCTCCGGCCAGCGCCAGGGCCATCGGCAGCGCGGCCAGCCGGCCGATCAGGCCGCGGCGCGGAGCCGGCGTGAAGGTGTTGTCGTTGTCTCGGTTCACTGGGGTGATCTCCCTGCCACGAACGTCCGCGCCTTCGCGGGCGGCGGTTCACACGCGTCCTGACTGCGGGATGTAATCCGTGCGTGCATGCCCTGCAAGCAGGCACGCGAACGTCCGCCGAAAGTCCGGTCGCGAGTGTAAGAAGACGAGTATGGTGGAAAAAAGGCGATTCGCAATGATCACGCGGCGCGAATCAGCCACACGAGGCCTACTCCGAGCACAGCGGCGGCCAGACCGGCGAAACGCATCTGCGTCTCGGGGACGGCGAGCGCCTGTTCGATCATGCGGCGCATCCCCGTGGGGAACAGCGCGTACAGCGAGCCCTCGATCACCAGGAGCAGGGCGAGGGCGGTGAGGAGGTCGTCCATGGATGGTCTTCGATTCGGTGACTCTTGCCCCCACCCCTTACCCCTCCCCCGCTTTGCAGGGGAGGGGAAAAAGGCACCCTCCCCTGCGACAGCGGGGGAGGGTCGGGGTGGGGGCAAGCGTGGCCGGCGCCTTACTGCGCCGCCTGCCGCGCCGGCGCGGCGCCCGGGGCGGACTCGTTGAAGTAGCGGAAGAACTCGCCGGTCGGCGACAGCACCAGCGTGGTGTCGTCCTTGTTCAGCGCCTTCCGGTACGCTTCCAGCGACCGGTAGAACGCGTAGAACTGCGGGTCCGACGACGTGGCGTCCGCGATGGTCTTCAGCGCCTGATTGTCGCCCTCACCGCGCTGGATCTGCGCATCGCGCTGCGCCTCGGCCAGGATGACCGTGCGCTCGCGCTCGGCGCGCGCCTTGATCTGCTGCGACTGCTCCTGACCCTGGGCGCGCGCCTCGGCCGCCTCGCGCTCGCGCTCCGAGCGCATGCGGGCGAAGATCGCCTGGCTGGTCTCCTCCGGCAGGTCGGCGCGACGGATGCGGACATCGACGATCTCGATGCCACGGCTCTTGGCCTCGGCGTTCACCTGCTCACGGATCTCGTTCATCACCCGCGGCCGCTCCTCCGACAGCACGGCCAGCAGCGTCACGCTGCCCAGCACGCGCCGCATCGCCGAGTTGACGACGCTGCCCATCTGGGTGCTCGCCGCCTGCTCGGTGCGCAGCGACTGGAAGAAGCGGACCGGGTCGATGATGCGGTAGCGGGCGAAGGCGTCGACGTCCAGGCGCTTCTGGTCGGCGAGGATCACCTGCTCGACCGGCGGGTCGAGGTCGAGGACGCGGCGGTCGATGTAGACCACGTCCTCGATGAAGGGGATCTTCATCTTCAGGCCCGGTTCCTGGATCACCCGCTTGATGGCGCCGAGCTGGACGACGAGGGCCTGCTGCGCCTGGGTGACGGTGAACAGCGAGGCCGAGGCCAGGATGACCAGGGCCACCAGCGCCACGCCGGCGATCATGAGGGTTCGGTTCATGGCGTCACCTCACTGGCGCTGCTGGCCGGCCTTGGCCGGCGCGGGGGAAGCCACGGGGGGCTGGAGCTTGTCGAGCGGCAGATAGGGCACCACGCCCTGGCCGCCCCCGGCGTTGCCCTCGATGATCACCTTGTGGGCGCCGCTCAGGATCTGCTCCATGGTCTCGAGGTACATGCGCTTGGCGAGCACCTCCTTGGACTGGCTGTAGGCCTGGTAGATCTTGGTGAAGCGCTCGGCGTCGCCGCGGGCCAGGTTGATGACCTGCTCGCGGTAGGCCGAGGCCTCCTGGATCAGCCGCTCGGCCTCGCCGCGGGCGCGCGGGATGACGTCGTTGCGGTAGGCCTCCGCCTCGTTGCGCAGGCGCTCGCGGTCGGCGCGGGCGCGCTGCACGTCGTTGAAGGCGTCGATGACCGGGGCCGGCGGATCGGCCTTCTGCAGCTGCACCTGGGTGATGGTGATGCCCGATTCGAACTCGTCCAGCATGGCCTGGAGGAGCTGCTTGGTGGAGGACTCGATCTGCGCGCGCGCCTCGGTCAGCGCCGGCTGCAGCTCGGTGCGGCCGATGACCTCGCGCATGGCGCTCTCGGCCGCCTTCTTCACCGTGCCCTCGGGATCGCGGATCTTAAACAGGTACTGGCCGGCGTCCTTGATCACCCAGAACACCGTGTAGTCGATGTCGATGATGTTCTCGTCGCCGGTCAGCATCAGCGATTCGTCGGCGACGTCGCGCTCGTTGCGGCGCCCCTCGGTGGCCGAACGGAAGCCGATCTCGATACGGTTGATGCGCGTCACCTTGGGCAGCAGCACCGACTCGATGGGCGCGGGCATGTGGTAGCGCAGGCCGGGCTGCTCGGTGCGCACCCATTCGCCGAAGCGCAGAACCACGCCCTGCTCGTCCGGCTGGACGCGGTAGATTCCGGTCAGCCCCCACAGCACCAGCAGGCCGCCGAGCACCAGCGCCAAGCCGCGCCCGGTGCCGAAGCCGCCGGGCACCACGCGGCGCAGCCGGTCCTGGCTGCGCCGCAGCAGGTCCTCAAGGTCGGGAGGCTGCGGCCCGCCGCCGCCCCCACCGCCGCCGCCGGGCGGCCGTCCCCACGGGCTGGGCCCGCCGCCGCCACCGCTGCCGGGAGGCGGCCCCCAGGGGCCGCCACCGCCGCCCCCACCCTGCCCCCCACCTTGATTGCTCCACGGCATACCTGTGATCCCCCTCGCGTCTCGTTGCCGGTGTTCCCGGTCGCTTTACCATTATTGCCGGCCAGTTCTATAGTGCGCCCTCCCGCTTGGCACACTGGAACCGGCGGTCATCCGCAGATATCGGGAAAGAACCGGAGTTTTCAACCATGGCGCAGGTTACCGAGGCGCAGGTCATTGCAGCGCTGAAGACCGTCATCGATCCCGAACAGGGAAAGGACATCGTCACGCTGAACATGCTGTCCGGCCTCGTGGTCCGCGACAGCAACGTGGCGTTCTCCATCGAGGTCGACCCCAAGCGCGGCGCGCAGGCCGAGCCCGTCCGCCACGCCGCCGAGAAGGCGGTCGAGGCGCTGCCCGGCGTCACCTCGGTGACGGCCGTGCTCACCGCTCATCGCCCGGCCGGCGCGCCGAGCGCCCCCGTGCACCAGCAGCAGCAGGGCCACGGCCACGCGCATGGCCATGCCCACGGGCACGGCCAGCAGCAGAAGAAGCTGGTGCCCGGCGTGAAGGCCATCGTCGCCGTCGCCTCGGGCAAGGGCGGCGTCGGCAAGTCCACCACCTCGGTCAACCTCGCGCTGGCGCTGGCCGCCAACGGGCAGAAGGTCGGCCTGCTGGACGCCGACATCTACGGCCCCTCCATGCCGCGCATGCTGAACATCCAGGGCCGCCCGGTCACCCATGACGGCCAGACGCTGGAGCCGATGGAGAACTACGGCATCAAGGTGATGTCCATGGGCTTCCTGGTGCCGGAGGACACGCCGATGATCTGGCGCGGCCCGATGGTGATGAGCGCGCTCCAGCAGATGCTGGGCGACGTCAACTGGGGCGAGCTGGACGTGCTGGTGGTGGACATGCCGCCGGGCACCGGCGACGCCCAGCTGACCATGGCGCAGCAGGTGCCGCTGGCCGGCGCGGTGATCGTCTCGACGCCGCAGGACATCGCGCTGCTGGACGCCCGCAAGGGCCTGAACATGTTCCGCAAGGTGGACGTGCCGGTGCTCGGCATCATCGAGAACATGAGCTACTTCTGCTGCCCGAACTGCGGCCACCGCACCGACATCTTCAGCCACGGCGGGGCGCGCAAGGAGGCCGAGGCGCTGGGCACCGACTTCCTGGGCGAGGTACCGCTGGACATCGCCATCCGCGAAACCTCCGACCAGGGCCAGCCGATCGTCGTCTCGCAGCCCGACTCGGAGCACTCCAAGGTCTACCGCGCCATCGCCCGCGCGGTGTGGGAGAAGGTCGGCGGCGGCGCCGCCCGGCAGGCGCCGCGCATCGTCATGCAGTGAGGCGAACAGTGAGGTCGGGTGGGAGGACTCCGGTCCTCCCACTCCGCATCAAGGGACCGGCGATACGCACACCGCACCGGACCGAATCCGACAAGCACTTCCGGCAGCAGTACATCGCCCCCTAACGGTCGGCGTTCCGGACGCTGGCTGCGCGACGAGTTTCCCCGACAACGCCATCGCCGAACGTCTTCACGGCCGGCGAGATCCACACGCTGTACCGCTCCATCGCGTCGGTCGAGCTGCAGCGCGCCGATTCCATGTCGTTTCCAATCCGCAAGGCGTGAACCTAGCGCGCCGGCCCCAGGCAGCCGCCGATCAACTGGTAGCAGAGCTGGATGTCACGGTCGGCGTTGTAGCGCAGTTCCGCCACCCGACCTCGGCGGACCGCGAAGGTCGCCTCGCAGCTGTAGTTGGTGGTCCAGGTGGAGACCTCCGGCCGCCACAGCCCGGGGATCCAGCCATCCGCCTCCCAGTCGAGGTCGCGGTGGACGTTGGTCTGCTGCCGGCCGTAGCTCAGGTACTCGGTGCCGTCCGGCGCGGTGGCGCTGCGCTGCGGCACGCCGGCGCAGGACAGCAGCGTGCCCTTGGGCATACCGACCATGGTCTGCGGCGCCTGCTTGGCCAACTCGGCCTCCGGGCTGGCGCAGGCGGCCAGGGCCAGCAGGGCCAGGGTCATGATCGCACGGGTCGTCATCGGCACCTCCTCCCCGGCAGCGCATTGCAACGCAATGCGCGAGAGGGTCTGAGGGGAAGAACGCCGCAGACCCGCGACCGGCTCAGCCGATCAGCAGCGAATCGTCGCTGATGTCGACGCCGCCGCGCTGCCGGGCGAACAGCGCCAGCAGGTGCGGCACGTCGAGCCCGGCGCGCTCCTCCCCCGCCACGTCCAGCACGATCTTCCCCTCGTGCAGCATCACCGTGCGGTCGCCGTAGTCGAGCGCCTGCTGCATGGAGTGCGTCACCATCAGCGCGGTGAGGTTCTTCGATTCGACGATGCGCCGGGTCAGCGTCAGCACGAACTCCGCCGTGCCGGGGTCGAGCGCCGCCGTGTGCTCGTCGAGCAGCAGGATCTTGCAGCCCGCCAGCGTCGCCATCAGCAGGCTGACCGCCTGCCGCTGCCCGCCGGACAGCAGGCCCATGCGGTCGTGCAGACGGTTCTCCAGGCCCAGGCCCAGCTCGGCGATGCGTTCGCGGAACGCGTCCCGCCGGTGGTGCCCCAGCGCCAGGCCGAGGCCTCGCCTCGCCCCGCGCGCCGCGGCCAGCGCCATGTTCTCCTCGATGGTCAGCGCGGCGCAGCTGCCGGCCATCGGGTCCTGGAAGACGCGGGCGACGTAGCCGGCGCGCTTCGGCGTCGGCCAGCGGGTAACGTCCAGGCCGTCGATGGCGACCGCGCCGCTCTCGGCGATCACGTCGCCGGCCAGCGCCCCCAGCAGCGTCGACTTGCCGGCGCCGTTGGAGCCGATGACGGTGACGAACTGCCCCTCGGGGATGGTCAGGTCGACTCCGCGCAGCGCGTGCTTCTCCAGCGGCGTGCCGCGGCCGAAGACGACGTGCAGGTCCTTCACCTCGATCATTTCGCCACCTTCGCCACCGGGCTCGCCGCGCGCATCTTCATCCGCGGCAGGATCAGCGCCACCGCCACCAGCACCGCCGTCACCAGGTTGAGGTCCGAGGCCTGCAGCCCGATCGCATCGGCCGACAGCGCGAACTGCACCGCCAGCCGGTAGAGGATCGAACCGACCACGCAGGCGACCAGCGCCCCGGCCATGCCGCGCAGCGGCAGCACCGTCTCGCCGACGATCACTGCCGCCAAGCCGACGACGATGGTGCCGATGCCGGTGGTCACGTCGGCGAAGCCGTTGGTCTGCGCGAACAGTGCCCCGGCCAGCCCGACCAGCCCGTTCGACAGTGCGATGCCGAAGTACAGGTGGGTGTCGGTCTCGACGCCCTGCGCCCGCGCCATCCGCGCGTTGACGCCGGTGGCGCGCATCGCCAGCCCGAACTCGCTGGCCAGGAAGCGCGCCAGCAGCGCCACCACCGCCAGCACCACCACGGCGACGAACAGCGGCCGCACGATGTGCTCGGGCAGGCCCAGGCCGTAGAACGGCGTCAGCACCGTGTCCTGCATCAGGATGGCGACGTTCGGCTTGCCCATGACGCGCAGGTTCACCGAGAACAGCGCGATCATGGTGAGGATCGAGGCCAGCAGGTGCAGGATGCGGAAACGCACGTTGAGCACCGCCGTCACCAGCCCGGCCGCCGCCCCCGCCGCCACGGCGGCGAGGCTGGCGAGCCACGGGTTGGCGCCGGCAACGATCAGCGTCGCGGCGACCGCGGCGCCCAGGGGGAAGCTGCCGTCCACCGTCAGGTCCGGGAAGTCCAGCACCCGGAACGACAGGAACACCCCGAGCGCCACCAGCGCGTAGACCAGCCCGATCTCGACCGCGCCGAAGAAGGCGATTTCCGTCACTTAACCATCCTGCTGTTGCCCCCACCCCGACCCTCCCCCGCTGGGCGGGGGAGGGAGAGAGGGCGCCCCATGTCCCCTCCCCCGCCCAGCGGGGGAGGGTTAGGGTGGGGGCAAGTGTCCCGATGCTCGAACTTACTGCCCGACTGTCTTCGTCGCCCGTTTGGCGACCGCGTCCGGGATGGAGACGCCCATGGCCGCCGCCGCCTTCGGGTTGACGAACAGGTCGGTGCCCTTGGCGAGCGCCACCGGGATGTCGCCCGGCTTCTCGCCCTTCAGCACGCGGGCCACCACGGCGCCGGTCTGCTTGCCGACCTGGAAGTAGTCGAAGCCGATGCTCGCCACCGTGCCGCGCGCCACGCTGTCGGTGTCGGCCGAGAAGACCGGCAGCTTCGCCTGCGCGCCCACCGCGGTCAGCGCCTCGAGGGCCGAGACCACCGTGTTGTCGAGCGGCACGTAGATCGCGTCGGCCTTGCCGACCAGGCTGCGCGCCGCGGTCTGCACGTCGGCCGACTTGTTGGCCGCCGCCTCGACGACGCTCAGGCCCTTCTTGCCCGCCTCGTCCTTCAGCGCCTTGACCATGGTGACCGAGTTCGGCTCACCTGGATTGTAGACGACGCCCAGGCGCTTGGCGGCCGGCACGATCTCCCTGATCAGGTCGACGTGCGCGCCGACGGGCGCCATGTCCGACAGGCCGGTGACGTTGCCGCCGGGCTTGTCCATGCTCCTGACCAGCTGCGCGCCGACCGGGTCGGTGACCGCGGTGAACACCACCGGCACGTCGCGCGTCGCCGCCGCCACGGCCTGCGCCGAGGGGGTGGAGATCGGCACGATGACGTCCGGCTTCTGCCCGACGAACTGGCGGGCGATCTGCGCCGCCGTGGCCGGGTTGCCCTGCGCCGACTGGTAATCGACCTTCAGGTTCTGGCCCGGCGTGAACCCGGCCTCCTTCAGCGCGGCGACGACGCCGTCGCGGGTGGCGTCGAGCGCCGGGTGCTCGACGATGGCGGTGATCGCCACCGACTTGTTCTGGGCCAGGGCGGGAGTGGCCAGAAGGACCGCCAGGGCGGCCATCGGCAGGGCGCGCGAGATCTTCATGTGTCGGTCCCTCTTGTCGGGTTTTCTCGGGCGTACGATGTTCGCTGCATGCCGTAGCCGGCCCCGCGCGCGCCGTCAACCGGCGGTGCGCGCATGTCAGCCGAAGAGTGGACCCAGCATGCCTGAAGACCCCCGCGACGCCCGCATCCAGGAGCTTGAGATGGCGTTGGCCGACGTCGCCGGCGAGGCGCGGGCCGGCTCCTATGCGCTGTGCGCGCACGAACTGCAGATGCGGCTGGAGAACATCCTCAGGCGCATAGAGGCCGTGCGTCGGCGCCCGGTGTCGGGCGACGCGTGACGCCCCATATCATCGCCGCCCCCATCGACAAGGCCCGAGATGACGAGCATCCCCGTCGAGAAGCGCTCCACGCTGTCCGCCGTTCTGCGCGGCCTGAGGCAGACCTGCCCCGCCTGCGGCCGCGGCCGGCTGCTGCACCGCTACCTGAAGCCGGTCGACCACTGCACGGCGTGCGGCGAGCGCTATGGCCACATGCGCGCCGACGACGCGCCGCCCTGGATGACCATCCTGATCGTCGGCCACATCGTGGTGCCGCTGCTGCTGTCGGTGGAGCAGGCCTACCACCCCGAAGCCTGGGTGCACTTCGCCATCTGGCCGGCGCTGACCCTGGTGCTGACGCTGGCTCTGCTGCCGCGTTGCAAGGGCGTGGTGCTGGGCGTGATGTGGGCGAACGGCATGTCGGGCGGGGAGCCGCGGTAGCTCCCCGCACCCGCCCCTACTCGGCGCGCCCGAGCGACTCCATCAGTTCCCGC
>NZ_LGQZ01000125.1 GCF_003116015.1 Azospirillum sp. TSO22-1
CCGTTCCAGTCGGCGGCCGGCACGAAGCGCAGCAGCGCGCCGGCGCCAACCAGCAGGGCCGATCCCTCCGACACCGTGCCGATGGCGCTCCAGGCCGAGCCGTCCCAGTATTGCCAGACCCCTTGCACGGCGGTGGCCGCGTTGCCGACGATGGCGACGCCGGCCAACTGGTTGGCCATGGAGCCCTCGCCGACCGCGTCGGCGGCGTCCGAGAACAGCGCCCCGAACAGCGACGACACGGAGGCCCCCGCCGGACTGGCCGTATCCTCGACGATGGCGGCCAGCATCGCCGCGGTTCCGGTGGCGACGGGGGCGTCGTTCACCGGCGTCACCAGCAGCGACAGGGTCACGGCCTCCGCCGACACGGGCGACGTGCCGCCGACCTCCGCCAGCGCGAACAGCGTCTTGCCGGCGCCGCTGAAACCGCCGCTCCAGCTCTCGTTCAGGGCGCGCAGGCCGAGCGCGGGGGCCGTGCCGGACATGTGGTCGGTGGGCAGGAAGCGCAACAGCGCGCGGCCCGGCAGCACCAGGGCGGCGCTGTCGCCGACTTGATCGATCGCCTGCCAGTCGGAACCGTCCACGCTGTACTGCCAGATGCCCACCGGCGATCCGGGGTTCGCCATCACGGCCAAGCCGATCACCGTGCCGCCGGCCGTGCCCGGCCGGAACATCGCCTCGATCAGATGGAACACGGTGAAGCCGGCCGGCGCCGCCGTTCCCTCGGCGACGGCCAGGGCCTTCGCGAAGGCTGCGGTGTCAAAATCCGGCACGGCGACGGGCGCGGGGGGATGCACCTCGCCCGGCGTGGCCGTGACGACCTTGGTGACGGTCTGCACGACGTTGGTCGGCGGCAGGGACAACGGGTCTGTGACCGAAGCCGGCTTGGCCGACGGCGCCGTGGTGCCGCCGGCCGGCACCGATGTCGGAGAGGCCGGCACGCCGCCGGTCGCCAGAGCGCCGCTCTTGCCGTCGGTGGCGGTGAAGGCGGCCAGATCCACCATCTTGGCGGCGTCCGCTTTCGCGGCGGTCGGGGCATCCGGCGCCGGCTTGTCGCCGCCGTCGGTCTTCTCGGCGGTTCCCTTGTCCTTGGGGGCGTCCTCCTGCGCCTTCACGGCGCCTTCGCCCGTCGCTTGGCCGTCCGCCGCCGGCTTCGCGGCGTCCTCCTTGGCGTCCTTCGGGGCGTCGCCTTCCTTGGTGGTGTCCTTCGGCGCGTCCTTGCCGTCCTTGGCGTCGGCGACCTGCTCCGGGGCGTCCGACGCCGGGCCGTCATGGGCCTTGGGTGCGGCGAGATCGGCCAGCGCCCTGTTTTCGGCCGACACCGGGACCGCGGTCTGCTGGGCGTTATGCTGCGCCGTGTCCGCCACCCGCCGGGCCGCCGCCACCGCCTGCCCAAGGGATTGACCGCCGGCCAGGGCCTGTCCCAGGGCCGCGCTGAACGCCCCCGCGCCGCCAAGCGCCTGGACCGCCGACGAGACGTTCTCCCCACTGGCGAGCGCGGCCATGAGCGCGTCGCCTTTCACGCCCTGCGTCGCGCTGGACAGAACGGACGCGGCCGCGACGGCGTTCTGATGCGCCGCGCCCAGCGCGCGGGTGGCGTCGCTGCCCGACGACAGGGCCGCCGCCAGCGCCCGGCCGAAATCGTCGGCCACCGCCGGATTCACGCCGGCGGCCCCGGCGAAGGACGTGACCGTCTCGGCGACGTTGCGGCCGGAGGCCAACGCCGCCGTCACGGCATCGCCCGGCTGCGGTGCCGCCGCCGCTCCGTTCATCAGCGCCGCCATGTCCGCCTGCGCCTTGGCCGAGGCGCCGAGCGCGGTGTCCGGCATCGCTCCACGGGCAAGAGCGTCGTTGAGCGTGCCGAGAAAGGCGCTGCCGCTACCCCCGCCTGCCGCCTGCACGGCGCCGGCCTGGCCGTTCGCCAGGGCCGTCAGCAGCCGGTCGCCGTCCGACGTCTCCACCAGAGCCGTGCGGGCTTGCGATTCGGCCTGCGCCGTCCGGGCGGCGGCTGTGGCGATGGACGATTCGACATCGGTTCCCGAGGACAGGACACGCTCGACATCGCTCATGAAATCAGCGGACGCGTTCGGTCCCAGCGCCTTGACGGCCTCCGGCACGGCTCCGCCGGAGGCAAGCGCCTGGGCCAGCCTTTCCGCCGGCGACAGTATGGCCGGATCGGGGGGCGATCGCTCCGGAGGCACGTTGTTCAACGCTTGCGACAAGGCCGCGATCGGATCCGCACTGCCGGCAGGCCGGGACAGCTGATCCATGACGCCGTCGAACAGTGCCCGGCTCAATGGCGCCGTTTCCGCCGGGTCGGCCGTCGGGCTGGAGACATCCTGCCCCTGGGCCAAAGCGGTCATCAGACGCTGCTCGGCGGTCAGCGGGACGGCCTCGGCCGCCTCCGCGGTCCGGGCGGCCGTGGCGTTCACGAGGCGGGCGGCGCGTGCCATCGATTCTTCGGGCGTTTCGGACACGCCGACACCCTCGACGAAGCCCTTCACCCAGCGGTCCGCCAGATCGCCGGCCGTCCGCCCCGACACACCCTGCCCTTGCAAAGCCGTGGCAATCTTGTGCTGCACGGCCTCGATCCCGTCGGCTTTTCCCCCGAAGAGCATCGTCGATGCTTCGGTAGTCAGTTCCATTGGAATAGACAACCGGAGATGCGTATCAGTGCTTTCAACCATGTCACGATTTTCGAGCACACGCCACTCCGATGTATGCCGGCAACCACTCCCGGCTATATCGAGTTTCTAAAAATATAATTAACAACTCATTTCATTGCCAAGACAAGCCGTGCATCTTTCGTAAATGACGATATGCTTTGGCTTTGACCCATTATTTTCGTATGGTTATTCATTTGATAATAAGGATACATGGGAAGGCTCTGCTGGAAACTCTGAGCGGAGCCACAAGGGCGACCGCCGGAGCCGCTGCCGTGATCACGCAGCCCGATCAACGCATCCATCAAAAAGGAGTGGCGGCCGATTTACGGTCTTGATTACTCCCACGCTCCGTCCGCTACACATCATTTCGTATACATGCAAACCGGCTGCAAACGGGGCCGGCAATGCCTCGGCCAAGCAGCCGGTTCATTCCACGCCCGCAACCGTTGGCTTACGCAATAATCCGCAATACCGACTTGACAGCCGGTGTGTTTAGTGAAATCGTCTTCGCTAAGCAAATCACTAAACATCTCCGGCATCCGGCAGCGGGTGGGGATGGCCTCTCCCGGCGGGTGGCGGGCGTTCCTTGGGAGGGAAGCATGCGGACTCCGGTGACCTTGATGTGCGCCGCCGCGGCGCTCGGGCTCGTCGCGACGGCGGCTCAACCGGCCATGGCGCAGACAAAGCAGTTGACACTGTGCTGGGCCGCGTGGGACCCGGCGAACGCCCTGGTCGAACTCTCGAAGGACTTCACCGCCAAGTCGGGCATCGGCATGAAGTTCGAGTTCGTGCCGTGGACCAGCTACGCCGACCGCTTCCTCAACGAGCTCAACTCCAAGGGCAAGCTGTGCGACCTGATCATCGGCGACAGCCAGTGGATCGGCGGCGCGGCGGAGAACGGCCACTACGTCAAGCTCAACGACTTCTTCAAGCGTGAAGGCATCACCATGGATGACTTCATGCCGGCGACGGTCACCGGCTATTCCGAGTGGCCGAAGAAAACGCCGAACTATTGGGCGCTGCCGGCGATGGGCGACGCCATCGGCTGGACCTACCGCAAGGATTGGTTCTCCCGCCCCGACATCAAGGCGGCGTTCCAGCAGAAGGCCGGCCGCGAACTGGTCCCGCCGAAGACCTGGGACGAGCTGAAGGAGGTGGCCTCCTTCTTCCAGGGCCGCGAGATCGACGGCCGCAAGGTGTACGGCGCCTACATCTACACCGAGCGCGGCTCGGAAGGCATCACCATGGGCGTCACCAACGCGCTGTACGCCTTCGGATTCAAGTACGAGGACCCGAACAAGCCGTACAGCATGCAGGGCTTCGTCAACTCCGCCGACGCCGTCAAGGGGCTGGAGTTCTACAAGCAGCTCTACGAGTGCTGCACCGCGCCGGGCATGACCAACGCCTACATGCAGGAGGGGCTGGACGCCTTCAAGTCGGGGCAGGTGGCGATGCAGATGAACTTCTTCGCCTTCTTCCCCGGCCTCCACAAGGACCCGAACGTCGGCGGCGACAAGATCGGCTTCTTCGTCAACCCGATGCAGAAGGAGCGCGGCACCCAGCTCGGCGGCCAGGGCATCTCGGTGGTCGCCTATTCCGAGCGGCGCGACGACGCACTCCAATACATCAAATGGTTTGCCCAACCGGACGTGCAGAAGAAGTGGTGGTCGCTCGGCGGCTATTCCTGTCACAAGGCGGTGCTGAACGATCCGAACTTCCCGAAGAGCGCGCCGTTCGCCGCCGATTTCCTGACCTCCATGGGCATGGTGAAGGACTTCTGGGCGGAACCGTCGTACGCCACGCTGCTGCTCGACATGCAAAAGCGCATGCACGACTACGTCATCGCCAACCAGGGCACGGCGCAGCAGGCGCTCGACCTGCTGATCCGCGACTGGACCAAGGTGTTCAAGGACGACGGCAAGATCTGAGGCGGACCGCGCCCCCGGCCTGTCCGGGCCGGGGGCATCCTTTCCGGATCATCGCAGAAGCGGCCCTCCCATGACTCACACCTCAAGCCTCCACGCGCTGGCGCGCCGCGCCGGTGCGGCCACGCCGCCGGCCTTCGCGGCGCGAGTGCGCGGCCTGTCCGACCGCGCGGTCGCCTGGCTGTTCATCACGCCGACCATCGTTCTCCTGTTGGCCATCAACGTCTTCCCGCTGATCTGGACGATCCGGCTGTCGTTCACCAACTACCGCGCCAACCGGCCGAACGCGCCGCTGCGCTGGGTCGGGCTGGAGAACTACACCAGCATCCTCTCCGACCCCGACGTCTGGCACGCCATGCAGACGACGGCGCACTTCGTCGTCTGGTCGATCGCGCTGCAGGTGCTGCTGGGCTTCGGGCTGGCGCTGCTGATCAACCGGCAGTTCCGCGGGCACGGCTTCTGGACCACGGTGATCCTGTTGCCGATGATGCTGTCGCCGGCCGTGGTCGGCAATTTCTGGACCTTCCTGTTCCAGCCGCAGACCGGCCTCTTCAACACCATCGTCGCCGTCCTCGCGGGCCGCGACCCCAGCTCGTTCCAGATGATCGGCGACGTCGCGCTGGCGCCGTGGGCGATCGTCCTGGTCGATACCTGGATGTGGACGCCGTACGTCATGCTGATCTGTCTGGCCGGGCTGCGTTCCATCCCCGACGACCTCTACGAGGCGGCGGAGGTCGACCGCGCCGGGCCATGGCGGCGGTTCTGGTCGATCACCCTGCCGATGGTGCTGCCGTTCCTGATGCTGGCGGTGCTGTTCCGCGGCATCGAGAACTTCAAGATGTTCGACATGGTCAATTTGCTGACCTCCGGCGGGCCGGGATCGACCACCGAGGTCGCCTCGATCACCCTCAAGCGCGAGGCGTTCGAGAAGTGGCGGACCGGCTATTCCTCGGCCTTCGCGGTGATCCTGTTCGTCACCGTGTTCGGGCTGGCCAACATCTACGTCAAGGTCCTCAACGGGGTGAAGCAGCGATGAGCGGAGCCACTCCCATCACCTCGAAGGCGCAGGCCTGGGGCCGGCGCATCGCCGGGGCGGCGGTAATCGCCTACGCGCTGGTCACCCTGGTGCCGATCCTGTGGATCGTCCAGACCGGCTTCAAGACGCCGTCCGACGCCATCGCCTACCCACCGAAGATCGTCGCTGAGCCGTCGCTGGAGGGCTACGTCAACCTGTTCACCACCCGCTCGCGCCAGGCGCCGGAGTACATCGCCGCGCTGCCGCCGGCCGACGGCTGGGTGGACCGGCTGGTCCGCTCGCGCAACATGGTGGTGGCCGGGCCGTCGAAGTTCGGCGAGCGCTTCGTCAACTCGCTGGTGATCGGCTTCGGATCGACCTTCCTGGCGGTGTTCCTCGGCACGCTGGCGGCCTACGGCTTCTCGCGCTTCAAGGTGCCGCTCAAGGACGACCTGCTGTTCTTCATCCTGTCCACCCGGATGATGCCGCCGATCGCCGTGGCGATCCCGATCTTCCTGATGTACCGCGCGCTCGGCCTGACCGACACGCACCTCGGCATGATCCTGCTCTACACGGCGGTCAACGTGTCGCTGGCGGTGTGGCTGCTGAAGGGCTTCATCGACGAGATCCCGCGCGAGTACGAGGAGGCGGCGCTGATCGACGGCTACTCGCGCCTCGCCGCCTTCCGCAAGGTGGTGCTGCCGCAGGCCGCCACCGGTATCGCCGCCACCGCCATCTTCTGCCTGATCTTCGCCTGGAACGAGTACGCCTTCGCGGTGCTGCTGACCTCGGGCGAGGCGCAGACGCTGCCGCCCTTCATTCCCTTCATCATCGGCGAGGGCGGGCAGGACTGGCCGGCGGTCGCCGCCGGGACCACACTGTTCCTGGTGCCCATCGTGGTGTTCACCGTGATCCTGCGCAAGCACCTGCTGCGCGGCATCACCTTCGGCGCGGTGCGGCGATGAGCGCGCCCGGCAAATGGCCGCGCATCCTGCGCCGCCGGCCATGGGAGAACGCGGCGACCGCGCTGATCGGGGTGGGGGCGGTCATGCTGATGCAGCCGTTCTCGCTGGAGCTCTACGGCTGGTCGTTCGCGGTGATCCTGGCCGGCACCGCCGCCTTCCTCGTCGTCAGCCATTTCCCGGAGTAGACCCGCCATGGCCGAGATCCGGATCGAGAACGTGCGCAAGGAGTTCGCCGGCTTCGTCGCCGTTCAGGGCTCGACGCTGACCATCGCGGACGGCACCTTCTTCGTCATGCTGGGGCCGTCCGGCTGCGGCAAGACGACGACGCTGCGCATGATCGCCGGGCTGGAGCTGCCGACCTCCGGCCGCATCCTGCTGGACGGCGAGGACGTGACCATGCGGCGCGCGGCGGAGCGCGACATCGCCTTCGTCTTCCAGATGTACGCGCTCTACCCGCACATGGACGTGCGCGGCAACATCGCCTTCCCGCTGCGCTGCCAGGGCGTGCCGCGCGCCGAGATCCGCCGCCGGGTCGAGGAGACCGCGCGCCTGCTGCGCATCGGCGACCTGCTCGACCGGCCGGTGTCCGGCCTGTCCGGCGGCGACCGCCAGCGGGTGGCGCTCGGCCGCGCCATCGTGCGCCAGCCCAAGGCGTTCCTGATGGACGAGCCGCTGGGGGCGCTGGACAGCGAGTTCCGTCACCTGATGTGCGGCGAGCTGCGCGACCTGCACGACCGGCTGGGCGCCACCACCGTCTACGTCACCCACGACCAGCTGGAGGCGATGTCCATGGCGGACCGCATCGCCGTGATGAACCACGGCGTCATCGAGCAGCACGGCCCCCCACAGGAGATCTACGACCGGCCGGCGACCATGTACGTGGCCGATTTCCTCGGCTCGCCGCCGATGAACTTCCTGTCCTTCCGCGGTGCGGTGCGCAGCGGCGACCGCCGGGTGGTCATCGACGCCGCGGCGGTGCCGGTGCCGGAGCTGCACGAGGACCGCGCCGAGGGCCTGCTGGCGCTCGGCGTGCGGCCGGAGCACGTGCGTTTCGACGACGCGGCGGACCTGCGCGGCGCGGTGGTCGGGGCGGAGTACATGGGCACCACCCAGATCGTCACCGTCACCACCGCCGCCGGCGCCCTCAAGGCGCGCATCCCCGCCAATCGGCCGGTGCGCACCGGGGAGACGGTGGGCCTGAGCTTCCGCGCCGCCGGCCTCGCGGTGTTCGACGCCGGGTCCGGTCGCGCCCTGCGCAGCGAGCTGTACGATCAGGTGCGGCATGGCTGAGGTGGCGCTGAACGGGGTGTCGCGGCGCTACGGCCCGACCGTGGCGGTGGACGACCTGAACCTGACCGTCGGCGACGGCGAGCTGGTGGTGCTGCTGGGGCCGACCGGCGCCGGCAAGACCACGACGCTGCGCCTCGTCGCCGGGCTGGAGCGGCCGGACGCCGGGACGGTGTCGATCGGCGGCCATCCGATGGCCGGGGTGCCGCCGGCCGGGCGCGACGTCGCCTTCGTCTTCCAGCAGTTCTCGCTGTACCCGCACCTCTCGGTGTTCGACAACCTGGCCTTCCCGCTGCGCTCGCCGCTGCACCGCCAGCCGGAGCCGGCGGTCCGCGCCCGCGTCGAGGAGATCGCGGCGCTGCTGCGGATCGGGCACAAGCTGGGCAACCGGGCAACCCGCCTGTCGGGCGGCGAGATGCAGCGCGTGGCGATCGGCCGCGCCCTGGTTCGCCGCCCGGCGGTGTACCTGATGGACGAGCCGCTGTCGGCGCTCGACGCCAAGCTGCGCGCCGGGCTGCGGCTGGAGCTGAAGCGCATCAAGGACGAGCTGGGGACCACCATCCTCTACGTCACCCACGACCAGATCGAGGCGATGACGCTGGCCACCCGCATCGGCGTGCTCGACCGCGGGCGGCTCCTGCAGATCGGCACCCCGCGCGAGGTGTACGAGCGGCCGTGCTCGGTGCACGTCGCCGCCCGGCTCGGCACGCCGGCGATCAACCTGTTCCCGGCCGGGCTGCTGCCCGCCCCCGGGGCGCCGCCCGGCACCCGCACCATCGGCGCCCGAACCGAGCACCTTCGCCTCGGCCCCCCCGACGGCTCGCTGGGCCCGGCCGCCCGGCCGGCGCTGGTGCGCCGGGTCGAGCACCTGGGCGACCAGAGCTACCTGCACCTGGAGACCGGCGGGCATGCGCTGGTGGTGCTGGCCGATCCGCATGCGCCGCTGCGCGCCGGCGACACGATTGCGGTTGAACTGGTGGCGCCGCTGTGCTTCGACGCGGCGGGCGACCGCATCGAGGCCGCCCCGCCGGTGGGCGAGCCGGCGACCGTCATCCCCTTGCGGAGGGCACAGTCATGAACACCGACGCCGCGGCGCGCGCCCGGTTGATCCGCGCGATCGCCGAAACGGTGCTCGCGCACGCCGACGAACTGACCGACCTCGACCAGGCGATCGGCGACGGCGACCACGGGCTCAACATGAAGCGCGGCTTCGAGACCGTGCTCGCCGAATCCGCGACGCTGGCCGAGCAGCCGCTGCCGGCGATGCTCACCGGGATCGGCAAGACGCTGGTGATGCGCGTCGGCGGCGCCTCGGGGCCGCTCTACGGTACGCTGTTCCTGACGCTGGGCAAGACGCTGCCGGCGGAACCGACCGCCGCCGAGGCGGGTGCGGCGCTGGCGGCGGCGGTGGACGCGGTGAAGGCGCGCGGCAAGTCGGAGGCCGGGCAGAAGACGATGCTTGACGTGCTGGTCCCGGTGCTCGACGACCTGAAGGCGGGCGGTGCTGGCCTGCCGGCGCGGCTCGCCATGGTGGCGCACGCGGCGGCGGAGGCGACGGTGCCGATGCGCGCGGTGCGCGGGCGCGCGTCCTTCCTGGGCGAGCGCAGCATCGGGCACATGGACCCGGGAGCGCGGTCGTCCGCGCTGATGGTGGACGCGGTGGTGGCATGGTTGGAGGAACAGGCGTGAGTAAGAACGTGGGCATCGTCATCGTCTCGCATTCGCCCGACGTGGCGCGCGGCACGGCCGACATGGTCCGCCAGATGGTCGGCGACGACGTGCCGCTGGCGTGGTGCGGCGGCAACCCGGACGGCGGCCTGGGCACCAGCGTGCCGGCCATCCTGGACGCCATCGACCGCGCGTGGTCGGAGCGTGGGGTTGCCATCCTGGTCGACCTCGGCGGCGCCGAGACCAACAGCGAGATGGCCATCGAGATGCTGCCGGAGGAGCGCGCCGGCCGGGTGCTGCTGTGCAACGCCCCCATCGTCGAGGGCGCGGTGATGGCCGGGACCGAGGCGTCGGCCGGCTCGACGCTGGAGGAGGTGCGCCGCACCGCCGAAGAATTGAGGCCGGCGTGAGAGGGGACGGTACGATGAACGGCCACAGCCACGGGTCGGTCCTGATGCGCCACGAGGTCGGGCTGCACGCCCGCCCCTCGGTGAAGCTGACCAAGCTGGCCAAGAGCTTCCGCAGCCGGATCGATCTCGGCCTGTCGGCGGACGGCCCGTGGATCGACGCCAAGAGCATCGTCAAGGTGATGGCGGCCAAGGCGCCGAAGGACACCGTGCTGCACTTCCGCGCCGAGGGTGACGACGCCGCCGCCGCCGTGTCGGCGCTGGTCGGGCTGGTCGAGCGGGACTTCGGCGATGGCGATTGAGGAGCGCCGGCAGGGACGGGCGGCGGCCCCCGGTCTGGCGTCCGGGCCATTGCTGATTCTCGACGACGGCGCCACATCGGCGCGGGTCGCCGGGGCGCCGCTCCAGGAGGACGCGGCCCTGCGCGCCGCCATGGCGGCGGCGGCCGGGGATCTGGCGGCGCTCGTCGCCGGGGCCGGCGACGACGAGGCGGCGGGCGTGCTGGCCTTCCAGATGGCCCTGCTGGAGGACGACGCGCTGACCGAGGCGGCGTTCGCCGCCATCGCCGAAGGCACGCCCGCCGACGTGGCGTTCCGTGCTGCGCTCGACGCCCAGGTCGCCGACTACGCGGCGGCCGAGGACGCCTATTTCCGGGCGCGGGCAGCGGACCTGGAGGATCTGCGCGACCGGGTGCTGCGGCGGTTGGCCGGCGTGGACGACCGCGCCCTGCCCGGCGACGCCATCCTGGTCGCGCGCGACCTGCCGCCGTCGCGTTTCCTGGCCGTGCCCTGGTCGGGCGGCGGCTTGGCGCTCGGCCGAGGCAGCGCCACCAGCCACGTGGCGATCCTGGCGCGGGCGCGCGGCGTCCCGATGGTGGTGGGCGCCGACGTGGGGGGCCTGCTCGACGGCACCCCTGCCCTGCTCGACGGCGACGCCGGCACGCTGGTGCTGCGGCCGGACGCGGCCACATCCGCCGCCTTCGCCGACCAACGCGCCGAACGGGCGGAGCGCCGGGCGTTCGAGGCGGGTTTCCTCGCCAAGCCGGCCGTCACGGCGGATGGCGAGCGGGTGCGGGTGATGGTCAACATCGCCGGGCCGGACGATCTGGCGACGCTCGACCCCGCGCACGTGGACGGCGTCGGGCTGGTGCGCACCGAGTTCCTGTTCCACGGTCGCGACCGCCTGCCCGACGAGGAGGAGCAGCTCGCCGTCTACCGCCGCATCCTCGACTGGGCCGGCGGCCGGCCGGTGACCATCCGCACGCTGGACGCCGGCGGCGACAAGCCGGTCCCCGGCCTGACCCGGCCGGGCGAGAGCAACCCGTTCCTCGGCGTGCGCGGCGTGCGGCTGTCGCTGCGCCGGCCCGACGTGTTCCTGGTGCAGCTGCGGGCCTTGGCCCGCGCCGCCACCTCGGGCAACCTCAAGGTCATGGTGCCGATGGTCTCCCTGCCCGAGGAGCTGCGGCGCTGCCGCACCCTGCTCGACGAGGCGCTGGCGGCCCTGGCGGCGGCGGGCGTGCCGGCCGCCCGGCCGCCGCTCGGCATGATGGTGGAGGTGCCGGCGGCGGCTCTGGCCGTCGCCGCCTTCGACGCCGATTTCCTGTCCATCGGCAGCAACGACCTGATCCAGTACACCATGGCCGCCAGCCGCGACGAACCCGACCTCGCCGACCTCGCCGAGCCGTCGCCGGCCGTGGTCGAGCTGATCGCCCGCGTCGCCGCGCACGGTGCGGCGACCGGCCGCGAGGTCAGCCTGTGCGGTGACCTCGGCGGCGAGCCGGGGCACCTGCCGATGCTGCTGGGCGCCGGCCTGCGCACGCTGTCGATGGCGCCGCCCGCCGTCGCCGCGATCAAGGCGGCGGTCGGTCGATGGAAGGCCGCGCCGTGACCGCCCCGCCCTCCCCCGCCGGCAACGTCGACGATCCACCGCTGGTCGCCTACAAGCGCGTCCTCCAGCAGGTGCTGGCGCTGCGGCCGTCGGGCACGCGGCAGCGGCTGGCCGAGGCGATGGGCAAGAATCGCAGCTTCGTGTCGCAGCTGACCAACCCGACGAACCCGACGCCGGTGCCGGCGCAGCACATCGAGCTGATCTTCGACATCTGCCACTTCGCGCCGGCCGAGCGCGAGGCGTTCCTCGCCGCCTACCGACGCGCCCATCCGCGCCGGCTGCGGCTGCCGCACGAGCACCACCGCGCCCGCCGGATCAGCGTCGAGGTGCCCGACCTCGGCGACGAGGAGCGCAACCGCCGCCTGGACGCCATCGTCACCGAGTTCGCCGCGAAGATCGCCCACCTGCTGCACGACATCTAGCAACACCGGGGAGGAGACAACGACCATGAAGAAGCTGATCAACAGCGTCGACACCGTGCTCAGCGAGAGCCTCGCCGGCTTCGCCGCCGCCCACGCCGACATCGTCGCCGCCGACCCGGAGGGCCGCTTCGTGCGCCGCGCCGCCGCAACTCCGGGCAAGGTGGCGCTGATTTCCGGCGGCGGTTCGGGGCACGAGCCGCTGCACGCCGGCTTCGTCGGGCGCGGCATGCTCGACGCCGCGTGTCCGGGGCAGGTCTTCACCTCGCCCACCCCCGACCAGATGATCGCCGCCGCCGAGGCGGTGGAGAGCGGCGCCGGCGTCCTCTTCATCGTCAAGAACTACGAAGGCGACGTGATGAACTTCGACATGGCGCGGGAGATGCTGGACCGGCCGGTCGCCACCGTTCTCACCAACGACGACGTGGCGGTGGAGACGTCGAGCTACTCCACCGGCCGGCGCGGCGTGGCCGGGACGCTGATCGTCGAGAAGGTCGTCGGCGCCGCCGCCGAGGAGGGCCGCGACCTCGCCGCCCTGCGGGATCTGGGCGAGCGGGTCAACGGCCGCACCCGCTCCATGGGGGTGGCGCTGACCAGCTGCACGGTGCCCGCCGCCGGCAAGCCGACCTTCACGCTGGGCGAGGGCGAGATGGAGATGGGTGTGGGCATCCACGGCGAGCCGGGCCGCCGCCGCGTGCCGCTGATGAGCGCCGACGCCATCGCGGCGGAGATGGTGGACGCGGTGCTGGGCGACCTCGCCGACCAGGCGTCGGGCGACGCGCTGCTGCTGGTCAACGGCTTCGGCGGCACGCCGCTGATGGAGCTGTACCTGATGTACGACGCCGTCCGCCGCCGCCTGACCGGCAGCGGCGTGACCATCGCCCGTTCGCTGGTCGGGAACCACGTCACGTCGCTGGAGATGGCCGGGTGCTCGGTCACGCTGTCGATGCTCGACGCGGAGACGCGGGCGCTGTGGGACGCGCCGGTTCACACGGCGGCGCTGCGCTGGGGGGTGTGACCGACGAAGCCTTCAGGCGGGGCCTTCCGGGATCCGAGGCGCCGGTTTGTGGGCCAGCTCACAGCGTTCGGCCGAGTTCGGCTCAAGACTGGGGCCTTTCCGGCGCCAGCATGAAGCCAAGGCGCCGCCAGACAAGGACTTCCGCCATGCGCCTCCCGCTATTGCTCGCAAGCCTGTCGATCATGGTTCCCCTCGCCGTCGCCGCGTCGGCGGGCGAACTCGTCAACCCCATCGCCAAGTCGAAGTGTGCCGAGGTCTACACCTTTGCCGCCGGCTCCACCCCATGCATCGCCACGCCGAGGCCCGGCACATCGATGTTCCCTCGGCTCCCGACAGACCCCACCTCCGGCATCGTTCCGCCCGGCTTGCACATGCCGCCCATGGGGACGGCCATGCCTGGTCCACTGGCCAGCCGCGGCTGCAACGGTCCGAACCTGTGCGCGTACACGAAAAAGCCGGCTGGAATACCTTGAGGTGAGCATCCGGTGAGCGCCGCGGCCAAGCGCGCGTCACTGGCTTCACGTAGGTCACCATCAGGACTCTGCGTGACGATCGAGCCGAACCGTGCCCTTGCGGGATGACGTGCCCGCGCTCCAGCAGCAGGGTGCGAACATGGTTGATCAGTGCCGTGCGCCCGGCCGCCAGCCGCTCCCGCGCCCGGTGGAGCGCCTGCGTGTCCGATTGCGCGGCGCTCGTCACCGGCACAAAGCGCGTCGTCGGCCGGGTCGCCGCTTCAGCGATCGCCTCCGCCGCGAACGCCAACAGCCCGTCCCTCTTGATCCGCGCTCCGCACCTCTCCTCTTGAAACGCTCTGCGATCATGAACGATCGCTCCGAGAGGGGGCCATCTCATAATTTTATGCGAATGATTCTCACTTGCAATATCGCGTTGGCATGGCTAATCTTCTGACCGAATATCCGATTTTGATGTGCCGGAAGCGAACGGAAACGCCAAGATGGTGGAAACCCTCGTTCACAGCTTGGCTCTGGCCGCGACGGTGGCTGGCGCGATCTGTCTCTATCTGACGGCACCACACCAGCGGTGGCTGGCCCGCGCCCTCCTCGCCCGTCCCGGCCGCACCGCGGGAACGCTCGCCTTGCTGGCGGGGTGGCTGCTGTGGTCGACGGTGCTGCATCCGGTCACGGCCGCCTTCACCAGCCTGACCGTGACGATGATGCTGGTCACCGCCCTGCCCTTCGCCGGCGCCGCCCGTGCCATAGCCCGTTCGCGGCAGGGAAGCTGAGCCATGGCGGACGTCCGTCCCGACTCCCCGCCGCAACCTCCAGTCCGCCCGGACTGGTGGAGCAAGAGCCTCGCCGGCGTGCTGCTGGGATTCACGCTGGCGATCGCCCTGTCGGGGCTGATCACCTGGCTCGGTCCGGGCGGACCGGCGGCGATCAACAAATACCAGTTCACCATGTGGATCGTCGCCCCGATCTGGCTCGGTGTGGTCAGCTTCTGCTTCCTGTTCCGCAGCGGGCTCCGCGCCTGGCTGTGGCTGGGCGGCGCCAACCTCATCGCCTTTGCGGCGCTGCTGGCCAGCCGGGGCCGGCTGCCTCACTGAACGGGCCGCTCGCCGGTCGCCGCCGGGCGTCTTCCGCCCCGCCCCCAACACCGTGATCCACGCCATGGCCATACGCACCGACGTCGTCCGTCTCTACCGCCAGGTGCACACCTGGACCGGCATCCTGACGGGGCTGATCCTGTTCGTCTGCTTCTATGCTGGTGCCCTGACGATGTTCAAGGAACCGCTGGAACGCTGGATCACGCCGTCCGCCGAGGTGGCACCGGTGGCGTTCGAGCGGGCCGGCGAGCTGATCGCCACCACGCGGGCCCTGCGCCCGAAGGTGCGGGACTTCACCCTGGCGATGGAGCCGGTGCTGACCGGTGCCGCGCCGCTGCGCCTGACCTGGACGGAGGGTCGCTTCGATCCAGCCCCCTGGTCGGCGACCCTGGAGCCTGACGGATCCGTGGCGGTGAAGAAGCTCGACCCGTCCGGCATCGGCCTGCTGGTGGATTTCCTGCACCGCACGGCCGGCATCCCCGGCGACCTGGACATCGGCACCCTGGTGACGGGGGTGGCCAGCGCGCTCTATCTGGTGGCGCTGGTGTCCGGCGTGATCATCCTGCTGCCCTCGCTGGTCAGGGACTTCCTGGCCCTGCGCGTGACCGCCAATCTGAAGCGCCTGTGGCTGGACGCCCACAACATCCTGGGACTCGTCAGCCTGCCCTTCCACATCGTCATCGCCCTGTCGGCGGTGGTGTTCGGGCTGCACGACCAGATCTACGACACGCTGAACCAGGTCGTCTACAAAGGACAGATGCGGACGGCGATCGCCGCCAGCAGCCCGTTCCGCGCCGCGGCGAAGGACATGCGGCCGGCGGCCATGCTGCCGCCGCCGGACCTTCTGAAGCGCACGCGCGATCTCTCCCCCGGATTCCATCCGGTCGGCCTGGAATACCATGACGCCGGTACCCGCGCCGCCACCGTGCGCGTCTGGGGCCACGACCCGCGCTATCTGGTGCGGCGCGAGGGGTTCGTGCTGATGGGGGCGGTGGACGGCCGGATCATCAGCACCGAATACATGCCGGGTCATCAGGGAGTCTGGTCGGCCGTCGTCTCCAGCTTCTTCGCGCTGCATTTCGGAAGCTTCGGCGGGAGCATCGTGCGCTGGTCCTACTTCGGCCTCGGACTGGCCGGCGCGCTGCTGTTCTATTCCGGCAACCTGCTCTGGATCGAGTCCCGCCGGCGCACCGAACGGCGGGCCGGCGGGCCGGTGGCGCAGAGCCGCTCCACCAGCCTGCTCGCCGCCGCGACCGTCGGCGTCTGCCTGGGCTGCGTCGGCGGCCTGTCCCTGACCATCGCCGCCGGGAAATGGCTGAACGGGGTGGTGAGCGATCTCCACGCTTGGCACTGGGGAATCTATTACGCGACCTTCCTGGGGGCGTGCGCCTGGGCCTTCCGGCGCGGCGCGGCCAGGGCGGGGGTGGAGTTGCTGTGGGCGTCCGCGGCGGCGACCGCCGCCATCCCAGCGACCTCGCTGCTCAGCTGGCTGGCGCCCGGCCCGGTGCCGTGGGTGCCGGGCCGGCTGGCCGGCGTCGATCTGGTGGCGCTGGCCGGCGCGCTGGCGCTGGCCGGAATGGCCCGCCTCGCGGAACGACGTGCCCGCACCGGGCCGCGGGACAGCGTCTGGTCGGTCCAGGAAGGCGGCATGGAGAGCCATCCCGCGGCGAACGCCGCCGATTGATACGGACGACGCTTGCACGCGCCGTCCGTACGATGCCGAGGGCAGCCGCCGGGGGCGGCCATGTCCCGACCAGGTCCGGGCGCGGGGTGGCACCGCCCCGCGCGATGTGGCGCCCGCGGCCTTCCGCGAAGCCGCACCATGAAAAGCTCTGCATAGTCAGCGATTTAATCGCTTTCCAAGATACAGGAATCTTGGAGTCATATCCGTTGCGGCGTGGTCATTCATATGATATTCCCTCTGCGAATGAAAATGCAAATGAGTCTCATTCGCATTTTTGAACTCAATCGACGGATCGAGATCAGGGGAATTCCGACATGACCAATCGCACGGCGGGGGCTTGTGCACAGGACGGGACGGCAGCACGGAAGGGTGCGTCCGTATCGGTGGCGATGACGGCTGCGGTGGGCGCGGCCCTGGTGGCGGCAGCCGTGGCAGGGGGGAGTCCGGCGCTGGCCCAGGGGACGGTGCAGGAGACAGCGCAGTCGGCCGCCAATCAGGCGCAAGCCCAGGAGGTCATCCTGGGGCCGGTGACGGTCACCGCCACCGGCACGGCCGAACGCACGCTGACGGCTCCGGCCTTCACCACCGTCATCACCTCCGAGGAGTTGCAGAGGGAAGGCGTGGCCAGCAGCGGCCTGCCGGAGATCCTGGGCCGCACGGTCGGCGTCAACGACAGCACCGACGCCATCGGCCGCGACGAGGTGGTGGTCCGCGGCATGGGCGCCAACTACACGCTGGTGCTGGTGAACGGCCGCCGGGTGTCCACCTCCGACGCGCTGTGGCGCGGCGGCGACTTCGACTACCACTCGATCCCGCTGTCCGCGATCGAGCGGGTGGAGGTCGTGCGCGGCCCGATGTCGGCCCTCTACGGCTCCGACGCCATCGGCGGCGTGGTCAACATCATCACCAAGAAGCCGACCGACCGCTGGGTCGGCGAGATCGGTGGCGACTACCGCGTCGTCCCGACCGGGCGGGGCGGCAACCAGTACCGCACCAGCATCTACGCCGCCGGCCCGATCGTCGATTCGATCACGGCCTCCGTCGCCGCGGAATACTTCAACCGCCAGCCCTGGTACCATGACTCCAAGAACAACGGCACCGTGCCGGTGCTGGAAAAGAAGAACCTGAAGAATCTCCAGTCCACAGTGAACTGGGACGTCACGGAGAACCAGGCCGTCGAAGTGAATTACGGCCTGAACCACGACTTCCGGCCCTACAACGTGTACGACCGCTTCAAATCCTACAGCGAGCAGGAGGTGCTCCGCCACACGGTGGGCGTCGCCCACCGCGGCAAATGGGGCTGGGGCGACACGCTGCTGGAGGCCAACTACGAGAACGGCAGCATCGACGACTTCAACACCTCCTACAACGCCCCGATGCAGCGGCACCTGTCGGAAGAAAATGTCCTCCTGCACGGCCGCACCAACTTCCAGCTCGGCTTCAACCGCCTCACCGCGGGTGCCGAACACCGCAAGCAGACCGTCAAGGACCCCAACACCTTCCTGCGGACGGGCCGCTCCGAGATCGCGCAGAGTGCCGCCTATCTCCAGGATCAGATCGGCCTGACCGATCAGCTCACGCTGACGCTTGGCAGCCGCTACGACCATCACGAGATCTTCGGCGGCGAGATCACCAGCCGCGCCAACGTCGTCTACGCGCTGACCGAAACGCTGTCGCTGAAGGCCGGCGTCAGCCAGGGCTACAAGGCGCCCGACGCGTATCAGCTGAGCCCCGAGTACCGGGTCATCAGCTGCGGCGGCCGCTGCTTCCTGTCGGGCAATCCCAACCTGCAGCCCGAGACCAGCATCAACTACGAAGTCGGTCTCGAGACGCGCAACAAGGGCTGGGACGCCAGCCTCGTTCTGTTCAAGAACAAGGTCAAGGACATGATCCAGCCGGTCTACGATCCGGTGGCGGTCTCGCGCAACTGGCGCAACATCAACAGGGTCGACATTTCCGGCGTCGAGATGACGGGCTCCGTCAATCTCACCTCCAGGGTGCTGGCGACGGGCAACTACGCCTTCCTCTACACCGAGAACTCCACCGGGGCCGAGCTGGAGAACCGTCCGCGCCACAAGCTCAACGCCGCCCTGACGTGGCTGGCCCTGGACACCCTGAGCACCACGGTGTCGGCCAGCTACACCGGCCCGCAGTTCGAGGGCACGGCCAAGATGCCGGGCTACACGCTGCTGAACTGGGGCCTCAGCGCTGACGTCACCGACTCGTTCCGCGTCGGCGCCGGCGTGCGCAACATCACCAACGTGGTCCTGTCCGAGAAGAACACCGGCTTCCAGACGGTGGAGGTGGGGCGCAACTACTACGTCTCCGCCAACTACCGGTTCTGATCGGCAACCGCCCGCCTCCGGCTCCGCCGGGGGCGGGCGCCCTCCCTCTCCAGGCCGTCCCCGCCCCGCCACCGGGTGCCGACGGCGTTGCGAAGGCCCGCCATGACGCTTTCAAGACTCTTCGTCGACGTCAGCCTGCTGAAGACCAACCCGGACTTCCGCCGCGTGCTGACCGCCCGGACGATTTCGCTGCTGGCGCTCGGCCTGCTGTCGGTGGCGGTGCCGGTGCAGGTCTACGAGTTGACCGGGTCCAGCCTGCACGTCGGGCTGGCGGTCGCGTTCGACGGCCTCGGCATGTTCCTCGGCCTGGCGCTGGGCGGCGTGCTGGCGGACCGGCAGGACCGCCGCCGCCTGATCCTGTTCGCGCGCAGCGCCTGCGGCCTGGGCTTCCTGGGGCTGGCGGCCAACGGCCTGCTGCCGGCGCCGTCGCTGGCGGTGGTCTACGGGCTGTCGTTCTGGGACGGGTTCTTCGGGGCGATCGGCGTCAACGCGCTGATGGCGGCGATGCCGCATCTGGTGGGGCGGGCCAACCTGATGCAGGCGCGCGCCCTCGGCATGCTGTCGATGCGCGTCGCCACCATCCTGTCGCCGGCGCTGGGCGGCCTGCTGATCGCCGGGGTCGGGGTGGGCTGGGTCTACCTCGGCACCGCGCTCGGCACCGTGCTGACCGTGCTGACCCTGCTCGGCCTGCCGCGCATGGTGCCGGAGGCCGGCGCCAGCGAGAACCCGTTCCGCTCCATGGCGCAGGCCTTCGCCTTCCTGGCGGGCCACCGGGTGATCCCGGGCGTCGTGGCGCTGGGCTGCCTGACCACGGTCGCCACCGCCATCCGCGTCCTCTTCCCGGCCCTGACGCTGGAAGTCTACGGCGGCGGGCCGTTCGAGACCGGCCTGATGTACAGCGCCGTACCGGTCGGGGCGACCCTGGGCGCCGCGCTCAGCGGCTGGGCGGCCAGGGTGGAGCGTCCGGGACTGGTGATGGGCGGGGCCTGCCTGGGCGCCTTCACCTGCGTCGCGGCGCTGGGGGCGGCCGGCAGCCTGTCCGTGGCGCTGCCGGTGCTGGTGCTGTTCGGCTACGCGACGTCCATCGCCTCGCTCCTGGAATACAGCATGGTCCAGGGCCACACGCCCGATCATCTGCTGGGCCGCATCAATAGCCTGTGGACCGCCCAGGACGTGCTCGGCGACAGCGTCGGCACGATCGGCATCGGGCTACTCGCCACGCTGCTGGGCCCGGCCGGCGGCATCCTGCTGCTCGGTCTGGCGGCGCTGGCGCTGGCGGCGGCCGTGACCGCCGCCGCCGGCACGATGCGCCGGGCGTCGATGAACGATCCGGCGCTGGAGGGATCCGCACCATGAGGCACATCCTGCCGACGATCCTGCTGGCCACCGCGCTGTGCGGCGCCCTGCCCGCTGCCGCCCAGGTGCGGGTGAAGGTGACCGCGGTGGTGGCGGCCCCCGTCCAGCAGACGCTGCAGCTGCCCGGCACCCTGGTGGCGCCGCGCAGCAGCGCCCTGTCCGCGCAGGTGGAGGGCCATGTCGACACCCTGCTGGCCGAGGTCGGCGACCGCGTCGCGGCCGGGCAGGTCCTGCTGCGGCTGGATGACAGCATCGCGCGGCTGGAGCTGGAGCGCCTGGAGCACTCCCTGGCCGAGGCCGAGCACGTGCAGCGCGACGCCCAGCGGCTGGCCCGCGAGGCGGAGGCGCTGGCCGGGGTGCAGAGCGTGTCGCGGTCCAGGTACCGCACCCAGCTCGCCCAAGCCGCCATCGAGGAAGCCAAAGTCCGGCAGATCCGCGCCGCGGTCGCCATCCAGCGCGAACGGCTGGCACGGCACGGGCTGGCGGCGCCCTTCGGCGGCGTCCTGACCGGCCGGCGGACCGAGCGCGGGCAATGGGTCGGCGGCGGCACGCCGGTGCTCCAGCTCACCGCCACCGATCCGCTGCGCGTCGAGGTCGACGTGCCGGAGCGCCATCACGGCCGCATCGCCGCCGGCACGCCCGCCACCGTCCTCGCCGCCGACGCGGGGGAGGCGTCCGGCATCGCCGCCCTGGTCGACCGCGTGGTTCCGGCCGCCGACCCGGTCAGCCGCAACTTCCGGGTCCACATCGCGCTCGCCAACCCTGACGGCCGGCTGATGCCGGGCATGTCGGCCCGGGTGACCTTCGCCCTCGGTCCGGCGCCGGGGGCCGTCGAGGTCGCGCTGCAGGCCCCGGCCGACGCGGTGGAGCGCCGGCCCGACGGCAGCGCGCGGGTCTGGGTGGTCCGGCGCGGCAGCGACGGGGCGGTGGCCCGCCCGGTGGCGGTGCGCACCGGCCGGCACATCGGCAACCGGGTGGAGATCGCCGGCCCCGACCTGCGCCCCGACGATCTGGTGGTCGTCCAGGGCAACGAGGGGCTGCGCCCCGACCAGCCGGTCGTACCGGACATGGTCGGCTGACGGGGACGCCGCGCGATGACACGCCTGATCCTCCGCAATCCCTTGGCCGCCCTGGCGGCGATCCTGATCCTGTGCCTGTTGGGCGCGGTGTCGGTCTTCCGCATCCCGGTGCAGATGATCCCTGACATCAGCCCGCGGCGGATCGTGGTGGAGACCAACTGGCCCGGCGCCACCCCGCAGGACGTCGAGCAGGAGATCCTGATCGAGCAGGAGAAGTTCCTGCGCGGCGTTCCCGGCTTGGCCCGCATGGCGTCCAGCGCCGATTTCGGCGGCGGCCAGGTCGAGCTGGAATTCCCGCCCGGCGTGTCGGTCGACGAGGCGCTGATCCACATCGACAACGCGCTGTCGCAGGTCACCAGCTACCCGGAGACGGTGGACCGGCCGCGCATCGTCGCCGAATCCTCGTCGGAGCAGCCCTTCCTGTTCTACGGCGTGGAACGGCTCGATGGCGCCATCGACGCGGAATCGATTCAACGCGAGACGAACTGGATCGAGAACGTCCTGCGCCCGCGGCTGGAGCGGGTGCCCGGCGTGGCGAAGGCCGAGGTGATCGGTGGCGCCGCCCAGGAAATCCACATCGACCTCGATCCGCTGAAGCTGGCCGCCCGCAGCCTGAACGTCGGGGCCGTGCGTGACGCCATCCGGGCGCGCAACCGCGACGTGTCCGGCGGCGACCGCGATTTTGGCAAGCGCCGCTATTTCCTGCGGACCATCGGGCGCTTCTCCGACCTGGAGGATCTCGCCGGCCTGATCGTGGCGCGGGAGAACGGCACGGCGGTCCGGCTGCGCGACGTCGGCACGGTGACGCTGGCGACGCGGGAGGCGCGCAGCGTCGCCTTCGCCGACGGCCGGCCGACCCTGCTGATCGCCGTCGGCAAGCGGCCTGGGGCCAACGTCATCGCCATCAAGGACGCGATGACGGCGACCGTGGACGAGCTGAACCGCCACGCCCTGAAGGACCGCGGTCTTGCCATGCGGCTGCTGTCGGAGGACGTGCGCTACATGGTGCAGTCGATCGACAACGTGCTGGACAACCTGATCGTCGGCAGCCTGCTGGCGGGAATCGTGCTGCTGCTGTTCCTGCGCTCGATCCCGGCCACGGCGGTGGCGGCGGCCAGCATGCCGGTCTGCACGCTGACGACGCTGCTGGTGCTGGAGGCCTGCGGGCGCACCATCAACGTCATATCGCTGTCCGGCGTGGCGTTCGCCATCGGCATGACGGTGGACAACAGCGTGGTGGCGCTTGACAGCATCGCCCGCCATCTGCGCACCGGCAAGTCGCGGGCGATGGCGACCGCCGACGGCATCGCCGAGGTGTGGCCGGCCATCCTGTCCTCCACCCTTACCACCGTGCTGGTGTTCCTGCCGGTGATGTTCATCCGGGTCGAGGCGGGCCAGCTCTATTCCGACATCGCCATCGCCATCACCGGCGCCGTCATGATGTCGATGCTGGTGGCGCTCGTCCTGGTCCCGGTCGTCGCCCACCGCTGGACGATCGCGCCGGCCAAGCCGGACGACGGGCAAGCGTACGGGACGCTCATTGCCACCGTGCGCTGGATGCTCGGCAGCGCCTGGCGGGAGTGCGCGATCCTCGCCGCGACGGCGGCGGCGATGGCCACGGTGCTGCTGCACATGGTGCCGCCGGCCGAGTACCTGCCGGAGGGCGAGGAGGCGACGGTGTTCACCTTCCTGTCCGCCCCGCCCGGCTACAACATGGAGACCATGCTGGACGTCTGGCGGCAGATCGATCCGCCGCTGAGCGGCCGGGTCGGCGCCGCCGCGGACCAGCCGGGCGACGCCGGCATTCCGCCGCTCCGGGTCAATCTCAGCTTCATCCGGCCCGGCTTCATCCGCTTCGTGACGGAACCGTCGAATCCCGCCGACACCGACGCGCTGATCGCCGCCCTGACCAAGCGGGCGCGGGCCATACCCGGCATGCGCGCCTTCGCCGCGCGTGGGTCGATCTTCTCCGGCAACACCGGCGGCGCCCGCGCCATCAGCCTGGAGCTGAGCGGCGGCGATCTGAACACGCTCTATTCGACCGCGCTGGCCGTGCTCGACCGCGCCGGCGACCTGTTCCCCGACGGGCAGGTCAACAGCGATCCCTCGCCGCCCACCCTCACCATGTCGCAGCCCTTCCTGGAGCTGCACCCCGACTGGGACCGCGCCGGCGAGATGGGCATCGGCCTGGCCGAGCTCGGCTACACGTTGCGCGCCTATTCGGACGGCGCCTTCGCCGACGAATACCTGCTGAACGACGAGAAGCTCGACATCTACCTGCGGGTGCCCGACGGCATTGGCCGCGACCGCCAGGGCTTCGCCGATCTGGTGCTGCACACCGGGCGTGGCACGCCGGTCCCGCTGTCGAGCCTGGCGGAGCTGCGGGAGACCGTCGGCTCCTCCAGCATCGCGCGGGTCGACGGGATGCGGACGGTCACGCTGACCATCGTTCCGCCGCGGTCGGTGGCGCTGGAGACCGGCATCGAGACGGTCCGCCGCGGGCTCGTCGACGCGCTGCGCGCCGAGGGCGTCATCCCCCCGGGGATGACGGCCCGCATCGCCGGCGCCGGCGGGTCGCTGGACGACCTGCGCTCCGCCATGACCGGGGGGTTCCTGCTGGCGCTCGCCATCACCTATCTGGTGCTGGTCGCCGTCTTCGCCCATTGGGGCTATCCGCTCATCATCATGGCGGTGGTGCCGACCGGCATCGGCGGCGGGCTGGTCGGGCTGTGGCTCTACAACACCGCGGCGGGACTGTGGGAGGGGCTCGGCGCTCCGCAGGCCTTCGACGTGCTGACCATGATGGGCTTCCTGGTCCTGATCGGCACGGTGGTGAACAACCCCATCCTGATCGTCGAGCAGGCCGCCGAGAACCGCAAAAGCCACGGCATGTCCGGCCCCGAGGCGATCGCCGACGCGTTGCGGAGCCGCCTGCGCCCGATCCTCATCACCACCGTGACCAGCATCGCCGGGCTGGTGCCCATGGTCATGGCGTCCAGCGCCGGGACGGAGCTGTACCGCGGGCTGGGCTTGGTCGTCCTGTGCGGTCTGCTGCTGTCCAGCCTGGTGACCGTCACGGTGCTGCCGGTGGTGCTGTCGCTGGTGTTCCGCGCCTCCGACCGGATCGGCGCGCTGGCACAGGGAATGCGTGTCGAAACGCGGTAATTTAACGCTTTTTTGGTGCAGTCAGCAGATAAATCGGCTGAAAAAGAGAATTTTGAAAACGGACTTCACAATTCGCTTGCAAAAAGCGCACTACCCCCTTATGATGAGAATGCGAATTATTCGCATTTAAGCACCGATGTATTCCGAGGCCGCGCCGGAGGCACTTCCCCGGCCACCCAGACCGGAAGCGGTGCTGATTTTCCAATGATGTCAACGTCATCCGCGCGTGCGGATGGCCAGTGGAGGCTCGGTTTCCATGGACGTTCTACCCCTGCCCGTCGGGGAACGGCCGCCCGGCGGCCGTTGTGAGCCCGATTTCGTGTTCGCCTCGCGCGGCCGCGTCCTGAAAGCCTACGGCGAGGCCGAGCGGATGGACGTCGCCCTCGACGGCCGCAGCTTCGCCGACGGCCGCTGGGAGGAAGCGCTCGACAGCGCCTTCCGCCGCCGCACCGCCCGCGGCATCGACAACCCGATCCTGGTTGGCGCCGTTCCGTTCGACGGCCGCCAGCAGGCCCGCCTGTTCATCCCGCACCGCTACGAGCACGAGGACGCCACCCGCTTGGCCGCCTCCGCCCCGGCGGACGAGGTGCCGGCGGAATTGGCCGCCGTCGAGGAGACGGTCGGCCGCGGCGCCTTCGAAACGGCGGTGGAGCGCGCGATCGGCCTGTTCCGCGACACGCCGCTGAAGAAGGTGGTGCTGTCGCGCCCGCTCGACGTCGAGGCCCGCGGCGCCTTCGCGCCGGACCGCCTGCTGCGCGCCCTGCTGCGGCAGAATCCCGGCGCCTACGTCTTCGCCGCGCCCGTCGCCTATGGCCAGACGCTGGTCGGGGCGAGCCCGGAGCTGCTGATCCGCAAGACCGGGCGGACGGTGGTTAGCAACCCGCTGGCCGGCTCCGCCCCGCGCAGCCCCTCGGTGGAGGTCGAGCGGCAGCGCACCGCCGCCCTGTTGGCGTCGGCCAAGGACCGGACGGAGCACCGCTACGTGGTCGACGCCGTGCGCGCCGCGCTGGCCGCCCATTGCGACCGGCTGGCCGTGCCGGACGAGCCCAGCGTGATCCGCACGCCGACCATGCTGCACCTGTCCACCGAGCTGACCGGCGCGCTGTCCGACCCGTCGGCGTCGCCGCTGCGGCTCGCCCACGCGCTCCACCCGACGCCGGCCATCTGCGGCACGCCGACCGACCTCGCCCGCGACGCCATCGCCGGGCTCGAAGGCTACGCCCGCGGCTGGTACAGCGGCATGGTCGGCTGGATGGACAGCCGCGGCAATGGCGAGTGGGCGCTGTCCATCCGCTGCGGGCTTGTGCACGGCCGCCGCCTGCGCCTCTACGCCGGGGCCGGCATCGTCGCGGAGTCCTCGCCCGCGGCGGAGTGGGAGGAGACGGCGGCCAAGCTCGCCACCATGCTGAACCTGTTCGGCGTCGGGGCCTCCCGGCCGGCGGTGTCGGTGGAGATGGCGTCGTGAGCGTCGCCTTCACCCCCTGGCCGGCCGAGTTCGCCGAGCGCTACCGCGCGAAGGGCTACTGGACCGGCGATCCGCTGACCGACGTGGTGGAGCGTCACCGCGGCGCGGAGGCGGAGGCCACCGCCATCCTCTGCGGCGAGCGCCGGTTCCGCTACGCCGACGTGCAGCGGCTGTCCGACCGGCTGGCGGCGGCCTTCCAGACCCGCGGGCTGCGGGCCGGGGACACGGCGCTGGTGCAGCTGCCAAACCGCGCCGAATTCTACATTGTCTTCTTCGCCCTGCTGAAGTGCGGCGTGGTCCCGGTGAACGCGCTGAACAACCACGGCGCCTTCGAGCTGACCGCCTACGCGCGCCAGATCGAACCCAAGCTGGCGGTGCTGGCCAAGGGCCATCCGCTGGTGGCCGCCGACCCGGCGGGCGCGGTCGCCGGCTCGCTGACCGCCGGGCTGGACCGGCTGCTCCTGCTCGGCGACCCGGCGGACGACGTGATCGGCAGCTTCGCCTGGGGCACCGGCGAGGCGCTGTCGGCGGCCCCGGACGCCGCGCCGGACCACGCCGTGGACGCGTCCGGCGTGGCCTTCTTCCAGCTGTCCGGCGGCAGCACCGGCACGCCGAAGCTGATCCCGCGCACCCACGACGACTATCTCTACAGCGTGCGCCGCAGCGCCGAGCTCTGCCGCCTGGACGGCGGCTGCCGCTTCCTCTGCGCCCTGCCGGCGCCGCACAACTTCACCCTCAGCTCGCCCGGCGCGCTCGGCGTGTTTCACGCCGGCGGCACGGTGATCCTGGCGGGCGACCCCGGCCCCGCCACCTGCTTCCCGCTGATCGAGCGGCACCGCGCGACCTGGGCGGCGCTGGTGCCGCCCATGCTGTCGGTCTGGCTGGAGGCGGCGCCCGGCTCCGCCGCCGACCTGTCAAGCCTTGAGGTGGTGCAGGTGGGCGGCGCCAAGCTCAGTCCGGCCGTCGCCGAACGGGTGCCGGAGCGGCTGGGCTGCCGCCTGCAGCAGGTGTTCGGCATGGCGGAGGGTCTGGTGAACTACACCCGGCTCGACGACGATGCCTGGACGGTGGTCAACACCCAGGGGCGGCCGATGAGCCCCGACGACGAGGTCCGCATCCTCGACCCCGCCGGCCGGCCGGTTTCACCGGGCGAGGTGGGCGAGCTGTGGACCCGCGGCCCCTACACCTTCCGCGGCTACTACAAGGCCGAGCAGCACAACGCCCGCGTCTTCGACGACGAGGGGTTCTATTGCAGCGGCGACCTCGTCGCCATGGCCCCTGGCGGCAACCTCGTCGTCTGCGGCCGCAACAAGGACCAGATCAACCGCGGCGGCGAGAAGATCGACGCGCAGGAGGTGGAGGACGTGCTGGCCGGCCATCCCGCCGTCGGCCACGCCGCCATCGTCGCCATGCCCGACCCGCTGATGGGCGAGCGCAGCTGCGCCTTCGTCATCGCCCCGCCCGACACCAGGCCCTCCGAGCTGCGCCGCTTCCTGCGCGGCCAGGGGCTGGCGGACTTCAAGCTGCCGGACCGCTTCGTCCTCGTCGCCGAACTGCCCAAGACCGCCGTCGGCAAGATCGACAAGCAGACCCTGCGCGAGCGGGTGAGGCACGGCCTCGTGGACCCTATTGCCCAGACGGAAATGACCGCACCATGACCATACGATCCATCGCCCACTACAGCCTACCCTCCGCCGCCGAGCTGCCGCAGGACAAGGTGTCCTGGCCCTTCGATCCCGGCCGCGCGGTGCTGCTGATCCATGACATGCAGGATTATTTCGTCGACTTCTACGGCGACGGGAACCCCGCCATTATCAGGTGCGTGGACACCATCGCCCGGCTGAAGCGCCATCTGAAGGCGCAGGGCGTGCCGGTCGTCTACACCGCGCAGCCGGCGGTGCAGTCGGACGCCGACCGCGGCCTGCTGAACGACATGTGGGGGCCGGGCCTGACCCGGAAGCCGGAACAGGCCGGCATCGTCGCGGCGTTCGCTCCCGAGGCCGACGACCGGGTGCTGACGAAATGGCGCTACAGCGCCTTCTACCGCGCCCCGCTCGCCGAGATCCTGGCGGAGGCGGGCCGCGACCAGTTGCTGATCTGCGGCATCTACGCCCACATCGGCGTGATGCAGACGGCGGTCGAGGCGTTCATGCGCGGCATCAAGCCGTTCCTGGTCGCCGACGCCATCGCCGACTTCACCCGCGACGACCATCTGGCGGCGCTGCGCTACGTCGCGCGCAACGCCGGCCGGACGCTGCATTCCGACGAGATCCTGGCCCCGCCGGTCGATGTTCTGAGCAAGGAGGGGCTGCGCCGAACCCTGCTGGCGTCGCTCGACGACGAGCCGGGGGACGACGACGTGCTGATGGACTTCGGGCTCGATTCCATCGTGGTGATGCAGCTCGTCGATCGCTGGAAGGCGGCGGGGATCGACATCGGCTTCGCCGACCTGGCGGTGCGGCCGACCATCAACGGCTGGTGGGCACTGGTCCAGTCCAAGCTGGCCGCCGCGGCGTGAGGGCGGACATGACGGACTTCGCCG
Source organism: Azospirillum sp. TSO22-1 (assembly GCF_003116015.1). GTDB lineage: Bacteria > Pseudomonadota > Alphaproteobacteria > Azospirillales > Azospirillaceae > Azospirillum. Next base: position 28,455 of record NZ_LGQZ01000125.1, read on the forward strand.
GACGGACCGCCTGGGTGACCGGCGCCGGCCAGGGCATCGGGCAGGCGGTGGCCGATTCCTTCCACGCCCGCGGCGCGACGGTGATCGCCTTCGACCGGCAATGGGACGGGGAGCGGCCGTACCGGACCGTGACGCTCGACATCGCCGACGCCGCCGCGGTCGCCGGCACCGGGCGTGCGCTGTTCGCCGGGGGCGCCGCGATCGACGTCCTGGCGAACGTCGCGGGCATCCTGCGCATGGGGCCGGTGGAGGAGATGGAGGACGCCGACTGGCACGACACCTTCGCCGTGAACGTCGCCGGCCCCTTCCACATGATGCGGACGGTGATCCCAGCCCTCAAGCGCAGCCGGGGCGGCGCCATCGTCAGCGTGTCGTCCAACGCCGCCCACGTGCCGCGGGCCGGCATGGCCGCCTACGGCGCGTCGAAGGCGGCGCTGACCAGCCTGACCATGACGGCGGGGCTGGAGCTGGCACCCTACGGCGTGCGCTGCAACGTCGTCTCCCCCGGCTCCACCGACACGGCGATGCAGCGCGCGCTGTGGGACGGGGCGGACGGGGCCGCGAAGACCATCCGCGGCGATCCCGAACGGTTCAAGCTGGGCATCCCGCTCCACAAGCTGGCCACCCCGCAGGACATCGCCGACGCCGTCGTTTTCCTCGCCTCCCCCGCCGCCGGGCACATCACCATGGCCGACCTGCTGGTGGACGGCGGCGCGACGCTGGGGCGGTAGGCCCCTCCCGCTTCAAGGCTTCCAGGATCCCTCCCATGACCAACGACCATTACGTCAACCCCTTCGACGACGAGCGCCACGCGTTCCTCGTTCTAACGAACGCCGCCGGCCAGTTCAGTCTGTGGCCGGGATTCGCCGCGGTGCCCGACGGCTGGGACGCCGTCTTCGGTCCCGCCGGCCACGCCGCCTGCCTCGACCACATCGAGGCGGCCTGGACCGTCCTCGTCCCCGCCGCCTGACGGCTTGACCATCCGAAACGAGGACAGGGCCATGCGCATCGTCCCCCTGCTGGGCACGCAACTGGGAATCTGGCTGGCGGATCAGGTCGCGGCCCGGAAGAACGCCTACGCCATCGCCCATGCCATCGAGCTGAACGGCGCCATCGACGCCGACCGGCTGGCGCGGGCCATCGGCGACGGGCTGGCGGAGGCCGACACCGTCATCGCGCGCTTCGCCGAGCAGGACGGCGCCATCGTCCAGATCCCCCCCGACGGCGACCCCAGGGCCGCGGTGCCGGAGCCGGAACGCATCGACCTGACCGCCGCCGCCGACCCGGCCGCCGCCGCGCGCGCCGTCATGGCCGAGGATCTGGCCGCCGACCTGCCGGCCGACGGCGCCCGGCCGCTGTGCCGGCAGATCCTGTTCGACGTCGCCGGCACCGACGGCGCACCGCGCTGGATCTGGTACCAGCGCTTCCACCACATCCAGCTGGACGGCTACAGCTTCAACGCGCTGACCCGCCGCGTCGCCGGGCTGTACGCCGCTTACGCTGACGGTCGCGCGCCTTCGCCCAGCCCCTTCGTCCCCGTCGCCGCTGTGGCCGCGGAGGAGGAGGTCTATCTCGCCTCCGACGCCGTGGTCCGCGACCGTGCCTACTGGAGCGCGCTGTGCCGCGACTTCCCGGCGCCGCTGACCCTCTCCGTGCACGGCGCCAAGCCGACCGAGCAGCAGGCGACCTCGGAGGTGGTGGCGCACGCCGCCGACCTGCCGCACCCGCTGGCGCAGCGGCTGGCGCGGCAGGCGGAGGCGGGCGGAGTCGCGGTCTTCGACCTGCTGATGGCCGGCATCGCCGTCTATCTGCAGCGCCTGTCCGGCGACCCGCGGCCGGTGATGGGCTTCCCCTTCATGCGGCGCATGGGCTCGACCGCCGTCCACGCGGTGGCGCCGGTGGTGAACGTGCTGCCGGTGCGCATCGACCTCGACGGCGCGCCGACCCTGGCCGCCGCCGCCGACCGGGTGCGCGCCGCGCTGAAGCAGGCGCGCCGCCACCAGCGCTACGACGCCGAGCGCATCCCGCGCGACCTGGGGCAGGTCGGGTCGGGCAAGGCGCTCTACGGCCCGGTCGTCAACTACCGGATGTTCGACTACGACCTCGACTTCGCCGGGGTGGCGGCGGTCACCCACCATCTGGCGACAGGCCCCGTCGATGACTTCGAGTTCGGACTGCAGACGCGCGGCGGTGGCATCACGCTGGAGCTGCGCGCCGACCGCACCCGCTACGACGCCGCCGAGCTCGCCCGCCACGCCCGCCGCCTGATCCGTCTGCTGGACGCGGCGGTGGCGGGAGACCGCCCGCTCGACCGCCTGCCGGTGATGGACGCGGACGAGGAGGCGGCCATCGCCGGCTGGTCGGCCGGCCCCGTCTTCGCCGCCCCGGAGCGCCCGGCAACGCTGGTGGAGGTGCTGGACCGTCAGGCCGCGGAGACGCCGGACGCCACCGCGCTGGTCTTCGTCGACCCCGTCTCCGGCGACCGGCGCCTCAGCTTCCGCGAGCTGTCCGGCAGCGTGGCGCGGCTGGCGCGGCTGCTGATCGGCCGCGGCATCGGCCCCGGCGACGTGGTTGCGGTGGCGGTTCCGCGCTCGGTCGACGCGGTGGTCGCCATGCTGGCGGTGCTGGCGAGCGGCGCCACCCATCTGCCGTTGGACCTCGACTACCCCGCCGAGCGCCTTGCCATGATGTGCGAGGACGCCCGGCCACGCTGCGCCCTCACCTGGGCCTCGGTCGCCGGACGGCTGCCCGCCGGGCTGGAGGCGCTGTGCCTGGATGACGCCGATGTGGTGGCGACCTGCGCCGCCCTGTCGGGGGCACCCGTCGCGGCGGCGGAGCGGACGGCGCCGCTGACCGCGGCGCGCACCGCCACCATCATCTTCACCTCCGGCTCCACCGGCCGTCCCAAGGGGGTGATGAACACCCACGGCGCGCTGCTGAACCTGCTGCTGTCGCACACGGCGACGGTGTATGGCCCGGCGTTGGAGGCCTTCCGGCAGCGTCACGGCGGCGCCCGCGCGCTCAGGGCGGCGCACACCCATTCCCTGGCCTTCGATTCCTCCTGGCTGCAGATCTTCTGGATGCTCCTGGGGCAGGAGCTGCACGTCTTCGACGAGGAGCTGCGGCGCGACGCCCACGCTCTGGTCGAGGAGCTGCGCACCCGCCGCATCGACGCCATGGACCTGCCGCCGTCCTTCTGCGCGCAGATGCTGGCCTGCGGCCTGATGGAGCCGGGCCACCACCACCCGACGCTGGTCCTGATCGGCGGGGAGGCGGCCTCCCCCGCCTTGTGGACGCGGCTGCGCGGCCATCCCGACCTGATGGCGGTCAACCTCTACGGCCCGACCGAGAACACGGTGGACACGCTGCGCGCGCCGGTGACGGTGTCGGACCGGCCGGTGGTCGGGCGGCCGGTCGGCAATGTGCGCGTGCACGTGCTGGACGCCCGGCTGCGACCGGTTCCGGTGGGCACCGCCGGCGAACTCTACATCGGCGGCGCCGGTCTGGCGGCGGGCTACATGGGGCGCCCGGGCCTGACCGCCCAGCGTTTCGTCGCCGATCCCTTCGGCTCGGGCGGGCGGCTTTACCGTACCGGCGATCTGGTGCGCTGGACCGCCGGGGGCCAAGTCGACTTCATCGGCCGCGCCGACCACCAGATCAAGGTCCGCGGCTACCGCATCGAGATCCCGGAGGTGGAGGCGGCCCTGCAGCGCCTGCCCGGCGTGGCCGGCGCGTTGGTGGTGGCGGAGGCGGTGAACGACAGCCACCGGCTGATCGGCTATTGCACCCTGTCCGACCCGCCCGCCGAGGCTTCCGCCCGCGTTCTGCTGACGGCCCTGCGCGAGCGGCTGCCCGACTACATGGTGCCGTCGGCGCTGGTGGTGCTGGACGCCTTCCCGCTGACGGTCAACGGCAAGGTGGACCGGGTGCGCCTGCCCGTCCCCGCCGCCGACACCGGCGGCGACGCCCCCGCCACCCCGGCAGAGGAGTTGCTGTGCCGGGCGATGGCCAAGGTGCTGAGGTTGGCGTCGGTGGGCGCCGAGGCCGATTTTTTCGTGCTTGGTGGCGACAGCATCAGCGCCATCGCGCTGGGCAGCGAGCTGCGCGTCCACGGCTTCGAGCTGCGCCCGCGCGACGTCTTCGCCGGGCGCGACCCGCGGCGCATGGCGCTGGCCCTGCGGTCGCTGGAGGCGGAGCCCGGCCCCGGCACGGCCGCGGTACCGACCGCCGATCTGGCGACGCTGGAATCCCGTCACGGGCCGGTGGCTGCGGCGGTGCCGCTGCTGCCCTTGCAGAAGGGCATGCTGTTCCAGACCCAGCTTGGCGGACGCGCCAGCGCCTACAACGCCTTCACCGCCCTCGATCTTGACGGGCCGCTGGAGGAGGAGCGGCTGGTCCGCGCCTTCGACGCGGTGCTGCGCCGTCACCCGCAGCTCGCCGGGCTGTTCGACCACGACGGGCGCGGCGAGCCCCTGCTGGTCATCCCCACCCTGCCACCGGGCGGCGAGCAGCTGTGGCCCTTCGAGCAGCACGACCTTTCGGGGCTGGAGCCGGAGGCACGCGCAATCGAACTGGCGCGCATCGAGGCGGCGACGGCGGAGCGCGCCAACCCGACCGACCGCTTCCTCGGGCTGGTGAAGGCCGTGCTGGTCCGCACCACCGCCGACCGTCACCGGCTGCTGATCGCCATCCATCATCTGGTGGTGGACGGCTGGTCGACGCCGCTGCTCCTGCGCGACCTGCTGACCGCCTACGGCGCCGCCGCCATGCCACCATCGACGGCCGGCTACCCGCAGGTGGTGTCCGCCCTGCTGGCCCGCGACACCGCGGCGAGCCGGGCCGCGTGGAGCGGGGCGCTGGCGGGCGCCGTCCCGACCGTGCTGCTCGATGCCGCCAAGTCGGGCGGCGAAGCGCCGATGGACGAGGGCATCGTGACCCTGCCGACGGAGCTGACCGATGCGCTGCTCGCCCGGCTGCGCGGCGAGGGGCTGACCCTCAACGCGCTCATGCAGGCGGTGTGGGCGCTGGTGCTGGGCAACATGGCGGGCCGTGACGACGTGCTGTTCGGCACGCCGGTGTCCGGTCGTTCCGCCACCGTGGCCGGCCTGGAGGAGCAGGTCGGCCTGTTCCTCAACACCCTGCCAGTGCGGGTGGCCCTCGACCCGGCCCAACAGTTGTGGTCGCAGCTTCCGGCCGTCCAGGACCGCCACATCGCGCTGATGGAGCATGACGGCCTCGGCCTGTCCGACCTCCAGGGGCTGGCCGGCGGCGCCACCCTGTTCGACACGCTGCTGGTGGTGGAGAACTACCCGGACAGCGATTACGATGCCCTCGACCTTGGCGGCGTCCGGGTGGCCGGCGTCCACAACCGGGGCTACAGCCATTACCCGTTGGCCCTGCTGGTGCTGCCCGGCCGCGAGCTGACGCTGCTGGTGGAGAACCGCGGCGCGGTGCCCGACGCGCGGGCGCTGGCCGAGCGGGTGCGCGGCCTGCTGGAGACGCTGGTCCGCCGCCCGGAAACCCCGGTGGCCGCCATACCGCTGCTCACGGATGCTGAGCGGAGCCGGCTTATGGCGGTGAACGCCACCGCGCGGATCGTGCCGCCGGAGACCCTGCGCAGCCTGCTGGCCGCCCAGGCACTACGCACCCCGGACGCCGTGGCGCTGGTGGACGAACGGGAGGCCCTGACCTTCCGTCAGGTGCGCCGGCGGGTGGCGCATCTGGCCGGCCGGCTGCGCGCCATGGGGGTGCGCCCCGGCGACGTGGTGGCGGTGGGGCTGCCGCGCTCCGCCGCGCTCAGCCTGTCGATCCTGGCGGTCATCGAGGCGGGGGCCGCCTACCTGCCGCTCGACCTCGGCTACCCGGCGGAGCGTCTGGGCTTCATGCTGTCCGACGCCCGCCCGCGGGTGCTGATGACCGACGCGGCCGCGCGCCCGCTGTTCGGCGACGCGGTTCCGGTGCTGGCCGTCGATGCCCAGGCGGAGGCCGAGCCGATGCCACCCGAGGACCGGCTGACGCCGGAGCACCCGGCCTACGTCATCTATACCAGCGGCACCACTGGGCGGCCCAAGGGGGTGGCGGTGTCGCACGGCGCCATCGTCAACCGCATCCTGTGGATGCAGCACGCGTATCCCCTGGATGCCGGCGACGCCATCCTGCAGAAGACACCCTGCGGCTTCGACGTCTCGGTGTGGGAGTTCTTCTGGTCCTACATGGTGGGCGCCAAGCTGGTGATGGCGCCGCCCGACGCCCACCGCGACCCGGCGGCGCTGGTGCGGCTGATCGAGGACCACCGCGTCACCACCATCCATTTCGTGCCGTCGATGCTGGCCCTCTTCACCGCCAGCGTCGTCGAGGCGCACGGCCCCGACGCGCCGGTCTGCACCAGCCTGACCCGCGTCTTCTGCAGCGGCGAGGCGCTGGGGCGGGGGCTGTCGCGCGCCTTCGCCGCCCGCTTCGCCGCCGAGCTGCACAACCTCTACGGCCCGACCGAGGCGGCGGTCGACGTCACCTACTGCCCGGCCGCCGGCGACTGGATCGAGGGCGAGGGCGGCGTCCCGATCGGCTGGCCGGTGTGGAACACGCAGCTCCGCATCCTCGACCACGCCCTGCGCCCGGTGTCGCCGGGGACGATGGGGGAGCTCTACCTGTGCGGCGACCAGCTCGCCATCGGCTATCTCGGGCGTCCCGGCCTGACCGCGTCCCGCTTCGTCGCCGATCCCTTCGACCGCGGACGGCGCATGTACCGCACCGGCGACCTCGCCCGCTGGCTGGCGGACGGCTCGGTCGAGTATCTCGGCCGCACCGACCATCAGGTGAAGATCCGCGGCCAGCGCATCGAGCTGGGCGAGATCGAGAGCGCCATCGCCGCCCTGCCCGGTGTGACACAGGCGGTGGTGAACGCCGCGGTGCTCGGAGAGGGCGGCCGGCATCAGAGCGCCACCGACGCCGGCATGGACCGCCGCCAGCTCGTCGCCTGGATCGTCCCGGCCGCCGGCCACGCGGTCGACGAGGCGGCGATCCGCGCCGCCCTGGAGGGCACGCTGCCGCCGCATATGGTGCCGACGGCCTACGTGGCGCTCGACGCCCTGCCGCTGTCGCCGAACGGCAAGCTGGACCGCAAGGCCCTGCCGCTGCCGTCCGCGGGCGGCGCCGCGGAGTGTGCCGGGCGGCCCCCGGCGCCGGGGCTGGAAAGCCGGCTGGCGGCTATTTTCGCCGAACTGCTGGAGCTGGAGCGCGTCGGTGCCGACGACGATTTCTTCGCTATCGGCGGCCATTCGCTGCTGGCGATGCGGCTGGCGGCGCGCATCCGCCGCGACCTCGGGCGGCCGGTGTCGGTCAGCCAGATCATGGTGTCGCCCACCGTCGCCCGGCTGGCCGCTCACCTGTCGGAGGTGAAGCGGCCGGACGAGCCGGAGAACCTGGGCTTCGCGCCGGTCATCCGCCTGCGCGACGGTTCCGGGTCGCCGCTGGTCTGCCTCTACCCCGGTTCCGGCCTGTCCTGGCAGTACAGCGTGCTGTCGCGTTACCTGGGCGGCGACCGGCCGATCATCGGGCTGCAATCGCCGCGCCCCAACGGGCCGCTGGCGCTGAGCGCCGACATGGACGTGCTGTGCGACCGCCAGCTCGCCATCCTGCGCGAGGTGCAGCCGCGCGGCCCCTACCACCTGCTGGGCTATTCGTTGGGCGGCACCGTCGCCTACGGGATGGCGGTGCGGCTGCGGCGGCTGGGCGAGCGCGTGGACTTCCTCGGCCTGCTCGACACCTACCCGGCGGAGGCGCACGACTGGAGCGGGCTCGGCCGCACCGACGCCGACCAGGCGGCGGAACGGGAACAGGAGCAGTTCCTCAGCGACGCGCTGGCCGACGTGATGGACGAGGCGCTGCGGCGCGAGAAGGTCGAGATGTTCGGCCACATCTTCGGCAACTACAAGGACGCGGTGCGGCTGCTGTCCAAGGCCCGCACCCCGTCCTACGACGGCGAGCTGACCCTGTTCGTTGCCGAGAGGTCGATCCCGCCGGAGATCGATCCGGAAGGAAGCTGGCGCGGCCGGGTCGGGCGGCTGGCCGTCCACCGCCTGTCCCACTGCTCGCACGAGGACATCATCGCCCCCACCTCGCTGCGGATCGTCGGGCCGCTGCTCGACCGTGTGATCGCCGCGGCCGGCCGGGAGGCGGAACCCGTCCGGGTCATGGCCGGCCGCTGACGGAGTGAACCGCTTGCTGCGATGGAAACGCCTTGTCCTGGCCGGGATGATGACGATGGGTCTGAACGCATGCGCGGGGGCGCCGGACGGCGTCCCCCTGGTTCCCGACAGCCCGGTAGCCGGCACCGTCGCCGGCGCGGAGCGGAGCGCCGTCCACCCGCTGGTGCTGGAGGACGGCGATTACGTGGAAGGCACGCTGGAATCCGGCGCGGAGCCGGCGGAGCTGCGGCTGGTCGACTGGCAGGGGCGTCCGATCCGCCTGCTGCTGGACGGCACGACCGGGCGGGAGGTCTTTCGCTTCGTCGCCGAGCCCGGCATGGCGGCGCTGCGGGTCACGCTGCGGTCTCCCGGCGGTTATGAACTGACCCTGACCCGCCGCATCGCCGTCGGGGACCAGCATCCGGTCCTCGTCGGTCACCTGAGTCCCGCCATCGAGGCCCTGGCGGCGGATCTGAAGCGCGGCGGCAGCACCGAACCCTTCTGGCGCGAGGTGGCGCGGCGGGGAACGCCGCTCGTCGAGCCGCTGGAGCCCGGACGGGTGGTGATGACCTTCCTGGCGCGTGGCGCACGGCACAGCGTCCGCCTGCTGGGCGGGCCGACCTCGGACCACGAGATTCTCGAACGGCTCGGCGACAGCGACGTCTGGTTCAAGAGCTTCGTCGTGCCCTCCTCCACCCGCCTGTCCTACCAGGTTGCCCCGGACGTCCCGGACTTCCCCGGAACCTGCCGCGAATGCCGGGAGGCGATCCTGGCGCAACTCCGGGCCGATCCACTGAACCGGTACCCCTGGCCGGCAGACGCCCCCGACCCCTACAACCAGTTCTCCCTGGTCGAGCTGCCCGACGCCCCACCGCAGCCGGGCATTGGCGGCGAGGCGGAACCGGCCGGCCGGCTCGTCACCGAACGGTTCGCCAGCCGCATCCTCGGCAACGCGCGCGACGTGGCGGTCTACGTGCCGCCCGGTGTCGATCCGGCAGGCGCCGGCACGGTGCTGCTCCTGCTGTTCGACGGACCGGACTACCTCAACCGCCGCGCGCCGATCCCCGTCGTGCTCGACCGGCTGACCGGCGACGACCGCCTGCCGCCGACCGTGGGCGTCTTCATCGCCAACCCGAGCGCCGAGGCGCGGGCGCGCGAGCTGCCGGCCAACCCCGCGTTCGCCGCGATGCTCGCCGACGAGCTGGTGCCCTGGTTGGCGAGCCGCATCGGCATCCAACCGCGGCCCGATCGCACGGTGCTGGCCGGCTCCAGCTATGGTGGGCTGGCGGCGGTGACGGCAGCCCTGGCGCGGCCGGACCGCTTTGGCAACGCGCTGTCGATCTCCGGCTCATTCTGGTGGCATCCCGACGACGCGGCGCCGGACCGGCCGGAATACGTCGCCGGGCTGGTGGCATTGCACGAACGGCGTCCGGTGCGCGTCTTTCTCAGCGCCGGCCTGTTCGAGACCACGGCCGACGACGAGATCGGCATCCTTGAAAGCTCCCGCCATCTCCGCGACGTGCTGGAGGCGAAGGGCTACGACGTCGTCTACCGCGACTACGCCGCCGGGCACGACTACTTCGCGTGGCGCGGCGCGCTGGGCGACGGACTGCTGGCGTTGTTCCGGCGGAGGCGGTGAGCGGTGGAACCGGTGTTGCGCGCGGTCCTGGAAACCTTCGGGGCGGACGGCCGCGTCGTCGTCGACGCGTGTCGACTGGAGGGGGTAAACCCGTCGCCCGACCAACTCCACCCCGACGAACGCCCGGCCATCCGGCAGGCCGTCGCCAAGCGCCGGCGCGAGTTCATCGCTGGACGCCTGCTCGTCCGGCGGGCGGCGGAACGGCTCGGACGGGCGGGTGTGGTGCTGCCGATGGCGGCCGACCGCGCGCCGCGATGGCCGGACGGTCTCGGGGGCAGCATCACGCACTGCGGCCATTGGTGCGCGGTCGCCCTGTGCCGGCCGGAGGATGGTATCGCCGTCGGCATCGACCTGGAGGACCACCCGCGGATCGACGAATCCCTGGTGCCGTTGTTCATGTCTGCGCGCGAGCGCCTCCTCCTGGACACCCATCCGCACGGCGAACGCGCGCTCATCAAGACGGTCGTCTTCTCCGCCAAGGAGGCGGGCTTTCAAGGCGCAGTACGCCGCGACGCGGACGCCGGTGGACTTTCAGGATCTCGAAACCGAACTCGACGTGTCCACCGGGCGCTTCAGGGCCATCCTCCGTTCGGAGCGCACCAGCCATCCCATGGACGGCGCGGTGCTCCTCGGCCGGTTCTTCCATACGGCTGATGCGGTTGGCACCTGTGTGGTGATCGAGGGCATAGTCTGAGAGACTTCCCTGATTAGGGTTGCGGGTCAAGGCCGGATCTTTGGCATCCGGTGAGCGCCAAGCGGCGACCAGCGCGTCTGCCGGGTGGCGCCCATGCGCAGGCGCAGCATCTGCGACACCTGCACCCTGCCCTTGGCCGGCCGGCGATCGTGGAGCGCCTGCTCCAGGGCGTCCAGCACAAAGCCGGCATGGGCTGTACGCGACACCCACCAGCCCATGATCCGGCGGGCGAAGGTGTCGATGACGAAGGCGACGTAGACGAAGCCCTGCCACGTCGCAACATACGTAAAATCCGCGCCCCACAAGGCATTCGGGCGGGGTGACTGGAACTGGCGCTTCACCCGGTCGAGCGGACAGGGCGCCGCCCGGTCGCTGATCGTGGTCCGCACCGCCTTGCCGCGCATCGCCCCCTTCAGGCCCATGTGCCGCATCAGCTGGGCCATCGTGCAGCGGGCCACATCGACGCCCTCCCGCCGCAACTGCCGCCACACTTTCCGCACCCCATAGGCCTGGAAATTCGCCTCCCAGACCCGCCGGACAGCCACACTCAGCTCCGCGTCGCTTCGCGAGCGGGCTGGCGCCTTGGACGGATCGGCCCGCCGGGCGGCATGGGCGCGGTAGGTGGACGGGGCGATCGGCAGCACCCTGCAGATCGGCTCGCCCCCGTGGACGGCGCGATGCGCCTCGATGAAGGCGATCATTTCTTGAACGGGCGGTCGAGCTCTGTCTGGGCGAAATACGCTGATGCCTTGCGTGGATCTCGTTCGCCTGGCGCAGTTCGCGGTTCTCGCGCTCCAGCGCCTTGATCCGCTCGCGCTCGTCTGTTGTCGGACCCGGCCGCTTGCCCTGGTCATGCTCGGCCTGCCGGACCCAGCCCCGCAGCGTCTCGGGATTGCAGTCGATCATCGCCGCGGTCGAGTTGATCGCCGCCCACTGCGAGGCGTGATCCCCCTCGTGAGCCTCCTCCGAATCGGTGGACACTTTTGCCAAACTCCCGTTGGGAGCGGAGAGGTGGAAGATGACAACAGGGCGCTTCTTCACGGACGAGTTCAAGCAAGAGGCGGTCGCCCTGCTGGAGAGCCGTGGCCGCCCCTTGGAGCACATCGCCAAGGAGCT
>NZ_LGQZ01000049.1 GCF_003116015.1 Azospirillum sp. TSO22-1
CGGCGCCCAGCGCCGCGCCGGCCGCCGCGCCCGCGCTCCAGGCCGCCGCCGCCCAGGCCGCCGCGCAGCCCGCCCCCCAATCCACGGTACAGCCGGCGTCGGCGAAGCCGGCCGACAAGGCCGCCTCGCCGATCGGCGACCACAAGCCGAGCAAGATGCCGGTGCGCGACACCATGCTGGCCACCTCGCTGCAGAGCAAGAACGCCGCCGCCATCGCGCAGAAGAGCCGGCTGCAGGCGTCCGCCCCGCCCGTCCTCAACCCCGGCACCATCACCTCCGCCGGCGCCGCCAACGCCAACGCCGCCGCGCCGGCCCAGCAGCCGACGGCCCAACAGCCCACCGTGGTGCCGCCGGAGATGATTTCCGACGTGATGATGCGTAACCTCGCGAAATACGAGGCCGCCAAGAAGGCGCTGAACCCCACCCCGCCGAGCATCCGCACGGCCGGCTGACGCTGACGGAGCCTGCATGGAGATCACGGTCACCGCCGACGGCCGCCTGACGTGGCCGGGCGGCGATTTTCGTTGCGTGCTGGGCCGCGGCGGCGTCAAGGCCGACAAGCGCGAGGGCGACGGCGGCACCCCCGTCGGCGCTTGGCCGCTGCGCCGCGCGCTGTGGCGCGCCGACCGGCTGGAACGGCCGTCCACCGCGCTGCCCGCCAGCCCCATCGCGCCGGACGACGGCTGGTGCGACGAGCCCGCCGACCCCGCCTACAACCGCCCGGTCAGGACGCCCTACCCGGCCAGCCACGAGGCGCTGTGGCGCGAGGACGGCGTCTACGACGTCATCGTCGTGCTGGGCCACAACGACGATCCCGTCGTGCCGGGGCTGGGCAGCGCGGTGTTCCTGCACGTCGCCCGCCCGGACCGGGAGCCGACCGCCGGCTGCGTCGCGCTGCCGCTGCCCGACCTGCTGCGCCTGCTGGAGGACTGCGGGCCGGATACCGTGCTGCGGGTGGTCGAGCCTACTCCGTAAAGCTTGGACGCGCCCCGAAGATCGCCGTGCCGACGCGCACGTGCGTGGCGCCGAAGCGGATGGCGGTTGGATAATCGCCGCTCATCCCCATGCTGACCTCGGCCAGGCCGTTGCGCCGCGCCATCTCGGCCAGCAGGGCGAAGTGCATGGCCGGTTCCTCGTCCACCGGCGGGATGCACATCAGGCCGGTGACCGGCAGCTTGTGCACGTCGCGGCAGACGGCGACGAAGGCGGCGACGTCGGCGGGCAGGATGCCGGCCTTCTGCGGCTCCTCGCCGGTGTTCACCTCGATCAGGCAACGCGGCCGGCGGCCGGTCTTCGCCATCTCGGCCGCCAGCGCCTCGGCCAGCTTCGGGCGGTCCACCGTCTCGATGACGTCGAACAACGCCACCGCGTCTTTCACCTTGTTGGTCTGCAAGGGGCCGATCAGGTGCAGTTCGAGGTCCGGGTGCACCGCCCTGAGGTCCGGGAACTTGGCCTTGGCCTCCTGCACGCGGTTCTCGCCGAACACGCGCTGGCCGGCGGCGATCGCCTCGGCCACCGCTTCAGGGCCGTGCGTCTTGGAAACGGCGACCAGCGTGACGAATCCCGAGTCGCGGCCGGCGGCGGCGCAGGACTCGGCGATGGTGCGGCGCACCTCGTTCAGGCGGGATGCAACGGAGTCGGTCATGGGTCAAGGCTCCCGGATGGTCCGCGCGATGTATACACCGGCGGGCGCGGCGTGGTAACGGACCCCTCAACGAAACGCAAGCCTCCGAGGAGTCACCGGATGCGTGGTTGGATGTACACCGCACTCGTGGCCGCGCCGCTGGCGCTGGCCGCCGCGCCGCACGCACACGCCCAGCAGCAGGCCCAGCCCCAGACGCAGGCCCCGCCGGCCGGCAAGCAACAGGTCCGCATGGCCAAGGGCTCGCCCACCGCGAAGGTCTTCTTCGGCGAGCCGGCCCAGCTGCTGGACGACGACGGCACCTACGCCGACGCCATGAAGCGGGTGGCCAAGGATCTGTCGCAGAGTTGCGGCACCATCGAGAGCTTCGGCTGGGAATACAACGAAACCGACTTGAGCGAGCGCCAGCAGCACGCCAACAAGGTCTTCGACTCGACCATGCAGGCGTTCGTGCAGGCCGGCTACAAGCTGGTCGAGCGCAAGGTCCGCGCCATCCCGGACCCCGAAACGGTGGTCTTCACCGCCGAGAGCAAGGCGAAGAAGCTGATCATGCTGTGGTCGCCGACCGGCGACGCCACGCTGCTGCTGCTCTGCGACGCGAGCGCCGGCAAGACTCCGCCGACCAAGAAGTAGGCGCAAACGGAAACGGCGGCGGGTCGCCCCGCCGCCGTCCGTCGATAGGATCCGCGCCGCGATCAGAACGCGAGGCGGGTGTCCAGCATGAGGATGCTGCCCTTGTCGTTGCGGTCCGGGGCAACGAGGTCGTTGTCCTTGGCCTTGAAGTAGCTGTACTCCAGACCGGCCGTCAGGCCCGGGGCCACGGTGTAGGTCACGCCGGCCTGGTACAGGTCCAGCTTGGAGTTCAGGCGGTCCGACACGACGGCGCCGGCGTCCTTGTAGCTCTGGTAGTTGACGGCCAGGATGACCGGGCCCAGCGTGTAGTTGGCGCCGACGATCCAGGTCTCCTGGTTGTCCGCACCGCTGGTGGTGACGCCCGACTGGTAGCCGCTCTTGCCGGCGTTGCGGTACATGCCGCCGACCTTGAAGCCGGCGAAGCCGACGTTGGCGGCGAGGTTGTAGGACGACAGGTCCTTGTAGCTCGCGCCGGTGGCCGAGGCCTTGGCAGCCTCGCCGAACTCGTAGTAGGCCGAGGCCTCGAGCGTCACGGCACCGATCTCGCGGCTGTAGATGCCGCCCAGCTCGACCACGTCGTGGAAGCTGTTCTGGTAGGTGCCGGCCGACACGTACTTGCTGCGGCTGATCGAGTTGTTGTTGTTGTCGTTGCGCGGCGCGTAGGCGATGCCGCCCTGGAAGCCGGCGAACTGCGGCGTCAGGTAGATGACGCGGGTCGCGATGTCGCCGCTGTGCAGGTTGCGGAAGTTGGTGGCGCGGCTGGCGACGCCCGAGTCGTAGATGGCCGAACCGGTCAGGAAGTCCAGCGTGCCGTTGTCGGCGCCGCCGGCGATGCCCTCGAGGTTCGGGCCGATGAAGCCGTACTCGTCCGACAGGCCGTTGATCGTGCCGGCCTGCACGGTGCCGAAGCCGCCCTTGGCGAAGATGTAGGCGCGGTCGCTGCTGGTGTTGCGGGCGCCGTTGCTGGTGGCCGTCTGGTCGGCGCGGACGCGCAGGCGCGCGCCGTACTCGAGGCCGTTGTCGGCCTTCGCCGACGGCGTCAGGGTGAAGCGGAAGCGGTTGCGCGCTTCGAACGAACGCAGGCCCGTGTCGCCCTTCTGATCGACGAAGCCGCCCTGGAAGTAGGCGTCGCCACCGATGGTGAGGTCGAACTGGGCCTGCGCGGCGGCGCTGCCGGTCCCGGCGGCCAGCGCGACGGCGGCACAGGCAAGGACGAGAGAACGCTTCATGATGGGTCAATCCTTCAACGGATGGCCTATGACGGCCGAGCGATGTCGTTGCTGAAAGGAGTTAATCCCGTGCAAGGGAAGCATGCAAGGGGCAATGACACGCTCACGGTGCACACATGAAACAGCGTTGCAGTTCAGACACACAGATAAGCTATTGAATTTATTGTATAATTCAGCATGGCCTCAAAAATAGCGCTTTCTATGCCGCAACAAAGGGCATTTTGCCCATTCTTGAGGCAAAGAAAAAGGGCGGCAGCCGAAGCTGCCGCCCTCGTTTCCGCACTCTGACTTTGGATTAGAAAGCCAGGGTGGAGTGCAGGATGACGATCGAACCCTTGTCGTCCGGGCTGCCGCCCAGAGTGGTGTTCGGACGATCGCTGTCCGCCTTGAAGTAGTCGTAGCGGATGCCGACGCCGAAGCCCGGGGCCACGGTGTAGGCGGCGCCGATCTCGTAAACGTCAAGCTTGCGCTTGCCGGCGATGGTGATGTCACCGGAGTCCTGACCGCGCATCCAGCCGGCGCCGACCACGATCGGGCCAGCGGTGTACTGGGCGCCCAGCTGATAGACGACGGCGCCGCTGCGATCGACAACCGCGGCGTTGACACCGGTCCAGCGCAGGGCGGTGGCGCCCTTGTTCAGGCCCGACTTGCCGAAGTCGGTGATGCTGCCGCCGAGGGTGAAGCCGGCGTAGCCGACCTGGGCGCCAACCATCCAGGCGCTCAGATCCTTGAAGTTCGCACCGGTGACGTCCGACGCCTCGCCGCCGTAGTAGGCGGCCTGGCCCTTCAGCTTCACGCCGCCGAAGGTGTTGTCGTAGTTGACGTTGGCTTCCCACAGATCCTGGAAGCTGCCCTGGACCTGCGAGTTGGCCGCGGTCCCGGTCGCGCCCAGCTTGCTGCGGTTGATCCCGTTACCGCTGTCGTCGTTGCGCGGCGTGTAGCTGGCGCCCAGCTGGAAGCCGGCGATACGCGGCGAGAAGTACTTAATGCGGGTGCTGGCGTCGCCGAAGGTCGGCCACGTCTGGTTCTGGCCGACGATGGTGTTGAGCTGGCCGCCGGTGATGTTGGCGCCGACGAACGGGCCGGTGATGCCGCCGGTCTGACCGCCGCCCATGAAGGCTTCCGCCTGGCTGAACAGGCCGAACGGCAGGTAGTCGATCGGGCGCGACACGATGGTGTCGTCCTGGGTGGTGGCGTCGAGACCGAGGCGGACCTGACCGAAGCCGCCCTGGGCGAACACGTAGGCCTTGTCGTAGCCGGTGTTGCGCGAGGCGTTGCTGGTGGCCGTGGCCTCGGCGCGGACGCGGATGCGCGCACCGTACTCGAGACCGTTGTCAGCCTTGGCCGACGGGATCAGGTTGAAACGGAAGCGATTGCGCGCCTCGGTCGAACGGAGACCCGAATCCAGATCCTGGTCGGTCCAACCCCACTCGAAGTAGGCGTCGCCGCCAACCTTCACCTCGAACTTGGCCTGGGCATTGGCAGCGCCGCTTCCCATCGCCAGAGCAACGGCGGCGCAGCCCGCCAGCAGATACCGATTCATAGTGTTGCCTCCATCCTGGCAGCAAATTGTTCAGCCGGGTTCTTCGTCCCTGCTGAGACTGTGGTACGCACACCGGCCGGCGGCAGCAAGCCGAAACGTGCCGTCTTTGCTGCATTGATGGGACAGTGTGGCGCTCGCACCACACAGTGCACCGCGGCGATTTTCGCTTTTATAAAGGAGTAGGGCGGCGCGCACGCCCTCCGTCTTGTGTAACGCCTGTTGCGCCCGCGGACGGTTTTATGGTCTTTTCAGCGGCGTCCGCCGCGCCCTTTTGGCGCGCGCCCCCACTGCCGCGATGTAAAGCTCAGCCATGCGCCGTATCCGTATCGCCATTGCCGCTCCTCTCGTCCTCGGCTCGCTGGTCCTGGCCGGCTGCTCCAGCTGGGGCGGCCAGAACGACAACACCACCATGGATCAGATGAGGAAGGACGAGTACAAGTTCGGCAGCCTGCTCGGCACCGACGGCGGCCTCAACCTGTTCGGCGGCAACAAGCGCAAGGGCGCCGCCGACGCCGGCGACCCCAACGGGCTTGGCGTCAACAGCTATCTGTGGCGCGCCTCGCTGGACACCCTGGCCTTCCTGCCGATCGCCTCGGCCGACCCGTTCGGCGGCGTGATCCTGACCGACTGGTACACCCCGCCGGACGCGCCGAACGAGCGCTTCAAGGTCAACCTCTACATCCTCGACCGCCAGCTGCGCGCCGACGGCGTGCGCGTGTCGGTGTTCAAGCAGGCCCGCGCCGGCAGCGACTGGCGCGACACCGCCGTTTCGCAGGAGACCGCCGGCCAGCTCGAGGACGCGATCCTGACCCGCGCCCGTCAGCTCCGCGTCGCCCAGCAGGCCGCCAAGTAACGCGTCCAGACGACCGACCTAAGCACCCAGACCCGAACGGACAGCCTTTTTCATGTCGCGCTACAACGTAAAAGAGACCGAGGCCAGGTGGCAGGCGGAGTGGGAGCGGCGGTCCTGCTTCACCGCGGCCGAGGACGCCGGCCGGCCCAAGTACTACGTGCTGGAGATGTTCCCCTATCCCTCGGGGCGCATTCACATGGGCCACGTGCGCAACTACACGATCGGCGACGTGATCGCGCGCTTCAAGCGCGCCAAGGGCTTCAACGTCCTGCACCCGATGGGCTGGGACGCCTTCGGCCTGCCGGCCGAGAACGCCGCGCTGGAGAAGAAGACCCACCCCGCCAAGTGGACGCGCGAGAACATCGCCACCATGCGCGGTCAGCTGAAGACCATGGGCCTGTCCATCGACTGGAGCCGCGAGGTCGCCACCTGCGACGTGGAGTACTATCGCCACGAGCAGAAGATGTTCCTCGACTTCATGAAGGCGGGCCTCGCCTACCGCAAGGAGTCGTGGGTCAACTGGGATCCGGTCGACAACACCGTGCTGGCCAACGAGCAGGTGATCGACGGCCGCGGCTGGCGCACCGGCGCGCTGGTCGAGAAGCGCAAGCTGTCGCAGTGGTTCCTCAAGATCACCGCCTATGCCGACGAGCTGCTGAAGGGCCTCGAGTCGCTGGACCGCTGGCCCGAGCGCGTGCGCCTGATGCAGGAGAACTGGATCGGCAAGTCCACCGGCGTGCGCTTCCGCTTCGACGTTCAGGGCCGCGACGATAAGCTGGAGGTCTTCACCACCCGCCCGGACACGCTGTTCGGCGCCTCCTTCGCCGCCATCTCCGCCAACCACCCGCTGGCTTCCGAGCTTGCCGCGAACAACCCGGCCCTGGCCGAGTTCATCGCCGAGTGCAACCGCCTGGGCACCAGCGAGGAGGCGATCGAGACCGCGGAGAAGAAGGGCTTCGACACCGGCCTGCGGGTCGTCCACCCCTTCGACCCCGCCTGGACGCTGCCGGTCTACGTGGCGAACTTCGTGCTGATGGAGTACGGCACCGGCGCCATCTTCGGCTGCCCGGCGCACGACCAGCGCGACCTCGACTTCGCCCGCAAGTACGATCTGCCGGTCACGCCGGTGGTCATCCCGGCGGACGCTGATCCCGCGGCCTTCGCGGTCGGGACCGAGGCCTACACCGGCCCCGGCGTGCTGAAGAACTCCCGCTTCCTGGACGGCCTCGACGTCGAGTCGGCCAAGCAGGAGATCGGCAAGCGGATGGAGTCGGCGGGGCAGGGCGAGCGCACCACGCAGTACCGCCTGCGCGACTGGGGCGTGTCGCGCCAGCGCTACTGGGGCTGCCCGATCCCGGTCATCCACTGCCCGGAGCACGGCATCGTGCCGGTGCCGGACGACCAGCTGCCCGTCGTGCTGCCGGAGGACGTCACCTTCGACAAGCCCGGCAACCCGCTGGACCACCACCCGACCTGGAAGCACACGGCCTGCCCGACCTGCGGCAAGCCGGCGCTGCGCGAGACCGACACCTTCGACACCTTCATCGAGTCGAGCTGGTACTTCGCCCGCTTCTGCTCGCCGCACACCGCCGACGCCGCGTTCGAGCGCAAGGCGGTCGACTACTGGCTGCCGGTCGACCAGTACATCGGCGGCATCGAGCACGCGGTGCTGCATCTGCTCTATTCGCGCTTCTGGACGCGGGCGCTGACCCAGTGCGGCTACCTGGACGTGGCGGAGCCGTTCGCCGGCCTGTTCACCCAGGGCATGGTCAACCACGAGACCTACAAGGACGCCAACGGCGCCTGGCTGTCGCCGGCCGACATCGTCAGGAACGACAAGGGTGAACTGGTCGCCGCCGACGGCGGCCCGGTGGCGGTCGGCCGCGTCGAGAAGATGTCGAAGTCGAAGAAGAACGTCGTCGACCCGGCGAACATCATCGACACCTACGGCGCCGATGCCGCCCGCCTGTTTATGCTGTCCGACAGCCCGCCCGAGCGCGACCTGGAGTGGACCGAGGCCGGCATCGACGGCGCGTGGCGCTACATCAACCGCCTGTGGCGCATGATCACCGAGGCGCCGGTGGCGCTGCCGGCCGCCGGCTCGCCGGCTCCGGCCGAGCTGTCCGACAAGGCGCAGGGTGCGCGCCGCCTGATCCACAAGACGGTCGCCGGCGTCGGCGAGGACCTCGACAAGTTCCGCTTCAACAAGGCGGTCGCCCGCGTGCGCGAGCTGTCCAACGCGCTCGCCGAGCTCGACGGCAAGAGCGCCGGCGAGGCGTGGGTGCTGCGCGAGGGCTTCGAGGCGCTGGTGCGCATGGTCGCCCCGATGATGCCGCACCTCGCCGAGGAGCTGTGGGCGCACCTGGGCCACGCCACGCCGCTGGTCGAGCAGCCCTGGCCGGAGGCCGACGCCGCGCTGGCCACCGACGACGTGGTGACCATGGCGGTGCAGGTGAACGGCAAGCTGCGCGCCACGCTGGAGCTGCCGCGCGACGTCGCCAAGGACGAGGCGGAGAGGCGGGCGCTGGCCGACGCCAACGTCCAGAAGGCGCTGGAGGGCAAGCCGGTGCGCAAGGTCATCGTCGTTCCGAATCGGGTGATCAATGTCGTGGTCTAAGCGGAACCTGCTGCGGACGGGCGCGGCGCTGGCATGCGTGGCGCTGCTGTCCGCCTGCGGCTTCCGCCCGCTGTACGGCGACCAGGGCGTCGCCGGCGGCGGGGCCGCCGACAAGCTGGAGACGGTGGCGATCTCCAACATCCCCGACCGCCCGGGGCAGGTCCTGCGCAACCTGCTGATCGACCGTTTCCACCAGAACGACCGCGGCGTGCAGACGCCGTACCGCCTGGATTCGCGGATCGTCGCCACCGAGCAGAAGCTGGCGCTGCGCCAGGACGCCTCGGCCGAGCGCGCGCAGCTGATCATCACCGTGCCGTTCCGCCTGATCGAGAACAGCACCGGCCGCACCCTCTTCGAGGGCACCAGCCGCTCCTTCGTGCCATACAACGTGCTGGAGGAGCGCTACGCCGGTCTGGTGACGCTCGACTACGCCTACACCCGCGGCCTAACCGAAATCTCCGACGAGATCACCGCCCGCGTGGCCATGTACCTGTCGAAGGGGCAGTGACGCTTTTCCCCCTGGGCCGTGGCGTCGGGGGCAAGCGTTCACACGGATTGCACGGATCGAGGCGCGGGATTTCACGGATCTCTTCGTCCGTGCCCGACGGTAGCCGGCGGAGCGCCGCAGGCATGAAAAAATCCGTGTAATCCGTGCCGCCAATCCGTGTAATCCGTGTCGATGTTGCCTCGGCCGCGGCCGTCGGCACTTCCAGCAGGCGCCCCGCCCCATGAAGCTCCAAGGCAAGGCCATCGACGCGTTCCTGAAGCACCCCGACCCGAAGGTCCGGGCGGTGCTTCTCTACGGCCCCGACGCCGGTCTGGTGCGCGACCGCGCCGACACGCTCGGCAGGACCGTCTGCCCCGATCTCAACGACCCGTTCCGCGTCGCCGATTTCCTCGGCAAAGCGCTGGTCGACGACCCGGCCCGGCTCGCCGACGAGGCTGCGGCGATGGCGCTGACCGGTGGGCGGCGCCTGATCCGCGTGCGCGACGCCGAGGACGTGACCACCACCGCCTTCACCGCCTTCCTCAAGGACCCGCCGCCCGGCGACAGCCTGGTGGTGGCCGAGGCCGGCGACCTGTCGAACCGCTCGCGCCTGCGCGCCCTGTTCGAGGGCGCCGACGCCGGCGCCGCCATCCCCTGCTACGTGGAGGAGGAGGCGTCGCTCGGCCGCGTCATCGCCGACCTGCTCTCCGCGCAGGGCCTGTCGGCCGATGTCGACGCGCTGACTTTCCTGGCCGGCAACCTCGTCGGCGACCGCCTCGTCGCGCGTGGCGAGATCGAGAAGCTGGCCGTCTACATGGGTACGGAAAAGCGCGTAACGCTGGAACACGCCCAGGCCAGCGTCGGCGACTCCGCCGCGCTCGACATGGATGAGCCGGTGTGGGCCGCCGCCGACGGCGATTTCGCCGCGCTCGATCGCGCGCTCGCCCGCCTGTTCGCCGAGGGCATGAGCCCGGTACCGATCCTGCGCGCCACCCAGCGCCACTTCCAGCGCCTGCAGCTGATCGGCTCGCAGGTCGCAGCCGGCAAGTCGCCGGAGACGGCGGTCGACGCGGTGCGCCCGCCGGTGTTCTTCAAGCTGCGCCCGCGCCTGGTCAACCAGGCCCGGCGCTGGACGCCCAACCTGGTGCGCGCCGCGCTGGAGCGTCTGGTCGACGCCGAGGCCGACTGCAAGCGCACCAACATGCCCGACCAGACCATCTGCGCCCGCGTGCTGTTCCAGCTGGCATCGCTGGCGCGGCGATAGGGGCGCGGCGACAGGCGGGGTCTTGGCAACGGCCCTCCGACGCGCGATCTATACCGGACAGGCTGGCGCGGGGTAGGGGAAGGGCATGCTCGGACGTTTGCAGGCGGCCTTCATCGCCGTTCTCGGCGCGCTCGCCGGATCGGCGCACGCCGAAACGTGGCAGCTCACGTTCGAGGCCTACGGCGGTGGCCTGCCGCTGGCCACCGGCGGGCTGCGGCTGGCGATCGACGGCGGCAGGCAATACGACGCCAAGCTGGAGTCGGCCAACGCCTCCTGGTTCAACATGGTCACCCGCTTCCGCTACGACGCGGAGGCCGCCGGCACAGTGTCCAACCCCTCCGTCGCCCCCGCGCGCTTCCGCGGCGAGCGCAATCTGCGCTCCAAGCGCGAGGTGACAGCGCTGAATTACGGCGGCGGCAGCGTGTCGGTGCACACCGAGCCGCCGATGAACCCGGAAAAGGCGTCCCTGGTGCCCGAGGCTGTCCGCCGTGGCAGCGTCGACCCGCTCAGCGCCGGCATTGGCGTGGTGGTCACCGCCGGCGGCCCGGCCGCCTGCACCGGCACCTACCCGGTCTACGACGGCCGCCGCCGCTACGACATCACCGCGAAACCCGCCGGCACCGAGATGCTGGAGCCCTCCAAACGCCGCATGGCCTCCGGCCTGGCGAAGCGTTGCGTGGTGTCGCTAAAGCCGATCGCCGGCTTCCAGGCCGACAAGGACCGCCCGAACCGCTTCTTCGTGGAAGGGCAGGAGCGGTCCGCCACCATCTGGTTCCTGCCGGTCAATGGCCGCACCATCCCGATCCAGGTGGAGGTGGAGACCGACTTCGGCAGCTTCTTCGTCCACACCACCGGCTTCACGGTCACGCCATAGCCCGGAACAGCGCCGCGCAGCCCACCAGCTCGACCGAATGCGCGGTGAACCGCGCCGCCAGCGCCGCATCCAGCGCCTCGACCGTATCCTCCTGATTGCAAAAGATGCCCTTACGGTTGTAAGCGGCCATCAGCCGCCGCGCCATCGCCGAGCGTGGCGCCGAGCCCTGCACCAGCGTTGCCCCGAACAGCACCGCGCCGTCGTTCATCAGCGGCCGCAGGTGGTCAAACACCACCGCCTTCTCCGCCATCGAGCCGGGCAGGCAGTGCAGCAGGTAGCACAGCCCCACCGAGTCGAAGCGCGGCCCGTCGAACGGGATCGGCTCCAGCACGTTGCGCCGATGGGCCTCCGGCGCGTAGCGCGCGACACGCCCCGACGCGTGCTCCAGGCAGTTCGGGTTGAGATCCATCAGCGCCAGCCGGGGAGCCGGGGAGGGGAAGCGGCAGTGATCGAGGAACCACCCGGTCCCCACGCCGACGTCCAGGTGGTTGCCCGAGACGTTGGCGTCGTAAAGCGCCAGCAACCGCCCCGTCGGACACTTCCAGATCAGCGGGTTGGAGACGCCCAGCACCACGCCGTCGTACAGCAGCCGCAGCACGAGGCCACTGTAGACCGCTTGGCCCGCGTGAACCGCCTCGGCGCTCACCTCACTCGCCCCGGCCGAGCCGCCGCAGCACGTCGTCGAGCTGGTCGAGCGTCTGGTAGTGGATGGTGACCATACCGCGCTTGCCCTGCGGCGTGATCGAGACCTTCAGCCCGATGCTGGCGGAGATCTCGTCCTCCAGGTTCTGCAGGTCGATATCCTTGGCCGGCCCGTCGCCGCGCTTGGCCCCGCTGCCCTTGGCCGGCGCCTCGTCCTTGCGGACGAGGTCCTCGGTCTGGCGGACGTTGAGACCGCGCTTTACGACCTCGTGCGCCATCAGTTCCGGGTTCTCGACGGTCAGCAGCGCGCGGGCGTGGCCGGCGGTCAGCCGGCCGTCGTTGACCATGGTCTTGACCGGATCGGGCAGAGCCAGCAGGCGCAACATGTTGGCGACGTGGCTGCGGCTCTTGCCGATGACCTTGGCGAGGTCTTCCTGGGTGTGCTCGAACTCGTCCATCAGGCGGCGGTAGCCCTCCGCCTCTTCCAGCGGCGTCAGATCGGCGCGCTGGATGTTCTCGATGAGCGCGATCTCCAGCGCCTCGCGGTCGTCCAGCTCGCGCACGACCACCGGCACCTCGGGCACGCCGGCCAGCTGCGCGGCGCGCCAGCGGCGCTCGCCGGCGATGATCTCGAACTGGTTGACGGCACCGCCCGGCACCCGACGGACCAGCAGCGGCTGCAGCACGCCCTTCTCGCGCACCGACTCGACAAGGCCCTTGATGGCTTCCTCGTCGAAGCGGCGGCGCGGCTGGTAGCGACCGGGCTGCAGGTACTCGATCGGCACCATCTTGGACAGCCGCACCTTGTCGACGGCGGCGTAGTCGTCGGTGTCCTCGCCGAACAGGGCGGAGAGGCCGCGGCCCAGGCTGCTGCGCTTGCCCTCGGACATCAGGCGGCCAGCCTCTTCTCACGGCGCAGCACTTCGCCGGCCAGGTTGATGTAGGCCTGCGCGCCGGGGCAGCGCATGTCGTAGATCAGCACCGGCTTGCCGTGCGACGGCGCCTCGGAGACCTTGACGTTGCGCGGGATCACCGTCTCAAAGACCTTCTCGCCGAAGAAGCCGCGCACGTCGGCGGCGACCATGTCGGAGAGGTTGTTGCGCTTGTCGAACATGGTCAGGACGACGCCGTGGATGTCCAGGTTCGGGTTGAAGGTGCGCTTCACCCGCTCGATGGTGCGCACCAGATGGCTGAGACCCTCCAGGGCATAGAACTCGCACTGCAGCGGCACCATGACGGCGTTCGACGCCACCAGCGCGTTCAGCGTCAGCAGGCCAAGCGCCGGCGGGCAGTCGATCAGCACGAAGTCGTAGTCGAGCGCGCTGGCGGCCACCGCCTCGCGCAGCCGGAACTCGCGCTGCGCGGCACCGACCAGCTCGATCTCCGCGCCCGACAGCTCGACCGAGGAGGTGACGATCCACAGGTTCGGCACGTTCGACTCGATGGCCGCCTTGTCGAGCGCCACACCGTCGAACAGCACGTCGTAGATACCGACGCTGCGCTTGGCGCGGGGAATCCCCAGGCCGGTCGACGCGTTGCCCTGGGGATCGAGATCGATCACCAGGACGCGCTTGCCGATGGCGGCGAGCGCCGTGGCCAGATTGATGGCGGTCGTCGTCTTGCCGACGCCGCCCTTCTGGTTGGCGATGGCGATGACACGCGCGGAGGTCATTGCAGCCTCGTGAGCCTGTTTTCGGGGAAAGGGGTGGATCGTGGACTTAGACACGGACGATGCCACTCAGGCGCAGGATGGAACCGGAAGGGTCGGTGACGCTGTCGAAGCGTTCGGTGCGCATCTTCCAATATTTGGTGGAGTCCGTCAATTCGTCCTCCACATTTTGGCCCTTGAGGAACAGCGCCACACCATCCGCTGTGAGGAAGCGCGCACCCCAGTCCAGCAGGTCCGCCAGCGGCGCCAGCGCGCGGGCGGTCAGCACGTCGGCCTGGAGGCCTTGCACCGCCTCGATCCGCTTGGAATGCACGGTCACCGCGGCGCCGGTGGCCCGCGCCGCCTCGCGCAGAAAGGCGCCCTTGCGCACGTCGCTCTCGATCAGGTGCACCTCCGGCACGCCCAGGATCGCCAGCACCAGCCCTGGAAAACCGGCGCCGCTGCCAAGATCGACCAGCACCTTGGTCGACTCGGGCAACAGCGGATAAAGCTGCGCGGAGTCGAGGAAGTGCCGGCTCCAGGCGTCGTCCAACGTCTTCGGTCCGACGAGGTTGATCGTCTTCTGCCACTTGCGCAGCAGCGCCTCGTAGACCGTCAAACGCTCCAGTGTTTCACGTGAAACACCGGTGGCCTTCCGGAAGCCCTCTGCGTCCAAACGCACCATCACGCCACCTTCGCGTCGCGGCGCTTCACGTGCCGCAGCAGCGCAACCAGCGCCGCGGGAGTCATGCCGGGGATGCGCGCCGCAGCGCCCAGCGTCGCCGGACGGACTTGCCGCAGCTTGGTGCGGATCTCGGTGGACAGGCTGCCCACCGCATCGACGTCCAGGTCGTCGGGCAGGGTGAGCGCCTCATCCTTGCGGAAGGCGCGGATGTCGGCCTCCTGCCGATCGAGGTAGCCGGCGTATTTGCCGTCGATCTCCAGCTGTTCGGCGACGTCGCCGGCTATCTCGCTCAACTCCGGCCACACGCGGGTGAGGGACGGCAGGTCAATATCCGGATAGCGCAGCAGGTCGGCGGCGGAGCGGCGCACGCCGTCCTGGTTCACCGCGATGCCCAACCGCACCAGTTCCGCCGGAGTCGCCTGCAGTGAGCGCACCAGAGTACGCGCGGCGACAAGCGCCGTCTCCTTGGCGCCGAACGCGTCACGGCGAACCGAGCCGACGCAACCGATGGCCAACCCCTTCGGTGTCAGTCGCTGGTCGGCGTTGTCGGCGCGCAGCAGCAGCCGGTATTCGGCGCGCGAGGTGAACATGCGGTACGGCTCGTTGGTGCCGCGGGTGATGAGGTCGTCGATCAGCACGCCGATGTAGGCGTCGGCGCGGTCGAGAACGAACGTCTCCGCGGAGCCGCTCGCCGCCAGCGCCGCGTTGACGCCGGCCATCAGCCCTTGCGCCGCCGCTTCCTCGTAGCCGGTGGTGCCGTTGATCTGGCCGGCGAAGAACAGGCCCGGCGCGCGTTTGGTCTCGAGTGTCGACTTCAGTTCGCGCGGATCGATGAAATCGTACTCGATGGCGTAGCCGGGGCGCAGCATCACGGTGCGCTCCAGACCCGGCATGCTCCTCAGGACGCCGAGCTGCACGTCGCGGGGTAGGGAGGTGGAGATGCCGTTCGGGTAGACGGTGTTGTCGTCCAGCCCCTCCGGCTCCAGGAAAATCTGGTGCCGATCCTTGTCGGCGAAGCGCACCACCTTGTCCTCGATGGATGGGCAATAGCGCGGTCCGGTGCTCTGGATCTGCCCCGAGTACATCGGCGCCCGGTGCAGGTTTGCCCGGATGAGGTCGTGCGCCTCCGGTGTCGTCCAGGTGATGGCGCAGTCAACCTGCGGCGTGTCGATGCGGTCGGTCAGGTAGGAGAAGGGCGGGGGCGGAAGGTCGCCCGGCTGCTTCTCCAGCGCGGCCCAGTCGATGGTTTTGCCGTCGAGCCGCGGCGGTGTCCCGGTCTTCAGCCGGCCGAGCGGGAAGCCAAGCCTGGCGAGCGTGTCGGACAGCCCGAGCGCCGGCGCCTCGCCGACGCGGCCGGCGGGGATGGTCTCCTCGCCGATGTGGATCAGGCCGCGCAGGAAGGTGCCGGTGGTCAGCACCACCGCGCCGGCCCGGATCGTCTCGCCGGCGCCGGTTACCACGCCGGTAACGCGTTGGTCGACGTCGACCGTGAGGTCCTCGGCGCCGCCGGCCTCGATGGCTAGGTTCTGCTGCGCCGTCAGGATCGCCTGCATGGCCTGCCGGTACAGTTTGCGGTCGGCCTGAGCGCGCGGGCCGCGGACAGCCGGGCCCTTGGAGCGGTTCAGGATGCGGAACTGGATGCCGCCCGCGTCGATGGCGCGCGCCATGACGCCGTCGAGCGCGTCGATCTCGCGCACGAGGTGTCCCTTCGCCAACCCGCCGATGGCCGGGTTGCACGACATCTCGCCGATGGTTTCGATCTTGTGGGTAAGCAGCAGCGTGCGCGCGCCCATACGCGCCGCCGCCGCCGCGGCTTCGCAACCCGCGTGGCCGCCGCCAACAACTATGACATCGAATGTCCGCATGCGCGGGACCATAGGGGAAGTGAGGGCGGGAGGTAAAGCCCCCACCGCTCTCCCCGTCAGTGTTTCACGTGAAACATCACTTGCCGATGCAGAAGTCGCGGAAGATCACATCCAGCAGATCCTCCACGTCGACCCGTCCGGTGATGCGACCGAGCGCCCGGCTCGCCAGCCGAACGTCCTCCGCCGCGAGTTCCGGCAGCGGCGCGATAAGCGCACGGGCGAGGGCGTCGCGGCATTCCTCCAGCGCAGCGCGATGACGCGCGCGGGTCAGGGCGGGGGCGCCGGTGCCAGCCATGCGGTCGGCGCTAAACGCTGCCAAACGTTCCTCCAACTCCTGCAGACCGACGCCGGTGCGCGCCGAAACGGGGAGGGCCAGAACGCCGTCAACGTCGATCGCAGCCGGGGCGAGGTCGGTCTTGTTCAACACCACCACCGTATCGGCGTCGATCAGGGCACGGGTCGCGGCGTCAAGCGGAGCCGTCGCGTCGAACACCGCGATCTTCACGTCGGCCTTGGCGGCGCGGTCGAGGGCGCGGCGGATGCCTTCCTCCTCGATCTCGTCGCCAGCCTCGCGCAGACCGGCGGTATCGGCCAGCACCACCGGGAAGCCACCGAGGTCCAGGTGCACCTCGATGACGTCGCGGGTGGTGCCGGCCCGGGCCGAGACGATGGCCGCCTCGCGCCGCGCCAGCGCGTTCAGCAGGCTCGATTTGCCGGCGTTCGGCGCGCCGACGATGGCGATGTGCAGCCCCTCGCGCAGACGCTCGCCGCGGCGGCCGTCGGCGAGATGGGCGTCGATCCCGGTGACCAGGGCTTCCAGCACCGGGCGCACCGCGTCGGCAACCCCCACCGGCAGGTCCTCGTCGGAGAAGTCGATGTCGGCCTCGATGTGCGCCAGGGCGCGGGTGAGGCGGTCCCGCCATCCCTCGTAGAGGCGGCCGAGCGCGCCCTCCATCTGGCGGAGCGCCTGGCGGCGTTGCGCGCTCGTCTCGGCGTCCACCAGATCGGCGAGCCCCTCGGCCGCGGTGAGGTCGAGCTTGCCGTTCTCGAAGGCGCGGCGGGTGAACTCGCCGGGCTCGGCGACGCGCAGGCCGGGCAGGGCACCCAGCGCCTCGATGACACCGGCCACCACGGCGCGGCCACCGTGCAGGTGCAGCTCGCCGACATCCTCACCGGTGAAGCTGCGCGGGGCGGGGAACCACAGCACCAGGGCGTCGTCCAGCGCCTCGCCGGTGCGCGGGTCGCGCAGGGCACGCAGCCCGGCGAAGCGCGGCCGGGGCAGATCGTTTCCAGCCAACGCCTTGAGCGCCGAAGCCGTTTCCGACCCCGAAACGCGAACCACCGCCACACCGGCGCGGCCGGGGGCGGTGGCCAAGGCAAAAATGGTGGTGGCGAATATGGTGGTGGCAGTCACCTCAGCCCCGCTGCTCGGACCGCAGCTCCTTCTGGTCGGGCTGGAGCATCAGGCGCTCGACCCGGCGGCCCTCGACGAGGTGGGTCTGCAGGATCTCGTCGATGTCGGCGGGGGAGTGGATCGTGTACCACACGCCCTCGGGATAGATGACGAGGGTCGGGCCCAGCTCGCAGCGGTCCAGGCAGCCGGCGGAATTGATGCGGATGCGCGGCTCCAGCCCCAGTTCCTTGGAGCGGGCCTTCATGTACTCCCGGAGCTTTTCGGATCCCCGCTCGGCGCAGCTGCCGCGCTTGTGTCCGTCGGGGCGGCGGTTGGTGCAGGCGAAAACGTGGGCTTCAAAATAGAGTTTTGGATCGGTCACTTCTTTCCGTCTCCTCCGGCGCCCATGGCCGAGGCCATCTGCGTCCAGAAAATCTTCTGTATCTGCTCGAAGCCCTGGATGCCCGCGGGCAGCCACGTCTTCAGCGCGGTTTCCGGGTCCATCGCGTGCAGCCCGGCGAGCGTGCGGTCCTGCACCTCGCGCATCAGCACGTCCTGCATGGGCTTCACGTCCGGCAGGCCCAGGAACGTCCGCGCCTCCTCCGGCGTGCAGTCCACATCGATGGTGATCTTCATCGACTCCGTCCTCTTTCCTGGGTCAAGTCCCACTATACAGATAGGAAGCCCTGGCGCAACGCCACCTCCGTGCCATCCTTAGTGCTGGAACAAGACCGGAAGGCGCACGATGTCCGCCAATCTGCTGGACCGCGAGACCAGCCCGTACCTGCTGCAGCACAAGGACAATCCCGTCCACTGGATGGCCTGGGGGCCGGACGCCTTCGCCCGCGCGCACGCGGAGGACAAGCCGATCCTGCTGTCTGTCGGCTACGCCGCCTGCCACTGGTGCCACGTGATGGCGCAC
The DNA here is from genome assembly GCF_003116015.1 of Azospirillum sp. TSO22-1. Taxonomy (GTDB): domain Bacteria; phylum Pseudomonadota; class Alphaproteobacteria; order Azospirillales; family Azospirillaceae; genus Azospirillum. The sequence continues at coordinate 18,298 of NZ_LGQZ01000049.1, forward strand.
GAGAGCTTCGAGAACCCGGCCATCGCCGCGGTGATGAACGAGCTGTTCGTCACCGTGAAGGTCGACCGGGAGGAGCGGCCGGACGTCGACCACATCTACCAGAACGCCCTGGCGCTGCTGGGCCAGCAGGGCGGCTGGCCGCTGACCATGTTCCTGACGCCCGGCGGCGAGCCGTTCTGGGGCGGCACCTACTTCCCGCCCGCCGCACGCTACGGCCGGCCGGGGTTCGAAGAGGTGCTGCGGGGGGTGGAAAACGTCTACCGCCGCGATCCGGCGAAGATCCGGGGCAACGTCACGGCGCTGAAGGACGCGCTCGCCCAGCTCGGCCAGAACCGGCCGGGGGAGGGGGTCGAACCGGCGCTCCTCGACCAGATCGCCGAGCGACTGGCGCGCGAGATCGACCCGGCGCACGGCGGCTTCGGCGGGGCGCCGAAATTCCCGCAGGTGTCGGTCTTCGAGCTGCTGTGGCGGGCCTGGAAGCGCACCGGCCGCCCGCCCTACCGCGAGGCGGTGATGACCACGCTGGCGCACATGAGCCAGGGCGGCATCTACGACCATCTCGGCGGCGGCTTCGCCCGCTACTCGGTGGACGAGGCGTGGCTGGTGCCGCACTTCGAGAAGATGCTCTATGACAACGCCCAGCTGATCGACTTGGCTACGCTGGCCTGGCAGGAGACGCGCGAACCGTTGTTCGCCGCCCGCGTGCGCGAGACCGCCACCTGGGTGCTGCGCGAGATGGTGGCGGAGGGCGGCGGCTTCGCCAGCACGCTCGACGCCGACAGCGAAGGCGAGGAGGGCAGGTTCTACGTCTGGCACGAGGCGGAGATCGATGACCTGCTGGGTGCCGACGCGACCCTCTTCAAGACATGGTACGGGGTGACGGCGCGCGGCAACTTCGAGGGCGCCACCATCCTCAACCGCCTGCACACCATTGAATCCGCCGGCCTGGAGACCGAGACCGAACTGGCCCGCCTGCGTCACGTGCTGTTCGAGGCCCGCAAGGGCCGCGTGCGGCCGGGCTGGGACGACAAGGTGCTGGCCGACTGGAACGGCCTGATGATCGCGGCGCTGGCCAACGCGGGCAGCGTGTTCGAGGAACCCGCCTGGATCGCCGCCGCGCAGCGCGCCTACGCCTTCGTGCGCGAGCGCATGACGGTGGACGGGCGGCTGGGGCACAGCTTCCGCACCGGGCAGTTGAAGCACGCGGCGACATTGGACGACTACGCCAACATGGCGCGGGCTGCCCTGGCGCTGCATGAGGCGACCGGCGACGCCGACGCGCTGGCGCAGGCGCGGGCCTGGGTGGAGATGGTGGACAGGCATTACTGGGACCGTGCGGCGGGCGGCTATTTCTTCACCGCGGACGACGCCGGCGACCTGATCCTGCGCACCAAGACCGCTTACGACTCGGCCACGCCCAGCGGCAACGGCACGCTGGTCGGCGTGCTGGCGCGCCTGCACCTGGCGACCGGGGAGGCGGCGTACCGGGAACGGGCCCAGGCGCTGGTCAACGCCTTCTCCGGCGAGGTGACGCGCAACTTCTTCCCGCTCGCCACCTTGCTGAACAACACCGAGCTGTTGCACGATCCTCTGCAGGTGGTGCTGGTCGGCGACCCGGCCGAGACCCACGCGCTGAAGCGCGTGGTGCTGGAGCGCTCGCTGCCGAACCGGGTGCTGACGGTGGTGCCGCCGCAGGCGGAGCTGCCGGCCGGACATCCGGCGCACGGCAAGGGCGCGGTCGGCGATCGCGGCACCGCCTATGTCTGCGCCGGCATGACCTGCTCGCCGCCGGTCACCGAGCCGCAGGCGTTGGCCCAGCTTCTGGAGCGCTGATCCCATGCCCAGCCTGACCGTTCCCAGCCCGCTCGGGCCCCTGACCCTCACCAGCGCCGGCGGCGCGCTGACCTCCCTGGACTGGCGCGACGGGCCGGCCGAGGGTGGCGACCCGGTTCTGGACGAGGCCGCGCGGCAGCTCGCCGACTACTTCGCCGGAAAGCGCGCCAACTTCGACCTGCCGATGCGGCCGGCCGGCACCGCGTTCCAGCAGCGGGTGTGGGAACTGATGTCCCGCATCCCTTACGGCCAGACCCTAACCTACGGCGCGATGGCGCGCGAGCTGGGCTCGGCGGCGCGGGCGGTCGGCGGGGCCTGCGGGCGCAACCCGTTGCCGATCCTTATCCCTTGCCACCGGGTGGTTGGCGGGGGCGGGGCGCCGGGCGGCTATTCCGGCTTCGGCGGGGTGGAGACCAAGGCGTGGCTGCTCGGCCACGAACGGCGCATGAGCCTGGTGCATCCGTAATACCCAACAACGACCGAGAGAGAAGGGGGAAATCCGCATGGTCCATGCCATCCGCATCCATGAGTACGGCGGGCCGGAGGCGTTGCGCTGGGACGAGGTGGAGGTCGGGGATCCGGGTCCGGGCGAGGTCCGGCTGCGCCAGACCGCGGTGGGGCTGAACTACATCGACACCTATCACCGCACCGGCGCCTACAAGATGCCGCAGCTGCCCGCCATCATCGGCGCCGCGGCGGCCGGCGTGGTCGAGGCTGTGGGGCCGAAGGTCACCGCGCTGAAGGTGGGCGACCGCGTCGCCTATGCCCCGACCGCCGGCGGCGCCTACACCCAGGCGCGCGTCATGTCGTCCGAGCGGCTGGTGCCGCTGCCGAGCTGGATCGGCGAGGAGCAGGCCGCCGGCATGATGCTGCAGGGGATGACGGCGCAGTACCTGCTGCGCTCCACCTACCGGGTTCAGCCGGGCGATACCATCCTGGTGCAGGCCGCGGCCGGTGCGGTCGGGCTGATCCTCTGCCAGTGGGCGAAGCACCTGGGCGCCACGGTGATCGGCACGGTCAGCACCGACGAGAAGGCCGAACTGGCCCGCGCGTACGGCTGCGACCACCCGATCGTCTACAGCCGCGAGGACTTCCCGGTGCGGGTCAAGGAGATCACCGGCGGGCAGGGGGTTCCGGTGGTCTACGACGGCGTCGGCAAGACGACCTTCATGGCCAGCCTGGATTGCCTGCGGCCGCGCGGCCTGATGGTGCTGTTCGGGGCGGCGTCGGGACCGCCGGCACCGCTGGACCTGGGCGTGCTGGCGGCCAAGGGCTCGCTGTACGTGACGCGGCCGACGCTGTTCACCTACGTCAACAAGCGGGACGATTTGATGTCGAGCGCCGCCGACCTGTTCGACGTGGTGCACGCGGGCGGAGTCAAGATCGACGTGCGGCAGACCTATCCGCTGCGGGACGCCGAGCAAGCGCACCGGGCGCTGGAAGGACGGCAGACGACGGGGTCGACGGTGTTGATCCCGTGAACACTTGCCCCCACCCCTGACCCCTCCCCCGCTTCGCAGGGGAGGGGAAAGCTCCTCCCCCTGCGAAGCGGGGGAGGGTGGGAAGGGGGCAATACGGGCGGTTACTCCTCCGCCCAGATCGCGTTCTTGATCTTGCCGACCATCTCCGCATGCGCCGCCAGTTCAGCCTCGCTCGGCTGGAAGACGCGCGGCTCGCGGTAGGGCCGATCGATGCTGATCACCGGGCCGCCGCCCTTCGCCGCAGGACCGCCGGCCAGCGCGAGGCCGGCCTGCCGGCCGCCCATCAGCTCCAGATAGACCTCACCCAGCAGCTGGGAGTCGAGCAGCGCGCCGTGGAAGGTGCGGCTGGAATTGTCGATGTTGAAGCGCTTGCAGAGCGCGTCCAGCGTCGCCGGCGAGCCGGGAAAGCGCTGGCGCACCATCATCAGCGTGTCTACGGCCGTGTTCTTCAGCGCCGGGAAGCCGGCCCACTTCAGCTCGGCGTTCAGGAAGGCCATGTCGAACGCGGCGTTGTGGATGACCAGCGGCGACTCGCCGATGAACTCCAGGAACTCGCCGACCACCTCGGTGAACAGCGGCTTGTCGGCGAGGAACTCGTCGGTCAGGCCGTGCACGGCGCTGGCCTCGGGCGGGACCGGGCGCATCGGGTTGATGTAGACGTGGAACTTGCCGCCGGTGGCCACGTGGTTGATCAGCTCGATGCAGCCGATTTCCACGAGGCGGTGACCCTCTTCGGGCTTGAAGCCGGTGGTCTCGGTGTCGAGGACGATCTCGCGCACGCTCTCAGCCATGGGTGCTGTCTCCGGGGTGGAAGCCGCGCGGCGGCCAATGCCGCCCGGGAATCCGTTTCGCTTTGGCAATTATTTCTCGCAGAGCCCTTCGCGTGGCTAGGCGGCCGTCGCCGGTGTTCACGACGAAATCGGCGCGCCGGCGCTTCTCCGCGTCGGGTGTCTGGCGGGCGAGGATACCCGCGAACTTCTCCGGCGTCATGCCCGGCCGCGCCAGCACGCGCGCTTTCTGCACGGCCGAGGGAGCCGTGACGACGATGACGCGGTCGACACGGCGCTCGCCATGGGTCTCGAAGAGCAGGGGGATGTCCAGGCAGGCGACGCGGACGCCGCGCATGGCCGCCTGCCGGAGGAAAGCGCGCTGCGCGTCCTGGACGCGCGGGTGCAGGATGGCCTCCAGCGCCTTGAGAGCGGGGGGGTTGCCGAACACCGCGGCGCCGAGGGCACGGCGGTCGACGGCGCCGTCCTTGATCACGCCGGGAAAGACGGCGTCGATAGCGGCCACCGCGGCGCCGCCCCGGCCGGTCAGGCGGTGGACGAGGGCGTCGGAGTCGCAAACCGGGACGCCCATGGACTTGAGCATGCGGGCGGCGGTGCTCTTGCCCATGCCGATGGAGCCGGTGAGACCGAGAATCAGCATGGGGGAGTGCTTGCCACACGTGCCCCCACCCCTGACCCCTCCCCCGCTGCGCAGGGGAGGGGAAAAGCTCCTCCCCCTGCGAAGCTCACGCGCAAACCTTTGGTTTGCGCTGACGCGGCAGGCGGATCTTCGATCCGCCGAGAGCGGGGGGAGGTCGGGAGGGGGGCAATACACTTGGTCATCTCACACACCCAGCACGAACCGCCGCAGTTCCTCGGTCACCTCCGGCTCGACACCGAACCACGCGGCGAACCCCGGCCGCGCCTGGTGCAGCAGCATGCCGAGGCCGTCCACCACCCGGTTGCCGCGGGCTTGCGCCGCCGCCAGCAGCGGGGTGATCAGCGGCGTGTAGACGATGTCGGTGACCACCGCGGCCGGCGCAAGGGCTTTCAGGGAGAGATCCAGCGGCGGCTGGCCGTGCATGCCCTGGGTGGTGGTGTTCACCAGCAGGGCGGCGTCGGCCAGCAATGTTTCACGTGAAACCCAGTCGAAGACGCGCACGCCGTCGCCGATGTCCGCGGCCAGCGCCTCGGCCCGCGCGCGGGTGCGGTTGAGCAGCCAGACCTCCGGCGCGCCATCGTCGATCAGCGACGCCACCACCGCGCGCGCCGCCCCACCGGCGCCGAGCACCACCGCCGGCCCGGCGCCCGCCATCCAGCCGGGGGCGCCGGCCTTGAGGTTCTCCAGGAAGCCGAAGCCGTCGGTGTTGCGGCCCTCCAGGCTGCCGTCGGCGCGCACCACGATGGTGTTCACCGCGCCGGCCCGCTTGGCGGTCTCGTCCAGGTGGTCGACGGCGGCGGCGGCAGCCTCCTTGTGCGGGACGGTGACGTTGCAGCCGCGAAACCCGAGGGCGGGGAGGGCGCGGATCGCCTCAGCCGCGCGCTCCGGCGGGACAGCGAGGGGGACGTAGGCGCCGTCGATGCCGTACCGCTCCAGCCAGAAACCGTGCAGGCGGGGCGAGCGCGAGTGCCCGACCGGCCAGCCCATGACGCCGGCCAGCTTGGCCTTGCCGCTGATGATCATGCCCTGAGAATCCCCTGGTCGCGCAGGAAGCCGAGCACCGGCAGCAGCGGCAGGCCGAGGACGGTGAAGAAGTCGCCCTCCACCCGCTCGAACAGTTGCGCGCCCAGGCCTTCCAGATGGTAGACGCCGACGGAGTGCAGCACGTCGTCGCCGGCGGTGTCGAGATAGTGGTCGAGGAAGTCGTCGCCGAATGGGCGCATGGCCAGGGTTGCGCTGTCCACCGTCTCCCACAGCCGCACGCCGTCGCGCACCACCACGGCGGCGCTGACCAGCCGGTGCGTGCGGCCGCGCAGGACGGCGAGGTGGGCGGCGGCCCGGGCGCGGTCCTCCGGCTTGTCGAAGCAGACGCCCTCGCACTCCAGCATCTGGTCGGCGCCGAGCACCAGCGCGCCGGGGTGACGCAGCGACACGGCGTGCGCCTTGCGCTCAGCCAGGATGTCGGCGGTCGCCTCGACGGTGGCGCCGGCGGCGCGGCACTGGTGCTTGACGGCGTCCTCGTCGATGCCAGCGGGGTCGCAGATCACCGGCACGCCGGCGCGCTCCAGCATTGCGGCGCGGGCGCGCGAGGCGGAGGCCAGGATCAGCGCGCTCATGTCACCGGACCGCCGCCCTGCCGCCGCGCCAGCAGCATCATGATCTCCGCCGCGGTCTCCTCGATGGAGCGGCGGGAAACGTCGATCACCGGCCAGCCGTTGCGGCTGAACATGCGCCGCGCCTCGGTCACCTCGGCGCGCACCACCTCGGGGTCGACGTAGGTGGAGGTGTCGCCCTGGTTCAGCAGCTTCAGCCGGTTGCGGCGGATCTGGATCAGGCGGTCGGGGTCCTTGGTCAGGCCAACGATCAGCGGGCGGGTCAGCTTCGCCAGCTCCGGCGGCAGGGGGCAGCCGGGGACGATCGGGATGTTCGCCGCCTTGACGCCGCGGTTCGCCAGATAGATGCAGGTCGGCGTCTTCGAGGTGCGCGACACGCCGAGCAGCACCACGTCCGCCTCGTGCAGGTCCCAGCCGGACTGGCCGTCGTCGTGCGACAGCGCGAAGTCCATGGCGTCCATGCGGCCGAAGTACTCGGCGTCCAGAGCGTGCTGGCGGCCGGGCTGGCGCTGCGACTCCAGGCCGAGATAGGCGGCAAGAGCGTTGATCAGCGGGTCGAGCACCGGAATACAGGGCACCTGCACCTCGCGGCAGAAGTCCTGCAGCTTGCGGCGCAGCCCCTCGTCCACCAGCGTGAACATCACGAGTCCGGGATGCGCGCGGACGGCGTCGAGCACCAGCTCCAGCTGGCGCTCGGTGCGCACCAGGTTCCAGAAGTGCTCGATCGGACGCACTTGGTCGAACTGGATCACACAGGCGCGGGCCACGCTGTTGATCGTCTCGCCGGTCGCGTCGGAGACCAGGTGTAGGTGAAACTCTCTCATCATCCCCAACATTCTGTGGAGAACTGGTCGTCGGTCTGTGGATGGACGGCTTCGAGCCGATTCCATCCCCGCTGCGGGACTCTCCACCCCCGTGTCGGCACCCACCGGGACAACCCGGCCGACCGGTTCGGAAGGCGTGGAAAGCGGGCCTCGCACGCGCAGTTTATCCCCAGGACTCCCACGGTTCCAGTGCCAGAGATTCCGCGGTGCAGCGCGGAGTCGTTCCCGAGTCATCCACACCGAAACCCCCAGGCCGGATTTCCGTTCGCCGGACCTGTGGATGATTCCGGTGCAAGCCGGGATCACCGTTATCCACAGGCATCCACTATCCCCCTCCATTTCTTCCAATAAGAGTCATAATGAGATAGAGGAGAGGCGTGACGAACCCTCTCGCGTGAAGGGACAGATACCGGTGCCGGACGTTCGTAAGCCCATGCTCGCCACCCTCAAGGGTGAGGCCTGCCAATCGCCGCCGTTCTGGCTGATGCGCCAGGCCGGCCGATACCTGCCCGAGTACCGGGAGCTGCGCGCCAAGGCCGGGTCGTTCCTCGACCTCTGCTACAATCCGGAATTCGCCACCGAAGTCACGCTGCAGCCGATCCGCCGCTACGGCATGGACGCGGCGATCCTGTTCTCCGACATCCTGGTGGTGCCGCATGCGCTCGGCCAGCCGCTCGACTACCTGGAAGGCGAGGGGCCGAAGCTCGATCCCGTCCGCAGCGCCGGGGAGCTGAAGCGGCTGTCGACAGCCAACTTCCATGACCGGCTGGCGCCGGTCTACGAGACGGTGCGCCGCCTGTCGAAGGCGCTGCCGCCGGAGGTGACGCTGATCGGCTTCGCCGGCTCGCCGTGGACGGTGGCGACCTACATGGTGGAGGGCGGCGGCTCCAAGGAGTTCGCGCACATCAAGACCTGGGCCTACAAGGATCCGGTCGGCTTCGGAGCGCTGATCGACCTGCTGGTCGATGTCACCGCCGACTACCTGATCGCGCAGATCGACGCGGGCGCGGAGACGGTGCAGCTGTTCGACAGCTGGGCCGGCGTGCTGCCGGTGGGCGCCTTCCGCCGCTACGTCATCGAGCCGACGCGGCGCATCGTCGCCAAGATCAAGGCCAAGCACCCGAACACCCCGGTGATCGGCTTTCCGCGCGGCGCCGGGCTGCTGTACGAGGACTACGTGACCGAAGCGGGGGTCGACGCCGTCGGCCTCGACACCACGGTGCCGCCGGTCTGGGCGGCGCGCAATCTGCAGACGCGGCTGCCGGTGCAGGGCAACCTCGACCCGATCCTGCTGGTGGCGGGCGGCGAGGCGCAGCGCAAGGCGGTGGACGAGATCCTCGAGGCGCTGGCGGGCCGGCCGTTCGTCTTCAACCTCGGCCACGGGATCACCCAGCAGACACCGCCGGAGCATGTCGCCGCGCTGGCCAAGCAGATCAAGGCGTGGCCGGAGCGGGGGTAAAGCCCCCCTCCCGGGGCGGGAGAGGGTCTGTTAAGCTCACGCCGCTATGACCATGCTGACACCCAAACGCACCGCCGTCGTCCTGTTCAACCTCGGTGGCCCGGACGAGCCGGACGCCATCCGGCCGTTTCTGTTCAACCTGTTCTACGACCCGTCGATCATCGGCGCACCGACGCCGATCCGCTTCCTGCTGGCGAACTTCATCGCCCGCCGGCGCGAGAAGCCGGCGCGGGAGATCTACGGGTTGATCGGCGGCAAGTCGCCGCTGCTGGAGAACACCCAGGCGCAGGCCGCGGCGCTCGACGCGGTGCTGAACGCCGACGGACAGGGCGAGGTGCGCAGCTTCATCGCCATGCGCTACTGGCACCCGATGAGCACCGAGACCGCCGCGGCGGTGAAGGAGTTCGCCCCGGACCTCGTGGTGCTGCTGCCGCTCTACCCGCAATGGTCGACCACGACCTCGGCCTCCAGCCTGCGCGTCTGGCGCGAGGCGGCGGAGACGGTCGGGCTGAAGGCCGAGACGCGGGTGGTCTGCTGCTACCCGACCGAGCCGGGGTTCGTTGCGGCCTCGGCCAACCTGATCCGGCCGGCCTACGAGGAGGCGTCGAAGCACGGCGCGCCGCGCGTGCTGTTCTCGGCGCACGGGCTGCCGAAGCGGGTGGTGGCGGCCGGCGACCCGTACCAGCAGCAGTGCGAGCGCACGGCGCAGGCGATAGCCAGTGCGCTGGACATCCCCGGGCTGGACTGGGTGAACTGCTACCAGAGCCGGGTCGGCCCGCTGGAATGGATCGGCCCGTCGACCGACGCCGAGATCCGCCGCGCCGGGCAGGACAAGGTGCCGATCCTGATCGTGCCCATCGCCTTCGTGTCGGAGCATTCCGAGACGCTGGTCGAGATCGAGATCGAGTACCGTCACCTGGCGCAGCACGAGGGCGTGCCGCACTTCGCCCGGGTGCCGACGGTGGGCACCGAGCCGGCCTTCATCGGCGGGCTGGCGCGGCTGGTGCGGCAGAGCATGGAATGCGATCGCTTCATGTGCTCGCAGACCAAGGGGCGGCTGTGCCCGACGGGCTTTTCCGGATGCCCGCAACGCGCTAACTAAAGCGTGAACTCGGCAGGGAAGGGGAGAGGCCCGTGACGTATCTCTGGGTCAAGGCGCTGCACGTCATCAGCATCATCGCCTGGATGGCGGGCCTGCTGTACCTGCCGCGGCTGTTCGTCTACCACACCCAGGCGGCGCCGGGGTCGGAGGCGTCGGAGACCTTCAAGGTGATGGAGCGCCGGCTGCTGCGCGCCATCATGAACCCGGCGATGATCGCGGCCTGGGTGTTCGGCGTCAGCATGATCGCCATCGACCCGACGCTGTTCCAACAGGGCGGCTGGCTGCACGCCAAGCTGCTGTTCGTGCTGGGGCTGACCGCGACGCACATGATGATGGCGCGCTGGCGCAAGGACTTCGAGGCGGACCGCAACACCCGGCCGCAGCGCTTCTTCCGCGTCTGGAACGAGGTGCCGACGCTGCTGATGATCGGCATCGTGATCTTCGTGATCGTGAAGCCGTTTTAGTTCTCTCTCCCGCCCCGGGAGAGGGAGGGACCCGCTCGGAACGAGCGGGAGGGTGAGGGTGCCTGCAAGGATCCTCGCGATGCCCCTCACCCGGCGCCTACGGCGCCACCCTCTCCCGGGACGGGAGAGGGATTCAAATGCCGCCGCGTCCACGCCTTCTCCGTCTCGACCGTCAGGAAGATCGCCAAGCCGGCGCCGGCCATCAGCACCCAGTCGGTCCAGTCGACCGCAGCCGTACCGAACAGCGCCTGCAGCGGCGGGGCGTAGGTGAAGGCCAGCTGCAAGGCCGCCATCAGCGCAATGGAGAGCCACACCGGGCGGCTGCCGAACAGCGCCCGCAGGCTCAGCACCGGCGCCAGGATGGCGCGGGCGTTCAGCAGGAAGAAGATCTCGCCGACCACCAGCGCGTTGACCGCCATGGTGCGCGCCGCTTCGATGGCGTCGCCATGGGCGAGGTGCAGGTGGAAGAAGCCGAAGCTTGCCGCCACCAGCAGCACCATCACCAGCAGCATGCGCACCACCAGGAAGCGCGCCAGGATCGGCTCGTCCTGCGGACGCGGAGGGCGGGCCATGACGCCGGGCTCCGCCGGCTCGAAAGCCAGGGCGAGGCCGAGGGTGACGGCCGTCACCATGTTGACCCAGAGGATCTGCACCGCGGTGATCGGCAGCGTTGTGCCGGTCAGCACCGCCAGCAGGATCACCAGCGCCTGTCCGCCGTTGGTCGGCAGCATGAACAGGATGGTCTTGCGCAAATTGTCGTAGACGGTGCGCCCCTCCTCGACCGCGTGGACGATGGAGGCGAAGTTGTCATCGGCCAGGACCATGCTCGCCGCTTCCTTGGCCGCCTCGGTGCCATTGCGGCCCATCGCCACGCCGACGTCGGCGCGCTTGAGGGCGGGCGCGTCGTTCACGCCGTCGCCGGTCATCGCCACCGACCGGCCGGCAGCCTGCAACGCGGTGACGAGGCGCAGCTTGTGCTCCGGCGTGGTGCGGGCGAAGACGCCGTTGCCACGGGCGGCGGTGGCAAAGGCCGTGTCGTCCATACGGTCCAGCTCGGGGCCGGTGACCACGCCGCCGGTCAGGCCGAAGCGGTGGCCGATGGCGCCGGCGGTGGCGGCGTGGTCGCCGGTGATCATCTTCACCGTGATGCCGGCGGCCTGGCAGGCCTGGACGGCGCACAGCGCCTCCTGGCGCGGCGGGTCGATCAGGCCGCACAGGCCGAGCAGGGTCAACCCCTCCTCCAGGTCGGCGAGGTTCAACTCGCCCAGGCTGAGCGGCGTGCGGCGGATCGCCAGGGCGATGACGCGCTGCCCCTCGGCGCCCAGCTCGGCGGCACGGGCGGCCCAGCGGCCGCGGTCGAGCGGGGAGGAGGCGCCGTCGCTCAGTTCGGTCTCACAGCGGGCGATCACCCGTTCCGGCGCGCCCTTGAGGACGATCAGGCCGTGGCCGGCGTGGTCGTGGTGCAGGGTGGCCATGAACTGCTGCTCGGACTCGAAGGGCACGGCGTCACGGCGCGGGCAGCGGCCGAGCTCCTCGGCCGGGTCGACGCCGGCCTTCATGGCGAAGGTGAGCAGCGCCCCGTCGGTGGGGTCGCCGGTCAGCGTCCAGTCTCCACCCGGGTCGCGGTGCAGGGCGGCGTCGTTGCACAGCAGGGCGGCGCGGGCAAGGGTGGTCAGGTCTGCCTCGGCGGCGGGGTCGACCAGGGTGCCGTCGCGGTGGATGTCTCCTTCGGGGCGGTAGCCGCTGCCGCCGACGGCGTAGGTGGCCGCGGCGGTCATCACGGTCTGCACGGTCAGTTCGTTGCGGGTCAGCGTGCCGGTCTTGTCGGAGCAGATGACGCCGACCGAGCCCAGCGTCTCCACCGCCGGCAGATGGCGGATGATGGCGTTGCGCCGCGCCATGCGGGTGACGCCGATGGCCAGCGTGATGGTCATCACCGCCGGCAGCCCCTCGGGGATGGCGGCGACGGCGAGGCCGACGGCGGCCAGCACCATGTCCTGCCAAGGCTCGTGCATGACGAGGCTGCCGTAGGCGAAGGTGACGACGGCCAGCACCAGGATCAGCACCGTCAGCCAGCGCCCGAACGCCGCCATCTGCGCCAGCAGCGGCGTGGTCAGCGTCTGCACCGAGGCCAACAGGTGGCCGATGCGGCCGATCTCCGTGGCGTCACCGGTGGCGACCACGATGCCGGTGCCCTGACCCTGCGCCACCAGCGTGCCGGCGTAAGCCATGCCGGCACGGTCGCCGAGGGCCGCGTCCTCCGCCACCGCGGCGGGGTCCTTGGCGACGGGCACGGACTCGCCGGTCAACGCCGCCTCCTGCACGCGCAGGCCCTTGGCGCGCTCGATGCGCAGGTCGGCGGGGACGCGGTCGCCGGAGGCGAGGAGCACGCGGTCGCCGGGCACCAGGTCCTCGGCCGGCAGGGTGACCGCCTCGCCGCCGCGCAGCGCGATGGCCTGCGGCGAGAGCATGCCGCGGATGGCGGCCAGTGCCTGCTCCGCCTTGCCCTCCTGGAGGAAGCCGATGAGCGCGTTGACCACCACGACGCCGAAGATGACGCCGGCGTCGGTCCAATGGCCCAGAAGCAGCGCCAGCGCGCCCGACGCCAGCAGCACGTAGATCAGGATGTTATCGAACTGTTTGAGGAAGCGCAGCCATCCCGGGCGTGGCTTTGGCGGAGTCAGGCGGTTCGGGCCGACGCGGGCGAGGCGGTCGGCGGCCTCGGCCGGGCTGAGGCCTTCGGGCGGGGAGGCGAGGGCGGCGGCGGTCTCGGCGGGGGGGACGGCGTGCCAGGGGGTCTCGGTCACGGCGGGCACCTGCGGTGGCGGATCCTGCCCGCCTTACGTCGTGCCGCGGCGTGGCCTATGCCAGATGGTGCGACAAAACTCGCCGGTCGGGAACATCACCGTCTCGCTTTCGTTTGACTTGGCAAGCGGGATTCGATACCCATGTGTCGACCGCGGGGTTTCGCTCCGCGGGAAGCTCCTCCGTACCTGATCCGTACCACACCTGATCTGCAAAGATCCGACGCCCCGGCCCCCGCCTTATCGCCGGGCGCGGCGAGCGAAGGGAAATCCTCCGCCCCCGCCGTGTCTCCACTCCCGACGCTGTCGTCGTCGGCACGGGACTCGCAGCCACACCTCCCCCACGCCCGACCTGCCCATAGGCCCCCGATGAATCTCCAAGAGTTGAAGTGCAAGAGCCCCGCCGAGTTGCTGGCGTTCGCGGAGGAGCTCCAGATCGAGAACGCGTCGACCCTGCGCAAGCAGGACATGATGTTCGCCATCCTCAAGCAGCTGGCGGAAAACGACATCCCGATCTACGGCGACGGCGTGCTGGAGGTGCTGCAGGACGGCTTCGGCTTCCTGCGCTCGCCGGAGGCGAACTACCTGCCCGGTCCGGACGACATCTACGTCAGCCCGAGCCAAGTGCGCCGCTTCGGCCTGCGCACCGGCGACACGGTGGAGGGGCAGATCCGCGCGCCGAAGGACGGCGAGCGGTACTTCGCTCTCCTCAAGGTCAACACCATCAACTTCGACGCGCCGGAAAAGGTGCGCCACCGCATCAACTTCGACAACCTGACGCCGCTCTACCCCGACGAGCGCCTGCGCATGGAAGTCGAGGACCCGACCAAGAAGAACTTCACCGGCCGCATCATCGACCTCGTCGCCCCGCTCGGTAAGGGCCAGCGCGGGCTGATCGTCGCCCCGCCGCGCACCGGCAAGACGGTGATGCTGCAGAACATCGCCCACTCGATCGCCACCAACCATCCCGAGGCCTACCTGATCGTGCTGCTCATCGACGAGCGGCCGGAAGAGGTGACGGACATGGCGCGCAGCGTGCGCGGCGAGGTCATCAGCTCGACCTTCGACGAGCCGGCGACCCGCCACGTGCAGGTGGCCGAGATGGTGATCGAGAAGGCCAAGCGCCTGGTCGAGCACAAGCGCGACGTGGTGATCCTGCTGGACTCCATCACCCGCCTGGCGCGCGCCTACAACACGGTGGTGCCCAGCTCCGGCAAGGTGCTGACCGGTGGCGTCGACGCCAACGCGCTGCAGCGGCCGAAGCGCTTCTTCGGCGCGGCCCGCAACATCGAGGAGGGCGGCTCGCTGACCATCATCGCGACCGCGCTGATCGACACCGGCAGCCGCATGGACGAGGTGATCTTCGAAGAGTTCAAGGGCACCGGCAACTCGGAGATCGTGCTGGACCGCAAGCTCTCCGACAAGCGCACCTTCCCGGCCATCGACGTGTCCAAGTCCGGCACCCGCAAGGAGGAGCTGCTGGTCGACAAGGGCACCATGTCGAAGATGTGGATCCTCCGGCGAATCCTGATGCCGATGGGCGTGACGGACGCGGTCGACTTCCTGGTCGACAAGCTGAAGTACACCAAGAGCAACAACGACTTCTTCGAGTCGATGAATCAGTAGGATTTTTCTCGGCTCTCGACCGCCCCTCTATTCCGTCATCCCCGCGAAGGCGGGGATGACGGCCAAAAGAGAGTCGTCGATGGCGGGGTGGAGAGCCGGAGGATTCTCGTTCCGGAAACGCAATAAAAAACGCGAGGGCTGAAACCCTCGCGTTTTTTGTTTTCAGGTCAAGGTGTTGGCGATCAGAACGCCGTCTCTTGCCCGCCCTCGCCCTGCTCGGCGGCGCCCATCTGGCGGCGGTAGAGGTCGGCGAAGTCGATGGGGTTCAGCATCAGCGGCGGGTAGCCGCCCTCGCGCGTCGCGTCCGCGACGATGGCGCGGGCGAACGGGAACAGCAGGCGCGGGCCCTCGATCATCAGGATCGGGCGCAGGTGCTCCTGCGGGATGCCAGCGAGCTGGAACAGGCCGCCGTAGGACAGCTCGACCAGGAAGGCGACCGTCTCACCCTGCTTCGCCTCGGCGCGCAGCTGCAGCGACACCTCGTAAATGTCGTCGGCGGCCGGGCGCACCTGCACGTCGACGCCGATGTTCACCTGCGGCTGCGGCTGGCCGGGCAGCAGGGTCTGCGGCGCGTTCGGGTTCTCGAACGACAAATCCTTGACGTACTGGGCAAGGACATTCATCGGCAGCGTGCCGGGGCCCTGATCCTGGCCGTTGGACTGATCCGACATGAACGAACTCCTGGCCGGAAACCGGCCGCTGGCGGTTGTGAACTGTGGTCCCGCTGGCTAGCACGGATCTCGGGTACGAACAACCTGTCAGGGGCGCCGGTCCGGGCCCTTGTCCCCGTCCGCGCCCCAGCGGGATTCCTCGAGGCGCGGGGCGTCCGCCGCCACCTCGGTGTACTCGACGTCGATGACCTGACCGGTGCGGGTGGTGCCGGCGGGGCCGCCGGGCGTGCCGTTGGTCCACACCTTCAGCGACCCGGCGGCGCGCAGACGGTTCAACAGCCAGCGGCCCAACGCGTCGCGCGGGAACGGCAGCAGAAGCAGCAGGGCGACGACGTCGGTGAGGAAGCCGGGGATCATCAGCAGGATGGCGCCGGCCACCACGCAGAAGCCCTGGAA
Source organism: Azospirillum sp. TSO22-1 (assembly GCF_003116015.1). GTDB lineage: Bacteria > Pseudomonadota > Alphaproteobacteria > Azospirillales > Azospirillaceae > Azospirillum. The sequence goes on from NZ_LGQZ01000049.1 coordinate 33,999, forward strand.
CACCGCACCGACCGGCAGCTCGCCGCGCTCCAGCGTCTCCTGCGCGCGCCGCAGCGTGGCGAGGCCCTGGTGGCGCAGCAGCAGCGACCCGGCGAAGAACGCCGCGACGATCAGCAGCACCGTCGGTCCGGCGCCGATCCAGGTTCCCACCTGGATCATCACGGCGATCTCCAGCACCGGCAGGAGGAGAAGCAGCAGCACCAGCGGATTCATGCCCATCCTTGCTCTTTCAGGGCCGAGGGCCTATCTAGTCGAGGGAAACGTCGCCGGTCGTCACGATCGGGCGACCCCGTTCGGCGCATCGACCTGCAAGACTTAATGTGTGCGGGCCGGACGGTCCAGGCCAATCCCTGAAGGACAGGCGCAATGGGTGAAGGGTTCGTGTTCATCGAGATCGTCATCTTCGCGATGATCGCCGCGTTTCTGGTCTACCGGCTGCGCAGCGTGCTCGGCCGCCGCACCGGCGAGGAGCGTCCCCGGCCCAACCCCTTCACCGCGCCCCCGGCCCGGCCCGACAACGTGGTCGCGATGCCGCCGCGCGCCGCGGCCGACGCGCCCTACGCGCCGGACGAGCCGGTGTCGCTGGCCGAGGCGCTGAAGCAGATCCACGCCGCCGACCCGACCTTCGACGAGAAGACCTTCCTCCAGGGTGCCCGCGGCGCCTTCCAGATGGTGGTCGAGGCCTTCGCCGCCGGCGACACCGCGACGCTGCGGCCGCTGCTGTCGGACGACGTGTACGACAACTTCGTCCAGGCGATCCGCCACCGCCAGTCGGCCGGCGAGACTCTGGAGACCCGCATCGACCGCATCCGCGACGCCGACGTGATCGAGGCCCGCCTGGACGGCCGCGACGCGCTGGTCACCGTCAAGTTCGTCTCCGACCAGATCAACCTGGTGCGCAACGCCGCCGGCGAGATCACCGACGGCGATCCGAAGCAGCCGGTCGAGGTGGTCGACATCTGGACCTTCCGCCGCAACATCCGCGCCCGCGACCCGAACTGGGCGCTGGTCGAGACGCGCACCCCGAATTGATCCCTGTGAGCCGGAAGCATCGGGCCGCCGGGCTGGCGTTGCTGGCCCTGGCGGCCTGTGCGCGTCCGGAGCCACCGCCGGACACGCTGACCCTCGCGCCGGCGTCATTTTCCGACCTGCCGGGCTGGGCCGCCGACCGCGTCGCCGAGGCGGTGCCGGCGCTGGCCCGCTCCTGCGCCAAGATCCGCACGCTGCCGCCTGGGCGGGCGTTGGGCGTCGGCGGCACGGCGGGCGACTGGCTGCCGCCCTGCGAGGCGCTGGCCGGTGTGCCGGCCGGCGACGACGCGGCGGCGCGCGCCTATTTCGAGCGCTGGTTCACCCCCTACGCCGCCGGCAACAATGGCGTACGGCGTGGGCTGTTCACCGGCTACTACGAGCCGGAGCTGAAGGGGACGCGGGCGCCGTCGGCGGCCTTCCCGGCGCCGCTCTACAAGCGACCGCCGGATCTGGTGATGGTCGAGCTGGCCGATTTCGGCGAGCAGTGGAAGGGCCAGCGCATCGCCGGCCGGGTGCTCGCCGGCCGGCTCAAGCCCTACGAGGATCGCGCCGCCATCGAGGCCGGCGCGCTGCGCGGCAAGGGGCTGGAGCTGCTGTGGGTCGACGACCCGGTCGGCGCGTTCTTCCTGCAGATCCAGGGCTCGGGACGGGTGACGCTGCCGGACGGCCGGGAGGTCCGCGTCGGCTACGCCGGCCAGAACGGCCACAAGTACGTCGCCATCGGCAAGGAGCTGATCGACCGCGGCGAGCTGACGCGCGAGGAGGTCTCGTTGCAGAGCATCCGCGCGTGGCTGCAGGCGCACCCGGATCAGGCGGCGGACCTGATGAACCGGAACCCGTCCTACGTCTTCTTCCAGGAACTGACCGGCGACCAGCCGAACGGCGCCCAGGGGGTGCCGCTGACGCCGCGGCGCAGCCTCGCCGTCGACCCGAAGTTCGTGCCGTACGGGATGCCGGTGTGGCTCGACGCCGAGGACCCGGTGAACGCCGGTGCACGGCTGCGCCGGCTGCTGGTGGCGCAGGACACCGGCGGCGCGATCCGCGGCCCCGTGCGCGGCGACGTGTTCTGGGGGCACGGGCCGGACGCCGAACAGCGCGCCGGGGTGATGAAGAGCGCCGGGGAATACTGGCTGCTGCTGCCCAGGGGGGTGACGCCGGCGGGCTGATGCCGTCGGCGCTCTTGCACTTTCCCACATGGTCATCCCCGCGAAGGCGGGGATCCATAACTCCCAAAGCGAGGGGTCGTGGAACGTATGGATCCCCGCCTTCGCGGGGATGACGGCCAATAAAGTGTCTGGAGCGACGTTTTCCGCCCGCCGCCTGAAACAAAAGCCCCTCCCGGTGAGGGGAGGGGCGAGTTTCAGGGAGGAACGCCGAACGCCGGGCTGCGCGGCTCAGCCCGCGCGCACCTTGGTGAGGAAGGCGGAGACCTGATGGCGGAGCTGCTCGCTCTGCTGGCTCAGGCTCCGGGTGGTGTCGGTGACGTGCGTCGCGCACTGGCCGGTCTCGCCCACCACCAGCGTTACCCCGGCGATCTTCTCGCTGACGTGGGTGGTGCCGCGCGCCGCGTCCTGGACGTTGCGGGCGATCTCGCGCGTGGTCTGGGCCTGCTGGTCGATGGCCGCGGCGATCGAGGCGGAGATGGCGTCGATGCGGCCGATGGTGGCGCTGATGGTCTCGATCTCCGTGGCCGCGCCGCGCGTGGCGGACTGGATGCCCTCGATCTGGGCGGAGATCTCCTCGGTGGCGCGGGCGGTCTGGTTGGCCAGCGCCTTCACCTCGCTGGCCACCACGGCGAAGCCCTTGCCCGCTTCACCGGCGCGCGCCGCCTCGATGGTGGCGTTGAGCGCCAGCAGGTTGGTCTGCCCGGCGATCTGCTGGATGAGCTGCACCACCTCGCCGATCTTGCGGGCGGCGTCGGAGAGCTGCTGCATGCGGGTGCTGCTGGCCTGGGCCTCGGTGACCGCGCCGCGGGTCATGGTAGCGGCCTCGCCGACCTGGCGGGTGATCTCGGCGATGGAGGCCGACAGCTCCTCGGACGCCGCGGCGACGGCCTGCACGTTGGAGGTCGTCAGGCCGGCAGTGGTCGACACCTCGGCCGCCTCGCCGGACGCGCGCCCGCTCATGGTCGCCAGCTGCTGGGCCGACGCGCTGAGGTCGCGCGCCGCGGTGCCGACCGCATCGACGATGCCGGACACACCGGCCTCGAAATTGGCCGCGACTTCCGCCAGCTCGCGGCGGCGGCGCGTCTCCGCGTCGCTCTTCTGGCGTTCCTGCTCGGTGCGCAGGCGCTCCATCTCCCTGGCGTTGTTGCGGAAGACCTCCACGGTCGCCGCCATCTCACCGATCTCGTCGCGCCGGCCGGCCTCCGCGACGGCGACGTCGAGCCGCCCGTCGGCGATCTGCCGCATCCGGTCGCGCAGCGCGTTCAGCGAGCGGCAGGTCCCGCGGGTGATCAGGAAGGCGACGATGGCGGCGGGCACCGCCAGCACCAGGGTGACCAGGGAGAAGCGCAGCAGCTGCGCGGCGAACTCGGCCTGGATGTCGTCGATGTAGACGCCGGTGCCGATCATCGCATTCCACGGCTTGAACAGCTGGACGTAGCTCAGCTTCGGCGACGGCTTTTCCTGACCGGGGCGAGGGTAGTGGTAATCGACCACGGCGCCGTCGGCGGTCTTCAGCCCGTCGATGAACGAGCCGACGATCAGCTTGCCGTTGGAGTCCTTGAGGCCCAGGCGGTTGGTACCGACCTGCTGCGGGAAGCCGCCGTTGGCGAGCGCGATGCCGTCCATCCCGATGACGAAGAGGTATTCGCCGTCGCCGTAGCGCATGCCGTGCACGATGGTGCGGAACCTCTCCTGCGCCTGCTCGCGCGTCGCGCGGCCGGCCTTCACCTCGTCCTCGAGGGTCTTGGCGATGCCGGCGGCGGTCTCGACGATGGAGCGCAGGGAGTCGACCCGGCTGTCGATCATCATCCGGTGGATCGACGCCGCCGCCAGCGCGGTGGCCACGCCGACCGCGACCAGCGTCACCACGAGAGGCAGCCACAGCTTGCGGCTGAGCTTCATGTTGTCCAGGACTCGCATGCAGGCGTACTCCCGTTCCGGCCGTTGCTGGCCTATTCAATAGTTTTACTATCTAACGAAAAAATGAACGGGATATTACCGGCGCAAGACGCCGGCGGGTCCGGGCTGCGTGAGCCCTTCGGAACCTAAGCAATTCCCCTCCGTTCCTCCTCCCACATTCACCGTGGGGAGATCGGCGATGTCGGCGCCGCACGTGCAGACCCAGATCGAAGGACTGGCGCGCCTGGGCTATGCGGCGCGCGGCGTGGTGTACGTGATCATCGGCTGGCTCGCCGTCACCGCGGCGCAGGGACACAACCACCCGACCGACAGCAAGGGCGCGCTGGCCGAGCTGTTCGACAAGCCGTTCGGCACCGTGCTGCTGGCCGTCGTGGCGCTCGGGCTGGCGGGGTACGCGCTGTGGCGGGTGGTCGGCGCCGTCGCCGACGTCGACCGGCGCGGCCGTGACGCCAAGGGGCTGGTGGTGCGCGCCGGGCACCTGATCGCCGGCGGCATCCACGCGGCGCTCGCTCTCTATTGCCTGAGGCTGCTGGCCGGGCGGGGCGGGCACGAGACCAGCGAGAGCACGGCGCGCGACTGGACCGCGCGGCTGCTGGAACTGCCGCTCGGCGACTGGCTGGTGGCGGCGGTGGGGATCGGCATCGCCGGCTTCGGCGTCAGCCAGATCCTGCGCGCCTGGAAGGCCGACTTCCTGCCGGCGCTCGCCTGCGACCATAGGACCGCGCGCGTCGTCAAGCCGCTGGGGCAGGCCGGGTTCGCGGCGCGCGGCGTGGTGTTCGTGCTGGTCGGGATGTTCTTCGTGCTGGCCGCGTGGCACGCCAACGCCATGGAATCCGGCGGCATGATCAAGGCCTTCCGCTGGATGCAGGCGCAGCCCTTCGGGCCGTGGCTGCTCGGGATCGTGGCGCTGGGGCTGCTGGCGTTCGGGCTGTTCAGCCTGGTGCAGGCGGTCTACCGCCGCATCGACAGCGAAGGCGCGATGCGGCGGATCGATGATTCCCTTTCCCGTCCCGGGAGAGGGTGGCCGGCGAAGCCGGCCGGGTGAGGGTAAATTCAAGAATCCTTGGACGGCACCCCCACCCTCCCACGCTATGCGTGGGGCCCCTCCACCGGTCGCCCGCAAGTCGGGCGACCGCGCTCCGCCTACGATCGCCTTCGGCGCCCGTTGCCTGCGGCACCG
>NZ_LGQZ01000001.1 GCF_003116015.1 Azospirillum sp. TSO22-1
CCCCGCCCCTCCCCCATCGGGGATGGGGGAGGGAGATTACTTCCGCTCCGGCCGCAGCACGTGCACGTGCTGGGGGTCGTACAGCGCGCTGTCGCGGAAGCCGTGCGCGTCGAGCACGCGGCCGACCAGCACCAGCGCGGTGCGGGTCAGCTTGGCCTCGCGGACCTTGGCGCGGATGTCCTGCAGCGTTCCGCGGATCACCCGCTGGTCCGGCCACGTGGCGCGGTAGACCACCGCCACCGGGCAGTCGGCGCCGTAGTGCGGCGACAGCTCTCCCACCACATGGTCGAGGTTGCGCACCGACAGGTGGATCGCCAGCGTGGCGCGCGAGGCGCCCAGCGCCGACAGCTCCTCGCCCGGCGGCATGGGCGAGGACTTCATGGCGGTGCGCGTCAGGATGATGGTCTGCGCCACCTCGGGCAGCGTCAGCTCGGTCGCCAGCACCGCCGCCGCCGCCGCGAAGGCCGGCACGCCCGGCGTCACGTCGTAGGGGATGCCGAGGTCGGCGAGACGCCGCATCTGCTCGGCGATGGCGCCGTAGATCGACGGGTCGCCGGAGTGGACGCGCGCCACGTCCTTGCCCTCGGCGTGCGCGGCCTGGATCTCGGCGATGATCTCGTCGAGGTGCAGCGGCGCGGTGTCGACCACGCGCGCCCCCGGCGGCGCGTAGCCCACCACCTCCTCCGGCACCAGCGAGCCGGCGTACAGGCAGACCGGGCACTTGGCGATCAGGTCGCGCCCGCGCACGGTGATGAGGTCGGCGGCCCCCGGACCGGCGCCGATGAAGTGGACGGTCATCGCTCAGCCTTCCCGCTTGGCCGCATATCCGCGCGGCGTGTAGATCCACGTCCCGCCGTCGCCGCGCGGCACGGTGCGCGTCTCACTGGAACCGATCATCACCAGCGTCAGCATATCGACTTGGCTCGCGTCCAATTCGCCCAGCGTCGTCAGCCGGATCGTCTCCCCCTCGCGCCCCAGGTTGCGGGCGAGGATGACCGGCGTCGCGGTCGGCCGGTGCTCCAGGAAGACGCGGCGTAGCTCGCCCAGCTGCGTGGTGCGGCGCTGCGAGACCGGGTTGTAGATGGCGACCACGAAGTCCCCCGCCGCCGCGGCGCGGATGCGGGTCTCGATCACCTCCCACGGCGTCAGCAGGTCGGACAGCGAGATGGTGCAGAAATCGTGCCCGAGCGGTGCCCCGGCCCGCGCCGCGGCGGCCTGCAGCGCCGAGATGCCCGGCGTCACCGCCACCTCGACGCGCGTCCAGGCGTCCACGCCCTCCCTGTCGATCAGCTCGAAGACCAGCGTCGCCATGGCGTAGATGCCGGCGTCGCCGCTCGACACCAGGGCGACGTTCAGGCCCTCGGCGGCGAGGTTCAGCGCGATGCGGCAGCGCTCGGTCTCGGCCCCCAGTTCATAGCCGTGCCGGCGCTTGCCCTCGGCCGCCGGCCCCAGCAGGTCGAGGTACAGGTGGTAACCGACGAGGTCGGTCGCCTCGCTCAGCCAGCGCTCCGCCTCCGGCGTGCGCCAGTCCGACGTGCCGGGTCCCATGCCGACGATGGACACCCGCCCGCGCGCCCGGCCCGCGGCGGCCGGATCGATGGGCAGCGGCGCCAGCGCCACGGCGCAGGTGGCGCGCGCCGAGCGGCGCTTCGGCACGACCAGCGACGCGTGCGGCCCGGCGGCGGCGAGCGCCGCGCCCTCGGCGACGCCGTGGCAGCCGACCTCGGCGAACACGACCTCCGAGGGGGTGGCGAGGCGCGGCCCCTCCTGCTCCAGCCGGGCGGCGTCGAAGAAGCGCGCCGGCACGCCCAGGTCGCGCGCCGCGGCGTGCACCGCCGGCTCGTCGGCCTTGAGGTCCAGCGAGGTCACCAGCGCCACCGCGCCCTCGGAGAGGCCGGCCTCGGCCAGGGTGGCGCGGACCAGGGCGGTCACCTCGGCCGGTTCGGCGCCGCGCTCGCAGCCCACGCCGACCGCCAGCACCGGCGGGTGGTAGACCAGCGTGCGGGCGTCGCCGGCGGCGGCGCGTTCGGTGACGCGCAGCACATGCCCGGCATCCGGCGCGAAGGGCAGCGTGGTGTCGCGCAGCCACGCGGCGTCGCCGTCCAGCCGGCACGACGCGCCGGACAGCAGCGCCGCCATGAAGGGCTTGGCGTCCTGCGGGTTGGCGAGGCGCCAGCCCTCCGGCGGCTCGTCCAAGGCCACGCCGAAGGCGCGGTCGCCGGAGGTGGTCACCGCCGCCACCACGCCGAACGCCTCGGCGATGCGGCGGGCCAGGACGTTGGCGCCGTGATGGCCGCCCAGCAGCGGCACCACCGCCTCGCCGTCCTCGGCCAGCGCCAGCACCGGCGGCTCGGCGTGCTTGTCGGCCAGCACCGGGGCGAGTGCCCGCACCAGGATCCCCGCCGCACAGACGCCGATGATCGGCGTGCCGGCGGCGAACAGGGCGCGCAGGTGCTCCAGCGTGTCGGAAAACGCCGCATCGGCACCATGCACGCGCGACACGAGGCCGTGCACGCGGGAGCCGGGCAGGACCGCGGCGGCGCTGCGCGCGGTGGCGAGTCCCTGCGGCGAGAGGACGACGAAGACCGGTGCTTTCATCGCGGAACCAGGATCATGGAGAAATAGGGAACCGGCGGCCGGACCTCGGCCAGCGGCAGCACGCGCTGCTCCGGCAGGCCGGCGCGCTCGACGTACAGCGCGCGCGCCGTGAGGCCCAGCTCGTCGATGACGGCGCGCACCTTGTCGAAGTGGCGGCCGAGCTTCATCACCGCGGCGGCGTCGGCGACGGCCAGCCGCGCCTTCAGGACCGCGGCGTCCAGCGGCGCCGGCAGCACCGTCAGCACGTCGTTGCGCGAGGTCAGCGGCACCGGCACCGCGGCGGCGGTCGCCGTCAGCGAGCTGACGCCCGGCACCACCCGCACCGGGAAGCGCCCGGCCAGCCGGGTGAACAGGTATTGGAACGAGCCGTAGAAGAACGGATCGCCCTCGCAGGGCACCGCCACGTCGCGGCCGGATGCCAGATGGACGGCCAGTTCCTCGGCGGCGCGGTCGTAGATCGCCTGCCCATCCGACGCGGGGGCGCTCATGTCGATGCGGATGGCGAGTTCGGTCTGCCCGCCCGGCAGGTGCTCCGCGACGATGGAGCGCGCGAAGCTGTCGCTCTCGTTGGCGGCGAGGTAGGCGATCACCGGGCAGGCGCGCAGGATTCGCAGCGCCTTCAGCGTCACCAGCTCCGGGTCGCCGGGGCCGACGCCCAACCCGTACAGGGTGCCGGTCATGGCTTGATCACCGCCAGCTGCGTCACCGGACGGAACGGCTTCCATCCGGTGAAGCCGCCGAGGTCGGCGGCGCGGCTCACCGAGAGCTGCGTCAGGCTGCCGCCGAGCGTCCCGTAAAGGCCGATCAGCGCCCGCTCGCCCTCCAGCGTCACCGCGTTGGCGACGAAGCGGCCGCCGGGAGGCAGCGCCTCCCAGCACGCCTCGACGACGCCGGGAGCGGTGATGCCGCCGCCGACGAACACGGCGTCCGGCGTCGGCAGGGCGTTCAGCGCGGCCGGCGCCGTGCCTTCGACGATTTTCAGCCCCGGCACGCCCAGCGCCGCGGCGTTCTCCGCGATCAGCGCCAGCCGGTCGGCGCGTGGCTCGACGGCGACGGCGCGGGCGCGCGGGGCGGCCCGCATCCACTCGATGGCGACGGAGCCGCAGCCGGCCCCGACGTCCCACAGGCACTGCCCCGGCACGGGCAGCAGCGCGGAGAGGGTCACCGCGCGCACCTCGCGCTTGGTGAGCTGGCCGTCGTGGCGGAAGGCGTCGTCGGGCAGGCCGGGCGTGCGCGGCAGCAGCGCGGCGCCGGGCTCGGCGACGCACTCGATGGCGATGGTGTTCAGGGCGGCGTGCGGCTGTTCCACCCAGTCCGCGGCGGTGCCGGCGACGCGCGTCTCCAGGACGGGATGGCCCATGCGCTCCAGCACCGTGATCCGGCTCGGGCCGTAGCCGCGCCCGCGCAGCAGCGCCGCCACCGCCGCCGGCGTGGTGCCGTCGGCGCTCAGCGCCAGGATGCGGGCGCCGGGGTGCAAGGCGGGGTGCAGCAGCTCGACCGGGCGGCCGTGCAGCGTCAGGCACTCCACCTCCGCCCGCGCCCAGCCGAGCCGCGCGCAGGCCAGCGCGAAGGCGCTCGGCGCCGGCATCACCACGGTTTCCGCGATGGGGAAATGGTTCAGCAGCGTCGTGCCGACGCCGTACAGCATCGGGTCGCCGCTCGCCAGCACGACGACGCGGGCGTTGCGGCGGCGCTCCAGCGTGTCGATCAGCGCGTCGAACGGAGACGGCCAGGGCAGCCGCTCCGCCTCGTGCTCGGGCAGCATGGCGAGGTGGCGCTCGCCGCCGACCAGCACCTCGGCCACGGTGATGGCGCGCAGCGCCGCCTCGGACAGGCCGCCGACGCCGTCCTCGCCGATGCCGATGATGGTGAGCCAGGGTTCGCTCACGTGCCGAGCCCCGCCGCCAGCGCGTTGACCGCCGCCGCCGCCAGCGCGCTGCCGCCGCGCCGGCCGCGCACGGTGGCGAAGGACAGGCCGCGCGGGTTGCCGGCCAGTTCCGCCTTGGACTCGGCGGCGCCGACGAAGCCGACCGGGAAGGCCAGCACCGCCGCCGGGCGCGGCGCCCCGGCGTCGATCAGCTCCAGCAGGCGGAACAGCGCGGTCGGCGCGTTGCCGATGGCGACCACGGCGCTGTCCAGCTCCGGCAGCCAGCGGTCGACAGCGGCGGCCGAGCGGGTCGTGCCGATGGCGCGCGCCAGCCCCGGCACCGCGGCGTCGTGCAGGTGGCAGAGGATGCGGTTCTTCGCCGGCAGCAGGCGCGCCGTGATGCCGGCGCCCACCATCTGCGCGTCCACCAGGATCGGCGCCCCGGCGCGCAGCGCGGCGCGGCCCTGCGCCACCACGTCGGCGGAGAACGCGACGTCGTCCGCCAGATCGACCATGCCGCAGGTGTGGATCAGGCGGATGACCAGCTCCGCCACGTCCGCGGGGAAGCGCGTCAGGTCGGCCTCCGCCCGGATGGTGGCGAAGGACCGGCGGTAGATGGCGTCGGGATCGCGCAGGTAGTCCAGCGCGGCGGGCTGATCAGTCGCCATCGGCGCCCGACCGCGTCAGGCTGCGCGGCCCCAGGGGATGGTCGGCGTGCGGGTACGGGTGGTGCCCGTGGCCGTGGTCATGCCCGTGGTCATGCCCGTGGCCGTGGTGATGATCGTGATCATGGTCGTGCCCATGGTCATGATGATGATGGCCGTGGCCGTGGCCGTGGTGATGGTGATGGTGGCCGTCGTGATCGTGGTGGTGGTGATCGTGATCGTGATCGTCGTCACCGTCCACGCCGATGCCCTCGACGTGGTGGTGGTGGCTTTCCTGGCGCAGACCGACCTCGTCCTCGAAGCCCAGGAAGGCCTCGCGGTACTTGCACATCTGGCAGTTCATGTTGCCGGTGCCGTCCAGGATCTCCCGGACGCGGTCGCGCATGGTCTCCAGCACCATGGGGTGGTCGTTGAGGTAGGGCGCCTTGACGAACTCGATGTCCGGGTGGCGCGCCGCCACGGCGTCGGTCGCGTCGTAGATGCGGCGCACCAGGATGCCGGTGAACAGGAAGTACGGGAACACCACGATGCGCTTGTAGCCGAGCCGTGCGGCGTGCTCCAGCCCCGGCTCGACCAGCGGGAAGGTGACGCCGGAGTAGGCGGTCTCGGCCCAGCCGAAGCCCATCCCCTCCCACAGCATGCGGGTGACCTTGGCGACGTTGGAGTTGGCGTCGGGGTCCGACGAGCCGCGGCCGACCACCACCAGCAGCGTCTCGTGCCGCGACACGCCGTCGCCGGCCGCCGCCAGCGCCTCGGCCACGCGGTCGCCGGCGGCGTGCAGCATCTTCAGGTCGATGGCCAGCTCGCGGCCGTAGTCGATGGTCAGCCCCGGCTTCTCGGCGGCGTAGGCGTTCAGCACCGAGGGGATGTCGTTCTTGGCGTGCCCGGCGGCGAACAGCATGGCCGGCACCGCCAGGATGCGGGTGCAGCCGGCCGCCACCAGCTTGTCCAGCCCTTCGCGCAGCACCGGCCGCGCGAACTCCAGGTAGCCGTGCTCGACGTGCTCGTAGGGGAGCTGGTGGGCGAGCGTGTGCGCCACCGCGGCGAATTCGGCCACCGCCTGCGCGTCGCGGCTGCCGTGGCCGCAGATCATGACGCCGAGCTTCTCGCCCATGGACTCTTCCTTCACTGGCCGGAAGCGCCTGGGGAGCGTGGAAGAGAACGAGCCGTACCGCGGATCGCGCCCCGCCACCGGTGCACCCCGCCCGGAGCTTCGTTGACGTGTCGCGGCCGGGCAGGTCTCCTGGCTCGTGGGTCAGCGCCGCGGGGGCTGGCCTTCCCGGCCGGGATCGTCTCCGGCCAGTGGCACGCTTCGCCGTCGCGACTCGCCACACACAGTTGCGGGGGCAGCCGCGGCACCGGGCCAAGGCCCTTTCCCGCGTTCCCTTTTCACCCCCCACCCCTATGGGGTGACGGGAACCATGCCGCTGGGGCGCAGACTTAGGCCCCCGCAGCCTGTAAGGTCAACGACTTTATTCGGGCTTGCGGAGCCTGCGGCGCGCTGCCAGACTGCGCGCCGATGGTGCCCGGTACGGCCAAGCCACGCCGGGATAATAGGGAACACGGTGCGGTCGACCAAATCGAGGGACCAAGCCCGTGGCTGCCCCCGCAACTGTGAGCGGCGAGCCGGCCTCATGCCACCGGAGATTCCGGGAAGGCATCGGCCACACGGCGACGACCCGCGAGCCAGGAAACCTGCCATCGAGGCTCAATCCACTCCGTCGGGTGTGACGGCACATGGAGACATCGATGACCAACACGACCGCTTCTTCCTCTTCCCGCAGCCTGTCCCGCACCGAGACCCTGGCCGCCGCGCTGGTGGCGATGTTGCTCGGCAGCTTCCTGGTCTACGGCGCCGGCTTCGCCAACGCGCAGGCGCTGCACGACGCCGCGCACGACGCCCGGCACGCCTTCTCCTTCCCCTGCCACTGAGGCCGGGGCCATGTTGAGGCGGATCCTCTCCGCGGCGCTCGCCGCGGGGCTGCTGGCTGGCGTCCTCGTTTCCGTTCTGCAGGCCGTCACCACGACACCGCTGATTCTCCAGGCCGAGGTGTTCGAGACCGGCGGCGGGGTGCATGACCACACCGGCCATGACCATTCCGCCCCGCTCCCCGCCGAGCCCGAGGCGGAGGACGTCGTCACCCGCACCGCGCTGACGGCGACGGCCAACCTCATCACCGGGGTCGGCTTCGCGCTGCTGGTGGTGGGTGCCTTCGCACTGTCCGGCCGGCCGGTCGAGGGGCGCGAGGGGCTGCTGTGGGGTCTGGGCGGCTTCGCCGCCTTCACCCTGTCGCCGGCCCTCGGCCTGCCGCCGGAGCTGCCCGGCACCATCGCCGCCGATCTGGCGTCGCGTCAGGCCTGGTGGGCCTTCGCGGCGCTGGGAGCGGCCGGCGGGCTGGGAGTGCTGGCGTTCGGCAAGGGATGGTGGCGGCTGCCCGTGGGGCTGGCGCTGCTGGTCCTGCCGCACGCCGTCGGCGCGCCGCACCCCGACGCCTTCGGCGCGTCGGCCCCAGCGGAACTGGTCGGGCAGTTCGTCGCCAAGTCCATCGTGGTCAGCGCCGTCTTCTGGGCGGTGCTGGGCTGGCTGGCCGGCGGCTTCTTCAAGCGCTTCGCGTGAATGGAGCCCGGCGGGAACGGCTTCGGCCGCTCCCGCCGCGGCGCTCAGGCGGCCGGCATCGCCCGCGTCCTGAGATGAGCCAACAGGGCGAGCACGTCCTCCGGCGGCCGGCTTTCGACCCGCCGATACTCGCGCCCGTCGCGCGTCCGCGACAGCAGGCCGAGGTCGCACATCTCCCGCCGCAGCAGGACATGGTCGCCGAAGCGGTGATGCGCGCGCAGCCGATCGTTGACCCCGGGTTCGCTCATCACCTCCCCGGCGGGGAAGCGCGACCACAGCACCCAGAGGATCGGCTGCCGCTCGCTGAGCTTGCCCGGCCAGCGGATCAGGCAGCCGGCGGAATCGAAGCAACGGGCGATCTTCAGGATCTTGACGTGATCGACGGCCGGCGACGGGGGCGGACCCTGCTCCAGTCTGGTCTGAGCGGTGGCCTGTGCCCGGAAGTGCTGGAAGTTCCGGCATCCGGTGGCGCGGGCCAGCATGTTGAGCAGATCGACGTGGCCGGGCGGTTCGCTGCGTCCGGCGAGTTGCGCGCGCAGCGAGCGCGCGAGCGCGGAAATGTCGCCCGTGGTGTAGGGCAGTGGCGTCCTGGACATCCTTGCATCCTCAGAACGCGCCAATCCGGTGACGGACTGCCGGTGGTCGCCGACTTCCGACGCGGCACGTTGTGAGGTGTCGGTCGAAGGGTGTGAAGCGGCAGGTTTAGCTCCCCTCGTCGGGGCGGCGACGCCTTGGTGAACTGCCGACCGGGGCGCATGGTAGCGCGCCGTGCCGCCCCCGGCAACCCGCGATCCCTCCGCCGCGAAATGATTTGACGCCCGCCCGGCGACGCGGAACCCTGTCCGGCGTGCACAAGGAACGCCGGACGTCCGCGCGGCAGGGAGACGGAACGGGCATGAAGGGCCAGGAGCAGGGCGGGCGCGACCTCCGGCTCGACTTCTTCCGGGGGCTGGCGCTGTGGTTCATCTTCGTGAACCACATCCCGGCCAACCAGTTCGCCTGGCTGACCTCGCGCAACTACGGCCTGAGCGACGCCTCGGAGGTGTTCGTCTTCATCTCCGGCTACACCTCGGCGATGGTGTACGCCAAGGTGTACGCGCGCAGCGGCTGGGGCCTCGCGGCGGCCAAGGTGCTGGACCGCTGCTGGACGCTGTACCTGACGTACATCTTCCTGTTCATCGGCTTTACCGCGCAGGTGGCGTACACCACGCGCGCCTTCGACAACCCGCTGTTCGCCGAGGAAATGGGCATCGGCAGCTTCTTCGCCGACCCGGCGGTGGCGCTGGTGCAGGCGCTGCTGCTCAAGTTCCGCCCGGCCAACCTGGACATCCTGCCGCTCTACATCGTGCTGCTGCTGGTGGTGCCGCTGCTGCTGCCGGTGCTGGTGCGCCGGCCGATGCAATTGCTGGCGGCGTCGGGCGGGCTGTACGTGCTGACCCGCCATTTCGGCTGGAACCTGCCCACCTACCCCGAGGGCGGCGAGTGGTTCTTCAACCCCTTCGCCTGGCAGTTCCAGTTCGTGCTGGGCGCGGTGCTGCAGCGCTTCCCCGACGCCACCGCAGCGCTGACCCGGCCGCGGCTGCCGGCGCTGCTGCTGGCGGCGGCGTACGTCGCGGCGTCGCTGCTGCTGGCGCTGTCCTGGCAGATCGCCTCGCTGGGCGCCTTCATGCCGCCGCGCCTGGGCGAGGTGCTGTACCCGATCAGCAAGACCGACCTCGACCCGCTGCGCCTCGTGCATTTCCTGGCGCTCGCCTACCTCGTCCTGCAGGTGGCGCGGCCGGACAGCGCGTGGCTGCACTCCCGCCTGCTGGCGCCTGTCGTGCTGTGCGGGCGGCAGTCGCTGCACGTGTTCTGCCTGGGCATCTTCCTGTCCTTCGCCGGCCAGACGGTGCTGGTGCAGGTGAACGGCTCGCTTTTTGCGCAGTTTGCTGTCACAATTATCGGCATAACCGCCATGATTTTGACCGCACGCGTGCTCACCTGGTACCAGTCGGCCGGCCGGCCGCCGCGCCCGGCAGCCCCGGCGCTCGAGGACTCCGGCGCATGAAGCCCGCCGCCGCCCTGCTTCCGGCCGTTCTGCTGGTCGCAACCGCCGCCGTCGCACAGCAGCCGGCGGGCGATCCCTGCGCGGTGCCGGAGAGCGTGCTGACCATAGACGCACACCTGACCCGCACCCAAAGCTGGGTGAAAAAGGCCGGCACCCTCCCCATCCTGGTGGTCAACACGGCCAAGCCGAACCCCGCGCGCGGCGAGGCCAGCTATCCCGCCCTGCTGGAAAAGGAGCTGGCGGCGCGCCTGCCCGGCCGTCAGGTGACGGTGGCGGTGCGCAACCTGCCGGGCGCCACGGCGCACGAGATGCTGCCGGCCATGGACGCCGCGGTTGCGGAGCAGCGTCCGGCGCTGGTGGTCTGGCAGGTCGGCACCGTGGACGCGATGCGCAACGCCGGCCTCGACGGCTTCGGCGCGGCGCTGGCGTCCGGCATCGCCCAGACGCACGCGCGGGGATCCGACATCGTCATCATGGACATGCAGTACAGCCCGCAGACCAGCCAGCTCATCACCTTCCAGCCCTACGTGGATTATGTGGAGTGGGTGACACAGAACAATGACGTGTTCCATTTTCCGCGCTACGAGATGATGCGCACCTGGATCGAGGAGGGGCGCGTGACCGTCGGATCGGACTCCAAGGAGGACAACCTGAAGGCCTTCACCTTTGTGCATGGCTGCGTCGGCCGCCTGTTGGCGCAGACGATCTCCGCGATGCTCGACCGCACCGCGGAGAACGGCCAATGAGGCAACGTCTCACCGTCCTGCTGTCCACCGCGCTGCTGCTGTCCTCCCCCACCCACGCCGCACCGCCCTCCTGCCCGGCCTCGGCCCAGCTCGCCGCGCTGTCGGCGCCGCTGCCGCACGTGGCCGACAGCCTCGCCACCGGCGATCCGCTGCGCATCGTCGCCATCGGCTCCTCCTCCACCGCCGGGGCCGGGGCCAGCGACGCGGCGCACAGCTATCCCGCGCGCCTGTCCCACTACCTGCGCCAGATCTTCCCGCGCGCCGACGTCGTCGTGCTCAACAAGGGCGTCAACGGCGAGATCGGCACCGACATGCTGGACCGCTTCCAGCGCGACGTGATCGACCAGCGGCCGGACCTCGTGGTCTGGCAGGTCGCCGCCAACTCGGTGCTGCGCAACCTCGACCCGGCCGGGGCCGAGCGGATCATCCGCGACGGCGTGCGCCGGCTGAAGGCCGCCGGGCTCGACGTCGTGCTGATGGATCTACAGTACTCCCCCGCCATGCTGGAGAAGCCGGCGCACGCCGACATGCAGGCGCGCATCGCCCGCATCGCGGCCGAGGAGGGGGTGGGCCTGTTCCGCCGCTTCGCGCTGATGCGCGGCTGGGTGCTGGCCAGCAACGCGGCCATCCCCGACCTCGTCGGGCCGGACGGCATCCACCACAACGACTTCGGCTACGACTGCATCGCCCGCGCGCTGGCCGGCTCGATCCAGGAGGCCGCAGGCCTCGGCTCGATCCAGAAGGCCGCGGGCCCCGGTCCGATCGGCTACGCCGCGCTGCGCCGTCCATGACGCCCCACACCACCGGGCGCACGGCGTGGGCCGCGGTGGCGAGCGCCATCGGCATCGGCATCGCCGCGGCCATGAGCATCGGCAAGGTGCCGCCGGCCATGCCGCTGATCCGCAGCGAGCTCGGCCTGTCGCTGGTCGACGGCGGCTGGGTGATGTCGGTGTTCGCGACGCTGGGCGCCACCGCCGGCGTGGCGCTCGGCCTGCTGTCCGATTCCATCGGGCAGCGCCGCGGCGTCTGGCTGGGCGTCGCCGCGCTGCTGCTCGGCGGCGTGCTGGGTGCCGCCGCGGGAAGCGGCACGCTGCTGCTTCTGGCGCGCGTGGTGGAGGGTGTCGGGTTCATTTCCGTCACCGTCTCGGCGCCGTCGCTGATCCTCGCCGCCACCGCGCCGGCGGACCGCAACTTCGCGTTCGGCCTCTGGTCGATCTACATGCCGAGCGGCAGCGCCATCGCCATGGTCCTCGCCGCCTGGGCGCTGCCGCTGGTCGGCTGGCGCGGGCTGTGGCTGGGGCTCCTGGCGCTGCTGCTGCTGGCCTTGGCCGTGCTGACGCTGACCACCCGCCACCTGCCGGTGACGGCGCGCAGCACGCAGAACCCCGCCCGCCTGATCGCCGAGACGACCGGCCGCCCCGGCCTGTGGGGCTTCGCCCTGGCGTTCACCGCCTACGCCTTCCAGTGGATCTCGCTGATGGTCTGGCTGCCGAGCTTCCTGATGCAGGACCGCGGCCTGAGCGGCACCGCGGCGACGCTGCTGACGGCGCTGCTGGTGCTGGCCAACGTGCCGGGCTGCATCCTCGGCGGCTGGCTGATGCGCAAGGCGGTGCCGCGCGGCTGGCTGCTGGCCACCGCCAGCGCGGTGATGGCGCTGAGCGCCCCGCTGGCGGTCGCCGGGGTCGGGCCGGACGGCTTCCGCTACGCGCTGTGCCTGCTGTTCTCCTTCGCCGGCGGGATGCTGCCGGCGGCGAGCTTCTCGGGCGCCGCGGCGCACGCGCCCTCGCCGAAGCACCTCGCCTCGGCCAACGGCATGGTGCTGCAGGGCTCCAACCTCGGTCAACTCCTGGGGCCCCCGCTGATCGCCCACATCGTCTCGCAGGCCGGCGGCGACTGGCAGGCCGCCACCGTGACGCTGGCGGTGGCCGCCGGCTGCGCCGCGTCGCTCGGGCTGATGGTGGTGCGGATGGAGGGCGGCAAGCGCATTGCCCCCTCCCCATCCCTCCCCCACTGACGCAGGGGAGGGGGTCTGTTGCCGTTTTTCCCCTCCCCTGCGAAGCGGGGGAGGGGGCAGGGGTGGGGGCAAGTCGGCCCGCTCACTCCATCAAGCTGTCCAGCCCGCGCCGCAGCCCGACCTGCTCGCCCACCCGGCGGATCGCCAGCAGCGTCCCGGCCACGTAGGGCGTGGCGCTGGAGCCGGCGTCGTGGCGGATGGTCAGGCGCTCGTCGGGCAGGCCGAACAGCGCTTCGCACGACAGGATGAAGCCGGGCATCCGCACGGAGTGCACGCGGGTGCGGCCGATCTCGGCGCCGCGCGTCTCCTGCGGGCCGCGCAGTTCGCCCACCGGTTTGGAGGTCGGGTCCTGGCGCACCGCGCCCAGCCGCTCGGCCAGTTCGCGCCCGGTGCCGCTCGGCACGTCGGGCTTGCCGGCCGAGGCGTAGTCGATGACCTCCACGTCCGGCACGTACTTCGCCGCCATCAGCGCGAAGCGCGCCATCAGCGTCGCGGTGATCGAGAAGTTGCCGGCCGCCAGCACGCCCACCCCCTTCTCCCGCGCCGCCCGGTCGATCTCGGCGTAGTCCTCCGCCGTCAGGCCGGAGGTGCCGACCACCACGTGCCGCCCGGCGGCGGCGGCGGTCAGCGCGTGCCCCTTCACCACGTCCGGCTTCGTGTAGTCGACCACCACGTCGCAGGGGGCCTGCAGCGCCTCCTCCAGCGAGGCCGACACGGTCACGCCGAGCGGCGTCAGCCCGGCGACGGTGCCCGCATCCTGCCCGGCGGCCCGGCGCGCCACGGCGCCGGCCAGCGTCAGGTCCGGCGCCGCCGCCACGGCGGCCACCAGCGCCTTGCCCACCCAGCCGGTCGCGCCGACGATGGTGACGGAAACGCTCATGCTCTCTCCTCCCCTTCCCCAGGTATTCCCGTTGTGCCACAGCCTATTGCGCTTTCGCGCGCCATGCGCTAGGATTTTTCTCCTTTTGAGAATGGATGAAACACCACGCTGAATCGCGTTTCATGGCGTTTCATCCGGTTTCATCCGCCGCACCCCGCCGGGGGTGGGGAACAGGTCACGCACACCGGCCATTCACACCGGCACTGCACGCAGATCTCGTGCCCGCCGCCCGATCTGCGCTATAGGTTGGGCCGCCGCCAGGGAGAAGGGTCCGCATGAAGGTCAGCATCGACATGGGAGCGACGACGTCCGGGACGCCGGCGGCGCTCGACCTCGAGGAGCTGCTCGCGACCCGGCTGCTGGTGCAGGGCAACTCCGGCTCCGGCAAGTCGCACCTGCTGCGCCGCCTGATCGAGCAGAGCGCGCAATGGGTCCAGCAGGCGATCATCGACCCGGAGGGCGACTTCGTCACCCTGGCCGAGGCGTTCGGCCACGTGGTGGTCGAGGCCGCCGACCACACCGAGCCGGCGCTCCAGCGCATCGCCGGGCGGGTGCGGCAGCACCGCGTGTCGGTCGTGCTGAACCTCGAAGGCCTGGACACCGAGATGCAGATGCGCGCCGCCGCCGCCTTCCTGGGCGGGCTGTTCGACGCGGAGCGCGATTCCTGGTACCCGATGCTGGTGGTGGTGGACGAGGCGCAGCTGTTCGCCCCCGCCGCGGCCGGCGAGGTGTCGGACGAGGCGCGCAAGGTCTCGCTGGGCGCGATGACCAACCTGATGTGCCGCGGCCGCAAGCGCGGGCTGGCCGGCATCATCGCCACCCAGCGCCTCGCCAAGCTCGCCAAGAACGTGGCGGCGGAGGCGTCGAACTTCCTGATGGGGCGCACCTTCCTGGACATCGACATGGCCCGCGCCGCCGACCTGCTGGGCATGGAGCGCCGGCAAGCCGAGGCGTTCCGCGACCTGGAGCGCGGCCACTTCATCGCGCTGGGCCCCGCGTTGTCGCGCCGTCCCCTGCCGATCCGCATCGGCGACGTTCAGACGCACGGCCGCACCGGCAGCCCGAAGCTGATGCCGCTGCCCGAGACGCCGGTCGAGGACGCGCGCGATCTGATCCTCCAGCCCGGCGAGCCCGATCCGCCGGCCCGCCCGGTGGTGGTGCGCCGCCCGCCGCCCCCGCCGCCGCCCAGCACCACCGACATCCTCATGCAGCTGGTGCAGGCCCGCCCCGCCGCCATGGCCGCCGCGGCCGAGGAGGAGCCGGCCGAGGACCAGGGCCCGGTCCTGGACGAGATCCTGCGCCAGGTGCTGGCCGACCCGGAGGCGTCGTTCCGTTCGGTGGCGGTGCTGTACCAGGACTTCCTGGTGCGCTGCCGGATCCACAATTTGCGCGGCAAGCCGCTCGACCTGCCGGCCTTCCGCCGCCGCCTCGCCACCGTGCGCGCCGGCGTCGACGCGCAAGCCGGCGACAGCCCCGACTGGGAGAAGGCGACGGCCTGCGCCGCCGAGCTGGCCGAGGACCTGCAGGGCGTCTTCCTGCTGCTGGCCCGCGCCGCCATGGACCGCGCGCCCTGCCCGTCGGATGCCGAGATCGCGCGGGCCTGCGGCAGCCGCTCCACCGGCCGGGCGCGGCGCCTGCTGGCCTACATGGAGCAGCGCAACCTCGTGGTCAGCCGCAACGACCGCATGGGCCGCCGCATCATCGCGCTGCCGGCGCTGGGCTGGGAGACGGCGCCGGGCGACCCGAACGCGTCCGACGAACCGCCAAGCGACGAGGGCGGCGACCTGTTCGCGGTGGCGTAGATGGCCGGCTGGACCGAGGGCTACGTCCACGACATCGCCTACGCCCACTCCTTCTATGCCGAGATGGCGCCGGCGCACCTGGGTTTCGCCCTGCTGCTGGCCGGAGTCCGCCCGCCCGATCCGTCGGAACCGTTCAGCTACGCCGAACTCGGCTGCGGCCAGGGGCTGACCAGCAACCTGCTGGCCGGCGTGCACCCGCACGCGCGGTTCGAGGCGGTGGACTTCCTGCCCGCCCACATCGCCGACGCCCGCGACCTTGCGGCCAAGGCCGGCAACACCAACACCGCGTTCCTGGAGGACAGCTTCGCCGAGTACGCGGAACGCGACGGCCCGGACCTCGACATCGTCGCGCTGCACGGCGTGTGGACCTGGGTCAGCGCCGGCAACCGCCGCATCCTGCTGGACATCCTGCGCCGCCGGCTGAAGCCGGGCGGGGTGGTCTACGTCAGCTACAACTGCCTGCCCGGCTGGGCGGCGCACACGCCGCTGCGCAAGCTGCTGGTGGAGCACACCGCGTCCGGTGCCGGCCCGCTGCCGGACCGCATCGGCAGGGCGCTGGGCTTCGCCGCGCGCATGGCGCGCCTCGGCGAGGGCTGGTTCGACCGGGTGCCGGGCGCGCTCGCCCACCTGGAGAGCCTGGACGGCAAGTCCGACGGCTACATCGCGCACGAGTACCTGAACCGCGACTGGACGCCCTTCTACCACGCCGACGTCGCCCGCGAGCTGGCCGCCGCCAAGCTGGACTACGGGACCTCGGCGACGCTGGCCGACCATGTGGACGACGCCATGGTCAGCGCGGAGGGACTCGCCCTGCTGAACGAGGCGGCGGACCCGGCGCTGCGCGAGACTCTGCGCGACTACCTGACCGACCAGCGCTTCCGCCGCGACGTGTTCGTCAAGGGCGCACTCCGCCTCTCCCCGGCCGAGCGCGAGCAGCGGCTGCGCGCGCTGCGCGTCGGCCTCGCGGTGCCGCGCGGCGAGGTGCCGGAGCGGGTGAGCGCGCCGACCGGCCGAATCGACCTGCCGGCCGCCGCACCGCTGGCCGAGGCGCTGACCGGCGGCCCGCGGACGCTGGACGCGCTGCTCGCCGACCTGAAGACGCATGGTCTTGAGGAGGTGCTGCGCACCATCGCACTGCTCGGCGGCGCCGTGGTGCCGGTGCCCGAGGGCATCGACGCCCGGCGCGTGGCGCGCTTCAACGCCGCGGTGCTGGAGCGCAACCGCTTCGATCCGGGGATCCGGCAACTGGCGTCGCCGGTGCTGGGGACCGGCGTGGTGGTCGGCCTGCTGGAGCGGCTGTTCCTGCTCGCTGAGGCGCGCGGCGCGGAGCCGCCGCCGTTCGCGTGGACGGTGCTGCGTGAACGCGGCAAGAAGCTCCGCCGTGATGGCGCGGAGCTGCAAACGGACGCCGAGAACGTCGCGGAACTGGCGCGGCTGTACGAGGGCTTCGTCGGCGGACAGCGGGAATGGTTGAAGGGGGTAGGGATTGCGGCGTAGGCGCCCCGCCCCGAAACCGTCAGCGCCCCTTCCCCGCCGGCATCCGCCGCCGCCCCGCACCCGCCTGCTGCGTGAAGAACGGTGTCCCGCCACCCTTCCTGGCGCACGCCCCCTTCCCCGTCCCCGCCGGCTGCCACGCCGGGACAAGGTGCTGCGGCCCCGGCCCGATCAGGTCGGCGCGGCCCATCTCCTTCAGCGCGTCGCGCAGCACCGGCCAGTTCTCCGGGTCGTGGTAGCGCAGGAAGGCCTTGTGCAGCCGGCGCTGCTTCAGCCCCTTGGCCGCCTCCACCGTCTCGCCGCCGAAGCGGCGGACCGGGCGCAGCGTGTTCCGCCCGGTGTGGTACATCGCCGCCGACACCGACATCGGGCTGGGAAGGAAGGTCTGCACCTGGTCGGCCTTGAAGCCGTTCCGCTTCAGCCACAGCGCGAGGTTCATCATGTCCTCGTCCGTGGTGCCCGGATGCGCGGCGATGAAGTAGGGAATGAGGTAGAGCTTCTTGCCGGCTTCCTTCGCCGCCTGCTCGAACATCCGCTTGAAGCTGTCGTAGGCGCCGATGCCCGGCTTCATCATCTTGGACAGCGGCCCGGCCTCGGTGTGCTCCGGCGCGATCTTCAGGTAGCCGCCGACGTGGTGCTTCACCAGCTCCTTCACGTACTCCGGGCTCTTGACCGCGAGGTCGTAGCGCAGGCCCGACGCGATGGAGATCTTCTTCACCCCCTTCACCGCGCGCGCCTTGCGGTACAGCTCGATCAGCGGGCCGTGGTCGGTGCCGAGGTTCTTGCAGATGTCCGGATAGACGCAGCTCGGCCGCCGGCAGGTGCGCTGGATCGCGTCGTCCTTGCAGGCGAGGCGGTACATGTTGGCGGTCGGCCCGCCCAGGTCGGAGATGTGGCCGGTGAAGCCCTTGGTCTTGTCGCGGATCTCCTGGATCTCGCGCAGGATCGAGTCCTGCGAGCGGCTCTGGATCACCCGCCCCTCGTGCTCGGTGATCGAGCAGAAGGAACAGCCGCCGAAGCAGCCGCGCATGATGTTGATCGAGAAGCGGATCATCTCCCACGCCGGGATGCGCGCGTCGCCGTAGCTCGGATGCGGCCCGCGGGCGTAGGGCAGGCCGAAGACGCCGTCCATCTCCGGCGTGGTCAGCGGGATCGGCGGCGGGTTGAGCCACAGCTCCTTGTCGCCGTGCCGCTGCACCATGGGGCGCGCGTTGCCGGGGTTGGCCTCCTGGTGCAGCACGCGCGACGCCTGGGCGTACAGCACCGGGTCGGCCGCCACCTGCTCGTAGGACGGCAGGCGCACCACGGTCTGTTCCGGCTCGTCGCGGCGCGGGTTGAGCGCCTCGCCGTCCTCCACCGCCGCCGCGGCGTCCACCACGTGCCAACCCTCCGGCACGGTGTCGCGCAGGAAGGCGGTGCCGCGGATGCCCTGCATGGCGCGCGGCGCCTCGCCCGCCGCGGCACGGTGCGCCACCTCGACGATGGCGCGCTCGGCGTTGCCGTACAGCAGGATGTCGGCCTTGGCGTCCACCAGGACCGAGCGGCGCACCTTGTCCGACCAGTAGTCGTAGTGCGCGATGCGGCGCAACGACGCCTCGATGCCGCCCAGCACGATGGGCACGTCCTTGTACGCCTCGCGGCAGCGCTGCGAGTAGACGATGGCGGCGCGGTCGGGGCGTTTTCCGCCCTCGTCGTTCGGCGTGTAGCTGTCGTTGTGCCGCAGCCGCCGGTCCGACGTGTAGCGGTTGACCATGGAATCCATGTTGCCGCCGGTGACGCCGAAGAACAGGTTGGGCTTGCCCAGGACCTTGAACGGCTCGGCCGTCTGCCAGTCCGGCTGCGCGATGATGCCGACGCGGAAGCCCTGCGCCTCCAGCAGCCGCCCGATGATCGCCATGCCGAAGCTGGGGTGGTCGATGTAGGCGTCGCCGGTGACGACGACGACGTCGCAGCTGTCCCAGCCGAGCGCGTCCATCTCGGCGCGCGAGGTCGGCAGGAAGGGTGCCGTGCCGAAGCGGTGCGCCCAGTGCTTGCGGTGGGAGAAGAGGTCCTTAGCGGTCGACATACGGCTTTCCGGTGGCGGAGAGGTCCCCGGAGGTACCTCATCCGCCATCAGATAGCGCGTCCGCCGCCTGGTTCAAAAGATAACAGGGGGTATGCGGGCGATTTGTCCTCAGTTCGCCGCGAAGCAGTAGAACAGCCCCGCCCCGCCGGTGCCCTTCAGCGCGTCCTGGCTGCAGCCGCCACGCGAGGCGTGCGAGGAGTTCCAGGACTTGGCCGGCGGCGAATCGTCCAGGCCCCTGCGGTCATGGTGGCCGAGCATCGCCGCGCCGTCGGTCCCGCTCTTGGTCCAGTTGCCGCAGGTCATGTCCTGGGCGCCGGCGAAGGCGGTGCCGTCCGGCTGCGAGCCGGTAAGGATGTCGTGCGTGTTCGGCTGGTCGCCGCCACCGTTGACCACCGCGCCCTTCTCGGTCAGCGCGGTCTGCTTGGTCAGGTTGTTGCTCGGCCCGTGCAGGTCCTCGACGCTCTTGGCGACCACCTCGCCCTTGGCGTTGGTCCACGGGCCCTTGCCGATGCGGTCGCGGGCGTTCACCGCCGGCTGGCCGCCCATGGCCTGGGTGCTGAGATAGGCGCGCCACGTCTTGCCGCTGGCTCCGGCCGCGGATGCCAACTGCTGGCAATGCCGGTCCGCGCCCTCCAGCCCGCCAAGGTCGGCGCCCTTGCCGGAACCGGCGCTGGTGACGAAGAAGCTCATGGTGCCGCTCTGCTGCGCCTGGGCGCCGCCGGTGACGGCGAGCAGCAGGGCCGCCGCGAGAATCGTCTGTTTCATGGTGTTTCCCCCGTTCGTTGTTGTCCGTCCCGAGCAGGACGCCCCGCAGCGCCCGCTTATTCCCCCTGGTCAGATCATGCCGAGCCGCCGCCAAGCCGTCCACTCGAAGCGCGCCGCCCGGTCGAGCCCCTGGGCGAGATGCGCGCGGCGTTGCGCGTCGGCCTGCAGGGCGGCCGGGTCGTTCATGAAGTCGGTCACCCGCAGCGGGCCGAGCAGGTGGTCGACCAGCAGCGGCGCCTCGGTCGGCCCTCCCTCCAGCACCGACCGGTAGAGCAGCGCCCCCGCCGCGTCGGTGTGCAGGCCGGCGCCACCGACCGACGCCGCCAGCCACGCCACCGGGTGTTCCGCCGCAAGAGCCTCGGCGATCTGCGCGCGGTTGAAGCGCAGCACCGATTCCAGCGGTGTTGCGTCGAGCCCCTGCGTCGCCATCGCCGCGCCGGCGCCGACCAGCGCCAGCGCCAGCTGCCGTGCCGGCGGCGCCCCGGTCGACCGCACCTCCGGCAGATCGAGCAGCTCGCCGATACGGCGCGCCCCCGCGCCCAACGCCGCGATGATCGGGCCGTAGACACGCTCCTCCAGCACCAGCGGCGTACCCTTGCCGTCGATGGTGTAGGGGAAGCCGATGGGGCCGATCAGCGCCAGCCCGAGGCCGCGCAGCCGCGCCTCGCGCAACGCCGGGGGCAACGGCCGGGCGCCGCGGACGAAGACGTCGCAGCGGTGCCGCTCCACATCGCAATAGTCGGCGAAGCTCTCGCGCAGCACCGGGTCGGCGATGCCGTCCAGCAGCGCGCGCTGCTCCGCGCTCAGCACCAGCGACGGCTCGTTCATGAACATGTGGGCGGAGCCGGCGTAGCTCAGCTTCGCCGCCGCCAGGTCGCGCGCCACGTCGGCGTGCAGCAGCGGCTGCCAGCTGCCGTTCAGGTACTCGTGCGCAAGGTACGTGGGGTGCGTGGACGGGTCGCGCAGACGCTTGAACACGTCGGCGTCGCCCGCCGCCCTGGCGCCGGTGCCGAACAGCGCCTCTGCGAAGTCGAGCGCCTCGAGCGCGGCGTGGTCGCTGCGGCCCGGCACCGTGCGGGCGTATTCCAGCAGCAGGCGCTGCAGGGGGATCTGGTTCGACCAGCCGGGCAGCGTGTTGTAGGTGATGTAGACCGCCCCGCCCGGCTTCAGCGCGCGGGCGATGAAGCGCACGATCGCCCGCTTCGCCTCCACCCCCACCCAGCTGTAGACGCCGTGCAGGGTGATGTAGTCGAAGGCCGGCAGGTCCGGCACCGCGCCGTCCGCCAGTTCCTCGAAGCTGGTCTCGTGGAAGGTGACGTTGCCCAGCCCGGCGGCCTTCGCCGTCGCCCGGGCGCGGGCGATGTGGGCGGGGTGGAAGTCCACGGCGTGGATCGTGGCCTTCGGGTTGGCGGCGGCGATGACGTTGGCGGTGACACCCTGGCCGCAGCCCAGCTCGCACCACGCGAAGTCCTCGCCCGCCTGCGGCGGCTCCAGGCCGTTCAGCAGGCAGACGAGGTCGAGGTGCGCCGGGGCCTGCTGGCGGAACAGGCCCGGCTCGTATTCGATGTCGGCGACGTAGCCCGCACTCCACTCCGCCATGGGTCCCCCCGGTTGCGATGGCCTGTCCTGACTATCACAAACCGGAGGGGTGCGCTGTACTCATCAGTGCAGCAGGCCGATCTGATCCATGGGGATTGCTTCGAAGCCGTGCTGGTACATCGGCGAGGCGGACGCCAGCGTGTAGTCGCCCGCCCCTGGGTTGGCGAACAGCGGGTTCAGGGTCAGGGAGTTGGCGTCATACCCCGCCGCCTTCCACTCGGCCAGCGTGCCCTGCGTACCCGCCATCGCCTGCGGCCACACCTGGAACAGCTTCGCCGCGGCGTCGAGGTAGGCGTAGTCGTTGTCATGGAAGGTGCCGGCCGTCTTCGGCCCGTCGATGGCGACCACCAGCCCCTGGTTGGTGGCGTCGATGACGTTGTGGTGGAAGTCGTTGCCCGACATCGGCGTGCCCTTCCAGCCGCCGTAGCCGACGCTCTGCTGCAGGCCGATCTCGCGGCCGTCGTTGCCGGCGATGATGTTGTTGGACACCGTGTTGTTCCAGCCGCCGTGCAGGAACACGCCGCCCAGGTTGCCGTGCACGTAATTGCCCTTCACCGCGGCGCCGCTGGTCCAGTCGTCCAGGTAGACGCCCCAGCTGACCAGCTGCTTCGGATCGAGCCACGTCGGCGAGACCGAGCCGTCCCAGCGCACGTTGCCGAAGGCGTTGGTGTCCGACACGTCGTTGTAGGCGACGACGTGGCCGGTGGCGGTCTGCTGGCGGTTGATCAGGTAGATGCCGCCGCCGTCGCTGGTCTCGCGGTTGGAGTCCGTGACCGTGTTGTAGGTCACCGACACCCGGTAGGTCTCGTCGCCGGTGATCTGCACCGAGCCGACAGAGATCGCCTTGCCGGCGGTGTGCTCGATCAGGTTGTGGCTGACCGTTACGTCGGAGCTGCCGTTCACCCAGATGCCGTCGCTGCCGCGGTCCACCGCGCCGGCGTACTCGACCGTGTTGTTCGAGACGTCGGCGAAGTTGCTGCCAGCCTTGAGGAACACCGCCTCGCGCCCGGTGTGGTCGAAGCTGTTGCCGGTCACCTTGGCGTTCGGGCTGGTCTGCACGGTGATGCCGTAGCCGGTGTTCAGCACCGTGTTGTTCTTGAACACCAGGCCGTCGGCGTTCTGAGCGTAGAGGCCGTGGCCGGTCGGGCCGCCGTCGGCGATGGTCAGCCCCTCGATGGTGACGTTCTTCGCGCCGCCCATGCCGAACAGCACGTCGAGCTGCGCCGCGACCACCTTGTGGCCGGCCGGCGTGCCGCCCTCCGGCCGGAACAGGATCTGGTTCGACGCGGCGTCGTAGAACCACTCCCTGTTGGCGTCGAGCTGGTCCTTGGCGTTGTAGATAAAGAACCGGCTGCCCTCGCCGAAGCCGTCCCAGCTGCCGCTGCCCAGCGTGATGACGTTGCGCGTGTAGTCGATGCCGGTGACCGGCACCAGCACGTCGTCGTAGCCGTGCTGACCGAAGGCGCTGACCATCAGCCCCTTGGTGTCGGCGAAGTAAGGGACGGTACCGGCCTTGAAGGTGATCTGATTGGTGCCGGTGCCGGAGGCCGCCTTGTCGGCGATCAGCCAGCCGCCGTCGATGGGGTGCGTCGGGTCCTCGTTCGGCGTGCGCGCCAGCGTCTGGCGCTGCCCGTCCATGGAGAGGTCGAGCACCGGCTTCGAGCCGGCCGGCAGCTGCGCGCTCCACAGCCCGTTGCCGCGCGACACCCAATTGTCGATCAGCGTGCCGCCGTGGAACACCGGCTTCTCGCTGCCGTAGGCGGCGAAGCGGACGCCGGAATCGCTGCCGTCCAGCCAGAGCTGGTCCTTCATGTAATAGTCGCCGCCGCGCACGTAGGTCGTGTCGATGTCGCTGGTGCGCATGGCGCGCTGCGCCGCCTGCAGCGTGGCGAACGGGCCGTCGGTGCCGTCGGCGTTGGGTGCCGCCAGCTTGCCCGACCAGGTGTCCTTGCCGTTGGTCGCCACGTAGAAGGCCGGGCCGGTCGGTGCCGGGGTGGTCGGCGTCGTGGTGCCGGCGGGGAAGTCGGCGGCCGGAGCGTTCACCACCAGCGTGCCGTTCCACCACATGCCGGACTGCCCGGCGGCCACGTCCTTGCCATCCAGCGCCCCCTTGTCGTAGGTCACCGCCGCGTCGGTCGGCGCGTAGGCGTGGCCGTTCACGGTGATCTTGTTGACGAGCAGGTCGCGGCCGCTGGAGTCGTTGTCGTACTGCACCTGCACCTTATGGCCGGTGCCGGTCGCGGCGTTGGTGGTGAAGGTGAAATCCTTGGCGGCGGTGCCCGCGGTGCCCTCGCCCACCTTGACGCCATCGACCAGCAGGTTGAAGTGCGCGTTGACGCCGTTGTACGGCGTGCCCAGCGCGTTGACCACGATGGTGGACGTGCCGGCGGCCGGCGCCGGAGTCGTCGGCGTGCTGGCCGCCGGGAAGAACGAGGAGTCGGCGTTCACCACCAGCGTGCCGTTCCACCACAGGCTGGACTGCCCGGCGACCACGTCCTTGCCGTCCAGGGCCCCCTTGTCGTAGCTGACGATGGAGTCGGTCGGCGCCACGGCCTTGCCGTTGATGGTGATCTTGTTGACGAACAGGTCGCGGCCGCTGGTGTCGTTGTCGTACTGCACCTGCACCTTGTGCCCGGCGCCCAGCGCGGCGGTGGTGGTGAAGGTGTAGTCCTTGGCGGTGGTTGTCGTCGTGCCCTCGCCCACCTTGACGCCGTCCACCAGCAGATTGAAATGCGCGCCCACACCGGCGGCCAGCGTGCCCGCGGCGTTCACCACGATGGTCGACTGCCCCGATGCCGTGGTCGGCGTGGTGGGGGTGGTCGGCGTCGTCGCGGCGGCGGCCGGGTAGAAGCTGGCGGGCGTGCTGAAGTTCAGCGCGCCTTCCCACCACATGCCTTCCTGGCCGGGCACCGTGTCCTGCCCGTCCAGCGCGTAACGGTCGTAGACGGCCTGGGTCGGCAGCAACGTGTTGCCGTTCACCACGACCGAGCGGACCATCAGGTTGCGGTCCTCGCCGTTCACGCTGGCGTCGTTGTCGAAGTGGACCTGAACGGTGTGCGCCTGCCCGGCGGCGACCTGGGTGGTGAAGCTGTAGGCGCTCGGGTTGGTTGCGCTCACCGTCGCCTGGCCGGCGTCCTTGCCGTCCACCAGCAGGCGGAAGTGCGGCCAGATGCCTCCGGCGGACGTGCCATAGGCGTTCACGACGATCTTGGCGTCGGCGAGGCCCGTGGTGGTCGTAGCCATCGGTCAATTCCTTGCGTGGTTTTCAACGCACGCGAGAATGATGGCCTTCGTCGGACATTTGTGCGTCATCGCCCCGCTGTCCGTGACCAGTGCGGGGCAACGAGGGGACATGAAAACGCCCGCCGGGCAAACAGCCCGGCGGGCGTAATCGATGGCGAAGGATCAGGCCGCGCGGACGTGGCTGATGAAGTTGCTCACCTGCTGACGCAACAGGTTGAATTGCTCCGACACCTTGCGGCTGGCGTCCAGCAGGTCCTTGGCCATGTGGCTGGCGTCCACCACCTCGCCAGTGACCAGGTCGATGTTGGTGGCGACCGCCTGGGTGCCCGTGGCCGCGTGGTTGGCGGCGCGCGAGATCTCGTGCGTGGTGATGTTCTGCTCCTCGACCGCGGCGGCGATGCCGGTGGCGATCTCGCGCGCGCCCTCGGCGACCTTGGAGATGTACTTGATCTCGTCCACGGCGCGCTGGGTGGAGGACTGCACGCCGTTGATCTGCTGGGTGATGTCCTCGGTCGCCTTGGCGGTCTGGTTGGCCAGTTGCTTGACCTCGCTGGCGACCACCGCGAAGCCCTTGCCGGCGTCGCCGGCGCGCGCCGCCTCGATGGTGGCGTTCAGCGCCAGCAGGTTGGTCTTGCTGGCGATGTCGTTGATCATCTTGACGATGTCGCCGATGCGCAGCGCCTGGCTGGCCAGCGCCTCAATGGTGTGGCTGGTCTGGTCGGCGGCCTCGGCGGTGTTGCGCGCGCCCTCCACCGACTGGTTGATTCGCATGGAGATTTCCGAGGTGGTGGCCGACAGCTGCTCGGTGGCCGAGGCGATGCTGCCGACGTTCTCCATGGTGTGCGAGGTGGCGCTGGCGATCTCCACCGCGCCCCGCTCGGCCTCGGCGACGCGCTTGGCGAGCGTGTGGGCGAACTCGCCCATCTCGCTGGCGGCCATCAGCGCCTGCTCGACCAGGGTCGACACGTTGGACTCGAAGTCCTGCGCCAGCTGGGCCAGCAGCTTCTTGCGCGTGGCCTCCGCCTCGGTTTTGGTGCGCTCCTGCTCGTCGTTGAGCAGGCGGACCTTGGCGGTGCTGTCGCGGAACACCCCGACCGCGCGGGCGATGGTGCCGATCTCGTCGGCGCGCTTCAGGCAGGTCAGCCGGATGTCCAGATTGTTGTCGGAGATCATCTGCATCGCCGTGCTGATCTCCAGCGTCGGCGTTATGACGATGCGGCGGACCAGCACGTACAGGGCCAGCACCAGGACCACCACCACCGCCAGCGAGATGACGACCGAGGCCTCGGTGTCCGACGTGATCTGATCGACCACGGCCTTGCGGCTCCACGCCGCGGCGAGGTAGCCGACGCGCTCGCGCTGGGTGCCGGAGACGACCGGCGTGATCACCAGCGTCTGCTGGTCCGTGGACTGGACGACCGCGCCGCTCTCGGCGCGCGCGCGGGTCTCCTCGGCGAAGCGGGCGACCGCCGCGGCATCGACGCCGGCGCGGGTGTAGCTGTCGAGCGGCTTGCCGGACTTGTCCAGCACCAGCACGGCGTCGAGCCCAGCCTGCGCGTTCTGCGCCACGTCGGCGTAGGAGCCCTTGATCGCCTCGGTGCGGGCGTATTTGACCGCCGACGACAGGTTGTCGGCCAGGAGCCGGGTCACCTGCGTCGAACCCTGGTCGAAGACCGTCAGTGCCAGCTCGCGCACCTTCATCGCCTGATAGGTGATCAGGCTGCCGAGGCCCAACGCCAGCAGGAGCACCACCCAGACGATGATCTTCTGGCTGATGCTGCGCATGAAGAACAGGCCTTTCGGGGCCGCTTCCGTCAAACCGTCCATCGACATCACAGACTTCCCCCGGGACAGAACGTCACAGCCACGGCACCATCAAATACCCGCCCGGCCGAAACGAACAAAGGACATCATAGGCACGACAATACGGCAGTTCATAACATTGCAAATTGCCATTCATTCACTAAATCAAAAACAAATAAACCCAAGTCATCTTCGCAAATCAATCACCGATCGCTCTCACGTCAATTAAATTTCACCCATACTGCAGTATTCAGAAAACTCTCCGACTCAACCCCGGAAACGGAGACGGGCGGCCGAAACCGGCCGCCCGCCGACCGCGTCACTCCATGCCGTAGAGCTTGAGCAGTTGCTCGAAGTCGCCGGCCTGTTCCAGGACCTTCAGCGCCTCCTGCCAGTCCGCCGGATTCAGGGTCGACGCCTTGTTGGCCGCGAGGTAGGCGGCGGAGCGCTCCTGCGGCTCGCCGAAGACCAGCGCGCCCTGGCCGCCGACCGCCTTCCAGTCGGTCTTGCAGAACGGGTTGGGCTGGTAGGCCACGTCGATCTTGCCGTCGAGCAGGCCCTGCATCAGATCGCGCGAGGTGGCGAACTCGACGATGTTGGTCAGGCCCTTCTGCTTCAGGAAGGTGAGCGAGGCGCTGTTGACCGTGGTACCGACACCCTTCAGGCGCTTGGCGTCGTCCAGCGTGTTGATCGGGGCGCTGCCCGGACGCCCGCCGAAGGAGCGGTCCATGTCGAAGATCTTGGTCAGCCAGAGATACTTGTCCTCGCGCTCCTTGTTGCGCGTGACCGGGAAGAACAGGGTGCCGGGCTTGGCATCGGCTTCGGCCACCGCATCCGGCCACGCCATGAACTCGATCGGCTTGTCGACCTTCTGGAGCTTCATCATCTCGCGGACGAGGTCGTGCAGCAGGCCCTTCTTGTCCGGCGACGAGTTGTCGGTCAGCGGCGCGAAGTTGGCGGTGACGACGCGAGTCACCTGGGCCGACGCCGGTCCGGCCCCCAGCAGACCAAGGAGCAGCGCACCGGCGGCCGCCACGCGGGCGGCGGTGCGGAACGGGGACGTCACACGGCCCAAGTCTTTCATCTCGAACATGCGGCTCACCTTCCGTGGCGTGTTTTGTCTGTTGGCGTACAATCGGCGAAGCTACGTAGCGCCAGCGCGATCGTTGCGCGATTTACGCAACTTTATGCGGTGGACACGCGCGCTTGCCACCCGATTTAGGAGACAAAACGTCGCGGTATTTTCGCATTACCACGTCAGCGCTGGAACGGACCATCATCCCAAGGGAGAGCACCATCCTCCAACCGTCATCCGATCATTGCCCCTTCCGGCCCCATTCCCCGCATCAGGAGAGCAGGAACCGCAGGCGACCGCCTACCAATACGACGAACGTGTTAAATCATTCTATATGATTGGATGCAATTCGATCTATTATGCAACCGTTTCAGTTGCATAACAGAGTATGCAATCCTTGCGAACGACAAACGGCCGGCCGCACCATGACCACTTCCGATAAGCAGACGGCGCTTCCCGACGCCCAGCACGCGTCGCCGCTGCAGCGCGCCATCGTGCGGCCGATCCAGATCCTGCTGATCGGGCTGACGGCGCTGCAATTCGTCGCACTCCTGGTGCCGCCCTGGACGGGGCCGCTGGGCGACGTCGCGGCGGTGCTGCTGGCGCTGTTCATCCCGCCGGCGGTGGTGCGGGCGCGGCGCACCACGCGGGTGCTGTTCGCCCTGCTGGCCGCGGCGGTCGCCGCGGTGACCTGGGCGGTCGGCAACCCGTGGCCGATCTGGCAGGGGCTGCACAACGCCATGCTGCTGGGCGCCTTCCTGTGCGTGCTGCAGTTGCTGCGCACCATCGCGCACGCCGGCCAGGCGATCCGCGAGGTGCGCACCCGGCTCGCCCCACTCGACCCGCGGCAGGTGGAGGGCGGATTCCTGGTCGGCGCCTTCGGGATCGGCAGCTTCCTGTCCTTCGGCGCGCACGCGGTGCTGGCGCCGCTGATGCAGGCCGACGTCCACGAGCGCGGCCGGCGCGAGGCGGCGCTGGCCTCGGTGCGCGGCATCAGCTTCGCCGCCTTCTGGTCGCCGTTCTTCGTCGGCGTCGCCTACGTCACCCATCAGATGCACGACGTGCCGGCGGGTTCGGTAATCCTGCTGGGCCTCGCCTGCGCGGTGCTGGCGCTGGCCGCCGACCTCGCGGTGGCGGGCACCGGGCCGCGCAGCCTGATGCGCATCTTCCACGGCCTGCTGCCGCTGGTCCCGATCTCGGCGCTGATCGCCGCGGTGTTCGTCGCCATCATGTGGCTCACCGGCATCGGCGCCATGGGTGCGGTGGTGGTCGGTGTGCCGCTGCTGAGCGCGGCGCTCCTGGCGCCCATGGGCCGCGAGAAGGCGGAGCCGCTCCTGAAGACCAGCCTGGGCGGCATCGTCTACGGCAGCGACGAACTGCTGCTGGTGGCGGCGGCCAACATCTTCGCGGCGGTGCTGACCGGGTTGCCGGGCTTCGCCCCGACGGTGGCGCCGCTGCTGGTCGGGCTGCCACCGTTCCCGCTGCTGCTGGCGGTGATCGCCATCATGCTGCTGGCCGGCGCGCTCGGCCTGCACCCGGCGATCTCCGCCTCGGTGCTGCTCGGCGTCTTCGCCAACCTGCCGGACGCGGTAGCGCGGCTGTCACTGGCCGAGGCGCTGATCATCGGCTGGAGCCTGGCGGTGACCATCTCGCCCGTCGGGGTAACGGTGATGGTGGCCAGCCAGATGTTCCACGTGCCCTACCCGAAGCTGGTGTTCAGCCGCAACCTGGCCACCGCGCTGCTGGTCGGCGCGGCCGGCGCCGGCGTGCTGGCGCTGCTGGACGCGCTGGTGCGGTAGACCCACGCACACAAAAAAGCCGCCGGCCTCCCTGCGGAAGCCGGCGGCTTTTTCGTGACGACGAACGCCGTGTC
The DNA here is from genome assembly GCF_003116015.1 of Azospirillum sp. TSO22-1. Taxonomy (GTDB): domain Bacteria; phylum Pseudomonadota; class Alphaproteobacteria; order Azospirillales; family Azospirillaceae; genus Azospirillum. Next base: position 29,154 of record NZ_LGQZ01000001.1, read on the forward strand.
AGGCGGCGAGTCGGTGACGGCGGCCGGTCAGCAGGCGAGCCAGCACGGAACCGACCTCCGCCGGGCCGGACACCGTGGTGTCGACCACCGCGGTGCGCTCCGGCGCGATGGTCATCAGCGTGTCGACCGCACGGTCCGGGTCGTAGTTGCGGCGCTCGGCGGCGATGATCTTGAACTTCGCCAGAACGTCGGCAGCCTCCAGCGTGCCCACCGCCACCTCGGCGCGCAGCCGGGCGACCTCCTCGTCGGTCAGGATGCCCTCGGCGCCCGGCAGCTCGAAGTTCGAGCCGACCGCCGCGTCGGTGCCCGGCGCCGCGCGGTCGAAGGCGTCGCCGCGCTTCAGCAGGCGCATCAGGCGCACCATATCCGGTGCGGTCAGCACCAGGAAGCGCGCCTGCGGCAGCGCCTCGGCGGCGTGCACCACCTCGGCCTCGCCGCGCAGGCCGTCGAACACCAGCGGCAGACCGCGCTTGGAGGCGTCGGCCGCCAACCCGGCCAGCACCGCCGCCATGCCGCCCGGGCAGTCGTGCGTGAAGCGCTGGGTGATCGAGAAGCGCTGCACGCGGTCGGTCACCGGCCCGTCGGCGTAGAGCGGGATGATCGCCTTGTCGGTGACGACACGGCGGTCGGGCAGCAGGCTGAAGCGGATGCCGCGCTGCTCCAACGCGGTGATCGCCGTGGACTTGCCGGCGCCGGTGACGCCGACCAGGACCAGCACCTCGCTGTCGGCCATCGACCGCCAGCCGGCGGGCAGCGGGCCGCCGAAGCCGATGCCGGGAGCGATGGTGGTGAAGGGGGCGGTGGAGGGGCCAGTGGAGGGGGTGTGCTGCGTGCTCATCAGGCGGCCGCCTTCAACTCGGTGGCGTCGATCTCGTTGCCGTTCACGGCGGCGGCGCCGGCGATCAGCTCGTCCACGTCGCCGTTGGTGATGCGGCGGCGCGACGCGATGTCCTTCAGCGTGGCGGTGATGCGCTTCAGCGCCTCGGCGTCGAGGTCGTAGCCGAGCTGGCCGGCGCGCGCCTTGACCGCGTTCCAGCCGACCAGCTGGTGGGCGATCATCACGTTGCGCTCCAGGCCGAAATCGGCCGGGTCGAGGATCTCGTAGGTCTTCGGATTGGCGATGATCGCCTTGGAGTGCACGCCCGCCTTGTGGGTGAAGGCGCTGGAGCCGACGATGCAGGCGCCGAAGGGGACCTCCACGCCGACGATGCGGGCCACCAACTCGACCAGCGGCTTCAGCGCCGGCAGGTCGAAGCGCGCGCGCGCCGCCTCGTGGTCCACCGCGTAGATGGCGGCGACCAGGTCCTCCAGGCGGGTGATGCCGTTGCGCTCGCCCAGGCCCATGACGCAGGTGTCGATGTGCGTGGCGCCGCCCTCGACCGCCATCCAGGCGTTGGCAGTGGCGCAGCCGGTGTCGTTGTGGCCGTGGAACTCGATGTCGATATCGGGGCCCAGCGCCTTGCGGACGATCTGCAGCGTCTGCATGACGCGCAGCGGGCTGGCGGCGCCGACCGTGTCGGCGATGCCGAAGCGCGAGAACAGGCCGGTCTTCGACAGCGGCACGTAGATGGAGAGCAGGTCGTCGAGCGAGCTGCGGAACGCGTCCTCGCAGGAGAAGCGGACGATCGCCTCCGGACGCTCGCGCTTGATGTAGGCGGCGACCTCGGTGGCCTGGCGGACGATCTCCTCGACGCCGCGGCCGTGGCTGGAGGCGCGCAGGATCGGCGAGGAGGCCATGAACAGGTTGAATGCGGTGATGCCGCATTCCAACGCCAGACGGACGTCGTCCATGTGGCAGCGCAGGTGGGCGGCGACGTGGGCGCGCAGCTTCAGGCCGGTCAGCACCTTGCAGGCCTCGCGGGCGCTGGGGCTCACCGCGGGCGAGGAGACCTCGATGAAGTCGACGCCGAACGAATCGAGGGCGCGAGCGATCGCGATCTTGTCCGCGAGGGTGTAGTGGCTGAGTTCGAACTGCTCGCCTTCGCGGAGGGTCGAATCGACGATGAAGCACTTTTGCAAAGACATGAGACCCGCTTCCTTTCACGTATCGGTGAGGCAAGCGTCCGCGCTCTGGAAAGCGATGCTCGCCCAGTGTCAAAATTCAAAACGAATGAGTGGTTTCCGCGCCGACGAGGATGCAGTCGCCGGCCGGTCAAACCCACAACGCGACCGCCTCGCCAGCCCCTTCACAGGGTGTCCGGTGCTGCGAATCACGTTTTGATTTTTATGATTGCGACGCCCCGTACCGTTTCACCCTTTTGGGCGGTGCCGTTGACGTCGTGGGTCCCTTTTATGTCACGTATTTAATAAATGCAACCTAGTTTTGGTGCATGCACAGGTATGCGCCTACCGCAAGCATGTGCGATGTTCGGCAATTTCAAACCACTTACGAACCGTTAATTCGCAACATCCGTGTTACACGCACGAAATAGGAAAACGGCACCGTATGGAACGGCGCCGTTCGTTTGCGTACCCGACAATGTTGTGTGTTTGTATGCGAATCAGCGATTCGATGGCCCAAACAAAGGCTTTCCTGCCACCGGAAGGCGGTATTTTATCACCGTCCCACTCTCGGATTCGGTGATGTAGACCGTTTGGCCGGCTTCTCCGCCAAAGGAGAGGTTCGTCGTGAACAATCCCTCGCCCGAAAGGATGCGACATTTTGGCGCACCAAGGATGTCGAATCCCCACACACAGCCGTTTCCTGCGTGCGCCACCCACAATCCGCCATCCGAATCGAGCGCCATTCCGTCCGGTCCCGACAACCCTCCCGACAGCTGGATGAACAGGCCGACCTTGGAGGTGGAGCCATCGGCTGCCAAGGGCACGCGCCAGATGGCGTTGGCGCGGGTGACCGCGACGTAGATGGCGGTCTCCGCCTTGTTGGGAACCAAGCCGTTGGGGCTGGGCAGCGTGTCGAACAGGCAGGTCAGCCGGCCATCGGTACCCAGGCGGTACAGCCGGCCGGTCGGGTCGTGCAGGCCGGTCTGCCCCTGGTCGGTGAAGTAGAGGTCGCCGCTGGCCGCGAACACCAGATCGTTTACACCCTTGAAACATTCGCCGCGGGCGCGCTCCAGCACCGGCTCGATTTGCCCGGTCCCCGGGTCGAGGACCAGGATGCCCTTCCTGTAGTCGGCGATGAACAGCCGGCCGTCGCGGTGGAAGGCCAGCCCGTTCGGCTCGCCGTCGTACTCCGCCACCAGCGTGAACACGCCGTCGGGCGAGACGCGGAAAATGCGGCCCCAGGGAATGTCGGTCAGCCACAGGTTGCCCCGGGCGTCGAAGGCCGGCCCCTCGAGGAAGGAGTGCAACTCCTCCCCGCGCTTGTTGGCGTCAGCCCACGCGCTGCGGCGGCCCTTGCGGCGGAACTCCTCGGGCAGGCGGGCGAAGACCTCGGCCTTCACGGTCTCGGGCGGCGGGTAGAGACTCACAGTGCAACCTCCACGGATTGGCGGCGATAAGCCAGCAGCCGGCGCGCCAGGATGGCGCCGCCGATGGTGAAGCCGATGCCGGTGCTGAGCGCCCCCGGCACGTAGATCAGCGCGGCGCACGCCGCGAGCACCAGCCGCTCGGCCCACAGTATCCGGCCGTGGAAATGGCCGACCTGCACCGCCGCCAGCATCACCACCGCCAGGGCCAGCGTCGCCAGCGAGGCGAGGATGGCGGGCAGGGTCGCCAGCGACACGTCCTGCAGCATCAGTTCGGGCTGATAGACCCACAGGAACGGGAACAGGAAGGCGACGATGCACAGGCGCATGGAGTGCATCGTGATCCGCATCACCGGTTCCTGGGCGATGGCGGCGGCGGCGAACACCGCCAGCGCCACCGGCGGCGTGATCGCCGACATCACCGCGTAGTAGAAGGCGAACATGTGCGTGGTCAGCGTCGGCAGGCCGAGCTCGGTCAGCGCCGGCCCAGCGGTGAACACCACCAACAGGTAGGAGGCCGCCGTCGGCAGCGCCATGCCGAGCAGCAGCGAGCACGCCACCGCGGCGATCAGCGCCAGGAACAAGTCGCTCTGCCCCAGCACGACGATCGCTTGGCTGAGCTTGATGCCCAACCCCGTGGCGGACACCGCGCCGATGATGATGCCGATGGCCGCGCAGGACACCGCCACGGTCAGCCCCTCCTGCCCGCCCTCGACCAGCATGCGGCGCAGCGTCTCCCGGTCCGGCCGCGTCTCCGGGAACAGGAACGCCAGGCCCAGCAGTGCGGCGATGGCCCCCAATCCGCACAGGTCCACCGAGTAGCCGCTGAACAGCATGGTCAGCAGCACCGTGAAGGAGACCACCGTGATCACCATCTGGATCACCCGCAGCCGCGTCCAGGTGCCGTCCTGCCCCTCCGGCGGCTTGATGCCGAGCTTGTCCGCCTCCAGCGCCGTCACGCAGGACAGCGAGAAGATGAACAGGAACGACGGCACCAGCGCCGCCAGCATGATGTTGCCGTAGGGAACGCCGGTGATCTCCGCCATGATGAAGGCGCCCACGCCCATCACCGGCGGCATGATCTGGCCGACCACCGAGGAGGAGGCCTCCACCGCCCCCGCGTAGGCCTTGGAGAAGCCGGCGCGGTGCATGGTCGCGATGGTGATGGAGCCGTTCGCCACCACGTTGGCCGTCGCCGAGCCGTTGATCGAGCCGAACAGCGCCGAGGCGACGATGGCGCACTGCGCCGAGCCCGAGCGCCGGCCCATCGACAGCGCCCCGGCGATCCAGTCGAAGAAGTCGCCCACCCCGCTGAGCCGAAGCACCACGCCGAAGATCACGAAGACGTAGACGATCTCCACCACCGAGCCGAGCGCCACGCCGAAGATGCCATTGCTGCTGTAGGACAGCTCGGCCACCTCCTCCACCCCCATGCCGCGGTGCCCCGCCCAGCCCGGCAGCAGGTTGCCGAACCCCAGGTAGGCGATGCCGGCCAGCACGACGCCCAGCAGCATCCAGCCTTCGGCCCGGCGCGCGCCCTCCAGCACCACCAGCGTGCCGACCACGTAGGCGGTCAGGTCCCAGCCGTTGGGCAGGCCCTCGCGGAAGGCGGCGATGTCCTGGTAGTTGAGGATCATGTAGACGCCGGCAGAGGCGCCGGCGACGGTCAGCGCCAGCGCCAGCAGCGCGTCCAGCGCCGGCCGCGCCGCCAGCGGCCCCGGCCGCAGCGCGAACAGGGCGCCCAGCGCCAGCATCAGCACCACCTCGTACTGCACCCAGACGGTCAGCCGGCCGTACAGGGTGGAACCGATGATGAAGGCGGCGAGCGCGGCGCACAGCGCCGCCCCGACGCCACGCCGCAGGCTCTCGATGGTCGGCGCCACGGCAGCGGTTTCGGTCAGGCTGGTCATGGCCTTCTCCGTGAAGCTGGAAGGGTCAGAGCGCGCCGAGTTCGCTCAGGCAACGGCGGGCGCCGGGATGCAACTCGGCCGACAGGCCCGACGCGGCGTTGGCTTGGTCGATCAGCGCCAGCGCGGCGGAGCTGGCACGCACCCGGTCCACCCCGCCCCAGAAGGTGCGGCAGAGCGTGTAGGCCGCCTGCTCCGGCAGGTCGGCGCGCACCATCACCATGAAGGGGAAGGTCCAGAACACCACATCGCCGTCGCTGGCCACGCGCGCGCCGTAGGCCTCCTTGATCCGGCCCGCCGGAATGGTGCGGTAAAGGTAGTGGGCGCCGTTGCTGATCGCGCCCTGCAGCGCCGTCAGGCTGCCCGGGTCGGGCGAGAGGAAGCGCAGCGGCGTGTTGCGCGAGGCTTGGTCGATGCCGGCCTGCGGCAACCCGCCCCACACCAACGTGGCGTCGATCTGCCCGTTGCCCAGCCGGTCGAGCGAGGGGCCGTAGTCCAGGTACTCGGTGAGGACCTCGCCGCGCTCGGCGTCGGCGCCGTGCACCTTGAACAGCGAGACCGAGACGCGTCCGGCGTTGCCGCCCGGCCGACCGATGCTGACGCGCCGCCCCTTGAGATCGGCCAGCGTGTGGATCGGGCTGTCGGCGCGCACCACATACTGGCCCATGCCGGTGTCGATGGCGAACAGCACCCGCAGGTTCTTGTAGCCCTCGATCATGCTCGGCGGGTCTTCCTTGAAGCTGCCGTCGCGGTTGACCGCGTCCAGGTAGTGCGGCGCCCCGATCAGCGACAGGTCGGCGCGCCCCTGTGCCATGTTGCGCAGCCCCTTCACGGTGCCGGTGGCGACGGGGGTGATGCGCATGCCGGTGTTGCGCTGGGTCAGCAGGTCGGACCACGCCATGGCCAGCTGGAAGTCCTCGCTGGTCAGCGACACCGTCGCCATGACGAACTCGGCGGCACCGGCCGGGCGGAGCAAGGTGCTAAACACCAGACATGGCGCCACGAGCGCGGCGAGCCCCAGGATGCGGCCCAGGGTATGGAGGTTGGATCGGATCATGTCGGTCACTCCTGTCTCGGGCAGCGGCAGCCGGGCTTACGGGCCGACCACGCCCGCCCCCGCCAGCCGGTCGATGTCGTCCGCGCCGACGCCCAGCTCGGCAAGGATCTCGCGGGTGTGCTCACCGGCGCGGGGCACGTCGCGATAGACGCCCGGCCGCGCGCCGCCGATCTCCACCGGCAGCGCCGGCAACCGCGTGCACCCGCCCGAGGGCAGCGTCACGTCCAGCAGCCCGCCGGACGCGTTGAGGTGCGGGTCGTCGAACAGCTCGTCCGGGCGGACGATGGGGGCATAGGGCAGGCCCAGGCGCTCGAACGCCTCCATCAGCTCGACCTTGCTGCGCGCGGCACACAGCGCGGCGACCGCGGGGATGATGCGGTCGCGCGCAGCCACGCGTTGCGGGTTGCTGGCCAGTTCGGGGTCGTTCAGCAGGTCGCTCAGCCCGAAATGGGTGCAGAAGGCGCGCCACTGCGTGTCGGTGACCACCCCCAGGAACACCGGCGCGTCGTCCCTGGTGGTAAACACGTCGTACACCGCCCAGGCGGCCAGCCGCGCCGGCATCGGGGCGGCCGGCTTGCCGGTCACCGCGTACTGCGCCATATGCTGCGCCATCAGGAAGACGTTGTTCTCGAACAGCCCGGCGCGCACCAGTTGCCCCCGACCGGTAACGTCGCGCTGGCGCAGCGCAGCGAGGATGGCGATGGCGGCGAACAGCCCGCCCATCACGTCGTTGACCGAGGCACCGGCGCGCAGCGGCCGGCCCGGCGGGCCGGTCATGTAGGCCAGTCCGCCCATCATCTGCACCACCTCGTCCAGCGCCGCGCGGTTCTCGTACGGGCCGGGCAGGAAGCCCTTGAGCGAGCAGTAGACCAGCCGCGGGTTGATCGTCCGCAGCTCCTCCCAGCCCAGGCCCATCCTGTCCAGCGAGCCGGGGCGGAGGTTCTCGACCAGCACGTCGGCGGTCTCGGCGATGCGCCGCGCCACGGCGGTGCCCTCCGGCACGGTCAGGTCGACGGCGATCGAGCGCTTGTTGCGGTTGTAAGTGGCGAAGAAGCCGGCACCCGAACCGGTCAGCTTGCGTGTCTTGTCGCCGCCGGGCATCGGCTCGACCTTGATGACGTCGGCGCCAAGGTCGGCGAGCACGAGGCCGCAGGTCGGCCCCATCACCATGTGGTCCAGTTCCAGCACCCGGATGCCGGCGAGGGGAGACGTGCTGTCGGAAGGGGCGCTGTTCATGCGGATGTCCGGAAGGCTCAGGGGATGGACGCGGATGGGGGGCGGAAGCCCTTCGGTACCCCGGCGTGATGCAGGTGGCCGACAAAGCGCTCGCCGGGCAGCGCGGCCGCAAGCTCACGCCGCGCCGCGACCAGCCGGTCGAGGTCGATGCCGGTGCGCAGACCCATCGCCTCCAGCATGTAGACGAGGTCCTCGGTGACGATGTTGCCCAGCGCCCCCGGCGCGAACGGACAGCCGCCCAGCCCGCCCAGCGCCGCGTCGAAGGCGCGGATTCCGGCGTCCAGCCCGGCCAGCACGTTGGCCAGCCCCAGGCCGCGGGTGTCGTGCAGGTGCAGCGCGGTCAGCGTATCGCCGATCTCCGCCTTCACCACCGCGACCACGCGGCGGACCTGGAGCGGGTGCGCGGAGCCGGTGGTGTCGGCGAGGCTGACGTCATCCGCCCCGGCCTCGGCCAGCGCGGAGGCCAGCCGGCGCACCGCGCCCTCGTCCACCGCGCCCTCGTAGACGCAGCCGAACACGGTGGACAGCCCGGCCGACAGGAACGGCCGCCTCTCCTTGGGCAGGCCACGCACGAAAGCGACGATGCGCGCGAACTCCGCCAGTTGCTCCTCCGGCGTGCGGCGCACGTTGGCGAGGCTGTGGCTGCGGCTGGCCGAGAGCGTGAAGGTGATCTTGTGCACGCCGGCCGCAACCGCGTCCTCGGCGCCGCGCAGGTTGGGGACCAGGGCGGCCACCGTCAGCCCGGGAACGGACAGCGCGTGCGCCACCACCTCCCTCGCGTCGGTGAACTGCGGCACCACCTTCGCCGGGACGAAGGAGCACACCTCGATCTCCCGCACGCCGGCCGCCGCCTCGGCGGTGATCCAGGCGGTTTTCACCGAGGTGGGAACGAACGCCTTCAGGCCCTGCAAGCCGTCGCGCGGACCGACTTCGCTGATTTCCACGTCCACGGACATCATCGTACCCGACTCGCGACGCTGCATACGGGAGTATTACGCATATCGAGGTATTTTCTTACGTCTTTCGGGTAGGTTTGTACGGCAGCGACGCAAAACGTGTCAATGCGTCCATGCTATTCGCTTTTTAGCGGCTTTTGTAATTCACGCCACAATTCTAAGCGGAAGCGGTATGACCAGCATACCGAAGCTCCGGTTCAACCCATCGGACGGCGCAACGGAGCGGCTACATAGAAAGTATAATGTGGCGCGCCAACAACAGCGTGCAGCTTTACCTCGTTGTTAACCAAGTCCCTATTTACGAGGGAGCTCCTTTGCGCAATTCTCATTTCACCGTCATTGTTTCTGACAGTCTAGAGCGGGAGGGCGCCGGCATGGCGCAAGAGGACGATTATGCCCTGGGCCGCTACATCAAGGCACTTCCGCCTGATCTTTGGCTGTTGGCCAGAGCGGCTTTCGAAGAACTGTCGAACAACCCGTTCATCCCCATCCTGGACAAGGAGGAGATCGCCAAGCTCATCTGTTCCCCGGGATTCCGTGCCTATCTGGAAGGCGAACTGAAACTGCGTTCGCAGTCCCTCGCTTATCAGTGTACTTGAACGGCGCAAGTCGCGCCGGACATTTCAAAACATTGAATGAACACGGAGAGGCGCCGCGTGCCGTCGCGGAGCCGCGTCCATTTGCCGCTCTCACCGTACTGACCGCCGTATCCCGGCGGTCACCGGCAGTGGTGGACCTCGATGCTGACGTGCTGGCTGGCGAGATGCGCGGGAATGCGCGCGTGATCGTCCTCCGGCGGCCGCAGCGCGTAGCTGACCAGCGAGATCACCGCCGCATATGGTCGTGCGTTCAGCGGTCGAGGAAGTGGGGCGGCACAGCTCGACATGACGCTGTGCGGCGAGTTCGGCACGCTCCTGGAGTGGGCGGCCCAAAAGCAGAACACTCCCGGAGCAGGGCTCGCGGGAGTGTCTGTATCGGTGGTTGCGGGGGCAGGATTTGAACCTGCGACCTTCAGGTTATGAGCCTGACGAGCTA
>NZ_LGQZ01000052.1 GCF_003116015.1 Azospirillum sp. TSO22-1
TTGCCGCTGCCGGCCAGCGCCAGCGTCGTCACGCTGTTGCTGTTGGTGCCGAGCGCGACCGCGCCGCCGACGCTGAGCCGCAGGTTGGTCGCCGTGATGGCGCCGCCACCGGACTGCGCCACGCCGCTGCCGCTCAGCAGGCTGAGCGTCGCGGCGTTGGCCGGCGACACCGCGGCGCTGACGCTGATCGCCCCGGCGCCGCTGTCGCCGATGCGCAGGGTGCCGGCGGTGACGCGGTCCAGCTCGGTGTCGGACAGCTCCAGCGCCGAGGCCGCATCCGTCGCCGAGCCCAGGTCGATGGCGCGGCCGGCGGTCTTCGACTGCAACGTCACCGTCTGGCCGCTGGCGCTCAGCGCCGAGCCGAGCGCCATGCGGTCGGCGCTCAGCGTCGTCGTACCGCCGGCCGTCACCGCCTGCGAGGTGGTCAGCGTCGTGTCCACCGAACCCAGGCTCAGCGTCAGCGCGTCGGTGGTCGTCAGCCCGGTGGTGTTGACCGTGCCCACCGTCAGGCTGGTGGAATCGGTGAGATTCACCATCCCGGTGCTGCCGGCCAGCGTGGTGACGGCGTTGCCGGCGTTGGTCAGCGTGTACGTTGCACCGCTGCCCAGCAGTTCCAGGCCGCCCGCGGTGATCGCCGCGCTCTGGCTCACCGCGCCCGTGGTGTTGAGCGTCAGGTTTTTCGAGCCGACCGACAGGGCGCCGCCGATGCTGATGCCGGCGCTGCCGCTGCCGGGGTTGCGCAACGTGGCGTTGGTGGAGAAGGTGTAGGGGCTGACGGTGATGGCGCCGGTGCCGTCGCTGCGCCCGATGATCAGGTTGCTCGCCGTGGACGCCACCGCGTCCAGGATGCCGGTGGTCAGCGCCAGCGTCCCGCCGGTGCCGGCGACCGAGATGCTGTCGGAGGCGGCGTAGGGCTGGAACGTCACCGTACCGGTGCTGGCGAGGCTGCCGCCGACGACCAGGCTGTTGCCGGTCAGCGTCAGGCCGCCGGTGGTGCTGAGCGTGCCGTTCAGCGTCTGCGTGCCGGCGGCGCTGATGTCGATGTTCGGCGCGGTGACGGTGATGCCGGCGCCCTGAGTGTAGGTGCCACCCGTGACCATCGACAGCGTCGTGGCGTTGGCCGGCGACAGGTCGGCGCTGACGGTGATCGCACTGGTTCCGGCGCCGTTGCCGATGCGCAGGGTGCCGGCGGTGATCCGATCCAGCTCGGCGTCCGACAGCTCCAGCGCCGCGGCGGCGTCGGTGGTCGAGCCGAGGATGATGGCGCGGCTGCCGGAGCGCGGACGGATCGCCACGAGGCCCGTCGAGGACACGGCGCCGCCGTCCAGGCTGAGCGTGTCGGCGTTGATGGTGACGGTGCCGCTGGTGCCGTTGCCGATCTTGTTGGCGGTGCCGGTGCTGTTGTTGGAGTAGTCGAGGCTGCCCGTGCCGCCGGTCGCCGTCAGCGTCACGCCGCCGCTGGTGGAGCCGATGGTGAAGTCGTCGTACTGGACGATGCCCCAGTTGCTGGCGCCGCTGGCGCCGCCGCCGACGCCGGTCAGCGCGATGGCGCCGGTGGTCGAGGCGATGCTCTTGGTCGCGGAGCGGCCGTTCAGCTCGACCCCATAAGCGTCGGTGGTGCCGCCCGCCGACGCCGTGCCGGTCAGCGTGATGGACCCGCTCTGGCTGGAGAGGTTGCCGGACTGCGAGCGGATGCCGACCGCGTACTGGCCGGCGGCGCCCGACGCGGCGGTGCCGGTGATGGTGAGGGCGCCGCTGACGGTGCTGACGGTCTGCGTGCTGCTGTCGGCGCTGTCGCCCAGGTTGACGCCGCGCAGCCCGCTGAAGGCGCCGGTGCCGCTGGTGCCGGTGATGGTGACGGCGCCGGTGCCGGACGTGGTCACCGTGCTGCCGCCGATCAGGTTGACGCCCGCCGCGTTCGCCGCGTCGGCGCCGGTGCCGCGCAGCACGATGCCGCCGCCGCCGGCGTTCAGCGTGGCGCCGTCCAGCTGGATGCCGTCGACCCGCCCGGCCAGCCCGCGCGCCGCGCCGGTCAGCCGGCCGGAGACGTCGGTGGCGCTGCCGCCAGCGATCTCGATGGTGCCGCCGTTGCTTGCCACTGTCGTGCCGCTGCCGAGCGTGGCGGCGCCCTGGCCGTCGGCGTCGCGGTCGGGGTTGATGGTGATGTTGAAGAGGTTCGACGCGCCGCTGGCGAGCTGGATGTCCGCCCCGCCGCTGGTGATGACCGAGCCGTCGGCGCGCAGGGCGGCGCTGACCGCGGTTGAGCCGGACTTCTGGATGGACTGCGCCACCGTCAGGTCGCCGCCGACGGCGTACAGCGTCAGCCCGCCCGACACCGTCAGCCCCACCGTGTTGGCGGTGCCCACGGTGAAGGAGCCGTTGTTGCCGAACGTCACCGTCCCGGTGTCGCCGGCCAGCGTGGTCACCGTGTTGCCGGCGTTGGTCAGCGTGTGCGTGCCGCCGGCGCCCAGCAGTTCCAGCCCGGCGGCGGTGATCGCCGCGCTCTGCGTCACCGTGCCGCCGGTGGCGCTCAGCGTCAGGCGGTTGGCGCCCGCCGACACCGCGTTGCCGATGGCGATGCTGCCGGTGCCGGTGCGCAGCGTGGTGTTGCGGGTGAAGGTGGTGGCGGCCGCCACCGAGACCGCGCCGGTGCCGTCGCTGCGCCCGATGACCAGGCTGGGTACCGACGCGTCGACCGCGCTGAGAATGCTCGGGGTGATCTCCAGCCCCGTGCCGGTGCCGTTGACGACGACGTTGGTCCCAGCGCTGTAGGGCTGCAGCGTCACCGCTCCGCCGCTGGTCAGGCTGTTGGCGCCGCCGCCCAGCGTCAGCGAATCCGCGCTCAGCGTGATGCCGGCGGGGCCGGCCAGCGCGCCGCCGATGCTGAGCGTCGGCGCCGCCAGCGTCAGCGCCTGCCCGCTGTCGACCGAGACCGTGCCGGTGGCGCTCAGCGTGCCGCCGGTGGTGAGGCTGAGCGGCAGGCTGTAGCTGAGCCCGCTGCCGATGGCGATGCCGCCGGTGCCCGACGCGTTGTTGTAGTTGACTTGGGTGAAGTTGCTGAGCTTCGCCAGGATGCCGGTCAGGTCCAGCTCGCCCGCGTTGGCGGTGCCGGACACGCGGGCGGTCTTGGTGGTGTCGTACGGCTTCAGCGTGAGGGTGCCGCTCTGGCCGTCGAGGGTGTTGGTGGACGAGAAGCCGTTCGCCGTCAGTGTGACGCCGGCGCCCGAGGCCATGGACACGGTGTTGGTGAAGCCGATGGTGCCGCTGGTGCTGATGCCGGCGCCCGAGTTGAGCGTCATCGGCTGGGTGAAGGTGACGTCGTTGAGCAGCGACAGCTGGCCACCCAGCCGGTAGGTGCCGGTGTGCCCGGCGGTGCTGTTGAAGGTCAGGCTGCCGGCTCCGAGCGCGATGTTGCCGTTGAGCGTGACGCCGTCGTCGCCGGCCTTGACCGTCAGGTTGCCGCCGTTGGTGGCGATGGCGACCGAGGTGGTGAAGCCGCCGCCGCCCGCCTGGTCACCGTCGGCGTCGATGTCGATGGTGCCGCCGCTGGTGGTCAGCGTGCCGGACAGCGCCACGCCGTCGGCGCCGCGCAGCGTGATGTTGCCGCTGCCGGTTTGCAGGACGCCGATGTTCTGAAGCTTGCCGCTGTAGTTGGTGACGCTGTCGTACCCCGCCTCCATGGTGATGGAGCCGGTGCCGCTGGCGATGATGGCGTTGGCGGTGTTGGCGAAGGAGATGGTGCCGTTGTTGGTCACCAGCTTCAGGCTGACGCCGCTCTGCAGGTTGATCTGCCCGTCGCCGCCGGACGCCGTCAGGTCGGCGACGGTGATGCCGTCGGCGGCGGTGAGGATGATGGTGCCGCTGCCGATCGCCTCCAGCGCCGCGGCCGAGATGGTCTCGTCGGCCAGAACCAGCACGCTCGGCAGGCTGCCGTCCTTGGAACCGGTGCCGTTGGCGATGGTGATGGTCTCAGGGTCGAGGAACACGGTGCCGGCCAGCCCGTGCGGCGCCTCCACCGAGGCCAGTCCGTGGAAGCCCAGCCCCTGCCGGCCCGACACCTCGATGAAGCCGCCGTCGCCGCCCAGCACGCCGCCCCTGGCGCTGATGCTGCCGGCGAAGGCGGTGCGGCCGTCCGACCAGACGATGGCCTTGCCGCCGCTGCCCTGTTCTGTGGCGTCGGCGGCGATGACGGCGCCGGGCTCGACGATGGTTTCCCTGGCCGGCGGCACCGGCTTGCGCGCCGGGCGGACGTTGAGGGCGGCCAGCTGCTGCGGCGTCGCCCGGCCGCCCAGGTAGTCGCCGCCGACCAGCGCCTCGCCACCGCCGACCCGGCCGGAGACGTCGATGCGGGCACCGGCCTTCACCTCCACCCGCTCGCCGGTCACCACGGCGGTGCCGCCCCGGGCACCCGGCGCCGCGCCGGTGGCGTCGAGGGTGCCGGAGACGGCCACCGTGCCGGCGTCGCCGCCGGACAGGATGATCTCGCCGTCCTTCTCCTCGACCGTGCGGGCCTGGACGATGCCGCTCATGTCGATGACGCGGTCGACCACGCCCTTGGCGGCGGCGGCGGTCATCCGCACCCGGCCGCCGTCGGCGAAGACGCGGCCCTCGTTCTTGACCAGCGCGTCCGCCGGCTTGCCGTCCTTGGACTTCGGGCGGGTGGTGACGGGCGCGTCGGTGGCGAGGTTGATGCGCTGATCGCCGTAGAGGTCGACCACGAACTTGCGGCCCGAGGCCAGCGTCACCTCGCCCAGGCGCGCGGTGATGGTGCCGGTGTTGGCGACGCCGGGGGCGACCAGCGCCACCAGCCCGGCCTCGGCCGCGGTGATGGTGCCGTGGTTTTCGACCATGGCGGCGTTGTCCGCCGCCCCTTCGAAGCGGTGGCGGCCGGCCATGAAATCGTCGTTGCGGATGTCGTGCGTGGTGGCGACCAGCCCGGCGACGTCAATCTGCGCGTTGCGGCCGAAGACGATGCCGTTCGGGTTGACCAGCCAGACCTGCCCGTTGGCGCTCAGCCGCCCGAGGATCTCCGACGGGTTGCCGCCGATCACGCGGTTGAGCGCGATGGAGCCGGCCGAGGGCTGTTCGAAACGGGTGAGTTCGCGCTCGCCGACGCTGAAGTCGCGCCATTCGATGATCGCTTTGTCGGTGGCCTGGCGGACGGTCAGCGTACCGGGTGCGGGCTCGGAAATGCTGGCCGAACCGCCGACCACCGTGCCGCCGCGCGGGTTCGCCGCCGCGGTTCCCGGCCACGCCATGGCGCCGGTCAGCGCCGTGGTCGCCGCCAGGAACCAGCGCAATGCATGCTTCGGTTGTGGGACCGTCCGCCGCACAGCCACGTTTCGCCCAGGTTCGCCTCAGTGGTGGTACCACTTAGGGTAACAGCCGTTTCAACGGCTTGCCAGCGTAGTCGAATAAAATTGTATGCGAATGGTGGCGTTGTCACACGGCGATTGGAAAATCGGACGGAATCGAGTGGATTGCGTCGGGAACGAGCGCCGCCGGACCGTGGCCGATTTGATGACCGCACTTTGAATGAGCGCAGCGGGTCCTGAGGATACGGCTGTCAATCGTTCAGTCGGGAGGCGCTCCGCTAAAAGCATGATTCTGGCGCACGACACAAGCGTTGGATTTTGGAAACACTCCACTGCAACACGCAACGGAATACGGACCAGCCGCGACGCCAACCCTTTTTTTTCAACCTTTGCAAAAGCGAGACCCGATCCGAAAACTACCTTTTGCTGAAAAATACGCACGTTGCAAATGAACTTTCATATTTTGAATTACCATGCCTACCCTGCCCCTATGCCAACTCTGGCCAACGCTCCTTCCACCGTTCGTTTTGGTGCGCGAGAATCTTCCTATGCCGACTCCTGGACTCATCGCCGTGATCATAGAAGATGACCCGTTGGTCCTTCGCGCGTTGGAGGTGTATCTCGAGACGCTTGGCTTCCTCGTCATATCGGTTGCGGACCCCAGGCAATTCCTCAAGGAAGTGCCCGGGATGAAATGCCGGATCGATCTCCTGATCACGACCTCGCGGCCCGACAACGCAACGCCGTACGAGGATCTGGTCGGCGCGGTCCGCCGGAATTTCGGAGACGTTCCCAGCATCGTCCTGACGGGAGACACGTCAGCGCCGGCGCGCCAACGGGCGCAAGCGGCCGGATGCCATTACATCAGCAAGCCGGTGAGCCCCAAAGCGCTCTCCGACGTCATCCAAGCCCTCACGGACCGTCACGCGTCCGATCCGTCGGACAATTCGTAGAGTCCCGCACGCGGAGGCGCGCGTCATTCCTCCGGCAGGCGCCGGCTGATGCGGTCGAGGTGCATGAGGTTCAGCATCGGCACGGTGACGTGCGCGTGCTCCCGCACCGCCTTCAGCGCCGAAGAGAGCCCGTCGCGGTCGGCGGCCAGCGCGATCAGGCGTTCGGCCAGCGCCACGGCGTTCTTCTGCAGGCTCTGCTCCAACTGCACGAACGTCGCCGGGCGGCCGATGCCGAGGCGGCTGGAGAACTCGTAGAGGAAACCCAACTGGTGCACCGTCGCCCCGAACACCGAGGCCGAGACGTCGGCGCGCCCCACCGACTTCATGGCGACCTTCCACAGCATCGCCGACAGCTCCGCCAGCACCGCGCCGAAGCCGCTCAGCGCCTCCTCGTCATAGGGGGCGACGAACTTGGTGCGCTCCTCCTCCTGGTCGCGCAGCGCGTCGAGCAGGCGGGTGGCGACGGCCAGCAGCCCCTCCACCTGCGACACCACCGCCATGGTGTCGTACAGCGTCAGCAGGTCGGGCTTGGAGAGGAAGGCACGGATCGTCTCGCCGGAGCGTTTCAGGGTCAGCCGGCTCAAGCGCCGCGAATGCTCGGACAGCAGCTTGAGCGCCGCCCGGCGCTCCAGAATCTCCAGGATCCAGCGCACCCCCTCGATGCGCATCACGTCCAGCGAGATGGTCGGCAGGTCCGGGTAGTCCGGCGTGTCGAGCAGGCTGCGCAGGTGGTCGGTGGACTGGCAGGCGCGCTCGGCGAGGACGCGGGCGACCTTGTCGATGGCGGCGGCGAGCGGCGTGCCGGGCCGGCCGCGGCGCCGGGACAGCCGGCCCAGCGCGTCGGCGGTGGCGATGGCGTTGGGCGGGGCCAAGGTGGGATCGACCAGCACGTCCACCAGATGCCGGCACAGCACCGGGGCGGTGGCGTGCTCCAGCTCCGGGCTGAACTGCGTCCACAGATGGCCGCGCACGTGCTCGGCCGGGTAGGCCTCCAGCACCGAGCGCGGCAGTGGCGGGTGGCCGTCGCCCTTGAGGTGGCGCGAGGCGCGGCGGCGGGCGGCCTCCGCGTCGTCGGGGCCGATGGCCTCGTCGATGGCGACGATGGTCGCGATGGCCTCGGCCGGGGTGAAGACCGGCGGGGGCGGCGGCGCGGCGGAAGGGGCGCTCACGGCGGCACCGCCAGGGCGAGGTGGACGAGGTTGCGCCCGCCTTCACGGCGGTAGGTGGCGCGGTCCATCGAGCGCTGCACCAGATAGACGCCCAGGCCGCCGATGGGGCGCGTGTCGACGTCGCTGTCCAAGTCGGGCGGCGGCGCCTCGGTGAAGGGGTCGAAGGCGGCGGCGTCGTCCTCCACCTCGGCGCGGATCTCGCGCCCGTCGGCCTCCAGCCGGACGCGGATGGCGTGGCGGCCGCCGTCGGGGTAGCCGTAGGTGACGGTGTTGGTGATCAGCTCGTCGAAGCAGAGGTTGAGCTTGAACGCGACCTCCGGCGGCAGCCCGGCGTCGGCGACGAAGCCGTCCACTGCGCCGGCCAGCCGCTCCAGCTCGGCGACGTCGTTGTCCAGCACCACTTCGAGCCGCGTGCCCATGGGGGCCGTCCTCCATGCCGCCGGGCCGCGCCGCCGCGCGTCAGGCGGCCAGCGCCGCCACGGCCGCCGGGCCGTCCGGGTAGATCTCGAACAGCGAGGAGAAGCCCGAGAGGTCGAACACCTCGCGGATCGGCGGGGCCATCGCCGCCAGCGCGATGCGGCCCCCGGCCGGGCGCGCCTTCTTCGCCGCCACCAGCAGCGCGCGCAGCCCCGCGGAGCTGATGTAGCCGAGCTGCGCCATGTCGACCACCACCCGGTTGCCGGTGCCGACGGCGGCGACCAGCCGCTTCTCGAACTCGCCCGCCGTGGCGCTGTCGATGCGGCCCGACGGCTTGAGGACGGCGACGCCGCCGGTCTGCTCTTCGGTGATGTCCATGCTCTCCCCCGCACACCTTGTGCTTGCGTTTATACCATGGCCGCCGCGTCGCACACCGGGTTTTCCGCCGCGGTCGCCACCCCGCGCCAGCGGATCACCAGCCCGGTGATGTCGTCGGACTGCGGCGCCCCGGCGACGAAGCGGTGCAGGTGGTCCAGCACGCCGTCCAGCCGCTCCGGCGCGCCCATGCCCGGGTCGAGCGCCGCCATGGTCGCCACCAGCCGCTCGTCGCCGAACATGCCGCCGTCGGCGTCGAACGCCTCGGTGACGCCGTCGGTGAACAGCAGCACCGAATCACCCTCGGCCAGGGTGATCGCGCGCTCGCCGAAGGGCATGTCCGGCATGGCGGCCAGCGCGATGCCCGGCGTGTTCTCCAGCGCCGTCACCGTGCCCGCCCGATCGATGCGCAGCGGCGGGTTGTGGCCGCCGTTGGAGTAGGCCAGCACGCCGGTGCGCAGGTCCAGCTCGCCGTAGAAGACGGTGACGAACATCGACTGCTCGTTCTCGGCGGCCAGCAGGTTGTTGACGCGGCGCATGGTCTCGGCGGGGCCGACGCCGGACTCGGCGATGGCGCGCAGCATGGTGCGGGTGATCAGCATGAAGAAGGCGGCGGGGATGCCCTTGCCCGACACGTCGGCGATGGTCACCGCCACGCGGTCCTCGCTGATCGGGAAGAAGTCGTAGAAGTCGCCGCCCACTTCCTTGGCCGGCTGCATGCGCGCGGCGATGTCCAGCTGCGGCAGCTCGGGGAAAACCTGCGGCAGGATGGTCAGCTGCATGGTCCGCGCGATCTCCAGCTCCTGCTGGAGGGTGATGAGGCGGCGCTTGTCCTCCAGCGCCTCGCGCAGGTCGCGGACCAGCTGCACCAGCTGCACCTGCTGGGTGCCGACGCGGGTGGCGAGCCGGCTGAAGCCCAGGGCCAGCAGACCCAGCTCATCGTTCACCGCCTTCGACTGCGCGGTGCCGGGGTCGTGCGTCTCCAGCTCGATCTGCCGCAGGTCGTCGAGCAGGGCGGTGCGCGCCTCCTCCTCCAGCGTCGAGGCGAGCGCCTCCATCTGGCGGCGGATGAAGCGCTGCTGGCGGCGCAGGCGGCGGTCGCGCTGGCCGGCGGCGCGCTCGATGTCGCGCATGACGCCGCGGAACACCTCCACCGCGCGGGCGATGCGGCCGATCTCGTCGTTGCCGGCCGGCAGCTCGACATAGCCGGTGGAGCGCCCCTGCGACAGGTCGAGCAGCGCCTTCACCGCCACGTCCAGCGTCGCGAAGGACGAGCGCAGGTAGGCCAGCAGCAGCGCCAGCGCGGTCAGCAGCACCAGCGCGATGGCGGCGGCGTAGCCGGCCGTCCACAGCGCCCGCTCCTCCGCCGCGCGGGTCACGTCGGCGGCAACCAGCACCGTCGCCACCCGCCCGCCCGCCAGATCGGCCACCGGCAGGCTGGCCAGCGCGTAGGCGTGCCCGGCGTCGGCGAAGTCGGTCACCGCGCGCGCCGCCGGCTGCACCAGGGGGCGCACCACGCTCCACAGCGGGTCGGTCTGCCCGCCGATGGGCGCGCCCTCGCGGTCCACCGCGAACACCCGCCCACCGGCGGTGCGCCGCAGCGCGTCGAGCGCCGAGGGCAGCCCGACACCGGCCACCGCGGCGCCGGACACGCCCGGCCCGGCGTAGACCGGTGCGCCCGACACCACCACCAGCCGGTCGCCGGCCAGCCGCACGCCGCCGGGCAGGCGCTGCCCGGCCAGCAGCGCGTCGAGCGGCGCGCGCCCGACCAGCGGCGCCGGCTCCGGTGCGAGGTCGGAGCTGTAGAGCAGTTCGCCGTTGCCGGCGAACAGGTTGAGGTCGGTCAGGCCGGGCGGCAGCGCCTCCAGCCGCCGGGCCAGCGCGCCGCGCCCGCCCGAGGCCAGCGCCTGTGCCACCTCCGGGTCGGCGGCGATGCGGCCGAGGCCCTGATCGGCCTGTGCCGCGGCGTCGGCCACGGCGAGCTGCCACGCGGTCTCCAGCCGGGCAAGTTCGAGATCGCGGGCGTGGCGGTCGGCGGCGTCCTCGCGCAGGCCGGCCATGCCGAGCAGCAGCGCGGCGACCGTGGCGACGGTGGCGACGACGAACAGGATGATGCGGGTCTGCAGCAGCATTGGGCGCCCCCTCACGGCTTCCGGACGAGGGGAAGCACGGCGGGCAGCGCCGCCGCCGCCAGCACCGCTGCCTCGACCGCACCACCGGAGCCGGGGCCGGTCGTGCCGCGCGCGGCGCTCCACAGCAGGGCGGCCACCACACCGGTCAGGATCGGGCGCAGAATGGACGGTGCATCCTCCCCCGCCGCGCGGGCGTAGCGTACCGCCACCGCCAGCCCGACGGCGCCGGCCGCGCCCACCATCGGCCCGGCGCCGAGCAGCGCGGCGGCGCCGAGCGCGACGGCGGCCAGCGCGGTGTCGATGCGGGTCCAGGACGACGGCACGAACCAGCCGACGGTGAAGCCGAACAGCACGGCCAGCCCGGTCGCGGCGTCGAGGCCACCCAGGCAGCCGCTCACCATCGCGGCGGACAGCAGCACGGCATAGGCACGGGCGTCGCCGGGGCGCGCGTCGGCGACGCGGCGGGGCGCCGTGGCGGTGCCGTCGCCCAGCCGCTCCAGCGCGCGGGCGCGGGTCTGCTCGACCTGGTCGGCAATGCTGGGATCGAAGACGGCGCCGCGCACCTCCTCGGCGTGGGCGGCGAAGCGGGCGCGGCGTTCGTGCAGGTGGAACACCGCGGCGTTGAAGGCGAGCAGCGCACGCCCGATCTGGTCGCGCGGCCGGCGGCCGAGCAGCGTGCCGAAGTCGCCGGTCGCACCCGCGGCCAGCGCGCGTTCCAGCCGGTCGAGCGGTGCCCGCACCGCCGCCTGCACCAGCGCCCCGGCCAGCTCCGCCACCAGCAGCAGCAGGGCCGCGGCGCCCAGCACGATGCCCGTCAGCTCCCCGACGATCTGCGCGCGCGCCGCGCCCGCGTCGACCGCCACGAGCAGGTGCCCGATGACGGCGGAACCAGCGTGCAGCGGCAAGCGAACGGCGCTCGGCCCCTCCGCCGTGCCGGGGCCGGCGGCGTGCAGGGTGCGGCCGTCGGCGGCGGTGACGGCGAGGCGGTGCAGGTCGGGGTTGCGCTCGGCGATGCCCAGGAGGTAGGCGGTCATCCCCTCGACGCGGTCGAGCGGGATGCCGTGGTCGAGCGCCCGGTGCAGGTCGCGCTGCACGGCGTGGCCGACCGCCGTCGCCTTGGCGAGCCGCGCCTCGGCCAGCTGCTCCTCGGCGGCGAGCGTGCCGAGCACGCCGACCCCGGCCATGGCGAGCAGCGCCGCGCCGACGGCGGCGGCGGCGATGCCCAGCGTGAAGCGGCGGGTGGGGACGATCGCGGTCATGCCATCTCATCCAGGCGGGAGACGTCCCGTTCCGCCTCGGCCAGCAGCGTGAGACGCGCGCGTACCGCGCCGGCGAAGGCGGGCAGCGGCGCGTCGGGCACGTCCCCCGAGGCGTAAGGATCGGCGTCCCGGGTCAGCGTTTCCAAGATCCCGGCGACCGCCTCGACCGAACGGCGCGGTCCGCGCAGCAGGCCCAGCCCGGCGATGCCGGCCAGCAGGATCACCGGCACCGCGAGCAGCAGGCCGCCGATGCCGAGCTTGAGGGCGAAGGTGCGCGTCGGCTCCGCCGCCACGTCGCCGGGCACGCGCAGCACGATCTGGCCGGCGGTGGTGTCGAAGCTGGTGGTCAGGCCGATGCCGTACAGCCACTCGCCGCCGCGCTCCGCCGCCCACACCGCGCCGGGCTCGGCGGCGGGCAGGCCGGCGAGGCGCTCGCCGACCTCCACGGGGCTGCTGGAGAACACCACCGCGCCCTCCTCGTCGAGCACGGCGACCGACAGCACGGCCGGCATGGCGCCCCGCGCTCCGTCGAGCAGCGGCTGCACCTGCGGCAGCTCGGCGAGCGCCAGACCGAGGTTCAGGCGGGTCTCCAGCGCCGTCTTGATCTCGCCCAGCACGAAGCCGGCGTGCGAGGCCACCGCCGCGTGCAGGCGGCGGTGCTGCCCCTGCGTCCACAGCGCCGTGGCCGCCAGCGTGGAGGCGAGCACCACCACCGCCAGGAAGGCCGCCAGACGCGCCGGGAATCCCATCGCCGCCATACCGCCTCCGTCACACCGCCGCAGCGCGGGCGCGGCCGAACAGCGCGAACCAGCGCCCACCCTGGTCCAGGCGGCACCACACCTGCTCGCCGCGGGCGAACAGGTCGCCGCGGCCGACGATCTCCTCCACCGGCACCAGCGAGGCGGTCGCGGGGTCGAACACCGGCTGCGCCAGCGCGTCGCGGTGCACCAGCAGGCGCAGCAGGCTGCCGCCCCCCTTGGCGCCGACATCGATCAGCCGCTTCGGGTAGACGCCGTGCACGGCGAGGTGGCCCCAGCTGCGGTGGTTGCGCGGGCTGACCGTGGTCAGGGAGTGGCGGCGGCCGATGCGGTCGGCGACGGCGATCCGCCAGTCGATCATCCGGTGGTGCAGGCCGCGCCCGCGCAGCGCCGGGTCGACCATGGCCGAGGACAGGTGCGCCACCAGCGGCAATTCCGCCTCCGGCAGCGGCAGGTCGCGCCCGCGATTGTGGTCCCCCGGCCCCGGCAGGCCGAGCGCGCCGTAGGCCACCAGTTCGCTGCCCAGGAAGAGGCCGACGGTGACGCCCTTGGTGTTGAGGTGGTCGAGGACGAAATCGCCGACCTCGCCGGCCACGCGGTAGTGGTCGGGGTCGTCCAGCGTCTCGATCACCCGGCGGCGCAGTGCCCGCATGGCGTCGGCGTCGGCCGGGTCCAGCATGCGCGCGGCGAGGCCGGGCGGCAGGGTTCGCGCCAGCTCGGCGACGAGGCCGCCGGCCGCATCCAGCGCTTCCGGCACGCCGCCGGCGGTGGGGCGGGACAGGGTGCCCAGGGTCATGAACCGACAACCTCCGCGAGATTGAGCAGGCCGATGGGCGGATAGAACTCCAGCTCGCGGGCGACCGGCATGTTGATGAGGACCGAGAAGCGTTTCAGCGTCTCCACCGGGATCACCGCGGGGGAGGTGCCGTCCATCAGGATCTGCGCCGCCTTGAAGGCGGTGAAGCGGCCGATGCCGTAGCTGCTGCTGGCCAGCGCCAGCAGCGCCTTGTCGGAGCGCACGATCAGCTCGGTCGCCGAGAAGGTCGGCAGGCGGTGGCGCAGTGCCTCGGCAGCGACGATCGAGCGGTTGTGGAAGGCGATCAGCGTGTCGGGGCCGATGTACAGCATCTCCGCCCCGCGCCTGGCCAGCCGGGCGATCATCGCCGGCAGCTCGCCGGCCAGCGGCTCGCCGGAGGCGCCGAGCGGCACCGGCTCCTCCAGCAGTTCGATGCCGCGCGGCGGCGCCTCGGCGCGCAGGCCCTCCAGGGTGAGGATGGAGTTGCGCTCCTGCGGGTTGTAGGCGACGCCCAGGCGGCGGATCGGCCGATAGGCGAGGATGGTGCTGAGCTGCACCGGGATCGGCGCGATGTGCACGGTGCCGGTGACGTTGCGGCCGGGCTTGGCGAGGTCCGGCACGATGCGCGCGTCCACCGGGGCGGCGACGAAGGTGAACACCACCGGGATATCGGT
This sequence comes from Azospirillum sp. TSO22-1, assembly GCF_003116015.1. Lineage (GTDB taxonomy): Bacteria > Pseudomonadota > Alphaproteobacteria > Azospirillales > Azospirillaceae > Azospirillum. The sequence goes on from NZ_LGQZ01000052.1 coordinate 13,849, forward strand.
GACGTAGCGCGCCGGGTCGGGCGCGTCGTAGGGGCCGACGATGGCGCGGGTCTGCGGCGTGCCCCAGCTATAGATCAGGTCGGGGCGGGTGGCGCGGATCTCCTGCACGATGGCCGGCAGCTTGGCCGGGTCGCCGCCGGTGTCACGGATCGTGTACTCCACCTTCAGTCCGCGCCGGGCCAGGTAGTCCTTGAAGCCGGCCTCGTTGTCGCTCTCGCCGCGGCCCAGCACCATGGTGATGCGGAAGGTCTTGTTCGGCGCCGCGCGCGCCGGCAGGGCGCAGGCGAGCGGCGAGGCCGCGGCCCCAATGGCAGACAGCTTGAGGAGGGTTCGCCGGTCGATGCGCATCAGGCCTCCTGCGTGCGGGAAAGGGGGGCGGCGGGGTGCCTGTGCGCGGATGCCGCGCGGTCGGCCAGCCAGAACAGCACGGCGCTGACGCCGCAGAGAAGGCCGACCGCCAGCATCGCCTCGCGGTACGACCAGACGATGGCGGCCCACAACGCAACGACCGGGCCGAGCGCGGCGCCCAGCCGCTCGATCAGCCGGTACCAGCCGATGGCCGCAGTCTCCGGCAGGCCGCCGTCGCGGGCGATCTGCGAGACCAGGGTGAGCTGCGGCGCGCCGACCAGCGCCTGGAACAGGCCGAACAGCCCGATGCCCAGGGGAGCGGCCCACCAGGCACCGCTCAACAGCAGCGGCAGGCAGCTGACCAGCGTGCCGACGCCGCCCAGGGCGATGAAGCCGCGCCGCGCCTGCCAGCGGTCGGACAGGCTGGCGGCCAGCGGCGAGACCAGCACGAAGGCGACGAAGTACATCATCTGCACCCGCCCGACCTCGGTCTTGGACGCGCCGTCGGACGTGAGCAGCAGCGGCACGAGGCAGAACAGGAAGGCCGTGGCGGCGATCTTGGTCGGCACCGCGCTGAACAGCATCAGCGAGGCGAAGCGCGGCGTGCGCAGCAGCGGCCAGCCGGCCGACAGCGGCGCGCGGTTGCCCGCCGTCGCCGGCACCCCGGCGCGCTTCAGCAACGCCGTCACCGTCAACCCGGAGCCGAGCGCCAGCGCCGAGCCGACCAGGAACGTCGCCTCGATTCCCACCTGATCGGCGATGATGCCGCCGGTGACCGGCCCGCACACGCCGGCCGCCAGCAGCGCGCCGATGTACATCGCCATGCCGCCGGCGCGGTTCTTCAGCGTGGTGTGGTCGACCACGATGCCCTGCGCGGTGATCAGCACCAGCCCGTAGCCGAGCGCGGTCAGGCAGCGCCACAGCAGCAGCTCGCCCAGCGAGCCCGCCGTGGCGGTCAGCGCCAGGGAGACGGAGCCGAGCAGCGCGCCGGCCAGGAAGGCGCGCCCGCGCCCCCAGCGTTCCGACATCCGGGCGCCGCCCGGCTGCGACATCGCCCAGATCAGCATGAACAGCGTGATCGGCAGCCCGACCACGAGGTCCGGCGTCAGCCACGGCACGGCCGGCGCGAAGGACTTGGAATAGGCCGGCAGGAAGGGCCGCGACAGCTCCTCCGACAGGCAGAACAGGAACACCGGCAGCCGCAGGTAGACGAGGTTGAACGGCCGCATCGGCGACGCCCCAGGCTCGCGGAAGCGGAAGCGCGCCAGCAGGGCCTGTGCGCGCTCGCGGCGCGGGTCGGCGGGATCGAGCGCGCCCAGGCGGGCGGTCAGGGCGGCGTGGCGCTCGTTCAAGGCGTCGAGGGTGCGGCGGAAGGCGCCGGTGGTCTCCGCCACCTCCGGCGTGCCGCCCTCGGGCGGGGCGGCGCGCAGGTCGCCCTCGGCGGCGCGCTCCACCAACGCGCGCAGCGCCAACACCCGGCCCATGGCGAGGTGCACCACCAGCAGCAGGATCTCGAAGATCAGCAGCACCGCCACCAGCACCACCGACAGCACGTCGAGCATCAGCCCGGTCGACGCCTTGGCGAGATACGCAGCATCGACGCCGACGTGCAGCCAGCCGGTCCTGAGCGGCAACGCCATGTCGACGAAGCCGGCGGCGAGCCGCCCCTCGACGCGGTCGGCCGCCACCCCGGAGACGCGCGCCGCGACCGGCCGGCCGGAGGAGGCGAGCACCCGCCCCTGCGGGTCGCTGGCGGCGAGGTAGGCGATGTCGGCGTGGCGCTGCTCCTCCTCCTGGAACAGCCGATCCAGCCCGGGCATGCGGTCGAGCGGGATGCCGTAGCCGAGCCCCCGGTCGATCTGCGCCGCCAGCTGGGTTCCGACCATGTCGGCCTTGCGCGCCAGCTCCGGCTGGAACACCGCGTCGAAACGGCTCAGCGTCAGCCAGGAGGCGCCGCCCGCCGCCAGCAGCAGCACCGCCACGGTGACCACGGTCAGCCGCAGCACCAGGGCGCGGATCGGGTCGCCGGTCATGATGCGGGGGTCCCGGCAAGGTCGCGGTCGATGTCGTCCAGCACCCGCTCAGCCTCGGCGGTGTGGTCGTGCAACTGGCGCAGCAGGGTGTCGCGCAGCACGCCGACGGCGCCCGCGTCGTCCAGCGCGCCCTCGCCACCGCCGACGCGCACCGTGGCGAACACCGCCGCCAGCGCGCCAAGCCCGGCCGCCGCCACCAGCGCCAGCGTGCCGCCGACCAGCCCGGCGCGGATGGCGTCGATCTTCCCGCGCAGCTCAACCAGCGAGGCGCGCATCACCACCGCGCCGACCACCTGCCCGAAGCTGTTGCGCAGGTCGGCACCGAGCAGCAGCGTGTCGCCCGCGATGCGCCGCCGCACGGCCGTGCCGCCGTCGGAGCCGATCTCCCGGGCCGCGGGCGAGGGATGGCCGATGGCGGCGCGATCGGCGGCGAAGAGGACGGTGCCGCGCTCATCCACCACCTCGACCCCGAGAATCCCGGATCCGGCTGCGGCGCGGTCGGCCAGCGCCTGCACGTCCATCAACTCGGACAGGTCGAGGCCGAGGGTGAGACCCAGTTCCACATGACGGCGCAGTTCGTCGGCGGCGACGGCGAGACGCGAGCCGGTGACGTCGCGCAGCGTGCGCTCGAAGTTGAGGTTGGCGAGCACGACGGACAGCAGCACCGCCAGCGCAACGCTGGCGGCGATCACCCCACCCGTCCGTACCGCGAGCGCCGCTCCGCGCACCATGCCTCCCCCGGACCAAGCCGTTAGGGTGCAAAGCTTAGTGCATTCAATGCTTCGTTGCAGCGGGGAACTTGCGACAAAGAGGTATGCGGAAAAGGGACGGAGGCGGGAGCAAGTGCGTGCTCACGCGTGAACGTCAGACATGTTCACGCGTGAACACTCACTCCCCGAGGATCTCGTCGATGTGCCGGCGGATCTCGCGCAGCGCCTCGCGGTCGGCGGCGTACAGCGGGGCGGGCTTCTGGCGGAAGGCGTCGAGCGACACCCGCACGCGGTCAACCGCACGCGCCACCCGCAACGGGAAGGCGCTCGGCGCGGCCACCGGCTCGTCGCGGCGCCCCGGACGCTCACGCGGCCCCGCATCGGCCGAGCGCGAGGACGACGCGAGGCGCGCCTTCAGGGCGGCGGCGTAGGAGTCCCACGCCGGCATCCGCTGCTCCTCGGGCAGGGTGGTGATTTGGAACAGCATGCGCAACGGCGGGCGCAGGTCGGCATAGGCGTCGCGAATCGCGTCCGGCAGGCTGCGCAGGCCGAGGTACTTGGTGACCATCGGCCGGCTCTTGTGGACGACGCCGGCCAGCGCCTCATGCGTGTAATGATGGCGCTCGATCAGGCGGGCGTAGCCGTCGGCTTCCTCGAAGGGGGTGAGATCGACGCGCTGGATGTTCTCGATCAGCGCGATCTCGGCCGGGTCGCCGGTGGTCAGGATGCCGAACACCGTGTCGTTGCCCAGCAGCCGCACCGCCTCCAGCCGGCGCGCGCCGAACACCAGGGTGTAGCGCCCGCCGTCCGACTCGCGCAGGCCGATGGGCTGCTTGAGGCCGAGGCGGCGGATGGAGTCCGCCAGCTCCTGCAGCGCGTCCTCGTCGAACACCTTGCGCGGCTGGTCAGGGTTGGGGTCGATGCGGTCGACGTCGACCTCGACCAGCTTGGGGAAGTTGTCGGACAGGCCGAACAGAACGTCGCGCTCCACCACCTGGGACAGCGCCGGGTTGACGGCCTTCTTGAACGGGCTACGCGACATGCTTGGCCTCCAGAAGCTTGCGGCGCTCAGATACCGCCGCGTCGTAGACCGCCTGATAGACGCTGGCGCCGGGGGCGTCCGGCATGGCCTCCAGCAGCGCCCGCCCGCCCTTCACCGACTGCGGGTACAGCGTGGCCGAGGGCAGCGGCGGGAAGATGCGCATGGCGCCGGCGTAGGTCTGGTGCATCTCCGCCAGCGTCTCGCGATCCTGGGTCAGGCGCTTGTCGTACATGGTCGGCAGGATGCCCAGCACGCGCAGGCCGTGGTTGATGCGGCGCTGCGCCTTGGTGACGCTGCGCATCAGCAGCTCGATGCCGAGCATCGCCAGCGTCTCGGTCTGGCAGGGGATCAGCACGCTGTGCGCGGCGGCCAGCGCGTTCACCGTCAACCGGCCGAGGTTGGGCGGGGTGTCGATCACTATAAAGTCAAAGGTCTTCGCCACGCCCTCCAGGCACCCCTTCAGCACGTGGTCGGCGCCCATCTCGGAGGCCAGCTCGACCTCCATCTCCGACAGCGTGATGCTGGAAGGGGCGACGTGCAGGCCGGAGTGCTCGATCTGCACCAGCACGTCGCCAAGCGCGCATTCGTCGCGCAGCGCGTAGTAGAGCGTCCGCTTCCCGGCCTCCAACTGCTTGACCGGAATGCCCAGGTGGACGGAGGCGTTGGCCTGCGGGTCGGCATCGACCAGCAGCGTCCGGTAGCCGGCCTTGGCCAGCAGGCTGGCAAGGTTGACCGCGCTGGTGGTCTTGCCCACGCCGCCCTTCTGGTTGGCGATGGTGACGATGAAGGCCGGGCCGCCGGCGCCGGTGGACGCCGCGATGTCCTTGACCAGCAACGCCGCCACCGCCTGCGGGATGCGCTCCGCGCCGCGTTCCCAGGCGCTGATCTTCTGCTTGTCGTACTTGCGCTGCAGGCGCTCGTTGAGCCAGGCGGCGAACTCGCTCTGGTTCAGCCCGAGGCCCTCGCGGAAAGCGCGCATGTTGTCGCCGAGCACGGTCCCTCTCTTTCCGGATGGCGCCTACCCCCATCGGAGTACAGGTAGGGCCTACTCCCGTCAAGAGAATGCGGCTGAGGGCCGGTACCGTCTACCGACTCCTACCATCGGGTTCGGACCTGCGGATCAGGCCGGCCCGGCTTTCTTGCGCAGGTCGCGGACGCGGATCGCCTTGCCCTGCGAGCGCGGCAGTTCGCCGGGGCTCAGCACCACCACCCGGCAGGTCACGCCGATGATCGACTTGATGTGGTGCTGCACCTGGCGGCCGATGTGATCGTAGGCCTCCTGGCCGATGGCGAGGCCGGGCTCCGCCTCGACCTCCACGGTCAGGGTGTCGAGCATGCCCTCGCGCTGGATGACCAGCTGGTAGTGCGGCGCGATGTTAGGGAAGCCCACCAGCACCGCCTCGACCTGCGAGGGGTAGACGTTGACGCCGCGGATGATGAGCATGTCGTCGTTGCGCCCCGTCACCCGCAGAATCCGCACATGTGTGCGCCCGCAGCTGCACGGCTCGACCGACAGCCGCGTGATGTCGCGCGTGCGGTAGCGGATCATCGGCAGCGCCTGCTTGCTCAGCGTGGTGATGACCAGCTCGCCGGTCTCGCCCATGGGCCTGGGCTTCAGGGTCTCGGGATCGACGATCTCGAACAGGAAGTGGTCCTCCCAGCCGTGCAGGCCGTCGCGCTCCTGGCATTCCACGGCGACGCCGGGGCCCATGATCTCGGACAGCCCGTAGATGTCGTGGGCGCGCACGCCCAGGCGCTCGTCCAGCTCCTTGCGCATGGCCTCCGACCAGGGCTCGGCCCCGCAGACGGCGATCCGGAGCGAGCCCTTCCTGAGGTCAACGCCCTCCTTCTCCGCCACTTCGGCGATGTTCAACGCGTAGGACGGCGTGGCGCAGAGGACCTGCGCCTCGAAGTCCTGGATCAGCACGATCTGCTTCTCGGTGTTGCCGCCGGACATCGGCACCACGGTGCAGCCCAGCCGCTCGGCCCCGTAGTGGGCGCCGAGGCCACCGGTGAACAGGCCGTAGCCATAGGCGTTGTGGATGGTCTGGCCCGGCCGGGCACCCGCCGAGGCGAGCGAGCGCGCCATCAGCCGCGCCCAGGTGTCGAGGTCGCCGGCGGTGTAGCCGACCACCGTGGGCTTGCCGGTGGTGCCCGACGACGCGTGCAGCCGGACCAGCTCGCTCCGCGGCACGGCGAACAGGCCGAAGGGGTAGTTCTCGCGCAGGTCGGCCTTCACGGTGAAGGGGAACTTCGCCAGATCCTCCAGCGTGCGGAGGTCGTCCGGCACCACGCCCGCCGCGTCGAACGCCTTGCGATAGTGCGGCACGCTCCGGTAGGCGCAGCGCAGCGTCTGCTGCAGGCGCTTGAGCTGAAGGTCGGCCAGCTTGTGGCGCGGCATGGTTTCCGCTTCCGGCGCGAACATGTAGTCGGCGGTCGTCACGGACATGGCGGTTTCCCCCCTTGAGTTCTTGTCGTTGGGCGGCGGATGTCATGCGGACGGCGCCTGAAGACGTCGTCCGCATGACCCTTTCGATCAATGCTATCGCATTGATCTGTCGGGTTTTACCGGCGGCGCTCACTGGAAGTGATCATGCGCCGCCGGTATCAGGCGCCGGTTCGTTCGAAGCGGCGCAGGTGCGCGATCTTGCGCTCGACGGTGGCCTGGATGTGCGCGACCTGCCCCTCGCTGAGGTGCCGGTACTTGCCGATGCCGGCGAGATACTCGCGCACCGGCCGCGGCCGGCCGGTCGGGCGGGTGAAGGTCAGCCCGGCGTCCGGCGTGTAGTCCCACAGCGCGAAGAAGTTCGTCTCGACGGCCAGTCGGCAGACGTCCGTCGTCCGGTCGGAGCCGAAGCGCCATCCCGTCGGACAGGGCGCGAAGACGTGAAGGTAGGCCATGCCGGTCTTCGACACCTCGATGGCCTTGTCCAGCTTCTCATAGAAGTCCTCGAGGAAGGCGGTGGCCGCGGTGGCGACGTAGGAGCAGTTGTGCGTCATCATCACCACCGGCAGGTTCTTCGCCTCGGTGGACTTGCCCTGCAGCCGCTCGCCGACCGGCGTGGTCGAAGTCCACGAGCCGTAGGTCGTCGCCGAGGACGCCTGCATGCCGGTGTTCATGTATCCTTCGTTGTCGACGCAGATGTACAGCATCGGCTCGTCACGCTCGGCGGCGCCGGACAGCGACTGGAAGCCGGCGTCCGAGGTCCCGCCGTCGCCGGCCAGCGCCAGCACCTGCACGTCGTCGCGTCCGACCCTCTTGTAATAGCGCTTGATGCCGGTGAGCATCGACGCGGTGTTGGTCAGCAGCGGGTGGAAGACCGGCACCTTGGTGCCCGTGCGCCCGTTGTAGCCGACCGTCCCCATGCCGGGGATGCAGCCGGGCGGCGTCGCCACCACGGTGTTCGGCCCGACGTGGCGCAGCGTGTGGCGGATCAGCAGCTCGGAATTGCAGCCCTGGCAGGCGGCGAGGCCGGGGGCGAACAGGTCCTCCCGCTCCGCCGCGCGCCGGTGGATGCGCGCCGCGGTGTTGAGCGTCAGCGCGCCGCGGTCGCACGCCTTCACGCACGCCGGGTCGCCGTCGCACAGGTCGCACTTCGACACGTGGCCGACCCGCGCGTCGCGGGTGATGCCGGCGTAGGCGCAGCCCACGGTGCACAGCAGACAGTCGACGCACCGGTCGGCGTCCCAGGCGACGACGCCGGTCTCCGCGTCCTTGGCCAGCGCGGCGGACGGGCAGTTGGAGACGCACTTGGGGTCGCCGCATTGCCGGCAGAGCGCCAGCTCCCACTTCCCGGCGGCGCCGAGGATCTGGATGCGGGACTGCGCCGGGTCGTCGGCCCCGGACTTGGCCTGCGCGCAGGCGGTGACGCACTTCATGCACCCGTCGCAATCCTGCGCGCGAAAGGCGATGGTCTCATAGCTCGGCATGCCCTGCCCTCCGCCTCAGCGCCACAGCCGCGACATCAGCGCCCGCCCGGTGTCGAGCGGCGCCACCACGAAATCCTGCTTCACCGGCGCCAGATCGACGCGCCGGCTGATGAGCTGCCACATCACCCCGGCGTCGATGGGCATGCCGACCGTGCACACGCCGATCAGCCGGCCGTCCTTCAACGAGAGCCGGCTGTAGAGCCCGGCCCTGGCGTCGAGGCGCCGGTGGATCTCCACCGACGGGTCGTCCTCGCCAGCGATGCCGACGCTCACCGCGTGGCGGCCGAAGAACGGGAAGGTGTTGATCGGCAGGCCGCCGATGTAGGGCTTGAGCGCCGGGTCGCCGGCCATCGCCATCCCGGCGATGCGGCCCTGCTCGACGGCGTCGGGCAGGATGCCGTTGACGATGGGCGCCGCCCCGAAGAAGGCCCGCGCCTGCGCCACGTCGCCCGCCGCCCAGACGTCGGCGATGTTGGTGCGCATGGTGTCGTCCACCAGGATGCCCTGCCCGACGGCGATGCCCGACCCCTCCAGGAAGCCGGTGGCCGGCCGCACCCCGGTGCCGACCAGCAGCAGATCCGCCGGCAGCGTGCCGCCGTCGTCGAGGGTGACGGAGACTGGCCTGCCATCCCGGCTCTGCACGGACGACACCGTACGGCCCGTCATCAGCGCGATGCCGCGATCGCGGAACGCCGCCTCGACGATCCCGGCCGCCGGGGCGTCCAGGTAGCCGGGCAGGGCGTGCGCCTGCCGCTCGACCACCGCCACCCGCGCGCCGGCCTTGGCCAGCACCTCGGCGGCGTGCAGCCCGACCAGCCCGGCGCCCAGCACCACTGCCGTCGTCGCCCCGGCCCCCGCATCGCGCAGCGCCAGCGCGTCGTCCAGCGTGCGCAGGACGTGGAAGCGCACGTCCGCCAGCCCGGGTACCGGCGGCACGGCGGGCGCCGCGCCGGTCGCCAGCAGCAGGCGTTCATAGCGCCATTCCGTGCCCGACGCCGTCCGGGCCACGGCACCGGCCGTGTCGATGGACACCACCTCCTCGCCGCAGCGCAGGTCGACCTTGCGGGCCTCGAACCACGCCGCGTCCTTCAGCGCGACGCGCTCCGGCCGGGAGCGGCCGGAGACGACGTAGGGCAGGATGGTCGGCGAGTAGGGCCGGTGCGCCTCGCGGCTCAGCACGGTCAGCGAGCCCTCGGCGTCCCAGTGGCGGATGGCGGTCACCGCCTCCAGCCCGGCGTGGCTGGCGCCGACGACGAGGTAGCGGGTGTGCGGCATCGTCGGTCCCCTCAGTCGTTCTCGTTGAGCCACACCGGGCCGTCCGGCGCCTGGCCGGAGGCGGCGGCCGCGAAGGCCATCCCGATGCAGCGGGCGAAGTGGCCGTCGGTGATGTCGGCGCCGGCGAGGCCGCCGATGACGCTCACCGCCGGGATCATGTGGCGCGCGCGGTACAGCGCGCCGAGCGTCTCCTGGTAGACCGGCCCGGCGTTCCAGCCGTAGCTGACCGCGCGGTCGACCACGGCGACGGCGTTCACCTTCGACAGCGCCCGCGCCATCGCCTCGACGGGGAAGGGGCGCATGGTCTTCACCTTGATCAGGCCGACCCGCTTGCCGCCGCTGCGCAGCGCGTCCACCGCGTCCTTGGCCGCCCCGGTCATCGACCCGATGGTGACCAGGGCCACCTCGGCGTCGTCCAGGCGGTATTCCTCGATCAGCGGCGCGTGGTGGCGGCCGGTCAGCCGCCCCCATTCGGCGTGCGTCTCCTCGATGACGCGCAACGCGTTCCGCATGCCGTTGCACAAGCCCTTGCGGTAGCGCACGAACATCGACGGCCCAGGGCCGCCGGCGCCGCCGGTCAGCGGATCGATGGCCATCGGACGCAGCGGGTCGAGCGCGGCGTGCCAGTTGACGTCCTTTACGCCGAGGAAGCCGTCCACCGCCGCCTGCGCCGGCATCTCGGCGCGCGCGACGCCGTAGCTCAGGTAGTTGCCGTCGTGGTTGACGTTGACGGGGAGCATCACGTCGCGGTGCTCGGCGATGCGGTAGGCCATGATGGTGGTGTCCAGCACCTCCTGCACGGTCTCGCAGTACATATGGATCCAGCCGCAGTCGCGCACCGTCATGGCGTCCTGCTGGCCGCCCCAGACGCACTGCGGCGTCAGCATGTCGCGCGTCACCAGCGAGGCCACCATCGGCAGCCGCAGGCCCGGCGTGCGCACGTACGGCTCGAACATGAAGGCGAGGCCGGGGCCGCAGGTGGCGGTGTAGGTGCGCGCACCGGCCAGCGCGGCGCCCTGGAGCGCCGAGAGCACGCTGTGCTCGCCCTCCAGGTTCAGCAGCTCGGCGTCCAGCGTGCCGTCGGCGATGAACTGCGAGACGTATTCGACCAGCGACGACTGCGGCGTGATCGGGTAGACGGCGACCACGTCGGGGCGCGACAGCACCACGCCCCAGGCGGCGGCCTCGTTGCCGTCGCAGACGATGGTCTTCGGCGCGTTGGGCAGCAGCGCGGCGGCGTCAGCCATCGATTTCCTCCACCATGGCGATGGCGCGGTGCGGGCACTCCCGCGCGCAGATGCCGCAGCCCTTGCAGACCCGCAGGTCGATGTCGAACCACGCCGCCTTCTCGACGACGCACTGCACCGGGCAATACAGCCAGCACACCGCGCACTTCACGCACTTGGCGCGGTCCACCACCGGCCGCAGCGCGCGCCAGTCGCCGGGCATCAGCCCGCTCAGCTGGGTGGCGACCGGGCACAGGTCGTCCGGAACAGACTCAGGTCCGGGCTTCATAGCCGCCCTCCGTGCGCTGGTAGACCGTGGTGCCGGCGTAGCCGCGCTCGACCGCCGTCAGGTTCTGCGCCAGACCGGCGTCGCGGAAGTCCGCGGCCTCGATGCCTTCCTTCAGCGATTCCAGGGACACCAGCCCGGTCGTTCGCGCGAACGCGCCGAGCATGACCGAGTTGGTGATCGGCCGCCCGAAGATGCTCAGCGCGACCCCCACCGCGTCGCACAGGCCCAGCGTCTCCACCGTCTCCGGCGCCGCCAGCTCCTCCACCGGGCGCTTGGTGGCCTGCACCAGCGCGCCGTGCGCGGCCATGCCGTCGAAGATGTTGACGGCGCGCCCGACCGTCGGGTCGATGCACAGCAGCGTGTCGGGACGGTAGATGTTGGTCATGGCGCGGATCTCGCGCCCGTCCACGCGCAGGCAGGCCGAGACCGGCGCGCCGCGCCGCTCGAAGCCGAAGGAGGGGATGGCGACCACGTGCTTGCCCTCGGCCACCAGCGCCTTGGCCAGGATCTCGGCGGCGAGCACCGTGCCCTGCCCGCCGCGGCCGTGAATGCGGATCTCGTGCATGGGAACTCCCTCGGAGCGGCGCCACTGGCGCCCATCCGCTGGTGCGTGGCGGTGGGGCTCAGGCCAGGGCGGCGGCTTTGGCGGCCTTCGCCTTCAGGCGCTCCACCGTCTTGGCGACGCCGACGACGAAGCGGCCGTGGCGCGCCTTGCAGATGGTGTCCACCGGATCCCTGGCGGTGATCTCCAGCGTCACCGAACGCCCCTGCACCTCCGCCACCGTCACCGTGATCTCCACCCACATCCCGGCCAGCGTCGGCGCGGTGTGGTCCAGCTCGACCCGGGCGCCGACGGTGTCCTCGTCCGCGTCCAGGTGCTCGAGCAGGAAATCGCGGCACGTCTGTTCGATGTCGCGCAGCAGCTCCGGCGTGGCGTAGACGCGGCCCTCCTCGCCCATGAAGCCGATGGTGCGGTCGCGGTCGACGACGATGCGCTTGGTGGTGCCGATTCCGGTCGTCAGGCTGGCCTTCACGGGTGCGTTTCCTTTCTTTTTGGTGCGGCACGCCGGGGGTAATATCCCCAAAATTCCTGTTGGCATGCGCTATAAATGGCATTATGGTACCGATTAGCCGTTTATGCAAGCTGGATTGTTTGTTGGACAAACTGACAACATCCCGGAACGGCTGAAATTTAAAAAGAAATGGCGGAAGGAGGCGCTGCCCATGAAGGCGTACGGATCCGGTCTTCGGACCACTCTCGGCGCAGGCGCGCTCGCGCTTGCCCTTGTCCTGCACCCCACCGCTCCCGACGCCGCGGAGCCGCCGATCAAGATCGGCGCCGTCCTGTCGGTGACGGGCGGCGCGTCCTTCCTGGGCGACCCCGAGAAGAAGGTGCTGGAGCTGTTCGTCGACCGCATCAACAAGGACGGCGGGGTGAAGGGGCGCAAGCTCCAGCTCACCGTCTACGACGACGGCGGCGCGGCCGACAAGGCGGCCAGCTTCACCAAGCGTCTGATCGACAGCGACGGGGTGGACATCATCATCGGCGGCACCACCACCGCCACCACCATGGCCGCCGTGCCGCTGGCGGAGAAGGCGGAGATCCCGTTCATCTCGCTGGCGGGCGCGGTGGTGATCGTCGAGCCGGTGAAGAAGTGGGTGTTCAAGACCCCGCACACCGACCGCCTGGCCGCCGAGAAGGTGTTCGCCGACGTGAAGAAGCGCGGCCTGAGCAAGGTGGCGCTGATTTCCGAGGACGCCGGCTTCGGCAAGTCCGGGCATGACCAGTCGGTGCTGGTCGCCAAGGATTTCGGGATCGAGATCGTGGCGGACGAGGTCTATTCGCCCAAGGATTCGGACGTCACCGCGCAACTCACCCGGCTGCGCAACGCGCCGGGCGTGCAGGCGGTGTTCAACTTCGGCTTCGGCCAGGGCCCGGCCATCGTGACGCGCAACTATCAGCAGCTCGGCATCACCCTGCCGCTGTACCAGAGCCACGGCGTCGCCTCGAAGGAGTACATCAAGCTCGCCGGCCCGGCCAGCGAGGGCGTGCGCCTGCCGGCCTCCGGCCTGGTGATCGCCGACCAGCTGCCCGCCGCCGACCCGCAGAAGGCGGTGGTGACCACCTTCAAGAAGACCTACGAGGACACCTACCGGATGGAGGCGTCGGCCTTCGCCGGCCACGCCTACGACGGGCTGCTGATCGCGCTCGCCGCCATCGACCGGGCGGGCGGCACCGACAAGGTCAAGGTGCGCGACGAGATCGAGAAGACCGCGAACTTCGTCGGCACCGGCGGCGTGGTGACCATGTCGGCCAAGGACCACATGGGCCTAACGCCGGACGCGTTCCACATGGTCGAGGTCCGCAAGGGCGACTGGGCGCTCCTCGACTGACGGCAGCCCCCTCTCCCCTCCGGGGAGAGGGTTGGGGTGAGGGGGCCGGCACCGCGTGTGCGTCCGGTCCCCCGAAGACCCCCTCACCCGGCGCTTCGCGCCATCCTCTCCCCGGAGGGGAGAGCGGATTCTGGGGAGGATCCATGACGTCGACCTTCCTGCAGTTCCTGTTCTCCGGCCTCACGCTGGGCGCGATCTACGCGCTCGCGGGGCTGGGCTTCTCGATCATCTACAACGCCAGCCACGTCATCAACTTCGCCCAGGGCGAGTTCCTGATGATCGGCGCCATGGCGACCGTCTCGCTGGTCGGCTTGGGGCTGCCGCTGGAGCTGGCGATCCCGCTGGCGGTGGCCATCGCCGCGGCGGTGGGTGTGGCGCTGGCGCGCTTCGCCGTGGTGCCGGCCGGGGACGCCTCGGTCGTCACCGTCATCATCATCACCATCGGCGCGTCGATCCTGCTGCGCGGCGTGGCCCAGGTGGTGTGGGACAAGGAGTTCCACGCCCTGCCCGCCTTCTCCGGCACGGTTCCCATCAGCGTGCTGGGCGCCACCATGCTGCCACAGAGCCTGTGGGTGATGGGCGTGTCGCTGGCGGCGATCCTGGCGCTCGGCTGGTTCTTCGGCCGCACCATGGCCGGCAAGGCGATGCTGGCGGTGTCCTACTCCCGGCTCGGCGCGCAGCTCGTCGGCGTGCCGATCCGGCGGGTGCTGCTGACCTCCTTCGCGCTCTCGGCGGGGCTGGGCGCCATCGGCGGCATCGTCGTCGCCCCGATCACCTTCACCAGCTACGAGGCGGGCGTCATGCTGGGCCTCAAGGGCTTCTCCGCCGCCGTGCTGGGTGGGCTGGGCAACGGGCTGGGCGCGGTGCTCGGCGGGCTGGTGGTCGGCATCGCCGAGGCGATGAGCGCCGGCTACCTGTCCTCCGCCTACAAGGACGCCACCGCCTTCGTCATCATCCTCGTCGTGCTGTTCTTCCTGCCCAACGGACTGCTCGGCCACAAGGGGAGCGAGCGCGTATGACCTCCGACGTCCACGCTTCGGCCGCGCCCGCGCGGCGCGGCGGCCTCGCCCGCGCGCTGCTGAGGCCGCGCACCGGCGGCCTGGGCCTGCTGGCGCTGGTCATCGCGCTGCTGCCGCTGGCGCTGCCCAACGCCTACGCCTACGACGTCGCCATCAACGCCGGACTGAACGCCATCGTCTGCGTCGGGCTCAACCTGCTGATCGGCTACGCCGGGCAGATCAGCCTGGGGCACGCGGCGTTCTTCGGGCTGGGGGCCTACGCCTCGGGCATCCTCACCACGCGCTACGGCTGGCCGGCGCCGGGCGCGCTGGCGGCCGGCGCGGTCCTGGTGGGGGTGCTGGCCTTCGCGGTGGCGCGGCCGGTGCTGCGCCTCAAGGGTCATTACCTCGCCATGGCGACGCTGGGGCTGGGTGTCATCATCTCCATCGTGCTCAACACCGAGAGCTGGATCACCGGCGGACCGGACGGGCTGATGCTCGACGACCTGACGGTGCTGGGCTGGACGCTGGCCGGCGATCACACCTGGTACGGGATCGTCGGGGTGACGCTGCTGCTGACCGTCTGGCTGGCGCTGAACCTGATCGACTCCCCCGTCGGCCGGGCGCTGCGCGCCCTGCACGGCACGGAGATCGGCGCCCAGGTCGTGGGCGTGGACACCGCCCACTACAAGGTGCTGGCGTTCGTCGTCTCCGCCGTCATCGCCGCGGTGGCCGGCAGCCTGTTCGCCCACTACGCCGGCATGATCACGCCCGGCAAGGCCGGCTTCATGAAGTCGGTGGAGCTGGTGACCATGGTGGTGTTCGGCGGCATGGCCTCGACCTTCGGCGCCATCGTCGGCGCGGTGTCGCTCACCGTGCTGCCGCAGCTGCTGGTGGCGTTCGAGGACTACGAATCCATCGTCCTCGGCCTCATCATGATCGGCACCATGGTGTTCATGCGCCGCGGCCTGTTCGTGACGCTGCTCGACCTCGCGAAATCGTGGAGGCGGTCATGACGCTGCTGCGCGTGGAGACCCTGTCCAAGCAGTTCGGCGGCATCGCCGCGGTGGACGGGCTGAGCTTCGCGGTGGAGGCCGGCACCATCCACTCGATCATCGGCCCGAACGGCGCCGGCAAGACGACGGTGCTGAACCTCGTCACCGGCGTCTACGCGCCCAGCCGGGGCGCGGTCTATCTCGACGGCGCCATGGTGTCGGGCAAGCCGCCGTACGAGCTGGCCGCCTGCGGCCTGTCGCGCACCTTCCAGAACCTGCAGATCTACACCTCGATGACGGCGCTGGAGAACGTCATGGTGGGCCGGCACCTGCGGCTCGACCGGCGCCTCCTGCCCTCGCTGCTGCGCTTCCCCGGCGTGGTGCGGCGCGACGAGGCGGCGCGCGACCGCTGCATCGAACTCATGGAGTTCGTCGGCTGCGGCCGCTACGTGGACGCCGACGCCGCGTCACTGCCCTACGGCGCGCTGAAGCGCCTGGAGATCGCCCGGGCGCTGGCGACCGAGCCGAAGCTGCTGCTGCTCGACGAACCAGCGGCGGGGCTGAACGCCACCGAGAGCCGCGAGGTGGACGCAGTGATCAAGAAGATCGCCGCGCAGGGCATCACCGTGATCCTGGTGGAGCACGACATGAAGATGGTCATGGGCATCTCCGACCGCATCCTGGTGCTCAACCACGGCCGCAAGCTGACCGAGGGCGCGCCGGACGAGATCGCCGCCCACCCCGACGTCATCGCCGCCTACCTGGGAGCCGCCGCATGATGCTGGAGATCCGGGGCCTGTCGGCCCACTACGGCCGCATCGAGGCGTTGCGCGGCATCGACATCGCGGTGGACGAGGGCGAGCTGGTGGCGCTGGTCGGCGCCAACGGCGCCGGCAAGACGACGCTGCTGCGCGCGCTGTCCGGCGTGCACCCGGCGAGCGCCGGCGCCGTCCGGTTCGAGGGGCGCGACATCACCGCCCTGATGCCGGAGCGGCGGGTCGACCTGGGCATCCTCCAGGTCCCGGAGGGCCGGCAGGTGTTCGGGCCGCTGAGCGTCGAGGACAACCTGCGCCTGGGCGCCTACCGCCGGCACGGGCCCGACGTCGAGGCGGACATCCGCCGCATGTTCCAGATGTTCCCGATCCTGGCGCAGCGCCGCCGCCTGCCGGCCGGCACGCTGTCCGGCGGGCAGCAGCAGATGCTCGCCATGGCCCGCGCCCTGATGGGGCAGCCGCGCCTGCTGCTGCTGGACGAGCCCAGCATGGGGCTGGCACCGATCCTGGTGGCGGAGATCTTCACCGCCGTGAAGGAGCTGAAACGCCAGGGGACGACGATCTTCCTGGTCGAGCAGAACGCCCACGCCGCGCTGGCCATCGCCGACCGCGGCTACGTGCTGGAGACCGGGCGGGTGGTGCTCACCGACACCGGGACGGCGCTGCTGCACGACGCGCGGGTGAAGGAGGCCTATCTCGGCCTCTGAGGCCGGTCCCGCCGCCGGATCGGGTTGCCGCGGCGTGCGCCGGCGCATACCCTCGACCCGAGGGCTATTTCCGCCCGCTGCACGAGGGGCGCGCGCCCATGAGCATCTCGTATCTCCAGCACCTGTTCCGCCCGCGTTCGATCGCGGTGGTCGGCGCCACCAACCGGCCGCAGAGCGTCGGCAACGTGGTCATGCGCAACCTCCAGGCCGGCGGGTTCGAGGGGGCGATCATGCCGATCAACCCGCGCCAGGACGCGGTGGCCGGCGTGCTGGCCTACCCCGACGTGTTCAGCCTGCCGCGCACGCCCGACCTCGCCGTGCTGTGCACGCCGCCGGAGACCGTGCCCGACCTGATCGACGAGCTGGGCGTGCGCGGCACCCGCGCGGCGCTGGTCATCGGCGGCCTGGACGAGGCGCAGCAGGCCCGCGCGCTGACCGCGGCGGCGCGGCACGACCTGCGTTTCCTGGGCGGGCGCAGCCTCGGCATCCAGGTGCCGCCGTTCCGCCTGAACGCCAGCTTCAGCCACGTCCGGGCGCTGCCGGGGCCGATCGGCTTCGTCTCGCAGTCGGACGCGGTCGGCACCCTGGTGCTCGACTGGGCGTACCCGCGACGGGTGGGATTCTCGCACTTCGTCTCGCTGGGCGACGCCTCGGACATCGGCTTCGGCGACATGCTGGACTATCTGGGCTCCGACCCCGGCACGCGCGCCATCCTGCTCTACATCGAGGATCTGCGGGAGCGCAGGACCTTCATGGCCGCCGCCCGCGCCGCCGCGCGCAACAAGCCGGTGCTCGCCGTCAAGGCCGGACGCCGGCCGCCGGGCAGCGGCACCGCCGGCTTCGCCGAGCTGTCGCCGGACGTGCTCTCGCTGGTCGATCCGGACGCCGTGTTCGACGCGGCGCTGCAGCGCGCCGGCATCCTGCGCGTGCGCTCCATCGACGAGCTGTTCGGCGCGGTGGAGACGCTGGCCCGCGCCCGGCCGATGCGCGGCGAGCGGCTGGTCGCCGTGTCCAACGGCGGCGGCACCGGCATCATGGCGGCGGACGAGCTGCACGCCGGCGGCCTCGCCCTGCCCGCGCTGTCCGACCGGACGGCCGCCCGGCTGAAGGCGCTGCTGGGGCCGTCGTGGAGCGGCGCCAACCCCATCGACGTCCGCGTCGACGCCACCGCGGCGCGCTACGCCGACGTGCTCAAGATCCTCGGCGAGGACGAGGAGGTGGACGCCATCCTCGCCATGCACACGCCCACCACGCTGACCAGCAGCACCGAGGCGGCCATGGCGGTGATCCGCACGGTGCGCCAGCACGGCACCAACGTGCTGACCTGCTGGATCGGCGGCGACACGGTGGCGAGCGACCGCAAGCTGTTCGTCGACGCCGGCGTGCCGACCTTCGACACCCCGGCCGACGCGGTGCGCGCCTTCCTGCACATGGTGAACTACCGGCACCGGCAGGAGTCGCTGATGCAGACGCCGCCCTCGGTCCCGGTCGAGTTCCACCCCGACCCCGACGCCGCGCGGCGCGTCGTCCAGCGGGCCCTGGCCGCCGGCCAGACCTACCTGAACGAGCCGCAGGTGAAGGAGGTGCTGTCGGCCTACGGCATCCCGGTGGTGGAGACGCACATCGCCGCCGACCCGGCGCACGCCCGGCGGCTGGCGCAGTCGATCGGGTTTCCGGTGGCGACGACCATCATGTCGCCGGACATCCGCCGCAAGTGGGACGTCGGCGGCGTGGCGCTCGGCCTGGAGACGGCGGACGCGGTGGAGGCCGCCGCGCACGGCATGCTCGCGCGCGTCGCCGAAAAGCGCCCGGACGCCCGCATCACCGGCTTCAGCGTGCAGCGCATGGTGCCGCGCGGCAACGCCCGACAGCTCTTCATCGGCGCCGCCACCGACCCGCTGTTCGGGCCGATCATCCTGTTCGGCGAGGGCGGGCGCGCGGCGGAGCTGTTCCGCGACCTCGCCGTCGGGCTGCCGCCGCTGAACCTGCCGCTGGCGCGCGAACTGGTGGCGCGCACGCGCGTCGCCACGCTGCTCAAGGAGCACCTGAACCGCCCGGCCGCCAGCCTGGACGCCGTCTGCCTGACGCTGATGCAGGTCTCGCAGCTCGTCGCCGACGTGCCGGAGCTGCTGGAGATGGACATCAACCCGCTGTTCGCCGACGAGCGCGGGGTGACCGCGGTGGACGCCCGCATGAAGATCGCCGCGGCGAAGCCGGACCCGCACCGCCTCGCCATCCGGCCGTACCCGAAGTGGCTGGAGGAGACGATCCTGCTGCGCGACGGCCGTGCCGTGCTGCTACGCCCGATCCGTCCGGAGGACGAGCCGGCGCACCACGTCTTCATCTCCAAGCTGACGCCGGAGGACGTCCGGTTCCGCTTCTTCCATTACAAGGCGTCGCTACCGCACAGCGAGATGGCGCGGCTGACGCAGATCGACTACGATCGCGAGATGGCCTTCATCGCCGTCGCCCCCGGCGCCGACGGCGAGCCGGAGACGCTGGGCGTCATGCGCGCCGTCGCCGACCCCGACAACCAGCGGGCGGAGTTCTCCATGATCACCCGGTCCGACCTCAAGGGCCAGGGCCTGGGAACCCGCCTGATGCGCAAGATGATGGACCACTGCCGCGCCAACGGCCTGCGGGAGATGACCGGCGACGTGCTGGCCGAGAACGAGCCGATGCTGAGCTTCCTCGACCGCTTCGGCTTCACCGTCGGCCCGGGCGACGAGGACGGAATCCTGCGGGTCTCGTACCGGCTCAACTGACGCGAGGAACCAAGGCATGCAGACGCTGAATCCGGACGGCTGGCCGCGTCCCAAGGGCTACAGCAACGGCGTGGTGGCGCAAGGCCGGATGGTCTTCATCGCCGGCATGGTCGGCTGGACCGCGCAGGAACGCTTCGAGGCCGAGGATTTCACCGGACAGGCCGAGCAGGCGCTCCGGAACATCGTCGCCGTGCTCGCCGAGGCCGGCGGCCGGCCCGAGCACCTCGTGCGGCTGACCTGGTTCGTGGCCGACAAGCGGGAGTACCTGGACTGCCGCGCAAGCCTGGGCGCCGTCTACAAGGAGGTGATCGGCCGCCACTACCCCGTCATGTCGGTCATCGAGGTCAAGGGCTTCATCGAGGACGGGGCGAAGCTGGAGATCGAGGCGACCGCGGTCCTCCCGTCGTAGGCGATCCGGGGGGCGGTCCAGGGTGATCGCCTGAAGGATCTACATCCTGAAAAGCCCTTCTCCCCTTGAGGGAGAAGGGTTGGGATGAGGGGGCGTTACCGCCCAGAGGGCGGGAAAAAGACCAGCCGGCATTCGCCGGCGCCCCCCTCTCCCCAACCCCTCTCCCTCAAGGGGAGAGGGGCTTTCAAGCGATTGCCTTGGGGATCCCCCGACCCCCTCACCGCCCCGGCACGTGCCAGCCGTAGCGGTCGCCGGCCTTGCTGATCCCGCGCCCGCGCACCGGCGTGCGGACGACGGCAAAGCCGTTCGACCGGGCCGCACGCAGCACGATGAGCACCTTGACGTACCAGCCCGCGACCGCCATCGCGATGCCCGCCAGCGGGCCGAGCACACCGGGCAGCACGCCGGCCAGGGCCAGCACCAGCAGCGCCGCCGGCACCGCGTGGCCCGGCCACACCACCAGCGGCTCGGCGCCGTGCAGCACGGCGAGCGAGGCGACCGGCGCGCCGTTCGCCGAGAGCCGGGTCCGGTAGCGCCGCCACGCCGCGTACCGCGCCCCGCACAGGACCAGACCCAACGCCAGGGCCCAGGGCGGCATCGCTCCCAGGGCGCCGGCGAGCACCAGATACACGCCCGCTCCCTCGGCCAGACCGCTGGCGAGGGTCAGCGGCAGCAAGGCGGGCTCGCTCCAGGCGCGGATGCCCCGGGCGGCGCGCAGGATGCGCGCCTGACAGTAGAGGAAGCCGAGGCCGACCATGGCGGCCAGTTCCAGCGTCATCGCGGCGAGCACGTCGGCGTCGGGAAGGGCCAGCGCCAGCACGATGGACAGCGCCGTCAGCACGAACAGCGGCAGCGCGACGATGCCCTCGCGGGTCATCCAGGAGGTCTGCGGGTGGAAGAAGACGTTGACGGCGCGCAGCGGCTTGCCGATCTCCAGCCACACCATCGACAAGCCGAAGCCGACGAAGGCGAGGGCGGCCAGCGCCGCGGCCACCCAGGGCCAGCCGAGCACGGCCGAGACGGCGGCGAACAGCAGCAGCCCCGCGCCGGTGCCGCCGCCGATGAAGTTGCACGCCGCCCGCAGGTCCCACGAGCGCTGCAGCTTGGGAACAGTTCCGATGTTCATGGGCGCGCCCCATCCCAGAGATAGTAGAAGCCGGGGTTGGTCCCCTGTTCCTCGTGCATGCGGAAGTGGCTGTTCTCGCGCAGCAGCTTGGAGACGTTGCTGTCCGGGTCCTCGATGTCGCCGAACTGCATGGCCCCCGAAATGCAGGAGTTGACGCAGGCCGGCGTGGCGTCGGGATCGACGCCCGGCGTCAGGCCCTTGGAGACGCCGTCGTCGATGGTGTCGACGCAGAAGGTGCATTTCTGCGCCACGCCGATCATCCGCGGGTCGTAGCGGCGCTTCTCCACCTCGGTCGGCGTGTCGCCGAAGGCCCAGACGGGCTTGTCCACCTTGTAGCGGGCCTCGTACGGGCAGGCGACCATGCAGTACGAGCAGCCGATGCACAGGTCGTAGTCGATGGTGACGATGCCGTCGGCGCGCTTGCCGGTCGCGGTGGACGGGCAGACCTCCATGCAGGGCGGGTCGGAGCAGTGCTGGCAGCCCACCGGAGTGAACACGCGCTGCACGTCGGGGAAGGTGCCGACCTCCATGTCCACCACACGGCGCCATTGGACGCCGGGCATGGTGGCGTTGGTCACCTTGCAGGCGGCGGTGCAGGTCTGGCAGCCGACGCAGCGGCGCAGATCGACGACCATCACGTAGCGGGTCATGCCGCACCTCCCGCCATCCCGGGAACGATCTTGCGGATCGACACCTTGACCACGTCGGCGCCCGATCCGGTGGAGTCCGTGAGGTCCAGCGACAGCGGCGCCACGGTGTTCAGGCTGGGGAAGCCCAGCTCCTTGGCGAAGGGAGTGGCCCAGTGGTCGAACTGGCCGTGGATGACCAGCGTGTCGGGCCGCAGCCCCTGCACCACGATGGCCTTGCCGCGCGTGGCGTTGGTGACCGAGCGCACCTCCACCATGTCGCCGTCGATGATGCCGAGCTTCGCCGCCGTCGCGGCGTTGATCTGCACGCCGCCGTGGTCGCGCACGTTGCGCCCGACCTCGTTCATCAGCGGGATGCCGGCGTTGTTGCCGGTGGTGTACTGCATGGTCTTGGTGGTGATGAGCCAGAACGGGTAGTCGGCCGGCTCGCCGCCCATCGCCTTGACGGCGTTCTCCCAGCGCTGCGGCACGTCGTGCCATTCCGGCAGCGCGGTGTACTCGTGCAGCTGGTCGTCCCACCAGCGGATGCCGGCGTCGTGCAGGCGGGTCCCCAGCTCCTTGCCGACGCGGAGCAGGCGTTCCTGGTAGGGCAGCTCGAAGCGCAGGCCCTTCGCCACCATGGTCGGGTAGAGGTACCAGTCCACCCGCTTGAACGGCACGACGAAGTAGCCGTGCTCCTTGAACCAGTCCAGGCCGTGCGCCTCGGCGCCGCCGGTGAAGGCGGCGCAGGCGGCCTTGCACTCGGCGTCCCAGATCGCCTCGACGGAATGCTCGGCCTTGGGGTCGAGGGAGAAGTCGTAGGCCTCGCCCTTCAGCGGCACACACGCCGCACCGCGGTTCAGCGCCTTGTTGTAGTCCTCCAGCAGGCCGCAGCGCTTCGCCAGCTCGCCGGCGATCCAGGTCATGTCGCGGGCGTCGCCCCGCGGCGCCACCGCCGGCTGGCGCAGCGCCACGCCCTGGTGGTGCCAGTGCTGCTCGACGAACTTGGTGCCACCGACGCGGATGAGCTGGGTGCCCTCCAGGTCGGTGGCGTCGGGCAGCAGGATGTCGGCCATCCAGTTGGTCTCGTCGAGCGTGTAGGCGAAGGCCACCACGAACGGCATCCGGGCCATGTTCTCGACCATCTGCCGGGTGTCCCAGAAGGAGATCGCCGGGTTGGTGCGGAACAGGAACCAGACGTCGGGATAGCTCGGCTTCGGCCAGCCGTCCGGCGTGGCGCGCAGGAACATCCAGGCGAGGTGCGTGGGCCCCAGCGCCTGGCTCCACGACGAGTTGCCGACGATCGGCACCAGCGTCTTGTGCGCGTTGCGCCCGGTCGGCTTCGCGGCCCAGTGCTCGGCGTCGGTGGCGTTGAACTTCGATTCCATGAAGCCGTCGGCCCCCGGCTTGACGCTGGCCAGGCGGTTCTCGTGCGGGCGGTTGAGGCGGATGGTGGTGCCCAGCGTGCCGCCCGGCACCTCCAGGGCGCCGACCAGGGTCGCCATCATGGTGCGCGCCCAGCAGCACTCGTAGGCACCCCAGCCGTTGTTGACCGTCTTGCCCAGCGTGATCGCCACCGGGCGGAACGGCAGGGTCTGCCCGTCGATGTCGATGGTCTGGCCGACGCAGGCGTTCTCCACGTACTCGCCGGCGACGCGGCGCACGGTGGACGCCGGGACCTCGCACACGCCCTCCGCCCACTCCGGCGAGAACTGCGCCATCTGCTCGACCATCGCCGTGAAGGCGGTGCGGCCCTCGGCGCCGCGGTGCTCCCACCGGGTCTCGTCGGGGCCGTGCTCCACCGCGTGCGGGACCGTGAAGCGGCCCTCCAGCGCCGGGTCGGCGCCGGGTGTGTCGTGCGGCACCGCCGCGCCCGTCCCCAGGTCCCACAGCAACGGCTTGCCGCTGTCCGGGTCGCGCAGATAGTAGCCGTTGGGTCCGACGAGATAGGGCGAGGCCGTGCGGTCGCGCAGGAACGGCAAGTCCAGGCGGTCGCGCGGGATCTCGTGCAGCAGCACGTGGATCAGCGCCAGCAGGAAGGCGCCGTCGGTCTTCGGCTTGATCGGCACCCACTCGGCCGAGGCGGCGCCGGTGACCGAGAGGTGCGGCTCGACCTGCACGCGCTTGATGCCGCGGATGCGGGCGTCGGCGTGGCGGTACACGGCGCAGGCGCCGCCGGAGACCTCGACGTTGGTGCCGAAGGAGATGACGTAGCGCGTCAGCACCGTGTCGGCGCACACGGTGAAGGCGCGGTGCCAGTACTCGCCGTAGAGGTGCTCGGAGTGCACGCACTTGACGCCCTGGCCCGACCCGAAGCTGAAGTCGATCGGTCCCCAGGCGGCCAGCCACGCCGGCAGCGTGCCCATGTAGGCGGCCGGCGTGCCGCCGTGCCCGAAGGTCGCGGCGACCCGCGGCAGGCCCGCCTCGTCCACCAGCCCGGTGGCGCGGACGTGATTCAGCCGGCCGGCGATGGCCTCCAGCGCCTCGTCCCAGGTGATGGGGACGAAGCCGGGATCCTCGCCGCGGCCCTTGTTGGGGTTGGTGCGGCGCATCGGCGTGAGGATGCGGTGCGGGTTGTAGGTCTTCTCGATCAGCCCGTACGCCTTGACGCAGACGCGCCCGTTGGCCGGGTGCTCCTTGGCGTCGAAGTTCGGGCGGATGGCGGTGGCGACCCCGTCCTCGACGGTGACGGTCATCAGGTCGGGCCCGGCCACGCAGTTGTAGCAGTAGGTCGGGACGGACGTGACGCTCTCGGCTCTTGTCCTCATCTCGGCTCCTCGGCGCCTCCCGGAACAGCCCCGTTCACGGCAGAAGGCGGATCAATGAGGTAAATCGGTACTACTATGCCTAATTATTCGCCGCCGTTCAACCCGCGTGTGGCCGGAGCCCGCAGGAGCTTCCCGCGGCTCACGGCCCCGCCGGCTCGTCCATCATCTGGCGCAATCGGAAGCGCTGGATTTTTCCGGTTGCCGTTTTGGGCAGGTCCTGGACGAAATGGATGTGGCGGGGGAA
>NZ_LGQZ01000111.1 GCF_003116015.1 Azospirillum sp. TSO22-1
TCTCCGAGCTGCGCACCCAGGCCAACGTCGACCTCGCCATGCTCGCCGTCGCAAACCGCCAGCTCAGGGGGTTGACGGCGGGGTAAGTCATAACCCTCCCCCAGCCCCGCTGGGGGAGGGGCTCAGGAGCCGTTCATCGCTCTCGGCCAAGGCGGCCGCCAGTTCCCTGGCGGCCCAGCAAAGGGCGCCCGGCTCGTGGCCGGAGAAGCCGAGCATCAATCCCTGCACCGGTGGAGCCGCGATGAACATCGGACTGACCGGTCGGGCGATCAGGCCGCGCCGCGCCGCGACGGCCGACACAGCGAGGTCCGACAGGCCCGGACGCAGTCGGGCCAGCAGCTTCATTCCCTGCTCCGGCGCCTCGACCTCCATCCGGTCGGCGAGATTCTCCCGCAAGGCCGCCACCAGCGCATCCCGCGCCGCCAGATAGCGCTGCCGCATCCGGCGCAGGTGCGGAGCGAAGTGGCCTTCCTCCAGAAAGTCCGCCACCACCCCGGCCTGCAAGGCGGCGGGATGCCAGTCGGACAGCAGCCGGGCCGCCAGCACGGGCTCCAGCAACTCCCGCGGCACCACGGCGTAGCCGAGGCGCAGCCCGGGGAACAGCGCCTTGTTGAAGGTGCCGATGTAGATGACCCGGCCGCCCTCGTCGATCCCCTGCAAGGATGCCAGCGGCCGTCCGGCGTAGCGGAATTCGCTGTCGTAGTCGTCCTCCAGCACCCACGCCCCGCTTCGCCGCGCCCACGCCAGCAGCTCCAGCCGCCGCGCCATGGACAGCACCACGCCCAGCGGATACTGCGAGGACGGCGTGACATAGGCCATCCGCGCCTGTGGCGAGGCCGCGATGCCTGCCGCCACGTCCATTCCCTGCGCATCGACGCGGACCGGCACGACACGGGCGTCGGCGGCGGCCAGCGCCGCGCGGACCGCCGGATAGCACGGGTCCTCCAGCCAGACCCGGTCGCCGGGGTCGAGCAGCACGCGCAGCATCAAATCGATCGCCTGCTGGGCGCCGGTGGTCACCACCACCTGTTCCGGCTCGCAGCGCACCGCCCGGCTGGTGCGCAGATAGCGGGCGATGGCCTGGCGCAGCGCCGGTGGCCCGGCCGGATCCGCATAGCCCAGCCACGCCGGGTCGGGCCGCTGCAGGCGCCGCAGAGTCAGGCTGCGCCAGACCTGCAGGGTGCGTTCGTCCAGCGTGCAACGACCGGTGTTGAAGGGAACGGTCCCGAACGTTCCGGTGTGCGCCTGCGCGCCGGCGAAGCGGCGGCTGGCCGGCGGAACGGGCGGGGGAGGGGCACCGGCCACCGCCGGCGGAGACGCCGGCGCATCCGGCAGGTCGCGCGACACGAAGCTGCCCGCGCCGACCCGCCCCTCGATGAAACCTTCGGCCAGCAGCTGTTCGTACGCCGCGACGACCGTGTTGCGGGCGAGGCCGAGCCGGGTCGCCAGCGTCCGGGTCGGCGGCAACCGGCCGCCGGGCGGGACCGCGCCGGCGAGGATGGCACGGCGCAGTTCGAGATAGAGCTGGCGCAGCACCGGCACCGGGCTGTCGCGGTCGAGCGGCACCAGCATCAGGTCGGAAAGGTCGGCGGCCACGGATATTGGTCCGGTCACTGTGCGCAGGATTGGCCCTCGCGCCGGTCCAATGCATAGGGTCAAATCGCCGTGCCGTCCACCCCTGTCCGGAGACCAGACCGATGTCCGACGCCTATCCCGTCACCGACCGCAACCGGGTGAAGCGCCTGCACGAGCGGGGCCGCTACGACCACGCGTCCGTGCACGCCATCCTCGACGCGGCGATGCTCTGCCACATCGCCTACGTCATCGACGGACAGCCCTATTGCACCCCGACCGCCTTCTGGCGCGTGGGCGGGCATCTCTACTGGCACGGCTCCTCGGCCAGCCGGATGCTGCGGACCCAGAGGGACGGGCTTCCGGTCTGCCTCACGGTGACGCATCTCGACAGCCTCGTGCTCGCCCGCAGCGGGTTCAACCACTCGGTCGATTACCGGTCGGCGATGTGCTTCGGCACGGCGCGCGTCGTCGACGATCCCGCGGCCAAGGCCCGGGCGCTCGACTCCATGATCGACCGTTTCTATCCCGGCCGCGCCGCCGAGCTGCGCCCGAGCACGGAGCAGGAACTGAAGGCGACGATGGTCGTCGGCATGGAGATCGAGGAGGCCAGCGCCAAGGTCCGCAGCAAGGGCATCGGCGACGACGAGGCGGACTACGCCCTGCCGATCTACGCCGTCCGCTTCCCGGTCGCACAGGTGATCGGCGCCGGCGAACCCTGCCCGCGCCTGCCGGCCGGCGTCGCGGTTCCGCCCGGCCTGGCCGGCTTCACCCCCGGCCGCCGCCTGGACGACGTCATGCTGGAGAGCCACCGGGCGACCTTCGAGGGCTGACCTGCCGGCGATCCCTCACGCCGACCGCGGCCTCTCCCGGTGCCGGGCGAGATGGACGCGGTCGTCGGCCGTCGAGAACAACACGGCGAACGCGATGCCCAGGGCCACACCGAGGACGGTCTCGAGCGCCCGTTCCACCGGCATGTCGACCGCCGTGGCGGGTGCGGCGACGTAAGTCATGATCAGCGCCATGGGAGTCACGGTGATCTGGCCAAGGGCGTAATTGTACCCGATCACCACTTCCGTGATGAACTGAAACAGGACGACCGCCGCGATCAGCCCCCACAGTGGCGGCGCCTGCGTCAGCACCGCCCAAGCGATGAAGACGCCGACCAGGGTCCCCGCCATGCGTTGCAGGGCGCGGCTCATGGTCACGTGCAGATGGCTCCCCTGCAGAACGGCCATGGCACCGATGGCGGCCCAGGAGGGGTGCGGCCACCCGACCGCCTGCGCGATGAGCGCCGCCGTCGCGGTGCCCGCCGCGATGCGGCCGGCCGCGATCACCTCATGGCCGAACGGCCGGTGCGGCGCGGACGGCACGGTCAGTCCATCGAGTTCGGCGGAACGCAGCCGGTCGGTCATCCGGCAGACCACCCAGGCCACGACACCTCCTGCGGCGGTGGCGAGGGTTTGCTCGGCCACCACGTGCCAGGAGGCGGCCGGCCCCAGCGCACCCGCCGACGCGAAGGTGACGATGATGGCGCCGGGCACGCCGAGCCGCCAGTGGGCGATGGCGAGCGTCGCACCCCCGGCGATGAGGGCGAGCAGCAGCAATTGCTCCGCCGGCGACGCACCGGCCCAGGAGGCCAGCGAGGACAGCAGCACGCCGCCCGTCAGCAGCGCGGCGCAGACCGTCACGATCGTCGCGCGCCGCCGCGCGGGCGCGTAGCGGCCGAACAGCGACGCCAGCGCCCCAAGCGCCGGAAACCCGATCAGGTGCGACCAAGGGCTCGCGCCGATCAGCAGCGTCGCCGCCAGCACGGACAGGGCAGCCTGCGCCCCGGCGATCAGCGCGATGCGGAAGGACGGCTGGGGGGTGAGGGCCATCACCTCGCGCAGCTGCCGGCGCGTCAGCAGGTGGCGGGCCGTCTTTCTGCGGGAAATGCCGATCATCGTGTCGTCCGTGGCGGACATGCCGGATTCCGAGGGGGTGTGTGGACTAATCGCCGCATGGCCGGTTCCGGCACGGCTGCGGCGGAACAGAATCCATCGACACGCCGTCATCAGTCCAATAATGATTGGGTCAGCTATAATAAGGTGAACTTATGAGCGGACTGGAGCTTCGGCATCTGCGCTGCTTCGTGACGCTGGCCGACATCGGCAATTTCGGCCGCACCGCGGAGCGGCTGGGCATGAGCCAGCCGGCCGTCAGCCAATTGCTGAAGCGGTTGGAGGATCTGCTCAGCCAGCGGTTGTTCGACCGCACGCGCTCCGCCGTGGCGCTGACGCCGGCCGGCGCGCTCTTCCTACCGCAGGCCCGCCGCGCGCTGGCCGCCGTCGAGGAAGCGATGGAGGAGGCGCAGCGCGGCTTCGCCGGCGAGGTCGGACGGCTGCGCCTCGGGCTCAGCGTTCCGTCGCTCTACAACCAAGTCCCGGCCCTGATCCGCGCCTTCCGCACCCGGCGGCCGGAGGTCGAGGTGGTGATCGACAGCGTGCCGAGCGGCGAGCAGGAGGGCGCCCTGCTCGACCGGCGCATCGACGTGGGCTTCAGCAACTTTTCCACCGGAGATCCGCAGCTGGTGCAGCGTCTTATCGGCGTCGAGCCCATGCGGGTCGTGCTGCCGCGCTGGCACGCCCTGGCGGGCGAGGTGGCGTTGCCCCTCGGGCGGCTGCGGGAGGAACGCTGGATCCTGCCGCCGCGCGCCATGGCACCCGAACATGTGGACGAGGTCAACGCGCTCTGCCGCACGCAGGGTTTCACGCCACTCCTCGGCGCCGAATGCCCGAACTTCCCGACGGTGGTCGGCATGGTCCTGGCCGATGCCGGCATCGCCCTGGCGCCGGAGAGCTTCGCCGGGCTGGGCGGGGCCGAACTCGTACAGGTCCCCATCGACGGTCCGGCCCCGCTGATCCGCTGTTATCTGACGTATCGGCGCGACGACGATACCCCCGTGGTCCGGGGGTTCCTCGATCTTGCGGAGAGCATGCGGTGATGGACATCGGCATGACCGGCATCGTCGCCCCGGACATTGCCAGGGGGTTGCGCGGCGCCGCGTTGGCGATCTATACTAATATATCACTTATTCGGAGCCCGTCATGCAGCCGCCCTATCTCGCCGACGCGTCCCGCTACGAGCGCATGAGCTACCGCCGGTGCGGGCGCAGCGGGCTCGACCTGCCGGCCATTTCGCTGGGGCTGTGGCAGAACTTCGGCGGCACCGACGCCTTCGCCACCGGGCGCGCCGTGCTGCGCCGGGCCTTCGACCGCGGGGTCACGCATTTCGACCTCGCCAACAACTACGGCCCGCCGCCGGGATCGGCGGAGGAGAATTTCGGCCGCGTCCTCGCCACTGACTTCCGCCCCTACCGCGACCAGATCGTCGTCTCCACCAAGGCCGGCTACGAGATGTGGCCCGGCCCCTACGGCAACTGGGGATCGCGCAAGTACCTGGTCTCCAGCCTGGACCAGAGCCTGAAGCGGATGGGGCTGGAGTACGTCGACGTCTTCTATTCGCACCGCGTCGATCCCCGTACCCCGCTGGAGGAGACGATGGGCGCGCTCGACCACATCGTCCGCCAGGGCAAGGCGCTGTACGTCGGCATCTCCTCCTATTCGCCCGACATGACGCGCCGCGCCGCCGGGATCCTGAAGCAGCTCGGCACGCCGTGCCTGATCCACCAGCCCAGCTATTCCATGCTGAACCGCTGGATCGAGGGCGGACTGCTCGACACGCTGGACGAGCTGGGCATGGGCTGCATCGCCTTCTCGCCGCTGGCGCAGGGCATGCTGACCGCGAAGTACCTGGACGCGCAGCCGACCGACGCCCGTGCCGCCAAGGGCGGAACGCTGCGGGCGCATTTCCTGTCGCCCGAGAACCTGGCGCGCGTCCGCGCCCTCGACGCCATCGCCAAGCGGCGCGGCCAGACGCTGGCGCAGATGGCCATCGCCTGGGTGCTGCGCGACCCGCGCGTCACCTCGGCGCTGATCGGCGCGCGGACGGTCGAGCAGCTCGACAACTCGTTGGACGCGCTCGACACCCTGTCCTTCACGCCGGAGGAACTCGCGGAGATCGACGTCCACGCGGTGGACTCCGACATCAACCTGTGGCGCGCGTCCTCGACGGCCGAGGCCGGCTGATCCGGCCGGCACTTCTCGCGGGCTCCACGTCCATCACCGCCCCATCGGCTCCGGGATCGCGCAGCCATGGCGCGTCGCGAGGTCGCGCAGCGAGGCCCACGTCGTCAGGTCGACGGGGATGCCGTGGTGCCGCCGGTCCTCCTGCAGCGGGCGTTCGGGGTCGCCGGGCGCCATGACGCGGGTGCCGGGCTTGGCCGGCTGGCCGCGCAGGTCGGCGAGGAACGCCGCCATCCGGCCGTTGATCTCCGCCAGCGGCCGGAAGACGTCGGGCCGCAGCACGATGAAGAAGTGGCCGAGGTTCGCCGGCTGCGACAGGTCGGGTCCGGCGAAGGCCGGCAGCGCCGCGCCGTGCCGCATGCCGGTGAAGACGGAGCACAGCACGTCGACCACCGCCGCCAGCCCGGCCCCCTTGTAGCCGTAGACGGTGCCGCCCAGCGGCAGCAACGCCGTCGCCGCGTGCGGGTCGGTGGTGACGGCGCCCGCCTCGTCCACCGCCACCTCGGGCGGCAGCGGCTGGCCGGTGGCGCGGCGCAGGAAGACACGGTTCAGCGGGATGCTGCTGGTCGCCATGTCCAGCAGCATCGGCTCCTCGCCCTCCACCGGCATGGCGAAGCTGATCGGATTGGTGCCGTGGAACGGCTTGACGCCGTCGTGCGGCACCACGATGGCGTCGGCGTGGGTCATGCCGATGGCGGCGTAGCCCCGCTTCGCCGCGGCCATAGTGTAGCAGCCCGTCGCCCCATGGTGCGAGGAGCGCGCCACCGCCACTGCGGCGATACCGGCCTCGTCGGCCATGGCGATGGCCTCGTCGATGGCACGGTAGCTGGGCAGGTGGCCGAAGCCATTGTCGGCGTCCAAGTGCCCTGCCGCGGCGGCCTGCCGGGTGAAGCGCAGGACCGGGTTCGGGTTGATGCGGCCGGCCGCCAGCGTGGCGGCGTAGTGCGGCACCAGCCGCACGCCGTGGGTGTCGAAGCCGCGGGCCGAGGCGTCGACCACCGCGCGGGCGGTGGCCCGCGCCCCGTCCTCCGCGGCACCGCCCTTGGCCAGCAGCGCCGTGATGAAGTCCTCGAGGGTGGTGCGGTCGACCCGCACGTCGTCGAATGTTTCCATGCTCGTTCAGTCCGCCGGCAGTGGATTGGGATAGGGCAGGGGGCCGGGACCGCCTTGCGAATGACGATGAGATAAGCGCAGCCGCGGACACTGCCAGGAGGAAGTCGCGACGGCGATGAAGACTGGCGTGCTCTTGCTGCCCCGCGCATGGCAGTCCCGACTCCGTCGGCTCTGGTGCGGCGTCTGGGGTGTGCCACATTGGCTGGCATGCACACTGACTCCACCTTGCGCGGGACGGTGCTCGTTCCGCTCATCGTCGCCTGCGCGCTGTTCATGGAGAACCTCGACGCGACCGTGGTCGCCACCGCGCTGCCGGACATCGCGCGGTCGCTGGGGGAGGACCCGCTGCAGCTCAGCGCGGCGATGACGTCGTACATGCTGAGCCTCGCGGTGTTCCTGCCGGTCAGCGGCTGGATGGCCGACCGCTTCGGCGCGCGGCGCGTGTTCGGCTCCGCCATCGTCGTCTTCACACTGGGCTCGGTGCTGTGCGGCCTCGCGCAGGACCTGACGACGCTGGTCGCCGCGCGGATGGTGCAGGGATTGGGTGGCGCGCTGATGGTCCCCGTCGGCCGTCTGGTGGTTCTGCGCAGCGTGCCGCGGGCGCGGCTGGTGCGGGCAATGAGCACGGTGACCATGCCGGCGCTGGTCGGACCGGCCATCGGGCCACTGGTCGGCGGCTTCATCACCACCTACGTCTCCTGGCGGTGGATCTTCTTCGTCAACGTGCCGATCGGCCTTCTGGGCTTCGCGCTGGCGCGCGCCTACGTGCCGGACATACGCGAGCAGGATCCCGGCCCGCTCGACCTTCCGGGCCTCGCGCTGAGCGGGGCGGGGCTCGCCGGGCTGATCTTCGGGTTCGAAAACGTCGGGCGCGGCGTGGTCGCGCCGGAAGCGATTGCCGGGGCGCTCGCCGCGGCGGCGCTGTGCGTCGCCCTCTACATGCGGCGCGCGCGGGGCCGGACGCGGCCGGTGCTCGACCCGTCGCTGCTGCGCATTCCGACCTACGCCGCGACGATCACCGGCGGCACGCTGTTCCGCATGGGCATCGGCGCCACCCCCTTTCTGCTGCCGATGCTGTTCCAGGTCGGCTTCGGCATGACGCCCTTCGAGTCCGGCAGCCTGACCTTCGCCAGCGCGGCGGGTGCACTCACCATGAAGGCGCTGGCCGGGCCGATCCTGCGGCGCGTCGGATTCCGCCGGCTGCTGATCGGCAACGCGCTGCTGAGCGGCGCCATTCTCACGGGCTACGGCCTGTTCCGGCCCGACACGCCGCACGCGGTCATCCTGGCGGCGCTGCTGCTGGGCGGCTTCTTCCGCTCGCTGCAGTTCACCGGAATCAACACGCTGGCCTACGCCGACATGCCCGACGACCGCATGAGCGGGGCCAACACGCTGTCCAGCGTCATGCAGCAGGTCTCGCTCAGCCTGGGCGTGGCGACCGGCGCGCTGATCCTGCACCTCATGCAGATCCGGCACCCCGGCGTCGCGTCGACGCCGGACGACTTCGGCGCCGCCTTCGCGACGGTCGGGCTGCTGGCGGCCTCGGCGGCGCTGTTCTTCCTGCCGCTGGCGGCCGACGCGGGAGAGGAGGTCAGCGGCCACCGCTCCTACGACCGCCAGCGGGTGTAGGCGGCGACCGGACCGGCACCAGCCGGCCTCACCCCTCGTCCAGATCGGGCATCAGCGACCGGACGAGGGCCAAGCGGCCCATGGCCTGCTCCGCCAGACGTTGCGTCTCCTCCAGCAGCCGCTGGTCGGTGGCGCGCTCCGCGGTCTCCAGATAGAGGGAGACGATCTCCTCGGCGTTGCGCAGCGAGAGGCGCAAGGCGCCCGAGGGCGTCAGCGCACCCGGATGCAGGAGGCCGGCGGCACGCGCCCCTTCGGCGGCAGCGGTGCCCGGCGCCGGTTCCCGGGGTGCGGGAGCAAGCGCCGCCGCCCGTTGCCGGGCCTGTTCAGCCGCGTGGCGCACGAGGCTCGCCGCCTCCGGGTAGCCGCCGCCGTCGAGCGACGCCGCCGCCGCCTCGTCCACGTCCGCCGCCGCGTGCTCCAGGCCGACGGCCAGCGCGCGCAGTTCCTCCAGCGAGCCGGGCAGGTCCCGCTGCCGCGCCGGCCGCGCCGCATGGTAGGCGCGGCGGCGCCAGTCGCGCAGAAGCGCCACGTGGTTCAATTCCTCCCGCGCCAGGGATTCCGCCCGGCGCTGCACCTCGCCGTCCGCCATGGCGGAGACGTAGGTGTAGAAGGCGAAGGCCCGCTCCTCGTTGCGCACGGCGACCGCCAGCGCCTCGTACGGCGTCAGGATATGCGCCGCGGCGCCTTCGGCCTCGTCGCCGAAGGTCTCCGGCAGGCGCCAGGTGAAGTGCGCCGGCTCCGGGCGGCGCAGGCCGTCGCGCGCGGCCCAGCGGGCGATGCCCTCCACATGCCCGCGCTCCAGCGCGGCCAGTTCGCGGAAGAGCTTGGCGAGCGCCGCCTCGTCCCGCCGGTCCATCGCTTCCGCCAACTGCTCGTAGCGGACGGCGGCGTCCTGCTCCATGCCGGAGGCGAGATCCATCAGGTCTTCCACCGTGCGGATGGGCTCGATGGGAAAGTCGGGATTGATCGCGTCGCTCATGCCTCCGCTCCTTCTCGCTTCCGGATAGCGCCCCGCGGGGTGCCTGTTCCACGCTCCTTTGGGGGTACCCACGAAGGTGCATGGACAACAGCACGCGGTGACCTTGTTCTTACTTCGAGCATCCATCCATTTTCGTTCGCAGTCGAAATCAATTATTATAAGACGGGGGAGGAGCCATGCGCGGTCGCGCCGCCGCATTGCTGTTGCTGGCGGCAGTCGCGGCCGCACAATTGATGTTTATCAATTACCCTGCCCGGGCGCAGGACCGCAGCAACCTCGCCCAATTTCTTGGGCAAATTCCACTTGCCGAAGTATTTCCGAACGCTGCCAAGCTCGGCCCCGTCGAGGGAACACCGCCGGCCGCGGCCGCCCTCGATGCCCAGGGCAAGGCGCTGGGCTTCGTCTTCATGAACTCCGACGTGGTCAACGCCACCGGCTACTCGGGCAAGCCGATCCACGTGGCGGTCGGCATGGACAGCACCGGCAGGATCGTCGGCGCCAAACTGTTGAAGCACTCCGAGCCCATCGTGCTGATCGGCATCCCCGAGAAGCGGGTGGCGGAGTACATCGCCGGCCACGTCGGCTTCAACCCGCTCCAGGCCGCCTCGACGCGCGACCGGCCGCGGGTGGACATCGTCAGCGGCGCCACGGTCACCGTTCTGGTGATCGGCGACACCATGGTGCGCGGCGCCATCAAGCTCGCCCGCGCCCGCGGGCTCGGCCCTTACGCGGCGACGCCCGGCGCTTTGGCGGCGACCGCCGCGCCCCGCACCATCGCCCTGGACCGGGCCGGTACACAGAATTGGGAGGAACTGCTCGGCAATGGCTCGGTGCGGCGCCTGCATCTGAGCGTCGGCGACGCGAACGCGGCGTTCGAGCGCGCCGGCGACCCGCGCGCCGCCGAGCGCCCGGAGCGCGGCGCGCCGGAAGAGACCTTCATCGACCTCTATGCCGCCCAGGCCAGCGTGCCGGTGATCGGCCGCTCGCTGCTGGGCGAGGCGGGCTACGCGGCGTTGCGCGGCCGGCTGGAGGAGGGGCAGAGCGCCATCCTGGTGATGGCGAACGGGCGCTATTCCTTCCGCGGCTCGGGCTTCGTGCGCGGCGGCATCTTCGACCGCATCGAACTGCTGCAGGAGGCGAACGCCGTCCGCTTCCGCGACCGCGACTACGAGCGCATCGGCGACCTCGCCTCGCCGGACGCCCCCCGCTTCGCCGAGATCGGGCTGTTCGTCATCCCCAAGGGAGCGGACTTCAGCGCCGTGGACCCCTGGCGGCTGCAACTGCTCGTCCAGCGGCAGGTCGGCGCGCTGGACCGCGTGTTCGTCACGGTGGAACTGCCTTACGAGCTGCCCGAACAGCACTTGGCCGCGCGACCGCTCCCACCTCCCCCGGCGGTCGCCCCCACGGCGGCGGTCGCGCCACCGGCCGAGACAGCCCAGGATCTCGATGCCGAGGACGGGCAGAGCGCGCTGTGGCAGCGGATCTGGCGGGACCGCATGATGGACATCGTCATCCTGTGCGTCGGGCTGGCGGTGCTGACCGGCATCTTCTTCTTCCAGAACCAGCTCACCCGGCGGCCCCGCCTGACGTGGTGGGTGCGTACGCTGTTCCTGGCCTGGACGCTGCTCTGGCTCGGCTGGTGGGCGAACGCGCAGCTCTCGGTGGTCAACATCCTGACGGTGGCGAACGCGCTGGTCACCAACTTCAGCTGGTCGTACTTCTTGATGGACCCGATGCTGTTCATCCTGTGGGCGGCGGTGGCGGCGGCGCTGCTGTTCTGGGGGCGCGGCGCCTTCTGCGGCTGGCTGTGCCCGTTCGGGGCGCTCCAGGAATTCCTCAACATGGCGGCGCGCCGGCTCAAGGTGCCGCAGCTCCGCCCCTCCTGGGGCCTGCACGAACGGCTGTGGCCGCTCAAGTACATCGTCTTCCTGGGGTTGTTCGGCGTCTCCCTGCACTCGCTGGCGCAGGCCGAGGTGCTGGCCGAGGAGGAGCCGTTCAAGACCGCCATCATCCTCAAGTTCGACCGCGACTGGCCGTTCGTCGCCTACGTCGCGGCGCTGCTCGCGGCCGGGCTGTTCGTCGAGCGCTTCTACTGCCGCTACCTGTGCCCGCTGGGTGCGGCACTGGCGATCCCGGCGCGGCTCCGGATGTTCGAGTGGCTGAAGCGGCACAAGGAGTGCGGCTCGCCCTGCCAGCGCTGCGGCGTCGAGTGCCCGGTCCAGAGCATCCATCCCGAGGGCAACATCAATCCCAACGAGTGCATCAACTGCATGCACTGCCAGACCCTGTACTGGGACGAGCAGCGCTGCCCGCACATGATCCAGCGGCGCCTGAAGCGCGAACGCGCCCAGGCGCTGAAACCGGCGCTGCCGCACCGCACCGCCGAACCGCCGCTCCGGCAGACCGACGACCCGGACAACCCGCTCGTCGCCGGAGGGGTGACCACCGCCCCGCCCGGGCGGACGCCAAACTCAGGAGGGACATGACCATGTCGAAGGGGGATAGGACCAACGGCGGCTTTTCGCGCCGCGACCTGCTCGGCAGTTCGGCGAAGCTCGCGACCCTGGCCGGGCTGGCGGGGACCGGCGTCGCCGCCGGCGGGCTGGCACTGCACAAGGGCGGCGCGCCCGAGGCGCAGGCGGCGACCGCGCCGGCGCGCGGCGGCCAGAGCGCGGCGGTCGAGCCGGGCCAGCTCGACGAGTTCATGGTGTTCTTCTCCAGCGGCCAGTCGGGCGAGCTGCGCCTCGTCGGACTGCCGTCGATGCGCGAGATCATGCGGGTGCCGGTGTTCAACCGCGACAGCGCCACCGGCTGGGGCCAGACCAACGAGAGCCTGCGGGTGCTGACCCAGGACATGCTGCCGGAGACCAGGGAGTTCCTGAAGACGCGCGGCGGCACCTATCTGAACGGCGACCTGCACCACCCGCACATGACCTTCACCGACGGCACCTACGACGGCCGCTACATCATAGCCAACGACAAGGCGAACACGCGCATCTGCCGCATCCGCGGCGACGTGATGAAGTGCGACAAGATCGTCGAGATCCCGAACGCCCACGACATCCACGGCCTGCGCCTGCAGAAGTACCCGAAGACCGGCTACATCTTCGCCAACGGCGAACATGAGGCGCCGATGCCCAACGACGGCAAGATCCTCGACGAGCCGTCCAAGTACCTGGCCATCTTCAACGCCGTCGATGTCGAGACCATGAAGGTGTCCTGGCAGGTCATCGTCGATGGCAACCTCGACAACGTCGATGCCGATTACCAGGGAAAGTACTGCTTCTCGACCTGCTACAACTCCGAGATGGGCATGAACTCGGCGGAGATGACGGCGAAAGAGCAGGACTGGGTCGTCGTCTTCAACATCAAGCGCATCGAGGACGCGGTGAAGGCCGGCCAGGGGCAGATGATGAACGGCGTGCCGGTGCTGAACGGCCGCCACGGCTCGCCCTTCACCCGCTACATCCCGA
Source organism: Azospirillum sp. TSO22-1 (assembly GCF_003116015.1). Lineage (GTDB taxonomy): Bacteria > Pseudomonadota > Alphaproteobacteria > Azospirillales > Azospirillaceae > Azospirillum. The sequence continues at coordinate 12,894 of NZ_LGQZ01000111.1, forward strand.
TCTCCAACAGCCCGCACGGCATCAACACGGCACCCGACCAGCGGCACGTCGTTATCAACGGCAAGCTGTCGCCGACCGTGTCGGTGATGGACGTCACCAAGCTGGATGCCTTGTTCGACGACAAGATCCAGCCGCGCGACGTCATCGTCGCCGAGCCGCAGCTGGGCCTGGGTCCATTGCACACGGCGTTCGACGGGCGCGGCAACGCCTACACCACGCTGTTCATCGACAGCCAGGTCTGCAAGTGGAACATCGACAAGGCGATCCGCGCCTACAAGGGCGAGAAGGTCGATCCCATCGTCCAGAAGCTCGACGTCCACTACCAGCCCGGCCACAACCACACCTCCATGGGCCAGACCAAGGAGGCAGACGGCAAGTGGCTGATCTCGCTGAACAAGTTCTCCAAAGACCGCTATCTCAACGCCGGCCCGCTGAAGCCGGAGAACGACCAGCTCATCGACATCTCCGGCGACGAGATGAAGCTGGTGCACGACGGCCCCTCCTACGCCGAGCCGCACGACGCCACCATCGTGCACCGCTCGAAGCTGCGGACGGTGCACGTCTGGAAACGCGACGACCCGTTCTGGGAGGACGCCCGCCGCTGGGCGGCCGAGGACGGCGTCAAGCTGGAGGAGGCGTCGGGCGTCTACCGCAAGGGCGACAAGGTGCGGGTGTACATGTACACGATGGCGCCCAACTTCAGCCTGGAGAAGTTCACGGTGAAGCAGGGCGAGGAGGTGACGGTCATCATCACCAACCTCGACGACGTCGAGGACCTGAGTCACGGCTTCACCATCTCGAACTACGGCATCGCGTTCGAGATCGGGCCGCAGGCGACCGCCTCGGTCACCTTCCGGGCCGACCGGCCGGGCGTGCACTGGTTCTATTGCCAGTGGTTCTGCCACGCCCTGCACATGGAGATGCGCGGGCGCATGCTGGTCGAGCCGCGCTCGGTGTAGGCCGATGCGCCGCACCGGCCCGTTCCTGTCTGTGGTCCTTGCCGCCGTCCTCTCCCAGGGAGCGGCGGCGGCCACCCTCGACGTCGAGCCCGGCGAGGCGCTGGTCCAGGCCATCGCCTCGGCCGCACCGGGCGATGTGCTGCGCCTGAAGCCGGGCGTGCACCTCGGCCCGATCGTGGTCGACAAGCCGCTCACCATCGAGGGCGAGCCGGGCGCGGTGATCGACGGGCGGGGGCAGGGGAGCACCGTCAAGGTGACCGCCCCCGAGGTCACCCTGCGCCGGCTGGAGATCCGCAACTCCGGCCTCGACCTGGAGGCGCACAATTCCGGGGTGTTCCTCGACCGGACGGCGACGGGGGCGGTGGTCGAGAACAACCGCCTGGAGGACAATCTGGTCGGCGTCTACGTCTGGGGGGCCGGCAATTCGGCGGTCCGTCGCAACGTCATCGTCGGTCGCAAGGACATCCGCGTGAACCAGCGCGGCAACGGCGTGCAGGTGTGGAACGCGCCGGGCGCCAAGGTGATCGACAACGACATCAGTTTCGGCCGCGACGGCATCTTCACCACGTCGAGCCGCAGGAACGTCTTCTCCGGCAACCGCTTCACCAACGTGCGCTTCGCCGTCCACTACATGTACACCAACGACAGCGAGGTCAGCCGCAACGCCTCCTACGGCAACGACGTGGGCTACGCCCTCATGTACTCGCAGCGCCTGCTGGTGCGCGACAACCTGTCGGAGGACGACCATCATCACGGGCTGATGCTCAACCACACCGACACGTCCGTGGTCGAGCGCAACGTCGTCCGCCGCAACGGCGAGAAATGCATGTTCATCTACAACGCCAACAAGAACCGCCTTGCCGACAACTGGTTCGAGGGCTGCGGCATCGGCATCCACTTCACCGCGGGGTCGGAGCGCAACCGCATCACCGGCAACGCCTTCATCCAGAACCAGACCCAGGTGAAGTACGTCGGCACCCGCGACCTCGACTGGTCGGAGGGCGGGCGCGGCAACTACTGGAGCGACAACCCGGCCTTCGACCTGAACGGCGACGGTCTGGCCGACGCCGCCTACCGGCCCAACGATCTGGTGGACCGCGTGGTGTGGTCGGTGCCGCTCGCCAAGCTGCTGCTCAACAGCCCGGCGGTGCAGGTGGTGCGCTGGGCGCAGTCGCAGTTCCCCGCCATCACCCCGGGCGGGGTGGTCGACACCGCGCCGCTGATGCGCCCGCCCGAGCTGCGGGCCGGCTGGCGCAAGGAGGATCTCGGCCATGGCGGAAGCTGACGCGGTCGTCCTGGAGGGGCTCGGCAAGCGCTACGGCGGGCGCGCCGTGGTGCAGGGGGTGAGCCTGCGCCTCGCGCCCGGCGAGCGGCTGGCCCTGCTCGGCCACAACGGGGCGGGCAAGACCACCGTGATGAAGATGATGCTGGGCCTGGTGCGGCCGGACGGCGGGTCGGTGCGCGTGCTCGGCCGCGACCCGGCCGAGGCCGCCGGCGACGTCCGGGCGTCGGTCGGCTTCCTGCCGGAAAGCGTCGTCTTCTACGAGGCGATGACCGGCTTCGAGACGCTGCGCTTCTACGCCCGGCTGAAGCGCCGTCCGGCGGAGGAATGCCGGGCGCTGCTCGCCCGCGTCGGGCTGGAGGCGGCGGCGGCGCGTCGCGTCGGCACCTACTCCAAGGGCATGCGGCAGCGCCTGGGGCTGGCGCAGGCGCTGCTGGGCGCGCCGCGGCTGCTGCTGCTGGACGAGCCGACCACCGGCCTCGACCCCGAACTGCGGCAGAGCTTCTATGCCATCGTCGCCGAGCTGAAGGCGCAGGGCACGGCGGTCCTGCTCTCCTCGCACCTGCTGACCGAGCTGGAGGAGCGCACCGACCGCATCGCCATCATGAACATGGGCCGGCTGGTCGGGCTGGGCACGCTGGGCGCCCTGCGCGAGCAGGCCGGGCTGCCGGTCCGCTTCCGGCTGCGGGTGGTGAACGGCAACGCGGCGGCGGTGGCCGACCGGCTGGGATCCCTGGTGCTGGAGCGCGTGCCGGGCGAGCTGGGCGTGGCCTGCGCGCCACGCGACAAGATGGAGGTGCTGCGCGCCATCGCCGGCCTCGGCACGCTGGTGGACGACGTGGAGGTGGTGCCGCCCAGCCTCGACGACGTCTACGCCAGCTTCACCGGACGCCCGCTGACCGAGGAGGCCACGGCATGAGCACCGTCCTCACCATCGCCGGCAAGGAGGTGCGCGACGGGATGCGCAACCGCTGGGTCCTGGCGACCACGCTGCTGATGGCGGCGCTGGCCCTGGGCCTCGCCTTCCTGGGCACCGCGCCCACGGGGAGCAACATCGCCGCCTCGCGCCTCGCCGTCACCGTGGTCAGTCTGGCCAGCCTGACCATCTTCCTGGTGCCGCTGATCGCGCTGCTGCTGTCCTTCGACGCGCTGGTGGGCGAGGTGGAGCGCGGCACCATGCTGCTGCTGCTGTCCTACCCGGTGGCGCGGTGGGAGGTCGTCGCCGGCAAGTTCCTCGGCCACACCGCGTTGATCGCCATCGCCACCGTCGTCGGCTACGGCGTGGCGGCCGTGGCGGTCGCCTACGCCGCGCCGGGAACCGGGACCGGGGACTGGCAGGCCATGGGGGCGCTGATCGCCTCGTCCGTCCTGCTGGGCGCGGTGTTCCTGTCCATCGGCTATCTGCTGAGCAGCCTGGTGCGTGAGCGCGCCACGGCGGCCGGCCTCGCCATCGCGGTGTGGCTGGTCTTCGTGCTGCTGTACGACCTCGGCCTTCTCGGCTACCTCGCGGCGACCGAGGGCAAGGGGCTGTCGGCCGAGGCGTTCGGCTGGCTGCTGCTGCTCAACCCGGCCGACGCGTTCCGTCTGTTCAACCTGACCGGCGTCGAGGAGGTGCGGCAGTTCGCCGGCATGGCCGGGGTGAGCCGGCAGGCGGCGGTCGGCCCGGTGGCGCTGATGGGCGCGCTGCTAGCGTGGATCCTCGTGCCGCTGGTGCTCGCCCAGCTCGTCTTTCACCGGAGGCAGTTGTGATGCGCGCGCTCCCGCTGCTGGCCGTCCTGGCCCTCGCCGCCTGCGGCGAGGAGAAGGATGCCGCTCCGCCGCCGCCGGCGCCCCTGACCCAGGATGCCATCGGGCATTACGACCACATGGCGGTGCTCGATCACGACGGCCCGAAGGGGCAGATCTTTGTGAAGGGCCGCGACAAGCCATACTGGTTCTCCTCGGTGCGCGACACGGTCGCCTTCATGCTGCTGCCGGAGGAGCCCAAGGACATCCGCGCCATCTACGTGCAGGACATCGGCCGCGCGCAGAGCTGGCGGGACCCCGGCCCGCAGAGCTGGGTTGAGGCGCGCGGCGCGCATTACGTCGTCGGCAGCCGGCGCCTGGGCGGCATGGGGCAGCCGGAGGCCGTGCCGTTCTCGGCCCGCGAGGCCGCCGAGGCGTTCGCCCGCGACAACGGCGGCCGCGTCGTCGCCTTTGCCGAGATCCCGCGCGACTACATCCTCGGCGACGCGAGCGGGCCGTCCGGCCACGCGCGGAAGCACTGACCGGGGGACGCCGCGCCATGCTGACCCGCCGCCGCTTCCTGACCATCACCGCCGCCACGGCCGGCGCCGCCATCGCTCCCGCGGCGGCGGGCGCCGGCACGGGAATCGTGGAATGGCGCGGCACGGCGCTCGGCGCGGAGGCGCTGCTGCGGCTGCACCACCCGGACGAGGCGGCGGCGTGGCGGCTCGTCGCCGCGTGCCTGGCGGAGGTGGAGCGGCTGGAGAGCATCTTCAGCCTGTACCGGCCGGATTCGGCGCTGCGCCGGCTGAACCGGGAGGGCGCGCTGTCCGCCCCGCCGCTCGACCTCGTGGTGCTGCTCGGCGAGGCGACGCGGTACGGCGACCTGACCGGCGGCGCCTTCGACGTCACGGTGCAGCCGCTGTGGGACCTGCACGCCCGCCACTTCGCCGCGCCGGACGCCGATCCGGCCGGGCCGCCGGAGGAGGCGGTGGCGGCCGCGCGGGCCTTGGTGGATTATCGGCGAATCCATGTCGCCGCGGACCGCATCGCCCTGGGGCAGCCGGGCATGGCGGTGACGCTGAACGGCATCGCACAGGGGTACATCACCGACCGCGTCGCCGAGCGCCTGCGCGCCGCGGGGCTGCAGCACGTGCTGGTCCATCTCGGCGAGACGCGGGCGCTGGGACCGGCGGAGGACGGTCGGCCCTGGCACGTCGGCATCGCCGACGCCGCGGCGCCCGACCGGCGCCCGTTCCGGAGCGTCGATCTCGTGGAGGGCGCGGTCGCCTCGTCCGGCGGCTACGGGACCCGGTTCAGCGCGCAGTGCCATCACCTGTTCGACCCCGCCACCGGCCGCAGCGCCCGTCACGTGGAGGCGGTCACGGTCATGGCACCGACGGCCACCGCCGCCGATGCCCTCTCGACGGCGCTGGCCGTGCTGCCGCCGGGCGACGCTCCGCGCCTGCTCCAGGCAAGCGCCGGTGCGCGGGCGATCATACAGATGCAGGGCGGACCACACTTCCTCGGGTCGTGGCCCGACGCCGGTCCGCCGAATACGGAGGAGTGAACGGCGCCGGCCCCCACCGGAACACCCAGCACCACACCCTTCCGCTCGATGTCGCGCATCCCCGCTCCATAGATGCGACTTGTTCGCATTCGCATTGTATCGTATACGCGGCCGAGGTGCGGCGTGGAGAGGGGAAGGGCATCCAATGACGTTCCATCCCAGGATGCAGAGCAGAACCGAAGGCATCACGGTCGTCGGCGACCTGCAATGGCGCGCGTGGAACGGCGTGATCGCCGACGTGTGGACCGTCGAGTGCGCGCACGACGCCGGCGGCGAGTACCTGTCGCAGGCGCCGCGCCTCGTCGTCGTCCTCGATCAGCTCGGCGACGGCGGCATCGACGTCATGGCCTCCCCGGCCGGCGGCGGCGCGCAGCGGGCGACCGCGCGCGAGCCGATGAGCTACGTGCCGGCCGGCGTGCGCGTGTGGTCGCGGGTGGAGGACGTCCGCCATCTCCGCCACCTCGACCTGCATTTCGACATGGCGGCGCTCGGTGCGCGCCTGCCCGACGAGCCGGCCGCCGGGGTGCTGGAGACGCCGCGCCTGAAGTTCTCCGACGAGCGGCTGCTCGGGCTGGCGCGCCTGATCGCGGCGGAGTGCATGGAGCCCGGCGCCGTCCACGACCTTTACGGCGACAGCCTGATCTCGGCGCTGCTGGTCGGGCTGCTGCGCATCGCGCCCCGGGCGGAACGCAAGCGCGGCCAGCTGCCGCCGCGCCAGCTGAAGCGCGCCATCGATTACATCGAGGACAATTGCGGGCGGAACATCCGGCTGCAGGAGCTGGCCGACCTGACCGGCCTGTCCGAGTCCTACTTCTGCTCGGCCTTCAAGGCGTCGACCGGCATGCCACCGCACAAGTGGCAGATGCGCGCCCGCATCGACCGTGCCAAGGCGCTGCTGTCCCGGCCGGACATGACGCCGGCCGCCGCGGCCGTCGCCGCCGGCTTCTCCGACCAGGCGCACCTGACTCGCGTCTTCCGGCAGGTGGTCGGCACGACCCCGGCGGCATGGCAGCGCGCCAAGGCCGCATGAGGGGCGGCTCAAGAACGTCCAAAGATCGTCCAATCCACCGCAAGGCGGTTCAATATCGCCCGTCCCGGCCATGGTATTCCCCCGACCCTGACGAGCTTTTTCAAGCAGCGCGGCCATAGTCAAAGGGGTAGGGGCATGACGGATATTCGACGCGGCGTGTTGGCGTCCTTCCTTCTGAACACCACGGCGGCGGCGGCCCTGCTGGTGCCGGCGGCGGCCCTGGCGCAGGACGCCGGCAAGCCGGTCGTCCTCGACCCGGTGACGGTCGGCGGCACCGCGGAGACGGGCACCGGCCCGGTCGGCGGCCCGGGCGGTGGCTATGTCGCCAAGCGCACCACCGCCGGCTCCAAGACTGACACCCCGGTCGAGGCGGTGCCGCAGTCGATCTCGGTGATCGGCCGCGAGGAGATCGACGACCGCCGCGCCCAGAAGGCGGACGAGGCGCTGCGCTACACCGCCGGCGTCTACGGCCAGCCCTTCGGCCCGGACGGCGACACCAACTGGATGTTCATCCGCGGCTTCCAGGCGACACAGACCGGCGTGTTCCAGGACGGACTGCAGCTCTACAGCTACGGTTTCGGCGGCATGTTCGTCGACAGCTTCCCCCTGGAGCGGATCGAGGTGCTGCGCGGCGCCTCGTCGGTGCTCTACGGCAGCAGCAACCCGGGCGGCCTCGTCAACTACGTCAGCAAGCGGCCGGACGGGCAGCGCGTGCGTTACGTCGAGACCGGCATCGACGACGCCAGCACCGCCAACCTGGGCTTCGACATCGGCGACAAGGCGGGCGAGACGCTGGCCTACCGCCTGACCGGCCGCGTCGCCGGCGGCGACGGCTATTCCAAGCACGAGGACGGCTTCCGCGGCACCATCTCGCCCAGCATCACCTGGGCGCCGGACAGCCGCACCAGCGTGACGCTGCTCGCCAACTACACGGACATCGACAAGACGCACAACGGCGGCGCTTTCCTGCCCTATGTCGGCATGGTGGTCGATGCGCCCTTCGGCAAGATCAGCCGCGACGCCAACTTCACCGAGCCGGGCATCGACACCTACCGGCGCCGGCAGGGCTCGCTCGGCTACGAGGTCTCGCACACCTTCGACAACGACCTGACGGTGCGCCAGAACGCCCGCTACGGCTATTCCAAGGTGCACGAGGTCTCGCTCTATCCCTTCGGCTACGCCGGCTTCTCGCCGCGCCCGACCGACCCCACCAACCAACTGGCGCGCATCAACTTCGAGCACGAGACCGAGGTCAGCACCTTCGCCGTCGACAACCAGCTGCAGGGCACGCTGCGCACCGGCCCGGTCGAGCACACGGCGCTGGTCGGCGTCGATTACCGCTACTTCCGCATGGACCAGGTGCAGGCCACCGGCGCCGCCACCACGATCAGCGCCACCAACCCGGTCTACGGCGCCGCGCAGGGTGCCCGCACGCCCTACATCGACCAGACGCTGACCCTGCACCAGCTGGGCGTCTACGCGCAGGACCAGATGCGCTTCGGTCAGGGCTGGTTGGTCACGCTGAACGGCCGCTACGACCGCGCCTCCACCAAGGCAGTGGGCCTGCCGTCCTACGAGGGCAGCAAGGGCCAGCTCAGCGGCCGCGCCGGCCTCGCCTACGAGTTCGGCAACGGCATGACGCCCTACGCCAGCACGTCCACCTTCTTCAATCCCGTCCTCGGCTCCTCCGCCGCCAGCGGCGTCTTCAAGCCGGAGACCGGGACGCAGTACGAGGTCGGCCTGAAGTACCGGCCGGCCTGGGTGGACGGCCTGTTCACCGTGGCGCTGTTCGACCTGACGCGGCAGAACGTGGTGACCGGCCCGTTCCTGGCCGAGACGCAGATCGGCGAGGTCAACTCGCGCGGCATCGAGTTCGAGGGCAAGGTCAACGTCACCCGCAACCTGAAGGCCACCGCCGCCGTCACCCTGTTCGACCTGGAGATCACCAAGGACGCCGACCGAAACCTCGTCGGCAAGACGCCCTTCATCGTGCCGGAGCGGCAGGCGTCGCTGTCCCTGGACTACACTTTCAAGGAGGGCGCGCTGGACGGCGTGGTGCTGGGCGGCGGCGTGCGCCACATCGGCTCCTCCTGGGTGGACAACGAGAACACGCTGAAGGTGCCGGCGGCCACGGTGTTCGACGCGCGCGTCGGCTACCGCAAGGACAACTGGGGCGTCGACCTGAACGCCGCCAACCTGTTCGACAAGGCCTACGTGGCGAGCTGCCAGACGCAGTTCTCCTGCGGCTACGCCGAGGGCCGGACGCTCCGCCTGACCGCCCACATGACGTGGTGACCGCGTGATGCGGCCGGCGCTGTACGAGGTGGAGGGTGTGGGATTCGCCGTCGGCGGGCGGCCGATCGTCTCGGACCTGACGTTCCGGCTGGAGCCGGGGCGGATTCACGGCCTCGTCGGCCCCAACGGGTCGGGCAAGAGCACGCTGATCCGCATGCTCGCCCGCCAGCAGGCGCCAAGCGCCGGCCGCATCCGCTTCCAGGGCGAGGATCTCAGGCACCTCGGCGACCGCGCGTTTGCCCGCGCTGTCGCCTACATGCCGCAGTTCACCCCGCCGGCCGAGAGCCTGACGGTGCGCGAGCTGGTGGCGCTCGGCCGCTTCCCCTGGCACGGCGCGCTCGGCCGCTTCGGTGTGGAGGACGCCGCCAAGGTGGCCGAGGCGCTGGCCGACACCGGCCTGGAGCCGCTGGCCGACCGGCTGGTCGACAGCCTGTCGGGCGGCGAGCGGCAGCGCGCGTGGCTGGCCATGATGATCGCCCAGGACGCCCGCTGCCTGCTGCTCGACGAGCCAACCTCGGCGCTCGACATCGCGCATCAGGTGGACATGCTGGACCTGGTGCGCACGCTGAGCCGGGCGCGCGGCCTCGGCGCCGTCGTCGTGCTGCACGATATCAACATGGCGGCGCGCGTGTGCGACGACATCCTGGCGCTCCGCGGCGGACGGCTGATCGCGCAGGGGCCGCCCGCGGCGATCATGACCGGGGAGGCGCTGGCTGGCATCTACGGCATCGCCATGGGCACCTTGCCGCACCCGGCGACCGGCCAGCCCATCGGGTACGTGCGATGACGCGCTCCCTCACGCGGCGCCGGGCGATCGGCCTCGCCGCCGGGCTGCTGCTGGCCCCCACGGTCGTCCCCACCGTGGTCTGGGCCGGGGAGCGGCGCGTCGCCGCCATCGACTGGGCGGCGCTGGAGACCGCGCTGCTGCTGGGCATCGATCCGGTGGCGGCGACCGAGCTGCGGCAATTCCGCGAGATCGCCCTGGAGCCGGAAATCCCCGCGGGCGTCGCCGACGTCGGCCTGCGCGGCACGCCGAACTACGAGGCGCTGCGGCTGGCCGCGCCCGACCTCATCCTCAGCTCCAACTTCTACGAACGCCAGCGCGGAACGTTGGAGCGCATCGCGCCGGTGCTGCCGCTGACGGTGTACGAGCCGGGCGTGCCGCCCTACGCCCGCGCCGTGGAGGCCGCCGCCGCCCTGGGCCGCGCGCTCGGCCGCGACGCGCAGGCCGCCGTGTCCAGGGCCGACGCCGCCATCGCCGGATTCCGCGACGCGCTCGGCGGCGTGCCGCGGCGGCCGGTGTTCGTGGTCAGCGTCGGCGACGCCCGCCACGTCCGCGCCTTCGGCGCTGACAGCATGTTCGGCGACGTGCTTGGCCGGCTGGGATTCGCGAACGCCTGGACCGCCGCCACCAGCTATTCCGCCGCCGCTCCGCTGGGCATCGAGGCGCTGGCGCGGGTGCCCGACGCCGCCGTGCTGGTCGTCGGGCCGATGCCGGCCGAGGCGCGCCGTGAGCTGGCCGACAGCGCGCTGTGGCGGGCGCTGCCCATGGTGCGGGCGGGGCGGGTGGCCCACTTGGCACCGGTCAACCATTTCGGCGGGCTGCCGGCGGCGGTGCGCTTCGCCCGCTTGACCGCGACCGCCCTCGGCGGAGCCGGGCATGGCTGAGCGCGCGGTATGGACGCGGCCCGCCCTGCTGTGGGGCGCGCTGGCCCTGCTGGCCGCCGGCCTGTCGACCGTGCGCCTCGCGGCGCCGTCCGCAGCCGTGCCGGACCTGGACTCCATCATCTTCTGGTATGGCGCGCTGCCGCGCATGGCGGTGGCACTGGTCGCCGGGGCGGCGCTCGGGCTGGCCGGGCTGCTGCTCCAGCGCGTGCTGCGCAACCCGCTGGCCGAGCCGTCGACGCTCGGCGTGTCGGCCGGGGCGCAGCTCGCCCTGACGGTGGCGGCGCTGCATGCGCCGGCGCTGATGGAGACGGCGCGCGAGGGCGTGGCGCTGGCCGGCGGGCTGGCGGCGGTTGGGCTGATCCTGGCGCTGACGTGGCGGCGCGGGCTGGAGCCGGTGGCGGTGGTGCTGGCCGGCATGATGGTGGCGCTGACCGCCACCACCGCCAGCGCCGCGCTGATCCTGGCGAACGGCGAGTACCTGTTCTCGCTGTTCCTCTGGGGCGGCGGGGCGCTGGCGCAGCAGGGCTGGGGGCCGACGCTGACCATCGCTACACGGCTGGCGCTGGGGATCGGCGCCGCGGTGCTGCTGACCCGGCCGCTGGCGATCCTGGCGCTCGACGATTCCAGCGCGCGCAGCCTGGGCGTGGCGCTGCACGCCACCCGCTTCGCGGTGCTCGGCGTCGCCGTGTGGCTGGCCGCGACGGTGACGGCGGAGGTCGGCGTGATCGGCTTCGTCGGGCTGGCCGCCCCGGCGCTGGCGCAGCTCAGCGGAGCGCGCACGCAGCGCGGCCGGCTGGTCGCGGCGCCGCTGATTGGCGCACTGCTGCTGTGGTTCACCGACGGGCTGGTGCAGCTGCTGGCCGGGGCCGGCGGCGAGCGGGTGCCGACCGGCGCCGCCACGGCGTTGCTCGGCGGGCCGCTGCTGCTGTGGCTGCTGCCGCGCGTGCGCATGTTCGAGTGGCCGTCGCTGACCGCCCGGTCGGCGGCCACGAGGCGCGCCCGGCACCCCGCCGTGCTGATCGCCGTGCTCGGCGCGCTGACGCTCGCCGCCGTCGGGCTGGCGTTGTCCGTGGGCGTCGGCCCGCGGGGGTGGACTGTCTCCACCGGCGCTCTGCTCGCCGACCTGCTGGTGTGGCGGGGGCCGCGCGTCGCCGTCGCGGCGGCGGCCGGGGCGATGCTGGCGGCGGCCGGCATGGTGCTGCAGCGGGTCACCGCCAACCCGCTGGCCGGGCCGGAGATGCTGGGCGTCGGCAACGGCGCCGGCGTCGGGTTGGCCGCGGCACTGTTCGCGTTCAGCGCCCCTGGGCTGGGCGTGCAGCTCGCGGCCTCGGCGCTCGGCGCCACGCTGGTGCTCGCCGCCATGCTGGGGCTGTCGCGCCGCGCCGGGCTGGGGCCGGAGCGGCTGCTGCTCGCCGGCATCGCCATGGGTGCCCTGTGCAGCGCCGTGCTGACCGCCGTCATCGCCACCGGCTCGCGCCAGGCCTTCGACCTGCTGCGCTGGCTGAGCGGCTCCACCAATGAGGCGACGTCGGACGAGGCGTGGCTGTGCGCCGCCGCCGCGCTGGCGCTGCTGGCGCCGCTGCCCTTCCTGGCGCGCTGGCTGGAGATCCTGCCGCTGGGCGACGTCACCGCGCGCGCACTCGGCCTGCCGGTGCGGCGCTGCCGCACGGCGCTGGTGCTGCTGGCCGGGCTGCTGACCGCCACGGCCTCGCTGTTCGTCGGGCCGCTCAGCTTCATCGGGCTGGTGGCGCCGCACCTCGCCCGGCTGCTGGGGCTGGGCCGCCCGCCGGCGCACGCGGCCGGGTCGGTGCTGATCGGGGCCGGGCTGATGGTGGCTTCCGACTGGCTCGCCCGCACCGCCGCGTTCCCGTATCAATTGCCGCTCGGCCTGTTCGCCGCGCTGCTCGCCGGGCCGTACCTGATCTGGCTGCTCGCCCACGAAGGGCGCTCCCACTAAACCGATAGCCATCCGCCAACTTCGGGAAACACCGCATGTTCCGCCGATTCTTCGCCTACTACCGCCCCTACAAGGGCCTGCTGGCCCTGGACGTCTGCTGCGCTGTGCTGTCCGGCCTGCTGGAGCTGGGCTTCCCCATGGCGGTGCGGTCGTTCGTCGACCGGCTGCTGCCGACCCAGGACTGGCCGCTGATCGTGCTCGCCTCGGCGGCGCTGCTGGCGGTCTACGCCGCCAACGGCGCACTGATGGCGGTGGTCGTCTACTGGGGCCACAAGCTGGGCGTCAACATCGAGACGGAGATGCGGCGCAAGAGCTTCGACCATCTGCAGAAGCTCTCCTTCCGCTTCTACGACAACCACCGCACCGGCCATCTGGTGGCCCGCGTCACCCGCGACCTGGACGAGATCGGCGAGGTCGCCCACCATGGCCCGGAGGACCTGCTGATCGCGGTGATGACCTTCGTCGGCGCCTTCGGCCTGATGCTGACGGTGCACGCGCCGCTGGCGCTGATCACCGCGGTGGTGGTGCCGGTCGTCGCGTTCCTGACCAGCCGCTACGGCGGGCGGATGACGCGCAACTGGCAGGCGCTCTATTCCCGCGTCGGCGACTTCAACGTGCGCATCGAGGAGAACGTCGGCGGCATGCGGGTGGTGCAGGCCTTCACCAACGAGGAGCACGAGCGCAACCTGTTCGCCCGCGACAACGCCCGGTACCGCAGCACCAAGCTGGACGCCTACCGCATCATGGCGCTGTCGACGACGCTCAGCTACCTGAGCATGCGCCTCATCCTGATCGTCGTCATGCTGACCGGCGCGCACTTCGTGCTGGCGGGCGAGCTGAGCAACGGCGGCTTCTTCGCCTTCCTGCTGCTGGTCAACGTGTTCTTCCGCCCGATCGAGAAGATCAACGCGGTGATCGAGACCTACCCGCGCGGCATCGCCGGCTTCCGCCGCTACGCCGAGCTGCTGGACACCGAGCCCGACATCCAGGACCGCCCGGACGCCGTCCCGGCCCCGCCGCTCAAGGGCGACATCCGCTATGCCGGCGTGACCTTCGCCTACGGCGACGGCCGGCCGGTGCTGCAGGACGTCGACCTGACCATCGCGGCGGGCAGCACGGTGGCCTTCGTCGGCCCGTCGGGGGCGGGCAAGACGACGATCTGCTCCCTGCTGCCGCGCTTCTACGACGTGCAGGGCGGGGCGATCACCATCGACGGCACCGACATCCGCACCATGACGCTGGCCTCGCTGCGCCGGCAGATCGGCATCGTGCAGCAGGACGTGTTCCTGTTCGGCGGCACCATCCGCGAGAACATCGCCTACGGCCGCCTGGACGCCACGGACGACGAGATCCTGGACGCCGCCCGGCGCGCCCGCCTGGACACGCTGATCGACCAGCTGCCCGACGGCCTCGACACCATCATCGGCGAGCGTGGCGTCAAGCTGTCGGGCGGGCAGAAGCAGCGCCTGACCATCGCGCGGATGTTCCTGAAGAACCCGCCGATCCTCATCCTCGACGAGGCGACCTCGGCGCTCGACACGCGGACCGAGCGCGAGATCCAGCAGTCCCTCCAGGAACTGTCGGAGGGCCGCACGACCCTGGTGATCGCTCACCGTCTGGCGACCATCCGCAACGCCGACAAGGTCTTCGTCGTCGGCGAGGGCGGACGCCTGGAGCCGGCCGCACACGAGGAGCTGCTGGCGCGCGACGGCTGACGCGGCTGGATCGCCCACCAACACCGGCGCCACCGCTCTTCGGCCGCTGTAAAAACATCCGTACGCATACCATGTTGTCCTGTGAAGGGATACCAGCCGCGGTGGCCCAATGCTCGGACGCGCCAGCCAGATCGTTTCCTTCACGCCGGATCCTGGGCGACTCGTCCAGGAGCGGACAACGTCAGGCCGCCGCCAGACCGCCGGCGTGGTGAACCGCGGCGGCCCGCGCCGAGGCACCGGCCCCTGCCCTCCGGAGGAGGGCCATGGACACTGAAAGCAAGCGCGGCGAGGCCACGTGGCCCGTCGGCGGCAGCACCATGGGCGCGCTGATCCGCGCGCACGACTGGCATCGTACCCCCCTCGGCGCGATCGACTGGTGGCCGCAGAGCCTCCGCACCGTCGTCAATCTCATGCTCGCGGCACGCCAGCCGGTCTACATCGTCTGGGGGCCGGAACTGACCTCGCTGTACAATGATCTTTTCATCCCGATCCTCGGCACCAAGCACCCCGGATCCCTAGGCAGGCCCTGCCAGGAGGTGTGGGCGGAGGTCTGGGACGAGTACCGGCCGATCGTCCAGGCGACCATGGCGGGCGAAGCGCAGCACTTCGTGGATCGGCCCATCGCCCTTGCCGGACGGCCGGGTCTTCCGATGAGCTGGTTCACCTTCGCCTGGACGCCGCTGCGCGACGAAGCCGGCGCGATCGCCGGTTTCTTCTCCGCGGCGACGGAGACGACCGCGAAGATCCGCGCGGAAGAGACGCTGCGCGAGAGCCGGGAGGCGGCGCTGCGCCGGAGCGAGGAGCGCCTCCGGCGCGCCATGGAGATCGAGACCGTCGGCGTGCTCTTCTTCGATCCGGCCGGAGCCATCAAGGAGGCCAACGACGCCTTCCTGGGCTTCTCCGGCTTCACGCGCGAGGACGTGGCGGCGGGCCGGCTGCGCTGGCAGGAGCTGACCCCGCCCGAACACCTGCCGGCGAGTTGGCGCACGTTCGACGCGCTGGTGAGCACGGGGCGTGCGCCGCCGTACGAGAAGGAGTATTTCCGCAAGGACGGTTCGCGCTGGTGGGGTCTGTTCGCCCCCCGGCTGCTCGCCGAGGGCGAGGCCGTGGAGTTCATCCTCGAGATCACCGAGCGCAAGCGCATGGAAGCGGCTCTGCGCACCAGCGAGGAACGCTATCGCGGGCTGGTGGAGACGCAGACCGACCTGATCGTGCGGATCGGCGCCGACGGACGCTTCACCTTCGTCAACGACACGGCGTGCCGGGTGCTCGGACGGTCGCGCGAGGAACTGCTGAGCTGCCATTGGACGGAGTTCGTGCACCCGGAGGAGGCCGGGGCCATCCTGGAGGCCATCGAGGAGACGAAGGCGTCGCCGGATCACCGCACCACGGTGGAGGCCCGCATCCGGACGGTGAACGGCGTCCGCTGGTACGCCTGGGAGGGCTATGCGATCTTCGACGAGGCCGGCGCCTTCGTCGAGAAGCAGTCGGTTGGCCGCGACATCACCGAACGCAAGGCGATGGAGGACGCGCTGCGCCACACCAGGGACGAGGCGGAGCGGGCGCGCGACAAGGCCGAGCAGGCGACGCTCGCCAAGTCGAAGTTCCTCGCCGCCGCCAGCCACGACCTGCGCCAGCCCTTGCAGTCGCTGCTGCTGTTCCTCGACGTGCTGAAGCCGCACGTGGCGCCCGGGGGGCAGGAGCCGCTGAAGCACCTTGGGCGGGGGCTGGACGCCCTGCGCGACCTGCTGGACGGCCTGCTCGACATCTCGCACCTCGACGCCGGCGTCGTCCAGCCGATCATCGACGACTTCCCGGTCAGCGACCTCGTCGATCCGATCGGCGCCGCCTACGCACCGCTCGCCGCGGCCAAGGGCCTGGAGCTTCGCATCGCGCGCTGCGTGGCGACTGTGCACAGCGACCGTACGCTGTTGAGCCGGATGGTCCGCAACTTGGTCGAGAACGCCCTGCGCTACACCGAGGCCGGGCGCATCGCCATTGCATGCCACGAGACGGCGGCCCACCTGCGCATCGAGGTGGGCGACACCGGCATCGGCATCCCGCCGGAGCACCTGGAGTGGATCTGGCAGGAGTTCCACCAGGTCGGCAACCCCGAACGCGACCGCAACCGCGGCCTGGGGCTGGGCTTGTCGATCGTGCGGCGCCTGTCCCAGCTGCTCGACCATCCCGTCCGCGTCCGCTCGACGCCGGGCGTGGGGTCCGTGTTCAGCATCGAGGTGCCGCTCGGCGAGGCCGCGCCGGCCCAGGCGCCGGCATCGCCTCCGGTGACGACCGGGAACGGCCGGTTCGCGGTGCTGGTGGACGATGATGCCATCGTGCTGCTCGGCCTTTCGGCAACGTTCCGGGGCTGGGGTTACGAGGTGCTGGCCGCCGGCTCGACCGACCAGGCACTCGCACGCCTGCAGGAGGGCGGCCGGCGGCCGGACATCATCGTGGCGGACTACCGGCTGCGCGAGGGGCGTTGCGGCACCGAAGCCATCCTGCGGGTCCGGGAGACGTACGGCAGCGACGTGCCGGGGGTCGTCCTGACCGGCGAGACCGGAAGCGAGGTCCAGCACGACGCGGTCAGGCACGGCTTCTACGTGATCCATAAGCCGGTCACCCCACGCCAACTCGGGGAAGCCTTGGAAAGACTCCTGGCGGGCGATCGGTGACCCATCCCGGCGAATGGCTTTTTCCGCCTTGGCCAGCCCGCGGTCACCTCCGCGCAGCGATGCCCAGGGCCTTCATGCGTGAGGCCAGCGTCGTCGGGCGCAGGCCAAGCAGTTCCGCGGCGCCGCCGGAGCCGGAAACCTTGCCGCCGCTGCGCTCCAGCGCCCGGCGGATGTTCGCCCGCTCCCGTTCGCGCCGCTCGTGCTCGGTCTCGACCTCCGGGGCCGCGGCGTCGGCGGGCGCCGGCGGCGCGGGGGAGGCCATCCCGGGCAGGTCGATGCGGACCCGGCCGTTGCGCGCCAGGATGGCCGCGCGCTCGATCACGTTCTGCAGTTCCCGCACGTTGCCGGGCCAGCGGTAGGCGGTGAGGCGGCGGACGTCGCCCTCGCTCAGCGCCGCCTCCGCGACGTTGAGCTTGCGTCCGGCGTCGCGCAGGAAGTGCGCGGCGAGCAGCGGGATGTCCTCCGGCCGTTCGCGCAGCGGCGGCGATTCGATGGGGAAGACGTTCAGGCGGAAATACAGATCCTGGCGGAAGCGTCCGGCCTCCACCTCGGCGCGCAGGTCGCGGTTGGTGGCGGCGACGATGCGGACGTCGACCGTGCGGGTGCGCGCCTCGCCCACGCGCTCGAACTGCCCCTCCTGCAGCACGCGCAGCAGCTTGCCCTGAAGTTCCAGCGGGATCTCGCCGACCTCGTCGAGGAACAGCGTGCCGCCGTCCGCCAGCTCAAAGCGCCCGACGCGGTCGCGCAGCGCGCCGGTGAAGGCGCCGCGGGCGTGGCCGAAGAACTCGCTCTCGAACAGCTCGCGCGGGATGGCGGCGCAGTTCACGCGAATCAGCGGCCGGCCGCTGCGCCCTCCGGCCTCGTGGATGGCGCGGGCGATCAGCTCCTTGCCGGTGCCGGATTCGCCGCTGACCAGCACGGTCGCCCCGGTCGGCGCCACCAGTTCCACCTGCTGAAGGATCTGCTGGATCGCCGCGCTGCGGCCGATGATGCCGCGGTGGTTGCGGCTGATGCGGATCTCCTCCTGCAGATAGGCGTTCTCCAGCTCCAGCCGCTCGCGCAGCCGGTCGACCTCGGCCAGCGCGGCGCGCAGGCGCTCGTCGGCCTCGCGCCGCTCGGTGACGTCGCGGAAGACGATCACCGCGCCGACCACCACGGCGCCGACGCGGATCGGCGTGCTGGTGTACTCCACCCACACCGGCCGGCCGTCACGCCGCCAGAACACCTCGTCGGACACGCGCTGCACCTTGCCCTCGCGGAAGGCGGCGTAGATCGGGCACGCGCGCTCGGGATAGGGCGAGCCGTCGGGGTGATGGTGGTGCACCATGGCGTGCATGTCGCGGCCCAGCATCTCCGCCGCCGGCCAGCCGAGGATCCGCTCGGCCGCGGCGTTGACGAAGGTGGTCTTACCTTCGGCGTTCACGCCGTATACCCCCTCGCCGGCGGCCTGGAGGATCAGCTGGCTCTCGCGCTCGATGTTCTGGAAGACCGTCTCGACACGCTTCCAGGCGCCCAGCCCATCGCTCAGGTACAGCTCCGCCTCCGCGTCGATCTCGCGGCATCGGTGGGCGTCCAGGTCGACTAGCGTGAACAGCAGCAGCGGCTCCGGGCCAGGCAGCAGCGTGCCACCGTATTCCAGGTTGAGCGCCGCCCCCGCCGCGTGGCGCGCGGCGATGCGGCGCGTGCGCCAGCTGCCCTTGGTCAGCGCCGCCTCGGTGAAGACCAGCAGCTCGGCTTCCTGCCCGCGGTGCAGGTCGGTGATCGGGATGCGGCGCAGCAGCGCGCGGTCGTAGCCGAGCAGCCGGCACGCCGCCGGGTTGGCGTCGAGGATCCGGCCGGAGGCGGGATCGACGACCAGCACGGCGTCCAGCCCGTGCTCGAACGCCGGCCCGAACCCAGTGTCCCGCGCCGCCACCCCTTGCCCGTCCGCCATAAGCCCTCCGGTCACGAGATTTCATGATCAGAATGACGATTTTTCGTCATTCACGAAACTTCGTCAACGGCCATTCCCAATAAAATCAAGACGCCGACGCGTGCCGGCCGCTGGTACGGCGCTTGCTGAACTCGGCGCAACGGGCGCCGCAGCGCGTCGGCAGGATGGGAGAGGCAGAGATGGCTACGTTCGATGATCCGTTCGATCCTGCGCGCCGCCTGACGCGCGCCGGCTGTTCCTGCGGCCGGCACGCGTCGGAGGCCGAGCACGACGCCGCCTTGGCCCTCGACGGAGAGGCGCGGCTGGCCCGCGTGGTCGAGGGTGCGGTGATGCGCGCGCTGTTCCCGCACGACGCCACCCGGCGCGCCTTCCTGCGCACGGTCGGCGCCTCCACCGCCCTGGCGGCGGTCGCCGCGGCGCTGCCGCTGGGCTTCGCCGCCGAGGCGCTGGCGCAGGGCGGCCCGCTGGAGAAGAAGGACCTGAAGGTCGGCTTCATCCCGATCACCTGCGCCACCCCGATCATCATGGCGCAGCCCATGGGCTTCTACGCCAAGCACGGGCTGAACGTCGACGTGGTGCGCACCGCCGGCTGGGCGGTGATCCGCGACAAGACGCTGAACAAGGAATACGACGCGGCGCACATGCTGTCGCCGATGCCGCTGGCGATCTCGCTGGGCGCCGGCTCCAGCCCCATCCCCTACACCATGCCGGCGGTGGAGAACATCAACGGCCAGGCCATCACCCTGTCGGTCAAGCATAAGGACAAGCGCGACCCGAAGCAGTGGAAGGGCTTCAAGCTGGCGGTGCCCTTCGACTACTCCATGCACAACTACCTACTGCGCTACTTCCTGGCGGAACACGGGATCGACCCCGACACCGACGTCCAGATCCGCGCCGTGCCGCCGCCGGAGATGGTCGCCAACCTGCGCGCCGACAACCTCGACGGCTTCCTCGCCCCTGATCCGGTGAACCAGCGCGCGGTGTACGACGGCGTCGGCTTCATCCACACGCTGTCCAAGTCGATCTGGGACGGCCATCCCTGCTGCGCCTTCGCCGCCAGCAAGGAATTCGTCACCTCCATGCCGAACACCTACGGCGCGCTGCTGAAGGCGATCATCGACGCCACCGCCTACGCCCACGCACCGGAGAACCGCAAGCAGATCGCCGAGGCCATCGCGGGCCAGAACTATCTGAACCAGCCGGTGACGGTGGTCGAGCAGGTGCTGACCGGCACCTTCGCCGATGGCCTCGGCAACGTGGTGAAGGAACCCAACCGCATCGACTTCGACCCCTTCCCCTGGCAGTCCTTCGCCGTCTGGATCATGACGCAGATGAAACGCTGGGGTCAGGTGAAGGGCGACATCGACTACCGCAAGGTCGCCGAGGAGGTCTTCCTCGCCACCGACGCCGCCCGGCTGATGGAGGAGAACGGCCTCACCCCGCCGGAGCGCACCTACAAGCCCTTCTCGATCATGGGCAAGGAGTTCGACCCGGCCAAGCCGGACGAGTACCTCGCCGGCTTCGCCATCCGGAGGGTCTGACCATGGCGGGCTCCCCACGCCTGCGCAGCGCCGTCCTTTCGGCGGTGCTGCTCGCCGGCCTCATCCTTGTCTGGCATCTGGCGACGCTGCCGGCGGCCGGATCCCAGGCGGTCGATCCGGAATACGCCAAGCTGCTCGGCGCCGCCGCGGCGCAGGGCCAGAAGTCCGCCTTTCCCACCCCGGCCGAGGTCGGGGCGGTGCTGTGGCGGCACCTGAGCAACCCGTTCTACGTGCGCGGCACCAACGACATGGGGATCGGCGTCCAGATGCTCCACTCCATCGGCCGGGTGATGTCGGGCTACCTGCTGGCGGCGCTGGTGGCGATCCCCCTGGGCTTCCTGATCGGCATGTCGCCGCTGCTGTACCGCGCGCTCGACCCGTTCATCCAGGTGCTGAAGCCGATCTCGCCGCTCGCCTGGATGCCGCTGGCGCTCTACACGATCAAGGACAGCGCGGTGTCGGCGATCTTCGTGATCTTCATCTGCTCGATCTGGCCGATGCTGCTGAACACCGCCTTCGGCGTCGCCTCGGTGCGCCGGGAGTGGCTGAACGTCGCCCGCACGCTGGAGGTCGGCCCGCTGCGCACGGCCTACGCGGTCATCCTGCCGGCGGCGGCGCCGACCATCATGACCGGCATGCGCATCTCCATCGGCATCGCCTGGCTGGTGATCGTGGCGGCGGAGATGCTCGTGGGCGGGACAGGCATCGGCTACTTCGTCTGGAACGAGTGGAACAACCTGTCCATCCCCAGCATCGTCACCGCCATCCTGTTGATCGGGCTGGTCGGCATGGCGCTCGACCTCGCCCTGGCGCGCCTCGCCAAACTCGTCACCTACGCGGAGTGACGCGTGATGATCGACCGCCCCCTGATCAGCGTCGAAGGCCTCGCCAAGCGCTACCCGGCACCCGGCGGAAAGCCCGGGACGACCGTCTTCGAGAACCTCTGGTTCACCGTCCACCCCGGTGAGTTCGTCTGCCTGATCGGCCATTCCGGCTGCGGCAAGACGACCATCCTCAACGTGATGGCGGGGCTGGAGCAGGCCTCGGCCGGCACCGTCATCGCCGATGGGCGCGAGGTGTCCGGCCCCAGCCTGGACCGCGCGATGATCTTCCAGGGGCACGCGCTGATGCCCTGGATGACCGTGCTGGGCAACGTCGCCTTCGCCGTGCGCTCGCGCCAACCCAAATGGCCGAAGGCGCGGGTGCTGGAGCATGCCCGGCGCTACGTCGAGCTGGTCGGGCTCGCCGGCGCGGAGGCGAAGCACCCGGCGCAGCTCTCCGGCGGGATGAAGCAGCGCGTCGGCATCGCCAGGGCGCTCGCCATCCAGCCGCGCATGCTGCTGATGGACGAGCCGTTCTCGGCGCTCGACGCGCTGACCCGCGGCATGTTGCAGGACGAGGTGCTGCGGCTGTGCCGGGAGACGCACCAGACCACCTTCATGATCACGCACGATATCGACGAGGCGATCCTGCTCGCCGACCGCATCGTGCTGATGACCAACGGTCCCGGCGCGCGCATCGCCGAGATCGTGGTGAACACCCTGCCGCGCGACCGCACCCGGCACGAGATGCACCGCCACCCCCACTATTACCGCATCCGCAACCATCTGCTGGACTTCCTGGTCGACCGCGCCCGCGACTTCGCGCGGGAGGCCGAGGCCGGCGGCTGGGATGCGCGCAACCCGCCCGAGGTCCGGCCCGGCGAAGCCGAGCCCAGCTTGGCGGTCCGCAACGCCGCGCCTTCGATGGCGCGGCCCACCCCCCACACCGACGTCGCATGAGGGTCGAGACATGAAGCGCGAAGAAGTCACCGAGAAGATCCTGAGCAAGAAGCGCCTGAAGTGCCTGACCTGGGCGGAGATCGGCGCGCGCATCGGCGGCTGCTCGCCGATCCTGATCACCGCGGCGCTGATGGGCCAGATGACGCTGACCAAGGCGCAGGCCGTGGTGGCCGCCGACCTGTTCGAGCTGGACGAGGAGGAGACCCTGCTGCTGCAGGAGGTCCCGTACCGCGGCTCGCTGCCGACGTCGGTGCCGACCGACCCGCTGATCTACCGCTTCTACGAGCTGGTCTCGGTCTACGGCACCACCTGGAAGGAGCTGATCCAAGAGGAGTTCGGCGACGGCATCATGAGCGCCATCGACTTCGACATGGTGATGGAGCGGCTGCCCGACCCCAAGGGCGACCGGGTCAAGATCACCATGTCCGGCAAGTTCCTGCCCTACAAGAGCTACTGAGTGTGGGCCCGCCCCCACGCCGGGGGCGGGCTCCGCCCGAAGGAAACAACCGCCATGACCGAGCGCCCGCCGCTTCCGCCCTTCACCCTGGAGACCGCCGTCCGGAAGGTCCGTATGGCCGAGGACGCCTGGAACACCCGCGACCCCGAACGAGTGGCCGCCGCCTACACCGCGGACAGCCGCTGGCGCAACCGCGCCGAGTTCCTTCAGGGCCGCGACGCCATCGTCGCCTTCCTGACCCGCAAGTGGGCGCGCGAGATCGAGTACCGCCTGATCAAGGAGCTGTGGGCCTTCCACGACCGGCGCATCGCCGTGCGCTTCCAGTACGAATGGCACGACGAGTCCGGGCGTTGGTACCGCTCCCACGGCAACGAGCAGTGGGAGTTCGCCGACGACGGCCGCATGCGCCGGCGCGAGGCCAGCATCAACGATGTGCCGATCGCCGAGGCCGACCGCAAGTTCCTCTGGCCCGCCGGCCCCCGCCCGCAGGAGCATCCAGGCCTGAGCGAACTGGGGCTCTGAGAGACGAGCAAGACAGGAATCGCCATGGACGATGAGCGATTCCATCCGGCTATGCGCCGACCGCTCCGTTGTCCAGCACGAAGGCCTCGAACGCGTTTTCCTCAAGCGGGCGGCTGACCAGGAAGCCCTGGATGTGCTGGCAGCGCTGCCGCTTGAGGACCTCCGCCTGCTCGTGCGTCTCCACCCCCTCCGCGATGGTGGCGAAGCCGAGGCTGTCGGCCAGGGTGACGATGGTCCCGACGATCGCCGGATCGCTGTTGGAGGTGACGATGTCGCGCACGAACGAGCGGTCGATCTTGAGCGTGTCGATGGGAAAGCGCTTGAGGTAGGCCAGCGACGAATAGCCGGTGCCGAAGTCGTCGATCGACAGCTTCACGCCGATCGCCTTCAACTGATGGAGGATGGTCGCCGCCTTCTCGATGTCGCCGACCATGGCGCCTTCCGTCAGCTCCAGCTCGATGTACTCGGGCGGCACGCCGGACGCCGCGATCACCGTGCGCACGAGGCCGGCGAGCCGGCCGTCCTGGAACTGCCGCGGCGACAGGTTGACCGACATCACCCCCACCGACAGCCCGCGCGACCGCCACTCCGCCAGCTTGCCCGCCGCCGTCTGCAGCGTCCAGGCGCCGATCTCCCAGATCAGCCCGGTGTCCTCGGCAAGCGGGATGAAGTCCGCCGGCGAGATCAGCCCGCGCGTCGGGTGCCGCCACCGGATCAGGGCCTCGGCCCCGATGATGCGGTGCGTCGCCATCTCGACCTTGGGCTGGAAGTGCAGTTCGAACTCCTGGTTGGCGACGGCGCGGCGCAGGTCGTTCTCCAGCCCCATCTTGCGGTCCGCCTGGTCGCGCATGCCGTCGTCGTAGCAGACGAACCGGAACTCCGGATGGCGCTTGGCGTGGTACATGGCGAGGTCGGCGTTGCGCAGCAGCTGGTCCGTGCTCTCGCCGTCGTCGGGATAGAAGGCCAGGCCGACCGAGGCGCCGCAGTAGACCTCCTGCCCGAACAGGTCGAACGGCTCGCCCATGGAGTAGAGGATCTTCTCGGCCAGCCGGGCGCCGGCTGCACGGTCGCCGGCGTCCGGGGCGATGACCAGGAACTCGTCGCCGCCCAGGCGGCTCACCGTGTCGGACAGGCGCGTGCAGTTGCGCAGCCGCCGCGCCGCCAGCTTCAGCAGTTCGTCGCCGGCGTGGTGGCCCAGCGTGTCGTTGACCTGCTTGAAGCGGTCCAGGTCGATGTAGGCGACGACGATCTTGGTCCGGAACCGCTGGGCATGCAAGATGGCCTCCTCCATGCGCTCGCAGGCCAGCCAGCGGTTGGGCAGGTCGGTCAGGCGGTCGAAGCTCGCCTGATAGCGGATCTGGTGCTCCTGGTACTTGCGCTGGCTGATGTCGGCGAGCGTCAGCACGTAGTGCTCAAGGGCCCCGCCCGGTGCGCGCACGGTGGTGACGGCGAGCGCCGCCGCGAAGCTCTCGCCGTTGCGGCGCACCCCGGTCACCTCGCCCTGCCAGCGGCCGGACCGCCGCACGGCGCCCCACAGCTCCGCCTCGAATTCCGGCGGATGGACGCCGTCGGCCAGGATGGCGAGCGGCTTGCCGACCACGTCCTCCACCTCGACCCCGGTGATGCTGCGGTACGCCGGGTTGACGACCTGCACGGTCAGCTCGGGGCTGACGATCAGGATGCCGTCGGCGACGCTGTCGAACACGGTGGCCAGCAGGCGGATCTTCTCCTCGTGCTGCTTGCGCTCGGTGATGTCCTGGACGGTGCCTTCGTAGAAGCG
>NZ_LGQZ01000024.1 GCF_003116015.1 Azospirillum sp. TSO22-1
CGGCCTTCGCCAAGGACGGCACGGTGACCGCCGGCAACGCCTCGGGCATCAACGACGGCGCCGCCGCGCTGGTGCTGATGAGGGCCGACAACGCCGCCAAGCGCGGTATCGAGCCGTTGGCGCGCATCGTGTCCTGGGCGACCGCCGGCGTCGATCCGGCGACTATGGGCACCGGTCCGATCCCGGCCTCCCGCCTGGCGCTGCAGAAGGCCGGCTGGAAGGTCGGGGACCTCGACCTGATCGAGGCGAACGAGGCGTTCGCCGCCCAGGCCCTGGCTGTCAACAAGGAGTTCGGCTGGGATCCGGTCAAGGTCAACGTCAACGGCGGCGCCATCGCGCTGGGTCACCCCATCGGAGCGTCCGGAGCGCGTGTGCTGACGACGTTGCTTTTCGAAATGCAACAACGGGATGCCAAACGCGGGTTGACCACGCTGTGCATCGGCGGCGGCATGGGCGTCGCTCTTTGCGTTCAACGCGACTGAGCGCAAGGCCACCACATTCCAGGTGAAAACCGGGGGAGGCGCCGCATCTCCCGGGTCCCCCCTGACCAACAACGATCTGCGGCCAGAGATGAGCCGCGGAGCGGGGGATCGGGCAACGACATCAGCTTGGCCAGGATACCCCAACCTTCTCGGGGCAACGTCGCAATGACGATCGCCCACCGCTAGGAACACTCTGTGGAACAGGCGTCGGATCGCCGCCGCCTCTTTGAACGGGAACTCCAATGTCTGCACATTCCATCGTCGCGAAACCATTCCCCGTCCCCGCGACTGCCGATCCGGCACCGAAACCGATCCCCAAACATGGGAACCCGGCTGTTGTAGGGCTTGCGGGATTTGGGCTGTCCACTTTGCTTCTGCAGTTCCATAATGTCGGCTGGGTCGGGATCGGTCCGGTCGTCTGGCTCGGCCTCGTCTTCGGCGGCGCCGCCCAGATGATCGCCGGTCTTCAAGAGATGAAAGCTGGCAACAACTTCGGGTACAGCGCCTTTACTTCGTACGGCTGCTTCTGGATCGCTCTCGGCTTGATGCAGATCGGCAATGCGACAGGTCTGTTCACAGTCACTGAAACGGATGTGGGGTGGTACCTGGTGGTCTGGACCCTCTACACCGCGGTCATGACCGTCGGAGCGTTGCGAATCAGCACCGTGCTTGGGTTGGTGTTCATCACGCTGCTGATCGGCTTCGTCCTGCTCGACCTCGCTCATTTCATGTCTCACACGTTCACCGTCCTTGCCGGCTACGAGTTGATGGTGTGTGCCGGGTTGGCGCTTTACGGAATGGCTCATGCGGTCTTTCTTGACGTCTTCGGCCGCGACGTCCTGCCAATGGGGAAACCCATCATCTCCTGACGGCGGCAGTATCGATCGTCTCAACCGCAGTCGTTGTAACGACTTCGGTTGAGACAGGTGGTTCTGGCTAACGCAGCGACCGATAACGTCTCTCACTACCGGTGCCACAGAACGGAACACGTGCCTGAGCTTTGAACAGGTCCGCCTTTCAAAGGTCAGCTTTGGGTCAGGACGAGCCGGGAAGTGCTCCCGTTTGCCGAGGGCACTCCCTCATAGCTCTTCAAATCTCGGTCTGCTCGGCCAATGCCAGAGCATCCTCGACCTCGATCCCCAGATAGCGGACCGTGCTCTCCAGCTTGGTGTGGCCGAGCAGGAGCTGGATGGCGCGCAGATTGCCGGTTCGCCGGTAGATCAGGGTCGCCTTCGTCCGGCGCATGGAATGCGTCCCGTAGGTCGCTGGGTCGAGACCTATCTCACCGACCCAGCGATCGACCAGTCGGGCATATTGACGCGTCGAGATCGGTCGATCCGGCCGCACACGGCTCGGGAACAGATAATCGCTGCTGCGGCCGCTCCTCAGCCGAATCCATCCGCCGACCGACTCCCGGGTCTGCTCGGTGATCTCGAACTGGACCGGATGGCCCGTCTTCTGCTGCACCACGGTCGCGCGGGAGCGCACCGAGCCGTTCAAGGCAACATCGCCAATCTTGAGGCGGACGAGATCGCACCCACGCAGCTTGCTGTCGATGGCCAGATCGAACATCGCGAGGTCGCGTGCCGCGTCCGCCAGTTGAAGGCGAATGCGGATCCCCCAGACATGCTTCGGCTTGAGCGGAGGTTTCGGTCCGATCAGGCGGCCTTTGTTCCACGGGACCCGACCGACCTGGGAGGCTTGGCTCATCCTTGGTCTCCTCGTGAACATGTGCCTCTCCGGTTCGGCGAGGCAGAGTCCACCAGCATCGGATGGAACCATTGAGGATCGGTGGAGGTGCCGGCCCACTGGCTGAGGTGCGCCAGGAGCCGAAGTTCGCTCTTGACCCAAAGCCGACGTACAGTCAGGTTCTGAATGGGCGCTCAGTTCGTTATTCGATGAGCACTCGCTTCTTTCCGCTCACGTTCCGGATTGGCCCGGCCCTCTTTGACGGTGCGGGTTCGGCCGGCGCAATGGAGGATGCCGTGTCCCGCGCGGCCAGAAGGTCCTCGAGGAGCGCTTCCACGCGGGGCATGTGGACGACACGTTGCTCGTAAGGGATTTCGATGCGCTGCGCCCGGAACGTCTCAAGGATCTGCATCCGTACGTCGTTGCGCACCGTCTGGATGATCTCGGTGTCCGCCAGGAAGAAGCGCAGCTCGAACTGCAGGGCACTCGCGCCGAAGTCGCGGAACGCGACCACCGGCGGGGGATCGCGCAGCACGTGCGGGTGCTCCTGAGCGATCCGCAGCAGGAGGTCGTGGACCAGGCGCGCGTCGGCATCGTACCCGACGCCGACCTTGATCTCCACCCGAGTCGTCCGGTCCAGCAGCGTCCAGTTGACCACGGCCTTGGAGATGAACTCCGAATTGGGGATGACCAGCGAAGCACCCTGGAAGGTCCGAACCTCGGTGGCGCGCACGCTGATGCGGCGCACCACGCCCTCGACTCCGTCCACCACCACCCAGTCGCCAACCTTGACCGGCCGCTCCACCAGCATGACCAGACCAGCGATGAAGTTGCCGACGATGTTCTGCAGGCCGAAGCCGATGCCGACCGACAGCGCACTGGCGATCATCGCGAGGTTCGACAGGTCGAGGCCGAGGATGCCCACCGCCACCAGCACGGCCAGCGTCGCGCCGAGATAGCCGACGCCGGTGCGGATCGAATTGCGCAGGCCGATGTCGAGGGACAGCCGGGCCAGGAACCATCCGTCCAAATGGCGCTGGAGGAAGCGCGTCGCGGCGGTCATGGTGGCGAGCGCCACGGCCGCCTTGAGGACGCTGGCCGGCGCGACGCGCACGCCGGCGATCACCACGCCGCCGAAGACGGTATCGGCGACGTCGGCCATCTCCGATACCGAAGTGCCTGTCAAGGGCAGCAGGGCCAGGGCGGCCACGACGAACAGCGCGCCGTCGATGACGACCCACCCAGCATGATTCAGATACCTCCTCCCCATCCCCGGTTCGGCGATCGTGTCGCCGACCTCCGCCAGCAGGCCGCCACGCCGCTCCAGCAGCGCGCACCACATCTCGCGCAGGACGCCGCGCACCGCGTGCAGGACGCCCGCGACGATGACGCCGGCCAGCATGAGCTTCGACGCGTAGACCGCGGCGGCCAGATAGCCGAGCGCCGCCGCGACCAGCGACAGCGCGGCGACGGCACCGACCGCCAGACGCACGCGCGGCCAAGCGGTTCGCCGGGCGTCGGGCTCCGCCTGCGGGGCGACCACCCACAGCCGGCCGGGCAGCACCGTCCACAGCGACGCAACGATCAGCGCCATCGTGGCGAGGCCGACGACGGAGCGCAGCTCGGGCGGCGTGAACATGCCTTCGGACAGGCTGATCCCGGTGCCGGCCACGGTCAGCCCGGTGGCGGCGACGGTGATCCGGCGCACCAGGGGGCGGGCGCGGTCTGGAGTAATGTCCGCCAGCTGCCATTCGGGATGGCCAGGCACCAGGGTGCCGCGGGCGACGCCCGTCGCCAGGAAGAACGCGACGATGCCGCCCGCGATGCTCGGCACCAGCGCGGACACCGGCCCCGCGTCGGGCACGTCGCGAAGCACGCCGAGCAGCGACGCCGTGACAGCGACGGTGGGTGCCACCGTCACCAGGGCGCCGGCCACCGCCTCGATCGCCATCCGCATCATCCGCTCGCGGTAGCGGGGCCTCTCCGGCCCCGGGCTATACCCGAAGCGGCGGCGCAGCAGCCGGCGCACCGGCAGGGCCAGCAGAGCCAGCACGGCGGCAATGGCCGCAAGCTTGGAGAGCCGCCCGCGCCAGCCGGGCTGGGCGATGACGGCGTCCACCGCGTGGCCGATGCGCTCCTGAACGTAGGCCGCCTGTTCCGGCACCTCGGCCCAGGTGGTGGGCGACAGTGGCATCGGGCTGCGCCTGCGGAGGTGCTCGGTCAGCCGCGTCATGCGCTGGTCGGCGGCCGTGCGCAGCAGGATGCCTGACCGGGTGAGGATCAGGTCGGCCTGCTTGCCGCGCCCTTCCACTTCGGCCATGGCGTCGGTCAGGCGTTTGCGCTCGGCGGCGACGGCTGCCGCCTCGGGCGCTTGGTCGCCGGCCGGGGGACTTCCGAGGGAGAGAAGCAGGGGGCGCATGCCGTCGCGGCCGCCGGCCGCCGCGGCGCCGGCCTCGCGCGCCTCCGCCTGCACGCGGGTCAGGTCGCGCCGCAGCGCCTCGTACGCGGCGGTGTCGAGATCGCCGGCCGCGATCCGCGTCGCGGCCTGGTTCAGCACCGCCTGCCATGCGGTGAAACGGGCTGTGAATTCGGCCGCCGGGCTGACGGCGGGGGCGGCTGCCGGGTCCTGGCCGAAGGCGGGAACCACGGCGGCGAGCAGGAGCCACCCGGCGGCGAGGCTCCCTAGGAGACGGCGGAATAGGGCGGCGGGCTCGGCCATGGCGGATTCCTCTTCTTCGGCGAAGGACGGCGGCGGACCGCAGGAGCCACGGCGCTACGCACCGAAAAGCCGTAGCCGCAGGTTGTCGAGATAGGGGGCCAATTCGTCCTCGGAGAGGTTTCCGAACGTGTGGTAGAGGTGCGGCGCCAGCCGGATGAACGCGGCGGCAAGGGTCGGATCGAAGTGCGTACCCTTGCCGGCTTCCAGGCAGTCCAGGGCATCCTCGAACGCCATGGCCCGCTTGTAGGGGCGCACCGAGACCAGGGCGTCAAAGACGTCGACGACGGCGAAGGCGCGGGCGATCAAGGGGATGTCCTCCCCCGTCAGCCGGTCGGGATAGCCAGTTCCGTCATAGCGCTCGTGGTGGTGACGGACGACCGGGATGGCGTAGTGGAACGCCGGCATCTGGCCGAGCAGCTGCGCGCCGAGGTCGCAATGCCGCCGTATCACCTCCCACTCCGCGCTGGACAGCGGTCCGGCCTTCAGCAGGATGCGGTCGGGGATGGCGATCTTGCCGAGGTCGTGCAGGTAGGCGCCGACCATCAGGTCGCGGACCGGCTGCGGGTCGAGGCCGATCGCGTCGCCGAGCAGGCCGGCGTACAGCGCCACCCTGAGGTTATGGTCCCCCGTGTCGTGGTCGCGCATGGCGATCGCTTTCCCGAGCACCTGGGCGATCTGGATGTTCTGTTCCAGCAGCGCGCGTTCGAACGCGCGCTGCTGTGCGTGAAGGGTCCTTGACGACATGGTGGCCTCCTCACGCCTCCAGCAGAACGGCCGCGTCCGGCTGAGATGGATGCCCGTCCGCGTGCGGCCGCTCGATCCGGAACCAAGCGACGTAGAGCGCCGGGAGGAACACCAGGGTCAGCAGCGTCGCCACCGCCAAGCCACCGATGATGGCGTAGGCCATCGGCCCCCAGAACACCGTCGGCGCGATGGGGATCATGCCGAGGATCGCCGCCGCCGCGGTGAGCAGGATCGGACGGAAGCGGTGGGTGGTCGCCGCCACCACCGCGTCCCACGGGTGGAGCCCGTCCGCCTTCTCGGTCTCGATCTGGTCGATGAGGATCACCGAGTTGCGCGCGATCATGCCGGTCAGCGCCAGCACGCCCAGGATCGCCACGAAGCCGAGCGGCTTGCCTGAGGCGAGCAGCGCCGCGACGACGCCGATGACGCCCAGCGGTGCCACGCTGAGGACGAGGAACAGGCGGTTGAAGCCCTGCAACTGGACCATCAGGATCGTCAGCATCAGCAGGAGCATCACCGGCACCACGGCGATCACCGACGCCTGCGACTTGCCGCTCTCCTCCGCGTTGCCACCGAGGTCCACGTGGTAGCCCGCCGGCAGGCCGACGTTCAGCGCAGCGACCTTCGGCGCCAGCGCCTCCACCACGGTGGCGGGCTGGGTGCCCGGGGCGACGTCGGCCTGCACGGTCAGCGTCGGCTTGCGGTCGCGGCGCCAGATGAACGGCAGCTCCTGCCCGTACTCGACCGAGGCGAACTGGCTCAAGGGAACGGTCTTCCCGTTGGGCAGGGGCACCTGAAGCGTCCGGATGGTCGCCGGCGACACGCGCTGCTCGGCGGACGCACGGGTCAGCACATCGACCAGATAGATGTCGTCACGCATCTGGGTGACGGTGACGCCGGTCACCACCGCGTTGAGGGTTTGGGCCAGATCCTGGGAGCTGAGCCCCAGCAGACGGGCCTGGTCCTGGTCGACGCGGAGCTGCATGGTGCGCGCCGGTTCGAGCCAGTTGTAGTTGACCTTCTGGACGGCTGTGTCCGAGGCCATGAGCTGGGCGACGCGCAACGCGATCTCCCGCACCGCTTCGGGCTCCGGCCCGCTCACCCGGTACTGCAGCGGCCAGCCCACCGGCGGGCCGAGTTCCAGCGGATAGACGCGCCCGACGACGCTCGGGAAGTCGGTCTCCAGCGCCTGCTCCAGCCGTGCCTTCACGCGGTCGCGCACGTCCGCGCCCTTGGTCACCACCACGGCCTGGGAGAAGAAGTCGTTCGGAAGCTGCACGTCCATCGGCAGATAGAAGCGCACGGCGCCGCGGCCGACGTAGGTGCTCCAGCGCTCCACGTCCGGATCCCTGGCCAGGAAGCCGTCCAGGCGGGCCGACAGGTCCCGCGTCGCCTCGATCGAGGCGTTCTGCGGCAGCTTCAGGTCCACCAGCAGCTCGGGCCGGTCGGAGGCCGGGAAGAACTGCTGCGGGACGAAGCGCATGCCGTACAGCGACGCCCCGAACACTGCCAGTGTCACCGCGATGGTGGCCCAGCGGGCGCGCATCGCACGGTCGAGGACGCGGTGGAACAGGCGCATGAGACGGCCGCCCTCCTCGTCATGCACCGTCTTGGGCTTCTTCAGGATCCAGACGCCCAGCAGCGGGGAGAACAGCACCGCCACGAACCAGGACGCGATCAGGGCGATGGCGACGACGGCGAAGATTGAGAAGGTGTACTCGCCCGCGGAGCTGCGCGCGAAGCCGATGGGCACGAAGCCGGCGACCGTTACCAGCGTGCCGGTGAGCATCGGGAAGGCGGTCGAGGTGTAGGCGAAGGTGGCGGCGCGCTCCTTGCTGTCGCCGCGCTCCAGCCGGGTGACCATGGTTTCCACCGTAATCATCGCGTCGTCGACGAGCAGGCCGAGCGCGATGATGAGGGCGCCCAGCGACACGCGCTGCAGGTCGATCCCGAAGATCTCCATCGCCACGAAGACGATGCCCAGGACCAGCGGGATGGACAGCGCCACCACGGCGCCCGCCCGCGTGCCGAGGCTGATGAAGCTGACCGCCAGAACGATGGCGATGGCCTCCCACAGCGCCTCCATGAACTCGTCTACGGCATGCTCCACGGTGGCGGGCTGTTCGGCCACCAGTGTCGCCTCGATGCCGACTGGCAGGTCCTTCACGATCTCGGCCATGGCGTGCTCGACGTTGTGGCCCAGCGCCAGCACGTCGCCGCCGTCGCGCATGGCAATCGCCAGCCCGATCGCCTCCTGCCCGTTGACGCGGAACACCGGCTGTGGCGGATCCGACGGGCCGCGGTTGACCCGCGCGATGTCGCCGAGGCGGATGATCCGGCCGTTGGCGACGAAGTTGACGGCCAGCACGTCCTGTTCGGAGCGGAACGCGCCTGTGACGCGGATCAGGATCTTCTCGTCGCCGGTCTGGATCACGCCGGACGGCGTGACGGCGTTCTGCGCCTGCAAGGCGCCGACGAGCGCGGCGCGATCGATGCCGAGGCCGGCCAGCTGCTCGGTCGAGAACTCGACGTAGATGCGCTCGTCCTGGGCGCCAAGGACCTCGATCTTCGAGACGTCCGGCACCTGGAGCAGCCGGGAGCGCACATCGTCTACATAGTCCTTCAGCTCGCGGTGCGAGAACCCGCTGGCGGTGAAGCCGTAGACGATGCCATAGGTGTCGCCGAACTCGTCGTTGAAGCCCGGCCCAACGATGCCCTGCGGCAGGGTAGCGCGGATGTCGCCGACCTTCTTGCGCACCTGGTACCAGACGTCCGGCACCTTGGCGGCGGGCGTCGAGCCCTTGAGGTTGACGAAGATCGTCGACTGCCCAGCGGTCGTGTAGCTGCGCAGGTAGTCGAGGCCGGGCGTCTCCTGGAGCTTACGCTCCAGTCGCTCGGTGACCTGCTTGAGGGTGTCGTTGATCGTGGCGCCCGGCCACTGCGCCTGCACGACCATGGTCTTGATCGTGAAGGTGGGGTCCTCGTTGCGCCCGAGCTTGAGGTAGGACGCGACGCCGGCGGCCATGAGCACCAGCATCATGTAGGCGATGAGCGAGCGGTGCCCGATCGCCCATTCGGACAGGTTGAGGCTCTTCACGACGCACCTCCCAGCAGGCGCACCTTCTGGCCGGGCCGCAGCGCCTGCACGCCGGCCGTGACCACCACGTCGCCCGTAGCCAAGCCCTGCGCGACCACCACGCTCGCCGGGTCGTGCCGGGCGATGTCGATGGTACGCAGGGACACGGTCTGCGTTTGCGGATCGAACACCCACACCACCGGGCGTCCGTTCATTTCCGTGAGCGCGCTGGCCGGCACCTCGACGCCCGCCGGCGGGGTCAGGCGGATGCGGCCGGAAACGGTGGCGCCAAGTCGCATCGCCTCGGGCGGGTCGATCAGGCCGACCTTGACCTGGTAGGTCCGCGTGGTGGGATCGGCCTGCGGGGCCACCTCGCGGACGCGGCCGGTCGCCTTCACCTTGGGATCGTCGGTCAGCGCGATCTCGACGACCGGATCGCGCGGCGCCGTGCGGATGAGCTGGGACGGCACGTCGAACACGGCGTCGCGCCCGCCCTGGCGGGCGACCTGCACGATCATCTGCCCGGCCCGTACGACCTCGCCGGGCTCGGCGCCGGTGGCGGTGACCGTGCCGGCGGCGTCCGCCTGGAGGTCCGTGTAGCTCAGCTGCTCCTGCGCGTTGCGGAGCTGCGCCCGGGTGGAATCGACCTGGGCCTCTGCGGATTGCAGGGCCTGTTGCGCCTGATCGAAGCGCGCCTGCGTCGTCCAGCCGTTCTTGAGCAGGTCCTGCTGTCGCCGGAAGTCGTTGCGGGCTTGGGTGAGCTGCGCCTGCGCGGCCGACAGGCCGGCCTGCGCCTGACGCACGGAATTCTGCTGGATCTGCGGGTCGAGCCGACCGATGACCTGCCCCGGCTGGACCACATCGCCGACGTTGATGCGCCGCTCCACGAGGCGGCCGTCCAGTCGGAAGGCGAAGCTGACGTTTTCCTGCGCCCGGATATGGCCGGTGAGGGAAACGGGTTCGCCCTCCGCGGTGCGTTCGACGGTGATCGCGCGCACCGGCCGGATGGCCGGTTCGGACGGGGCGTGCTCCTGGCAGCCCGCGAGCGCAATGGCGAGGGCTTGGAAGAGGACGCCGGCGATGGCGATCCGGGATGTGCGCATCGTCACGACTCCTGCACAGGAGAAAGCTTCGGAAGGGCAGCGCGCGCCGGAGCCGCCGTGGCGCCGCGGAACAGCGCGTCGAGACGGGCAAGCCGCTGGCGCCGCGCCGGAACGTCGGTGCCGTCGGCGTCGGCGACCCGCGTCACCATCGCGAACAGCGCCTCGCGGTCGGCCCGGTCGGCGGGCAGCATGCCGGCGATCGCCGCGACCGCCCGCTCCTCGTCGAGCAGCAGCTGGAAGAGCTGCTCGCGCAGCATCGCCTTGAAGGCGTCCAGCGTCTGCGGCTCCGGGTCCTGGGCGCGCAGGCGCTGGATCATCGCGAAGGTGCGCTCGTCGGCGCTCGCCGTCGCGCCGAGGATATAGAGGATGGCGCGGGCCACCGCCTCGCGCGGGCCGCCCTCGGCGACACGGCGGCGCAGGTCGGCGATGCGCTCGTGCACGAAGCGCTCGTGCTCGGGATCCGCACCGGGCCGGCGCGTCGCCGTGCCCTCCGAGCCCCGCAGACCGAGCGCGGCCTGCACCGCCTCCGACCCGTAGAGCGCGAAGAACAGTGTCTCGACCGCGTGGTCGCGCCCGTCGCGCCAAGCGTTCAGCAGCGTCTCCATCATTCCCGACAGCCGCTCCTGCGCGAGCAGGAACGGGTTGTCCGGTGAGCACGGCCGGCGCTCCCCGCGCACCGCTTCGGCGACGCCGGCGAGCACCCCGGCCCCAGGGGTCTGGTCGCTCAGCGCCTCGTAGGGCAGGCGCGCCGGGTGCAGAGCGCGCAGAGCCTCCGCCACCGGCGCCAGGGTCATCAGGCGCACCCAGGGCTGCACGAAGCTGCGGTAGAGGCCGAGGTTGATCTCCGACAGGCGCGCCGCCGCCGCGAAGGCGCGGTCGTCCTCGGCGCTGTTGCCGCCGAGCGCGCGGATGTCGTCCAGGGTGCGCTCCTCGAAGGAAACGATGTAGGCACCCAGCGCGGGGTCGGCGCCCTCCGGGCGCGGCCGGAACACCGCCTCGTAGAGGCCCGGCGGCAGGCAGTCGATGAAGTCGATGTTCTGCACGAACTCGGCGTATTCCTTGCGGGCCACCGCGCCGGAGACGAAGATGCCCAAGTGCCCGGCGTTGGCGTGCACGCTGTAGACGATGGTCTGGCCGTGCGCGCGGATGTCGCGGACGTCGGCGTAGAGGTCGAGGATCCAGCCCAGAGCCTGCTGCGGCGGGGTGATGTTATCGCCCTCGGAGCAGAAGCAGAGGATCGGCGAGCGGATGTTGCGCAGGTCCACCACCTCGCCCGCGCGGGTGCGGATCCGGGCGCTCGACAGGCGGTTGCCGACGAACAGGTTGTCGACGATCCACTGCATCTCCTCGGCGTTCAGCAGGACGTGGCCGCCCCACCAGCGCTCGAACTCCAGGTAGCGCGTCTCCTCGTCGTCGACGTTGGCGTAGAGTCCGTAGGGCTTGGACCACAGCGTGTTGGCCGGGTTCATGTTCTCGAAGTTCTGGACCAACCACGCCCCATCGAACACCCCGCCGCCGAGGTCGCCGGTCAGCGCCGTCAGCGCGCTGCCGCCGAGCAGGCCGCCCGAGTAGCGCATGGGGTTGCGCCCGTGCACGCCGGCCCAGTAGGACAGCGGCGACCCGGCCACCAGGATCGGCCCGAACAGCTCCGGCCGCAGCGCCGCCAGCATCAGCACCGCCCAGCCGGCCTGGCAATTGCCGATGACGAAGGGCTTACCCTCGGCCTGTGGGTGACAGGCGATCACCGTCTCCAGGAACAGCGCCTCGGCCGCAGCCACGTCCTCGATGGTCTGGCCGGGCACCGGGACGGGCAGGAAGCCGACGAAGTAGCAGGGATGGCCAGCGTTCAGCGCCATGCCGATCTCGCTGTCGGCCTTGAAGCCGGCGATGCCCGGCCCGTGGCCGGCGCGCGGATCGACGACCACGACCGGTCGAGCGCGCGGGTCGGTCGCTGGCGCGCCCTCGGGCGGCGCGATGCGCACCAGCCCGTAGTTGACCGGCCGCGCCAGCGTGCGGCCGTCGATCAGGACCTCGCCATCGAAGCGCAGCACGTGCGGCGCCTCCTTGCCGGTGTGCTCGCGGTACTGGTTGCCGCGCCGGCGCAGGACGTCCCAGAGCAGGACCGTGCGCTGCGCGGCGTCCAGAAGATAATCGGCGGCGTCCTGCCAGGGGCGCAGCGGCGCCTCCGGGAGCGACGGGATCCCCTCGGCGGGAGACAGCTGCGGAAGCGGGTGAGCGTTCGACATGGCCTGCACCAATTCCCTGATTGGGTTCGGGGTGCCCGGGTGCGTGCCTTGGCGGGCACCCGGGCGTCGTGGGGGTCCGGAGTGATGTGCAGAAAGGGGTACGGACGCGGGCGGTGCCGTCAGGGTCGAAGGTCGCTGCGGAACACCAAGCGGTTCATGTACCGTACTGTACGGTATGATTATGAGGCGCGCGAGTCAACCTAAATCGTACCGCACGGTCTAAAAAAGACTGGTTGAAGGTCAGCGGGCCACGGCCTGCTAGACGCTGCGTGTGCCGGTGGGGGAGCACAGCGCCGGGACGGTGGCGGCGGCGGGTGGTGAGTTTTTGCTTTATCAAACCGTACGGTACGGTATAATATCGGCGTCGGCCCACGGCCAAGCATGTCCGTGCCGTTCAGCCTACCCCCGAGGATCCCCATGCGCAGGAAGACCGAAGCCAAGCGAGACGCCATCCTCGACGCCGCCACCCAGGAGTTCACCGAGCGCGGCTACGACGGCGCGTCGATGTCCGCCATTGTGGCCCGCATCGGCGGGTCGAAGCAGACGCTCTACGGCTACTTTCCGTCGAAGGACGACCTGTTCGTCGAGGTGATGATGCGCGTCGTCGAGCGGCAGGTGGCCGCCTCCTATGCGGAGATGAAGGCAGGACCCGACGTGGCGGAGTCGCTGCGGCGCTACGGCGTGCACTATCTGAAGGTCCGGCAGTCGCCGGACCTCGTCGGCCTAGTGCGTCTGGCCTATGGCGAATCCGGCCGCTCGGACATCGGCCGCCTGCTGTACCGCGACGGCCGGATGAAGGGGGTGGAGGACATCGCCACCTTCCTGGCGACGGCGATGAAGGAAGGCGCGCTGCGCGAGGCGGACCCGAAGATCGCCGCGCTGCACTACGTCGCGCTGCTCGACGCGGAGCTGGCCGAACCGGTGACGATGCGGGTCCGCGAGCCGGCGTCCGACGCTGAGGTCGCCGAGGTCGTCGGCCGGGCGGTCGACGTCTTCCTTGCCGCCTATGGCCGACGGGACGGTGACCCGGGATGACGGCGCCTCCAGCCGGGGTCGCGGTCATCGACGGGCTGACCGCCTGCCCCGAATGCGACCGGATGCACGTCCGCCTCCCCGTGCGGCCGGGGGAGAAGGCCGCGTGCGTCCGCTGCGGCACCGTCCTGTACCAAGCACCGCGCTGGCGGCCGGACGAGGTGCTGGCGGTGGTGGTGGCCGCGCTGATCGCCTTCGCCCTCGCCAACGCCTTTCCGATCCTGGAGCTGCGCGTGCAGGGCATCGCCAGCACCGCCACCCTGCTGGGCAGCGTCGTCACCTTGTGGCGGGAGGGCCGGGAGCTGGTGGCGGCGACGGTCTTCGCCACGACGTGGCTGGCCCCGCTGTTCGACCTGCTGGCCATGGCCGCCCTGCTGCTGGCGGCGCTGCGCGGCCGGCGCCCCGCCTTCTTCGCGCCGCTGCTGCGCCTGCTTCAGGCCGTCCGCCCCTGGGGGATGATCGAGGTGCTGATGCTCGGGGTGCTGGTGTCCCTGGCCAAGCTGTCGCATTTGGCCCAGGTGGTGCCGGGGGTGGCGCTGTGGGCCTTCATCGCCCTGACCGTCCTGCTGGCGGCGGTGCTGTCCTATGACGTGCGCGGGCTGTGGCGGCTGGCCGGCGACGTGGGAGGCGCGCTATGACCACGATCACCACCACTGCCCTGGCCGCAGGCCTGTGGGCCTGTCCGGATTGCCGGACGCTGTGCCGGGCGGGCGTGGGCGCCGGCGCGACCGTCCGCTGCCCGCGCTGCGGCGCTCCCACTCGTGCGCGCAAGGCCGACAGCCTATCCCGCACCTGGGCCCTGCTGATCGCCGCCGCCATCCTCTACGTCCCCGCCAACCTGCTGCCGGTGATGCAGACCTCCAGCCTGCTGGGCTCGTCGCGCGACACCATCATCAGCGGGGTGGTCTATTTCTGGACCTCGGGCTCGCGCGGCCTCGCCGTGCTGATCTTCACCGTCAGCGTCGCCGTGCCGCTGGTCAAGCTGGCCTCGCTTGCCGTTCTGGCCCACAGCGCCGGCCGCGGCACCGCCGACCCGCACCGCCTGGGCCAGTTGTACCGGGCGGTGGAACTGGCCGGCCGCTGGTCGATGCTGGACGTCTTCGTTATCGCGCTGATGGTCGGCATGGTGCGCTTCCGCTCGCTGGCCGTCATCGAGGCCGGACCCGGCGCCGCGGCCTTCGGCGCGGTCGTCATCCTCAGCATGCTGGCCGCTGCCAGCTTCGACCCGCGCCTTCTGTGGGACGCGGGTGGGGAGACTCCCCATGACCAGTGACACCCTCGTCCATCCCCGCATCGCCCCTGCCCGGCGCGGCCGACCGTCCCTGGTCTGGGCCGTTCCCCTCATCGCCGCCCTGATCGGCCTGTCGCTGGTCGTGCAGGCGCTGTGGCAGCGCGGCCCGACCATCACCGTGACCTTCGCCTCGGCCGAGGGGATCGAGCCGAGCAAGAC
Organism: Azospirillum sp. TSO22-1; assembly: GCF_003116015.1. Taxonomy (GTDB): domain Bacteria; phylum Pseudomonadota; class Alphaproteobacteria; order Azospirillales; family Azospirillaceae; genus Azospirillum. The sequence continues at coordinate 14,542 of NZ_LGQZ01000024.1, forward strand.
CAAGGTGAAGCACAAGAACGTCGACATCGGCGACGTGACCGGCGTCACGCTGAGCGCCGATCGGGCGCGGGTGGTGGCGACCATCGAGTTGGTCAAGGACGCCGCCCCCTTCGCCGTCGCGGGCAGCCGGTTCTGGGTGGTGCGCCCGCGTCTGGCCGGCTCCGGCGTGTCCGGGCTGGGCACCCTGCTGTCGGGGGCATACATCGGCGTCGATGCCGGCCGCGGCGGCGAGCGGCGCACGGAGTTCGTCGGCGAGGAAGACCCGCCGGTGGTGCCGTCCGACGTGCCGGGCCGCCGTTTCGTCCTGCACGCGCAGGACGTCGGGTCGCTGGACATGGGATCGCCGGTCTTCTTCCGCCGCATCGAGGTCGGGCATGTGGAAAGCTTGGCGTTGGATCCGGACGGCCACCGGATCACGCTGGGGATCTTCGTCAAGGCGCCCTACGACCGCTTCGTCACGGCCGGCAGCCGCTTCTGGCACGCCAGCGGCGTCGACCTGCGCATGGACGCGGCGGGGCTGAAACTGGAAACCCAGTCGCTGGCGTCCATCCTGCTGGGCGGGGTGGCCTTCGAAAGCCCGGCCTCCGCCGTCCCGGCCGAGGTCGCGGCGGAAGGGGCGCACTTCACCCTCGCCGCCGACCACGGCGAAGCGCTGAAGGCCCCGGACGGCGCGCCCGAGACCGTGCTCCTGCTCTTCCGGCAGAGCATCCGCGGCCTGTCGGTCGGTGCGCCGGTGGACTTCCGCGGCGTCGAGATCGGCCGCGTGCGCTCGCTGGGTGTGCAGTACGATCCCGCCAGCGGCGATTTCACCGCGCCGGTGCTGGTCGACGTCTTTCCGCAGCGGCTTGGGAACGTCAGCGACAGCTTCCCCGACGACGCGCCGCGGGAGCGCCGCCTCGCCGTGCTGGCCGATCTGGTGCGGCGCGGCCTGCGGGCCCAGCTGCGCTCCGGCAACCTGCTGACCGGGCAGCTCTACGTCGCCCTGGACGTCTTCCCCCAGGCCGCCGCCGTCGCTTTTGACCCGGGCCGCACACCGGTGGAACTGCCGACCGTCCCTGGCGACCTCCAGGAAATGCAGCAGCAGGTGCAGAGCATCCTGCGCAAGCTGGACGGGCTGCCGATCGACACCCTCGGCCAGGACGCGCACCGGACGATGATGGCGCTGGAAACCGCCCTGAGGCAGGTGGGCGGCCTCGCCCAACGGGCCGACCGCGACACCCTGCCGGAGATCCGCCACACGCTCCGGGACCTGCGCCAGACCCTTGAACCCCTCCAACTCAACTTGGCCGGGGACTCGCCGCTGCTACAGGAGGTCCGTCAGGCCCTGCGCGGCGTGGCCGAGGCCGTCCGCTCCATCAAGGCCCTAGCCGACGGCCTGGACCGCAGCCCCGAAGCCCTGCTGCGGGGAAGAAAGGAATCCAAGCCATGACGCGCGCCGCTCTCCGCACGCCGCTGTGCGCCCTGTGCCTGGCCCTGCTCGCCGGGTGCGGCAGTTCGCCGCCCGTGCATCATTACGCCCTGGCCCGGCCGGAGGCCGGGGGTCCGGTGTCGGGCAGCGCCCGCGTGCTGGTGGAGATCCTGCCCGTTGCCGTGCCGGAAGGGTTGGTGCGGAGCAACCTGGTGCTCACCGACGGCCAGGGGTGGGTCAGCGTCCTGGAGTCGGAACGCTGGCTGGCTCCCATCGCCGACGATCTGCGGCAGATCGTGGCCGACGGCCTGTGGCGGACGGCGTGGGCCGCCGACAGCTATCAGGCGCCGGTGCCCGGCCCGTCGACCGCGCTGCCGCAGTACCGCTTGGCTCTCCGGCTGGACCGGTTCGATGCGTTTTCCGGCTGGACGGCCACGGTGGCCGGTTCCTGGACCCTGCGCCGCCTGCCCAACGGTCCGGTGCACGGCTGCCGGTGGGAGGGGCGCCAGCCGGTCGACGGCCCGGACGTGGCGGCCGCCGCGACGGCGCTGTCCGACGCCAGCCGCCGGCTGGCCGGGCGGATCGGCGACAGCCTGCGGCGCGCGCTGGCCGCGCAAGCCGACGTGTGCCCGGAGGAGGATGAGTCCCGATGAGCAGCGGCGAATGCGCGCGCTCCCGTGCGCGGAGATCCAAGACCGAACGCATCCTGGCCGCGTCGGAGCACCTGTTCCTGGAACTCGGCTACGCGGCGACCTCCATGAACCTGGTGGCGCATCGGGCGGGCGTCTCGAAGACGACGCTCTACACGCGCTACAAGTCGAAGGAAGACCTCTTCGCAGCCACAATTCAGGCGGTGTGCACGCGGTATGGCGCCGACGTCCCCCTCGACGCGCTGGCCGATCTGCCGCTGGAAGAAGCGCTATTCCAGGCCGGCCGGCGTTTCGTGGACCTGCTGTGGTCGCCGGAAGCGATCAGGACCCGCCAATCGGCGGTGAGCGAAGCAGCGCGCATGCCGGGCGTGGGCAGGCTGTACCTCCGTGCCGGGCCGGAGCGGATCGTGTCGGGCTTCGCTACTCTGTTCGAGAGGATTGCCCAGCGCGATTCCGCCGGCGTCGTCGATCCGGTCTTCGCGGCCAGGCAATTCCTGGCGGCGCTGCTCGGCGATGACTATTACGCCCTGGAACTCGGCCTGTCCAACCACCCCTCCGTGGGGGAGCGCGATGCTTTCACCCGGCGGGCGGTGGCGCTGTTCGTGCGGGGCATCCACAATGGCACGGCATGAGTGTTTTGTTCAGCGTATCTTCATACCCTCCCTGCGATGGCCGCTTCTGGCAGGTTCCTCGACTTCCACTCCTGGCGCGAAGCGGACGGTCTCACCCTCCTGGAAGGCCCCTGGAACGGGCGACAGCCGCCGGGCCAATAGGAGTGTGGTGAAAGGGGAAATTTCCCGGGTGAACGCAGGGCCCTTGCTGCGATGGGAGCTCTTGCCCACTATTATGCTGGGGCTGCGCGGGTAGAGGGGCTTGCCCCGTCCCGGTCGAAATCCCGACAGCGCTGTAACGGGGCACGCGGCGGCGGCAGGCCGTAGGTCGTTGACCAGCAGCTTCGCCCCCTGATAGGAGGTGCCATGGCGGACGAGCCTGTGGCGGTGCTCGCTGGCGACAGCATCGGTGACCGGATCGCGCGGATTGCGTGCCGCGCGGCCGATGTCCGAATAATCGAGGCTGAGCTGGCCCTGGGGCGCAGCATGGGCGACGGAGTGCTTCCGTCGGAACGGGTCGCCGTCGTCGAAGCGAAGCTTGCGAAGGCTCGCGTGGACTTGGCCGAAGCTGTGACCGAACTGAACGCCGCCTTCGGCGTCCCGATCGCCCGCACACCCTCCCTCGTGCTCAACACCACGCCACGGGCGGCTCGGCTCCTTGCGGAAGCCGTCCAACTCTATGCCGCACAGAAGCGGCGCGATGCGGCTGTGAGTTTCGATGACGATTTGGAAGCCGAAGCATTGGAAGACGCGGCCCTCCTGCAAGCTCTCGCCGACGAACTGCAACCGCCACGAGACGCCAAGGAACCGTGATCGGCCGCAATCTCCGCCCGGACGTCAGCCGCGGCCGAGCCGCATTTGCGTCTCAAGGCAGCTGTGGAAGGCGCCGCAGACCCCACACCGCTTTTTCGGGTGTCCTGCTGTCCGCGAAGAGATCTGCATGCTTGGCGGAGAACTTCACGCGCGCGGTAGGCCTTGCTGAAGCACTTGCCGTTTCACCTCGTCCTGGCGGTCGGGGACGGGAGGGCGCTTGGGGAAGCGGAGCGCTTCCATGGTTCCAGCCTTGTTCGTCCTGACGATTCCCACAGACTGCAGATCGAGCTGATCCAAGGCATTGAGCAAATCTGTTAGTTCATCGTCATCGCTACTCACAACAATCCATAGATTGTGGAAATATGATGCGGTGAGAGCCAATTGTGCAAGGAATATAGAAAACTGGCTTGGCTTTTTAATGGATTGCCCCTGAACGAACTCAAAGCCATCGACCTTTTCAATTCCATGGCCCTTCACATTTACCGATACCGCATCCACATCAATGTACTTAAACTTATACTTTTTGTAATAAAGCTCAGCATTGTTGTCGCCAGCCAAACGCGGCAGTTCTCTCTCCAGAGAATCAAAAGCTTGCCGATGCCATTCCGCTAAATGTCTGTGGCTGGTACGGCTCAAACCTCCATACGGCGGATCAGTAACGAAGTAATCATACTGCTCACGCAGCTTGCGGCTCGAAACGTCACTCGTTGCGACCTCCCTTAGAAGCTCCAGTCCTTTTGGTGGATCGACATCGTAGGCGCGTTTAGCAATCTCGACCTTGGAAAACGGAAGTGTATCGAGCTGGGGAGTGCTGCCGCACGCCGGGTCAAGGACGGTCGATCCCGCGATCTCTTTTGCGCGCTCGTCCAGGAACGCCTTGGTAACAAGCATTCTTTGGACCATGCCGGAGGTGTATCCCGCCTTCTCGGCCAGGTCCCGCTTTGACTCGGCGAGGCTGGTGTGCCGGCTCCGAAACTCCGGGTGGGCCAAGGCCTGAGCCACGAGATCGGCCACCCGCGTCCATGGCAGGTCCTTGCTCCGTGCGTCTTTGAGCTCGTCCAGGATCTGGTCGAGGGGCGTTGAGGGATCAGGCTGCATCGTTCGGGAGCTTAATCGGTGGATTTGGGGCAACACAAGAGGCGGCATTGACAACCCTGCTGCGTTGATGCAGAAAATGCATCACCGATGCAGAATGAGTAAGGCTGATGCCCGACCTCTCCATGAGCGGCACTCGCGCGCGCCGTGTCATCACGCGCAGCGTACACCGCGTGAAAGGGCGGTTTCCCAGCCTCAAGATGGGGCGGACGATCCATTGGGAATCCCAGTTGGAGCGCGATCTCATCTATCTCCTGGAGTTCGATCCGGACGTTCAGGCGTACCGCGAGCAGCCGACCACCTTGAGCCTGGTCGTCGACGGCAAGTCGCGGCGTTACACGCCCGACTTCCTGGTGCAAAAGCCTCACGGCTTCTATGTGGTGGAGGTCAAGCCGGCCGAGAAGGCTCGCCAACCGGAATACGTCGCTCTGTTCGCTGCGGCCACCACGTCGCTGCAGGCGATGGCGGCCGGATTCCAGATTCTCACCGAGGTCGACATCCGCGCGCAGCCGCGCCTCGACAACATCCGGCTGCTGCTCCGCTACCAGCGCGTGGACGTTCCCGAGCGCGTGTGGCCGGCCATCGCCGGGCTGCTCGCCGACGGCGGCAAACCCGCGGGCGTCATCTGCGATGCGCTTGCCGACGTCGGTGTCGACATGGCGACGCTCGCCGCACTGACCTGTCGGCACCGCCTGCACGCCGACCTCAACGCCCCCTTCGACACCGGCAGCCTGCTCTGCCTCAGCATGGAGATCTGACATGGCAACCGCGTATCTCCGTCGCGGCACGGTCGTCGTCTGGGACGAGCGCTCGTACGTGCTGGCAGGACGGACGTCCACAGGTTTGCTGCGCTTTGAGGAGGAGGAGACCGGCGACTATCGCACCTGCACGGTCGAGGAACTCGCCACTGCCTGCGCCGCCGCGACGGCCCGCGTAGTGGCGGCGAACGGAAACAGTGCACTTCCAGAGGAACTGCGCCGCAGGCTGGCCACCAGCGTGGCGTCCTTATCCGAAGCGGCCCAGAAGGCCATGGCTCGCAAGCAGGCCTACGTGGCGGCGGCTGAAAGGATGCCGGAAGCCAAGAGACGGTCCGATATGGCCGCCGTGATCACGGAGGTGGCGGCGGAACTTGGTGATCAAGCCCCGCCTGGGGTCTCGACCGTCTATCGCTGGCTCAAGGACTACAGGACCGCTGGTGGCAATCCGCGTTCGCTGGTCCCAGCCACGGAGCGTCGCGGCAACCGTTCCCGCCGGTTCCCTCCGGTGGTGCTCGACATCATGACGGCGGTCATCAACGAGCGCTATCTGAAGCTGGAGCAGCCGTCTGCGCGGGAAACCTACTTCGCCGTCATCAATCGGGTCACCCGCCACAACGCGCAACTGCCCGCGGCCGAGCACGTCACGGTCCCGAAGCTCAAGGCCTTCTACCGAGAACTCAACAACATGGATCCCTATGACCGTGCGGTCGGCCGCAAGGGGCAGCGGGCGGCGGACCTGGAATTCAAGATCGTCGGCCCTGGCCCGCGCACCTCCCGCCCCCTGGAGCGCGTCGAGTGCGACCATACGAAGCTCGACCTGTTCGTAATCGACGAGCGGACGGAAGCGCCGATTGGCCGGCCGTGGCTCACCATCCTGATCGATCACTACTCGCGGATGCCCGTCGGTTACTATCTCGGCTTCATCGTGCCAAGCTTTGCCAGCGTGCTGCTGGCTCTGCGCAACGCGGTCCTGCCGAAAACCTGGCTGAAGGAGCGCTTTCCAGACATCGAGGGGAACTGGCCGTGCTACGGCGTCCCCGACATGATCGTCGTCGACAACGGCCGGGAGTTCCACTCCCGCCACTTCGAAACCGCCTGCCTCGCCCTCGGCATTGAGATCCAGCACGCAGTGGTCCGTTGCCCCTGGTACAAGGGAGCCGTCGAGCGCTTCTTCGGGAACGTGAATCGCACTCTGCTAGGGGGACAGCCTGGCCGCACCTTTCCACCGTACATCCGGCCAGAGGACTACGATCCCCGGAAGAACGCGGTGATCACGCTGGCCGAACTCGACAGACTGCTCTGCCAGTGGATCGTCGAAGATTATGGCATGAAGCTCCACACAGGGACCGGAATACAACCACGGCATCGCTGGGATGAGGGCTTCAAGCGATGGACGCCGCGTCTCATTGGCGATCGGGACGATCTCGACGTCATGCTGGCCTGCTCCGAGCGCCGCATCATTGGCAACCGCGGCATCGAGATGGCCCGCCTGCACTATCGGTCCGAGCCGTTGCAGAACCTGCGGCGGCGTCTGCCGAAAGGGCAGGCGGTAGAATTCCGTTACAACCCGAACAACCTGCTCGAGATCCAGGTCCAGGATCCGGAAACGAGCAGCTTCTTCGCGGTTCCGCTCAGCCCTGAGGAGCAGGATTACGCTACCAACCTCGGCCTCTGGGCACACCGGGCCATTGTCCGGCACGCGCGGGCTACGGAGGAGGGGCGGATCGACATCGTCGCCCTTGCCCGGTCCAAGGAAAAGCTCATCGCCATGGTTGCCGCTATCCAAGAAAAGCGCACGCGCACCGGCGCGAGGATGAAGGCGGCACGCTTCCTCGAGGACATCGGCCGGCCGGCCATGGACTCCGGAGGCGCATGGGCCGAAGCCGACCAAGTGGCGCCGTCCTGGTCGCAGCTCGAAGCGCCGCCAGTGCTGCCCCCGCCCAACGAGGACGAGGACTGGGGCGTCGATTTCTAGACGCCTCAGGGTCGAACCATCTGAGCTAACGGACAGTGGGGGAAAACATGCCTGACGCTGGAGGAACCCCGGCGGAACCCGAGGGCCGCAAACCGGCCGCCGAACTGACACCGGATCAGAGGCACGCACTGGTGGAGAAGCTCATCCTCCACCACCCACGTTTCAAGGAGCTGATGAGCCGGTTCGAGGAGTGCCGCCTGTCCAAGAACGTGGCGGCCGAACCGGAGTGCATGCTTCTGCTCGGCCCCTCCGGTGCCGGCAAGTCCACGCTGATGAAGCAGTACCTGCGTCGGCATCCCCGCTCGCTTGAGGAGCACGGCACCGTCATTCCTGCACTGGAGGTCACCATCCCGGTGCCGGCGACGGTGAAGAACGTGGCCACCCGGCTGCTGCACGGCCTTGGCGACCCTTTGGCCGACCGGGGGACGCTCGACAACAAAACCATGCGGCTCTACCGGTATCTCGCGACCTGCCGCGCGCAGCTTCTGCTTCTCGACGAATTCCAGCACCTCATCGACCGGGACAGCGACCGCGTGCTGGCCACGGTGTCGGACTGGTTGAAGAACCTCATCACCGAGACCGGAGTGCCGGTGGTCCTCATCGGGCTTCCGAAGTCGCGCAACGTGCTCGATGCGAACGAGCAGCTGAAGCGCCGTTTCAGCGCTCAGACCACCCTGTTGCCGTTCAGCTGGAGCACGGACGAAAGCCGCCGGGAGTTCTGCAAGCTGCTGGACACCATCGACCGGTCGCTGCCCTTTCCTGCTCCCTCCGGCCTTGCCGCGATGGGAGACCGGTTCTACGCCGCGTCGCAGGGGCTGATCGCTCACGTGATGAAGGTGATCCGCGGCGCCGCACATGAGGCGATCGACCAAGAGCTGGATCGAATCGAGCGCCGCCTGCTGGCGAAAGCATACGCCGAGCGGATCCTCGGCGAGGCCGGCGCTCCCAACCCGTTCCTCGACGGTTGGGGCGGCAAGGTGGTGTGAAAGGAGCAACGGCGATGCTGAACGATGACGATGTCCGCCTTCTGGTCACGCCGCGACCGCAGCCGATGGAAGGCCCGCTCGGCTACTTGCTGAGGGCTGCGGACGCCAACGGCTATCCAAAGCTTCAGTGGCTCGCCCGATTGGCCGGGCTGCACCACATCGACCCCTTTGAGCCGCCCCCCGATGGAAAGCTCGAGGCCGTGCTGAACCTGCCCACCGGCAGCCTCGACCACCTGTTCTATCCAACGCTACCGGACAAGCAGGGAGGCACCCGCGTCCGCTTCGGCGCCGGCAATGTCCGCCGCTCGGCCATCGGTGTGAAGCGCTCGCCGGTGTGCCCCCATTGCTTGGCGGAGGCAGGCTACGCCCGCATGGCATGGGATCTCTCGGTGATCCCCGTGTGCCCGCGGCACGGCAGCCGTCTCCTCGACATGTGCCCGGATTGCGGGAAGCCGTTCACGTGGTCCCGGGCAAAGCTTTGCACCTGCTCCTGTGGCCGAGATCTGCGTACGCTATCCGCACCGCGAGCCGGGGACGCGGCCGTCGCACTGGGCAACGCCGTGCTGAAGAAGGCCGGGCTGAGCGACTGCGATGTCGAGGCTCTCCCATTTCCTCCCGAGTTCGATGCCATGGGGCTCGCCGAAGCGGTGGACTTGGTCACCTTCCTCGGCGCTTGGGCCGTCGGTCGTGGTATCGGAACCGGGCGCCGGCTGGTGGCGCACCTGGGCCATTCAGCCCGCCACACCATGCTCGATTCCGCCGCCCGTGTGTTGGCGGAGTGGCCTGAAGGCTTCTATGCGCTTCTGGACAATGTTCGAGCCAACACCGGCGAGAAGGCGACCCGCACGGGCCTTCAGAACGAGTTCGGCTCGTTCGTACCGACGCTCTACCATCCCGATTTCCTGGTGTTCGAGAACACGCCCGGGCTGATAGCGCCAGCGCAGTTTGTTCGCACGGCGTTCGAGACCTACATCGAAAAGCACTGGACCGGCGGCTTCGTCCGTCGTGGGAACACACGATTGGTCCGTGGTGACGTCATGGAACCGCAGCACCTCCCGTTGACGGAGGCCGCGCGCCAACTCGGCATGCATCCCTCCGTGGTTCGCCGGTTCATCGACTCGGGCCACTTGGCCGCGGTATCGCGACCGATGAACAAAAGGTGCCTCATCCTGGTGGATCGCGACAGCCTTGCCGCCTTTCACGTCACCAGCGCTGATCTGCTGGATCTCCAGGGCGCTCTTGGCGTCGCGGGCTTGTCCAAGGCCCCGTTCCTCAACCTCGTGAAGGCCGGGCTGGTACGAGCCGCCCGAGGACCGGCCGCCGATGGTTCGCACATCTGGCAATTTCGGAAGCGTGAGATCGAGCGCTTCCTCTCGCGGGTCTTCTCGCATGTGTCTGCGAATGACGAGACCGATCGCGGCGTCTCGTTTGAGGATGCTTTGAGGAGTGTTACGTGGCACGGCTTCAAGGTTGGTGACCTCGTCTCCGAGGTGCTTGCTGGGAACCTCCCCATTCTTCGCCTGAATCCCTCGGAGCGGGGTTTGGCCCAGTGCTGCTTTGCCCAGCCCGATCTCGATACGCTGATCTCCCGCCGCCGCCCGCCGAGGGCCGGTTCGGTGACCATTCCCGAGGCGGCGAAGATGCTGGGGCTGAACGGCGAGGCGACCTACGACCTGGTGGACCGGAACCTGCTGCGAACGGCCGCGGCAGCCACGCAGGGCAGGGCGCACCTCCTGGTTCCCCTTGATGCCATCGAGGAGTTTCGTGGCACCTATATCGGGGCGGCCGAACTGGCCAAGGAGCTGGGAAGTTCCCCCCGTTACGTTGTCGCCGCGCTGGAGGACCTGCACATCATGCCGATCACCGGGCCTAGGATCGACCAAGGACGGCAATACTTCTATCTGCGCGGCCAGATCGATGCTGAAGTTCGGACTCTGCTTTCCAGCGTGGTCACCGCATCGCTGGATGCGGCGTCCGCAACCAAGTCTCCGTGGAGAGACGGAACGAGGAGTGCTGCGGTCATCTAAAAATAACTGAGCGTTGTGTGCTGTGTGGCATGTCTATGGTGAAATAGCGTCGTTTCGGAGGTCGATGATGAGTTCGTGGAACTTCCGTTTGATCCGCTGGGCCTGCGGCACGGTCGCATTGCATGAAGCGTACTACAACGATGATGGCAAGGTGACAGCCGTTACCCTGGAGCCGATCAGTTTCCTGGCAGGTGGCGGGGATGAGGCAGACGAAGCTGCCGCAGAGGAGATCCGCCGCGAGCTGCGCCATGCGGTCGAAGACGCAACACGGCTCCCTATTCTCGATTGTACGGAGATCCCTGGCTGCACCGGGCATCGGCTAACAAGAACCGAGGCTAAACACCAGGGGGCGGATATTCAGGGTGGATCCCGTGGTGTCGATACTCCTGAATGGGAGCAACCGAGCGTCTTCATTCTTCGCGTCGGTGAAGATGGGCTCAAGGCCGCTTTTGCGGATTTCGTCGACGTCTGGAAGCGGAGCGAGCGAGGTGAGCGCATAGTGCCCTCAGTTGGTGTATCCTATCCGAGTTGGGATGGCCTTGAGCAAGCCTTGCGCGACGCCGGACTTGAATCTGCGGAGCATGCCATCATCGCCTTACAGGCTTTGGCTGGCGAAGCTATCCGACCTGAGGGCGTCGATGTTGAGCGTTGGCCGCCGTCTACGCTGCGCAAGTTGCTGTCCGACATGCCGCCGCGAGACCCCGGAACCTCGATAGGAATTGAGCCTCACGATTTGGTGGGCCGAGCGCGGTACTGGGCGCATATTGCCGCAGCGGAGACTCCGGATGACGAGACGGCACCGGCGGATACTCTCTGGTGGGCGCTCGGAGAGGAGATCGAGCGGCTGAGGCGAGAGTGTGCCGAGGCTTACCAAGTGATCGGTGCGCTTGCCGCGACCGTTGGCGCCAGCGGAATGCCTGATCTGGTAAAAGTCCTCGACAACTTAGCGGCCGCCTCTAACGGCAAGCCACGGCAACATTCAGACGTTCTGCCATTCGTTGTTCCTTCTAAAAATCACTGAATCATGATCTTAGACGGCCACTTGTTCGGGGTATAATTTGCATCGGCGTCGGCATGCCGAACCGGATTATCAAGAAATGAGGGAAGAGGCTGCGCTATTCTTTGATTATCCTTTCCAGGAATGGCAAAATATGCTGAAATATCAAAGCTTCGCGTAATGTTTCTCGTGCGCGATCAGTCTCAAGAATTTCATGGCGGCAGGTGCCGGAAGGTCTCTTGACGCGGCTACTTCCTTGAACCGCTCTCGTCCTGGCCATCGTCTTTTGGGCAATATGATCGACCGGTTTGTCTCCCAGCACGTTAGCCAGATCTTTCAAGTGCAAGTTGCGTGACGGGGGCGCCTCCGGTGCTTTCGACGCGCACGGCTATCTGGTTACGAACATCGATGTTCTGGCGGCAGTAGGCGGTGATCGCAACAGCGTGGCGCGGTACTGGCTCACCTCCGGGCGAAGGGCGGGACACGATCATGTTTAAAGCACGGCTTTCAGAGCTCGCCGCAGCCTGCATCATTGCCGTCGAGGCCAAACTCGTTGAATTCTGAAATTGTGCTTTAATGAGCGTGTTGAAGGAGGTGATATCGTATTGGATCACGAAAGCGGCCTTTCTTATTGTGGGCTTTTATTATTACAATCTCGCCTTATGACAACTTTGTGTCTCGGTTTATTGGTCTAGGCCGAGCCAAAAAACCTGGAAAGCTGTGCGTGCTGGTCTCATTTTAGGGGTCACACCACAGTTGTGGTGTGACCCCTAAAGTGAGGCTTGGGTCGCATAAAATGAGAACGGGCGGGGCCGGAAGGCTCCGCCCATTTTCTTTTCATCGCGGGATGTGCGTGGGCAGTATCCCGGCGCATAAGGAGGGTGGCATCGGTCAACACCTCCTGCACAAGTCAGATGGTGTCCACCCAGCCGGGGCACCTGCAGTTCAGGCCGGCGGTCTGGAGCACATCTCTACGACGATGCGCAGGAACAGGCTGATGTCGAGCGGCTTGGCGAGGTAGTGCAGGAAGCCCGCCTCCAACCCCCGGCGGATGACGCTGGGGTTGACGTTGGCAGACAGGGCGATGACCGGGATGTGGCTGGTTCTGGGGTCGGCCTTGAGCCGGCCCAAGGCCTCAATGCCGTTCATGCCGGGCAGGTTGACGTCGAGCACGATGACGTCGGGCTGGGTCGTCGCCGCCACCTCGATGCCGATCTCTGCGGTGGGCGCCGAGGCCAGGGTGAAGTCGGGCAACTCGGTCACCAGGTCGCGCATGAGCTGGAGGTTAACCGGATTGTCCTCCACATAGAGCAGCCTGCGCGGGGCGCCGGCCGCGGCTACGCGCAGCGCATCGCGCGCATTGTCCTCGACCACCTCCGGCGGGGCGGCCAAGGGATCCTGGCTGGCGGGCACCTCCACCCAGAAGGTGGTGCCGCGCCCCACCTCGGTCTCGAAACCGATGCGACCGTCCATGGCTTCCACCATGCGCTTGGTGATGGTCAGGCCAACGCCGGTGCCCTCGATTTCGGTGGTTTCTGCGCCCAGGCGGTTGAACGGCTGGAAGATCTGGGAGTGTTTCTCAGGCGGGATGCCCGGGCCGTCATCGGTGACCACGAAGCGCACCGAGCCCCCGCTACCCGCTTCCGCGACCAAGTGAACGGTGCCGCCGGCGCGATTGTACTTCACCGCGTTGGAGGTCAGATTGAGCAGCACCTGCTTCAAGCGCATGTAGTCCGCGCGCACCCGCCCGGCCACGTTGTCGGCCACCTTCCAGTCCCGGACGGCCGTGTTGCCGCGCGTGGTGAAGGCGCGGGTCAGTTCCAGCACCTCGGCCATCAGCGCCTTGGTTTCAATGGGTTCGACCGACAGCGTCAGCACGCCGCTCTCGATGCGGGCCAGGTCGAGCACCTCGTTGATCAGGCTGAGCAGGTGGTTGCCGCCCTTCATGATCTGCTGAACGCGGAAGCGCTGCTTGTCGTCGAGCGGCGCCGAGATGGCGCTGTCCAGGATCTGGGCGAAACCCAGGATGGCGTTCAGGGGCGTGCGCAGTTCGTGGCTCATGGACGACAGGAAGTCGGACTTGGCCCGATTGGCGCTTTCAGCGGCCTCCTTGGCGACGCGCAGTTCGTCTTGATGGCGCTCCAGCCTGGCCAGGGCGTCGCGCAGCGACCGGGTGCGCTCGAGCACCCGCTCCTCCAACTCGTCGTGGGCGCGCTGCAGCTCTTCCTCGGCGCGCTTGCGCTCGACCACCTCGGCTGCCAGGGTGGTGTTGATACGGCCCAGTTCCTCGCCCTGCAAGCGCAACTCTTCGTTGGCGATGCCCATGCTGGCGATCATGTTGGTGACGAGGGTGAAGAAGCCCATCATCAGCCGGACCCGGTCTTCCGATAGAACCGGAACCCGCTTCAGGGCTGCAAGATAGTCCTCGTCACGGAAGCCGAATTGGCGGGCCTGGGCCAGGAAAGCCTCGGCGTCGGGCTGTTCGAAGAAGAACTGCCCGGTGAAGAAGTTGCCGACATGCTGGCCCCCGACGACGATCGGCATGGCGGCGTCGACCAGGCCGTTGCGGCATTTGTAGACTTTGTAGGGCTGGCCCTGATCGAGGCTGGCCGCCAACTCGGTGTCGCTTTCGTGGCACCGGGACGCGGTGCCGGGATGGACGCGGTGGAAGCGCGTGCAGATATCCTGCCAACCGGTGGCGACGAGGATGTTTCCCTCGAGATCGAGGATAGCGGTCACGGCACCAGTCAGGGCGGTAAATTCTTCGCAAAGCCTTTGCAGGTGGGCGACCGGTAGAAATTCCGACAATTTCACGGCATCCGCTCCAGCTTAGAGGGCGGGCAAAGGGTCCCCGTATTCACACCGCGGCAAGATAACACCATCGGCCGATACTTCCCAGATAATCAGGGTAATCGGGAGGAGCCCATTCTATTCCATGCCAGATTGTAATTGCTCAGGAGGCTGGCCGGCGATGAGTGCGGTCGGGATCGGACCGGGTTGGAGGCGCCTCCAACGGGACATTGCGTGGTGGGCTTGGATATCATTTCGCAGCGCCCGGTCAGGGACGCAGGAGGACCGTTCGGGGGTCCGGAAGCCGGTCTAAAAGAACCCCGGCGGGTGCTGCGCCTCGCGCAGCTGTGCCTGCACGGCCATGCGGACAGCGGCGTTGGCGGCGCCGAACTGCTGGTAGCCGCGGCGCTGCACCAGCTCGAAGAAGAAGCGGTCCTCGAAGCTGTCGGTGTAGGCGTGTGTGAACTCGCCCTGGTCGTCGCGGTCGAACAGCAGGTCGCGCGCCTTCAGCTCCGCCACGTGCGCGTCGTCCAGCAGGTGGCGGGCGGCGAGGTCGTCGTAGTAGTTGGCTGGCACCGGCAGCAACGGCGCGCCCGCCCCGGCCGCGGCCGCGACGGTGCCGGCGATGTCGGACGTTGCGAACGCCACATGGTGCACCCCCGCCCCGGCCGAGGCGGTGACGAAGCGGCCGGTCGCCGTCCGCCGGCTTTCCGAGATGTTCAGCGGCAGCCGCACGCTGCGGTCCGCGCTGACCATGGCGCGGCTGCGGATCAGGCCGTAGGGGTCCGGCAGCTCCCACAGCTGCTCCGGCACCAAGCCGAACAGCGCGCGGTAGAACAGCACGAAGCTGTCCATGCGCCCGTGCGGCAGCGCCAGCGCCACGTGGTCGATGGTGTCGATGCCGCTCCCCTCCCCCACGCCGTCGATGAGGTGGAAATCATCCTCCCAGATGGTGTGCGGCGCGGCGTCGGTCTGCACGAGGTAGACCAGCGTGCCGTCCGGCGCCCGAACCGCCGGGATGCGCCGCTCGCCCTCGCCGGTGTGCTCCTGGTAGGTGGCGTAGCGCAGAGCCTCGGCGCGGGCGATGGCGCGCTCGGCGTCGTCCACCCGCAGCGCCATGGCGCACACCGACGGCCCGTGCATCTGGAAATGCTCGGACGCGGCGCTGTCCTGTTCGGTGTTGAGCACGAGGTTGGCGCGGCCCTGGCGGTACAGGTCCACCGCCTTGGAGCGGTGCCGGCCGGCGCGATGGAAGCCCAGCGTCTCCAGCAGCGCGGCGAGCGACGCCTTGGCGCGCTGGTCCACCGCGAACTCCAGGAACTCGAAGCCGTCGAAGGTGGGCGGCGGCGGCAGGCCGGCGCCGTAGCCCGCCTCGGCCTCCAGGACGATCAGCGAGCGCAGCCCGTCGGCGGCGGTCTGACGGGCCGGGGCGGCGCGGAACTCGTCGTTGAAGACCTCCAGCGACAGCGGGCCGTCGTAGCCGCCGGCCAGCGCCGCCCGCAGGAAGCCGGTCACCGGCAGCTCGCCCTGGCCGGGGAAGTTGCGGAAGTGCCGGCTCCACGACAGCGCGTCCATGGTCAGCTTCGGCGCGTCGGCGAGCTGCACGAAGAACAGCTTCTCCCCCGGCACCGCGGCGATCCCGGCATGGTCGTCGCCAACGGCCAGCGTGTGGAAGCTGTCGACGATCAGGCCGAGCGCCGGGTGGTCGGCCCGGCGCACGATGTCCCAGGCGCGGCGCCAGCGGTTGACGTGGCGGCCCCAGGCCAGCGCCTCGTAGCCGACGCGCAGGCCGCGCCGGGCCGCGCGCTCCGCCATTTCGGCGAGGTCGGCGGCGGCGCGGGCGTCGTCGTCGATGGCGTGCGGCTGGACGTTGGAGCACACCAGCACGAGGTCGGTGCCGAGCGCCTGCATGATGTCGAACTTCCGCTCGGCCCGGTCGAGGTTGAGCGGGCGGACGGAGTCCGGCATCGCCTCGAAGTCGCGGAACGGCTGGAAGATGGTGATCGCCAGCCCCAGCCCCTCGGCGATGCGCCGGACGTCGGCGGGCGAGCCGTCGAAGGTCAGCAGGTCGTTCTCGAAGATCTCCACCCCGTCGAAGCCGACCGCCGCGGCGGCCTCCAGCTTCTCCGGCAGCGTGCCGCTCAGCGACACCGTGGCGATGGATTTGCGGAACGTCCTCGGCATGGCGGACATGGCGTCTCTCCTCCCTTCGTCTCCTGAGCCTGGCCGTTTGCGGGGCAGGGCGGATTGTTAGGTGGACCATCGTCTCTTGACATGAACGTACCGGTTCGTACATTTTGACGCAAGAGCGACGACGCGCCACCGGAACGCCTCCCATGACCCGCCCGACCGATCAGCCCCTTGGCCCCAGCGTGCTCGCCGGTCTGATCGGATCCGGCATCCAGGCCTCCCTCACCCCGGCGATGCACGAGCGTGAAGGGGCCGAACAGGGGTTGCGGTACGTCTACCGTCTGATCGACCTGGAAGCGCTGACGCTGCCCGCCGAGGTGCTGCCGGAGCTGTTGACCGCGGCGCGGCGGATGGGCTTCGACGGGCTGAACGTCACCTTCCCCTGCAAGCAGGCGATCATCCCGCTGCTCGACGACCTGTCGGACGACGCCCGGGCGCTCGGCGCGGTCAACACGGTGGTCCTGCGCGACGGCCGGGCGGTGGGGCACAACACCGACTGGTGGGGCTTCGCCGAGAGCGTCCGGCGCGGCTTGCCCGACACCCGGCGGCAGCGCGTGGTGCAGCTCGGCGCCGGCGGGGCCGGGGCGGCGGTGGCGCACGCGGCGCTGACGCTGGGCACGGAGCACCTCACGCTGTTCGACCGCGACGCCGGCCGGGCCGAAGCCCTGGCCGCCGACCTCTCGGCGCGCTTCGGCGCCGGGCGGGTGGCGGGTGGCGGCGACCTCGCGGGCGCCATGCGCGCCGCCGACGGGCTGATCCACGCCACGCCCACCGGCATGGCCAAGTTCCCCGGCCTGCCGCTGCCCGCCGAGCTGCTGCACCCGGCGCTGTGGGTGGCGGAGATCGTCTATTTCCCCTTGGAGACCGAACTGCTGCGCGCCGCCCGTGCGCGCGGCTGCCGCACGCTCGACGGCGGCGGCATGGCGGTGTTCCAGGCGGTGCGGGCCTTCCACCTGATCACCGGCCGCGAGCCGGACGCCGGGCGCATGCTGCGGCACTTCGCGGGCATGGTGGGGGGGCGGTAGGCATCCTACCGGTACACCAGCACCGGCACCTTGGACTGCCGCAGCACCTGCGCGGTCTGGCTGCCGACCAGCAGGCTGACCAGCGCCGGGCGCGTGTGCGCGGCCATGACGACCAGGTCGCAGCCGCGCTCGGCCGCCACCCGGACGATCTCCTCGGCGGGGCTGTCGCCGACCACATAAAAGCAGTCGTGCGGCACCCCCTGCCGGGTGGCCTCGTGGCCGGCGCGGTTCAGGTACTCCTGCGCCGTGGCGATGCCGGCGTGCTCGTCGCGCATCGCCTTGTCGATGCCGGCGGCGACGCCGGACTCCATCACCACGTGCAGGATGGTCACCCGCGCCCCGAGGCTCCTGGCCAGCCGCAGCCCACTGCGGGCCGCGGTCTCGCACAGCTCCGACCCGTCGGTCGGCAGGAGGATATGCGTGTACATGCGGGCACCTCCATCAGGCGCGGGCTGGATCACTTGCCGGAGCGGACCTTGGCGATCTCCGCGTAGATCTGCTCGACCAGCGCCGGACCGACGTCCGCCTTGTACTTCTCGACCACCGGCTTGACCTTCTCGCGGAACTGGTCCAGCTCGGCCGGGGCCAGCTCGACCACCTGCACGCCCTTGGCCCGCAGCGAGTCCAGCGCCTCCTTGTCCATCTCGCGGGAGACCTGGCGCTGGTAGGCGGTCGCCTCGGCCGCCGCCTCGCGGAACAGCGTCTGCTCGTCCGGAGTCAGCTTGTCCCAGAAGATCTTGGAGATCAGCAGGGACTGCGGGTTGTAGATGTGGCGGGTGACGGAGAGATGCTTCTGCACCTCGTAGAGCTTGGACAGCTCGATGGTCTTGGAGGGGTTCTCCTGGCCGTCGACGGTGCGGGTCTCCAGCGCCGTGTACAGCTCGGTGAAGGGCAGCGGCACCGGGTTGGCGCCCAGCGCCTTGAACATGTCGATGTAGATCGGCGTCTGGATGACGCGGATCTTCAGCCCGGCGACGTCGTCCGCCTTGGCGACCGGCCGCCGGTTGTTGGTCAGGTTGCGGAAACCGAGATCCCAGTAGGCCAGCCCGACCAGCCCCTTCTCCGGCAGCTTGTCGTGCAGCGCCTTGCCGACCGCGCCGTCCATCAGGGCGTCGGCCTCGCGGGCATCGTTGAACAGGAAGGGCAGGTCGACCGCCGCGAACTCCTTGGCCAGGCTGACCAGGATGCCGGAGTTCATCACCGTCATCTCGATGATGCCGCCCTGCAGCGCCGACAGCGTCTGCACGTCGCCGCCGAGCTGGCCGCCGGGGAAGGTGCGCACCTTGATCCTGCCGCCACTCTTCTCCGCCACGATGTCGGCGAATTTCTGCGCGCCGAGGCCCTGCGGGTGCTCCTTGGCGTTGAGGTAGGAGAAGCGCAGCGTCCGCTCCTTGTAGTCGGCCGCGCCGGCGGTGCCGGCGGCCAGCAGGAGCCCCGGGATCAGCAGTCCGGCCCAGAGCGACCTCAGCCCCTTCGTCATGGTGTCTCCTCCGATGCAAGATTCTTGGTTTTGAACGGGTCAGCGTTTTGAACGGGTCAGCCGGCGAACCACTTTGCCGGGACGGTGACCAGCGACGGAAACAGCACCAGCAGGAACAGCACGGCCAACTGGGCGATCATGAAGGGCATGACGCCCTTGATGATGTCCTCCATGCTGATCTTCGACACCCCGCACACCACGTTGAGCACGGTGCCGACCGGCGGCGTGATCAGCCCGATGGCGTTGTTGATGATGAACAGCACGCCGAAATAGACCGGGTCGATGCCGGCCTGCTTGATGATCGGCATCAGCACCGGGGTGAGGATCAGGATGGTCGGCGTCATGTCCATCGCCGTGCCGATCACCACCACCAGCGCCATGATCGCCAACAGCAGCGTCGTCGGACTGTCCATCAGCGGCTCCAGCACCCCGGTCAGCTCGCCCGGCAGGTCGGCGATGGTGATCAGCCACGACGACACCATCGCCGCCGCCACCAGGAACATGATCACCGCCGTCGTCTTCGCCGCGGTCAGGAACACGTGGTACAGGTCCGCCAACCCCATCTCCCGATAGACGGCCATCGCAACGACCAGCGAGTACACCGCCGCGACCACCGCCGCCTCGGTCGGCGTGAACACGCCGAACTTCAGGCCGAAGATGATGATGCCCGGCAGCACCAGCGCCCACAGCGCGTCCAGGAAGGCGTGCAGCACCTCGCGCGCCGGGCGGCGCGGCGGCGGCGCCACGTTCTCCTGGCGCACCACCCACCACCAGGCGATGCACAGGCTGAACCCGAGCAGGATGCCCGGGAAGATGCCGGCGAGGAACAGCTTGGTGATCGAGACGTTGGCGGCGACGCCGAAGATGATGAAGCCGATGGAGGGCGGGATGATCGGCGCGATGATGCCGGCGGCGGCGATCAAGCCGCCCGAGCGCGCCTTGTCGTGCCCGGCCGCCACCATCATCGGCACCAGCAGCGCCGCCAGCGCCGCCGCGTCGGCCACCGCCGAGCCGGACAGGCTGGCCAGGATCACCGCGGCGAGGATGGCGACGTAGCCGAGGCCGCCCTTGATGTGGCCGACCAGCGCCATGGCGAAGGCGACGATGCGCCGCGACAGCCCGCCGGTGTTCATGATCTCGCCGGCCAGCATGAAGAACGGCACGGCGATGAGGGGAAAGCTGTCGGCGCCGTTGATGACGTTCTGCGCGATCACCTGGGCGTCGAACAGGTCGAGGTGCACCATCAGCGCCGCGCCGCACAGCAGCAGCGCGTAGGCGATCGGCATGCCGATCGCCATGGCGCCCAGCAGCGGCACCAGGAAGACGGCGATGGTCATCGCGCACCTCCGGGAGCACCGCCGGCTTCACCCAGTTCCTCGGACTCGACGACCATGACCAGTTCGTGCTCGGCCAGCCGGCCGGTGAGGAGGCGGACGGTCTCATGGAGGAGGACGGCGCCGGTGGTCAGGCTGAACAGCACGCCGACGCCGTAGAACAGGCCCATGGAGAGGCCGGTGGCCGGCGCGGAGACGCCGAGGTTGATCAGCGTCTGCGTCCAGCTGCCCTTGAGCATGAGGACGGTGACGAAGAGCATGAGGAGGTGGCCGAGGAGCAGGCAGGCCTTCTTGCCGGCGCTGGACAGGCCGCGCACCAGCGTATCGACGCCGAGGTGGGCGTGCTCGCGCAGGCCGACGGCGGCGCCGAGGAAGGTCATCCAGACGAAGAGCAGGCGCGCCAGCTCCTCGGACACCGTGATGCCGCTGTTGAAGCCGTAGCGCAGCACCACGTTGCCGAACACCAGGACGACCATCGCCGCCAGGCACAGCACGATCAGCGCTTTCAGCAGGTTGAAGTAGCCGTCGACGACGGTCTTCATGGTTCCCTCCCAGGTTCGGGCCATGCCGCCCGGCCGGGGAGGGCTGGCCCGAAGGCGTTCGGCTTCTTGACGGCGGGCCGGCGTTGCGGAAAGCTGACCGGCATCGCCGGCTCGGTCGTTTCCGTTGCGGCAAATAATGTACTAACTGGTCCGTCCACGTCAACGCGATTCCGTCCGGTTACGGACTGCTGGCGCAACGAACGATCCCGTCCCGCCGCTGTCCGGTGCACGGGCTTGGAGGTGACGAACCGGTTCGTTTATAGTTCCGCCGGGGATCAACGGGGATGGCGGCGGATGAGCATGGCGGAACAGGACGGGCGCTCCGGAAAGGCTGCCTCCCGCAGGAACGATCCCGAAGGCACGAAGCGGGACATCCTGGCGGTCGCCACGGAGGAGTTCGCGACGCACGGCCTGAGCGGCGCGCGGGTGGACGCCATCGCCGAGCGCACCCGCACCACCAAGCGCATGATCTACTACTACTTCGGCAGCAAGGAAGGCCTGTACATCGCCGTGCTGGAGAAGGCCTACGGCGACATCCGCGCGGTCGAGGCCGACCTGCGCCTCGGCGACGTGTCGCCCGAGCAGGCGATCCGCCGCCTCGTCGAATTCACCTTCGACTACGAGGAGGCGCACCCCAACTTCATCCGCCTGGTCAGCATCGAGAACATCCACCACGCCGAGTACATCCGGCAGTCGGAGACGATCCGGAACCTCAACGTCGCAGTGATCGACACCATCGCCGGCATCCTTCGGCGCGGCCGTGAAGCGGGCGTCTTCCGCACGGAGGTCGAACCGGTCGACCTGCACATGCTGATCAGCTCGTTCTGCTTCTTCCGGGTGTCGAACCGCCACACCTTCGGCACCATCTTCCGCCAGGACCTCGGCGCGCCGGACCTGCGCGAGAAGCACCGCCGGATGATCGGCGACGCGGTCGTCCGCTACCTGACGGGCGACTGAGCGGGCAGCGCTCACGCCGTCAGCATCCCGGCCATGGCTTCGACCGCCAGCCCATAGCCGCGCGCGCCCACGGCCATGACCGAGTAGGGATTTTCCCGCCCGTCCACCGCCCGGGCCTCCAGCGCCCCGTACAGCTCGCCGAAGTTCATGGGAACCGGGTTTCGCCGCACGGCGTTCGGCAGCAATCGCCCCAGAGCTGCCCCATCAGCGGCTCCAGAGCCGGCCTCCCCTTCCATCGCAGCGCATCAGCTGATCCATGCATCCCGTGCGCTCAACGGACTGCAAGCCGGGCCGCCATGTCATCGGCGGGCAGTTGCCGACTGCCGCCATGGCCGGCGAACACCCATTCGAAGCGGTGATCGCACAGCCGTCGCAGCGAGCGCAGTTGCTCCGGCCACGACCACCAGCACACCTCCCGCCATGCCGTGAGGTCGTCGCGCTCGAAGCTCCAGGCCAGGGTGTCGCCGGTGAACAGGCATCGGCCGTCGTACAGGTAGGCGACGCTTCCCTCGGTGTGACCGGGCGCCGGGATCGCCAGCAGGTCGACGTGAACCCGGACCGGCACGATCCCGGCGATGGTGCGGTCGGCGAATGGGGCGGCATCGCGATCGGCCTCGTGGATCCAGACGTGCGCATCGAAGTGGCGGGCGTAGCGTTCAGCATCCCCGATGTCGTCCCGGTGCGTCAGCAGAATGTCCGAGATCCCTCCCCATGCCTCGAGGGGGCCGACGACGGCGCGCGTCCAGCGCGGCGCATCCACCATCAGGTTGCCCGCCGCCCGTCGGATCAGAAAGGAGTGGGTCCCATAGGAGGACCGCGCGTTGTAGCCGAGGCGATGGACGCCGTCGCACATGTGCTCCGGAAAGACAGCCTCGGGAACCTCCTCGTGGCTCTCGGTCCGGACCGAGGCGGTTGGACAGGCGAGCCTCGCCCGCCACGCCTGCATCCGTTCTTCCGGCGTGGCGGGC
>NZ_LGQZ01000142.1 GCF_003116015.1 Azospirillum sp. TSO22-1
GGCGGGGGCGTGGAGCCGGTGCCGAAGGCAACGAGCGCCGAAGGCGATCGTAGGCGGAGCGCGGTCGCCCGACTTGCGGGCGGCCGGTGGAGGGGCCCGCTCGAAGAGTGGGAGGGTGGGGGCTGCGGCGGAGGTGGCAGGCGTTGATTCTCGGGCAAGCCGCTGCCCCCACCCCAACCCTCCCCCGCCGGAGGCGGGGGAGGGCTTGACGAGCCTCAGCGCTCCGCCACCGCCGACGAGGTGGCCAGGGCCACGGCGCGCTGGTAGAGCTGCGGTTCGGCCAGCAGGCGCTTGGCGACCTCGACGTCCAGCTCGGCGCCATGTTCCTTCCAGGGACAGGCCTCGCGCAGGCGGGTCAGCGCGGTCTCGTCGTTGGAGGCCTGGGCGCGCCAGCCGGCCAGTTGCACCGCGTGCGGCCGGGCACCGCCGCCGCGCAGTTCCTCCACCAGCGAGTCGGCGGCGCGGCCGTCCACGCTGGTGCACACCATGGGCTGGACGCCCTGGCGGTGCAGCGAGTAGCCGGCCGGGGTGTAGATGCGGCTCCAGGTCAGGAACAGCTCGCCGTCGTTGGGCAGGCGGGTGACCGTCTGCACGCTGCCCTTGCCGTAGGAGGCGGAACCGACGACCACCGCCCGCCCGCTGTCCTGCAGCGCCGCGGCGACCACTTCGGCCGAACTGGCCGTGCGGGCGTCCACCAGCACCACCAGCGGCAGACCGTCGGCGACGTCGTCGGGCGCCGCTTCGAAGCGCTGGCGGCTGTCGGGGTGGCGGCCCTCGGTGGTGATGATGCGGCCGCGGCGGATGAACAGGTCGGCCACCGCGACCGCCTGGTCGAGCAGCCCGCCGGGGTTGCCGCGCAGGTCGAGCACGATGCCGTGCGCCGCCGGCCCCAGCGCGGCGCGCGCGTTCAGCACCGCCTCGCGCAGGTTGGCGACGGTGCCGGCGTTGAAGCGCTCCACCTTGATGATGGCGGTATGGGCGGTGATGGCGCTGGCCACCGTGTTGGGAACGACGCGTTCGCGGCGGACCGGCAGGCGGCGCGGACCCTGTCCGTCGCGCCCGACGGTGAGCAGCACCAGCGAGCCGGTCGGACCGCGCAGCCGTTCCGCCACCGCGGTTTCGTCGCCGCCGGCCGCGGCGCCGTCCACCGCCAGCAGCACGTCGCCGGGGCGGATGCCGGCGCGTTCGGCCGGTCCGTGCGATTCACTGACCAGCAGGCGGTCGCCGGCCGGCGTCAGCGCCAGCCCGACCCCGCCGTAGCCCTCGCGCTGCGCGCGCTCGCCGGTGGCGCGCTGCGCGCCGGTGTAGCGGGAGAAGCCGTCCAGTCCGCCGACCACCGCGTCGAAGACCGTCTGGTAGATCCGCTCCGCCGGTGCGGCGCGCAGCGCGACCGAGTGCAGGCGGGCGCGCTCCACCGCGCGGACGGTCAGATTGGCCCAGCCGGCGGCGTCGCCGGGCTTCGGCGCCGGCGCCTCGAAGGCGGAGGTGCCGGACACGTACAGGCGTACGCTGTCCTTCTCGCGGCCGATGCTGATGGCGGGGTCGATGGTCGAGAGCGCCTTCAGCCCGTCGGTGCCGAGCTGGCGCAGGTCGACCGGCTGCAGATAGGCCTCGGCGATGCGGCCGTAACCCACGGAAAACACTTGTTCGCTGATCAGGCTTGGCGCCTCGGCGGCGGCCGGGGCGGCGAGGGCCTGCTTCGGCGCGTCGCCGGTGCAGCCGACCGCGA
Source organism: Azospirillum sp. TSO22-1 (assembly GCF_003116015.1). GTDB lineage: Bacteria > Pseudomonadota > Alphaproteobacteria > Azospirillales > Azospirillaceae > Azospirillum. The sequence continues at coordinate 1,730 of NZ_LGQZ01000142.1, forward strand.
AGGCCAGGGCGGCCAGGGGGACGGCCAAGTGCCGCCGCAGCGATGCTGATCCGCGATGCCCGATACCCATGACGGCCGAACGCGCCTCCGCCCGTACGCCGGACCGCACGTACGGCGGGCGACACGCCCGCACCGGTCCGACACACTTCGATGGGGGTATGGAATAGCACTTCCGGGAGGGCGCCGTGTTGCGCAATTTTTGGGTCGGCAGTGCCTCGTGCCCTATTTCCCACGTGATGTGGCGCGCCCGCCACGCTGTTTCGAATGAGCCCTGCGAACGGCGGATTTGCGCCCTCCGGAGGGCGTGTTGCCGGAATGCCACGGCAGATCGGCGCCCTCGCGGTCGAGCAGGGCGAACAGCGTGCTGCCGGTCAGCGGGTCGGCCTCCTTCACGGCGATCTTCACCGGCGCGCCCAGGCGGTACACCCGGCCCCAGCGTTCGCCGACCAGGGCGTGCTCGTGCTCCCGGTGCTCGTACGTGTCGTCGGGCAGGGTGCTGGCCGGCACGAGGCCGTCGGCGCCGCTCTCGTCGAGGCGGACGAATAGGCCGAAGCGGGTGACGCCGGTGATCCGCCCGCTGAAGGTCGCGCCGACGTGCGCGGACAGGAAGGATGCGGTGTAGCGGTCGATGGCGTCGCGCTCGGCCGCGGCGGCGCGGCGCTCGGTGAAGGAGATGTGCTCGGCGATGTCGGTCATCTGCGCCACCGCCGCGTCGTCCAGCACGCCGACGCCCAGCCGGTGCGCGCGGATCAGCGCCCGGTGCACGACCAGGTCGGCGTAACGGCGGATCGGCGAGGTGAAATGGGCGTAGCGGCGCAGCGCCAGCCCGAAATGCCCCAGGTTGTCCGGCGCGTACACCGCCTGCGCCTGCGAGCGAAGCACCACCTCGCTCACCAGCTGCGCCTCCGGCGTGCCGGCCGCCTTCCTGAGGATGCGGGTGAAATGGCCGGGGGTGAGGACCTGCCCCTTTGCGAGGCTGTAGCCGATCCCTTCCAGGAACTCGCGCAGCGCCTCCAGCTTGTCGGGGGCGGGCTGGTCGTGCACCCGGTACATGCAGGGCACGCCGGCCGCCTCCAGGCTCTCCGCCGCGGCGACGTTGGCGCAGATCATGAACTCCTCGATCAGCCTGTGGCTGTCCAGGCGCTCGCGCGGAGATATCTCCGCGACCCGGCCGAAATCGTCCAGCCGTACGCGCCGTTCCGGCAGGTCGAGGTCGAGCGTGCCGCGCTTCTCGCGCGCCGTCCATAGGCAGGCGTACGCCGCGTACAGGGGCGCGATGACGCCGGCCGCCAGGGGCTCGGTCGTGTCGTCCGGCCGGCCGTCGCGGGCGGCCTGCACCTGCTCGTAGGTCAGGCGGGCGGCGGAGCGCATGAGGGCGCGCGTGAAGCGGTGCCGCTTCAGCGCCCCATCGGCGCCGATCCACAGATGCGCGGCGAGGCAGCCGCGATCCTCCTGCGGACGCAATGAGCACAGGTCGTTGGACAGCGCCTCCGGCAGCATCGGCACGACGCGGTCGGGGAAGTAGCAGGAGTTGCCGCGCTCGAACGCCGCGCGGTCCAGCGCGGTGCCGGGGCGGACGTAGTAGGCGACGTCGGCGATGGCGACGATCAGGTGCCAGCCGCCCGGGTTGGCCGGGTCGTCGTCGGGCTCGGCGAACACCGCGTCGTCGAAGTCGCGGGCGTCGGCGCCGTCGATGGTGACCAGGGGGACGGCGCGCAGATCCTCGCGGTCGCCGAGTGGCGGCACCTTGGCGCGCTCCGCCTCGCGTTCGGCGGCGTGCGGGAAGAGGGTGGGCAGGCCGTGCGTGTGGATGGCGATCAGGCTCACGGACCGCGGCTCGGCGGTCGGGCCGATCACCTCCACCACCCGGCCCTGTGCGAGGCCGAGGCGGGTGGCCGGCAGCACGTCCACCAGCACCAAGTCGCCCTCCGCCGCGCCGGCGGCGTTGGCGGGCAGCACCAGCAACTCCGCCCTGTTGCGGCGGTCGGTGGGGACGACCCGGCCGCCGTCCGGCCCCAGGCGGTAGACGCCGAGGATCCGGCCGGTGGTGCCCTCCAGCCGGCGGATGGTGCGCGCCTCGTACAGGCGGTCGTTGAGGCGGGAGAGCTTCGCCAGCACGCGGTCCCCCTCAGCCAGCGCCGGGTGGCCCTTCTTCTCCGGCATCATGAAGATGCGCGGCGGGGCGTCCTCGCCGGACCAAGTCAGCGGGCGGGCCAGCACCTCGCCGTCGGGATCGACGCCGGTGACTTCCAGGACGGCCACCTCCGGCAGGCTCTGCGGCGGCGCCATGCGCCGGCCGCGGCCGCGCTCGACGGCGCCGTCGGCTTCCAGGTCCTTCAGCAGATCCTTGAGGCGTTCCCGGTCGGCGCTGCCGCCCAGCTTGAAGGCGCGGGCGATCTCTCGCTTGCCGACCGGCACGCTGCTCTGGCGGATGAAGGCGAGGACGGCGTCCTTGGTGGGGAAGGGGGGCAACGGGCGATCCGGCGGTGGGAAAAGGTGCTCGGGAAGGTATGGGCAGACGACGCGGATTCCAACGCCCAATGGCCGCCACATTGCTAAGCGTCCAGTGATGCGTTCCGACGGGGTCGAGAAAATGCTGCGCCGCTTCGCCATTGCCCTCCTGTGCGTGCCGATCGCCTACGCTGTCGCGGCCCTGACGTTGCCGCTGATCCCCGCATCCGGTGAGCCGGCGGCGACCGGGGACGTGGAAATCTTCGTCTGCACCAATGGCGTGCACACCGATCTGATGCTTCCGGCGACGACCGGCGTCATGGACTGGACCGCGGTGTTGCTGCGCCCGGACTTTCCCCTGGCCGATCCAGGGGCGTCGCATGTGGCGTTCGGTTGGGGCGATCAGGCGTTCTACCTGGAAACCCGCCGTTGGGCGGACGTGAAGCCGCACACCGTTTGGCGGGCGGTGTTCGGGGGCGGGCCGAGCGTCATCCACGCGCAGTACCGGCCCTCGCCGGCCGGCAGCCCGGATTGCGGACGGCTGATGCTGGGGGAGGGGCAGTACGGCCGCCTGGCCGCGTTCGTCCGCGCCACGTTCCAAGAGCCCGTGCAGCCGCTGCTCGGCGCCAGCTACGCGGGCGACGACCGCTTCTATCCGGCGGTGGGGACGTACAGCCCGTTCGACACGTGCAATCAATGGACCGCCCGCGCGCTCAAGGCGGCGGGCGTGACCATGGGCGTGTGGACGCCGTTGGAGAGCGGGGTGATGCGCTGGGTCCGCTAGCGGTCCTTGAACACCCGCATGAACCGCGCCGCCCGCGCCATCCGGCGGGCTTCATGGGCGATGCTGCGATCGCCCTCGCGTTCCAGGGTGCCGACCAGCCGGCCCTGGGCGTCGCGGATGACGATTCCCTCGTCGCGCGGCACGGTGAGGTCGGCGAGCAGCTCGGCCCGGCGGTTGTGGGCGCTGAGGACAATGGTGGCGATCGACGCGGCGATCAGACTGGCAAGCAGGCGCATGGCGGCCTCCATGGGGTGATGGATCCCGCGAGCGTGCCCGAACCGAACAGGCGATTCTGTGGTCTAGCTCACGGGAACCGGCTGGCCGTCGCGCAGCGCCTCGTAGGCGGCCTGGACGGTCTCGGCGCCGTACTTGCGCTCCAGCCGGCGCACGGTGAAGTGGCCGCGCGCCACGTCCTGGAAGTGGTCGATGAAGGCGAGGTTGACCAGCGCCCCGCCGGCCGCGCCGATGACCGGCACCGCCTGCATGGCGAACTTCTGCCCGACGGTGACGCCGAAGCGCGCGGCGATGCCGCCGAGGAAGCGCACCACCACCGGCGCCCCCTCGGCGATGAAGCCGCGCTCGGCGATCACCTGCGCCGCCTGCGCCATGGTGCGGGCCAGCGCGCCGCGCACAGCGAAATAGCCGGCGTCCATGGCGTCGTCGCTCTCCGACCGGCCGCCCAGCGCGAAGACCTGCAGGCAGGCCAGCGCGGTTTCCGGGCTGTGCAGCTCCTCGCCCTCGCAGCGCGCGATGTCGGCAATGGAGCGCAGCATGATGGTGGTGGAGATCGGCAGTTCGATCACCAGCGCCGGCAGGCCGAACAGCCCGCCCATGGCGCCCGACAGCCCGACCGCCGACTTGTGCAGCCGATCCGCCGGGCCGCCGGTCTGGCCGCGCATGGTGGCGAGCGCGACCTGCAACGCCTTCTCCAGCGCCGTGCTGGTGGCTTTGGTGATGACGGCCCTGGCCTTCTCCGGCAGCACGCCGCCGAGCATCTCCACCGGCGCCCCCACCATCGAGGCGAGGCGGGCGGCGAGGCTCGGATTCTCCAGGCGCTGCACGGCGACGCGCAGCTCCTCCAGGTCGTCGACGGCGATGGTCATCGGGCCCCCAAAGTGCGGTGGGGCGCAGGACCGGAGGGAGATCCTCGCGATGCGGGGCTTTACCACAGAGACACAGAGGCACAGAGAAACATGGGGATTTTCTTCCTCTGTGTCTCCGCGCCTCTGTGTTTCATCGCCGCCTTGGCGAGGTTTTCCCCTTTATGCCTGCACCCGCTTCTTGGCCGGCGCCTTCGGCTTGTCGGTGTTGGCGGCGGCCTTCTTCGTGGTCGACGCCTTGGCGGCGGTCTTGGTTCCCGCCTTCGCCTTCGTGGGCGCCTTGGGAGCCGCCTTCTTCTCCTCGGCCGGAGCCTCCGCCTCGGCAGGCGCCTTGCCCTTCTTGGCGGCGTCCTTGGCCTCCTTGGCGGCCAGGAGTTCCAGCCCCTGGGCCAGCGTCAGCGTCGCCGCGTCGGTCCCCTTGGGGATCGACGCGTAGAGCGAGCCGTGCTTGACATACGGGCCGAAGCGGCCGGAGCCGGTGGTCACCGGCTTGCCGGTCTTCGGGTGGTTGCCCAGCGCCACCGCCGGGGTGCTGGCCTTCTTCGCCGCCTCGCCCAGCAGGTCCACCGCCCGGTTCATGCCGACGGTCAGCACGTCGTCGTCGGGGGTGAGCGACTTGTACATGGTGCCGTGCTTCAGGTACGGGCCGAAGCGGCCGATACCCGCCTGGATCTCCTGCCCGGTCTCCGGGTGGTTGCCCACCACGCGCGGCAGCGCCAGCAGGGCCAGCGCCGTCTCCAGCTCGATATCGGCCGGCGCCATGCCGCGCGGCAGCGAGACGCGCTTCGGCTTCGGCGTGTCGTCCTTGGCCTTCTTCGGCTTTTTGCCGCTCTTGGCCTTCTCTTCTTCGGCGGCCTTCTTTTCCTCGGCCTGCTTCTCCTCATGGCCGCGCGGCGGGCCGAGCTGGACGTAGACGCCGTAGGGGCCGCGGCGGACGGTGACCGGCAGGCCGGTCTCCGGGTCGTCGCCGAGGTCGCGCGGGCCCTCCTGCTCCTGGCCGTTCTCGTCGTTGGCGACGGCCAGCGGTCTCGTGTAGCGGCACTCCGGGTAGTTGTTGCAGCCGATGAAGGCGCCGTTCTTGCCGAGCTTGAGGCCCAGCCGCCCCTTGCCGCACTGCGGGCAGACCCGCGGGTCCACCCCGCCGTTGCCCGAGCCGGCCGGGAAGAAGTGCTGGCCCAGCTCCTCGTCGAGCGCGGTCAGCACCTGGGTGATGGTCAGGTCCTTGGTGCCCTCGACGGCGCCGGAGAACGCCCTCCAGAACTCGCGCAGCACCGTCTTCCAGTCGATCCGCCCGCCGGACACCTCGTCCAGCTGGTTCTCCAGGTCGGCGGTGAAGTTGTACTCCACGTACCGGTTGAAGAAGTTCTTCAGGAACGCGGTGACCAGCCGGCCGCGGTCGGACGGCTCGAACCGGCGCTTATCCAGGCGCACGTATTCGCGGTCCTGCAGCACCTGCAGGATCGAGGCGTAGGTGGAGGGGCGGCCGATGCCCAACTCCTCCAGCTTCTTCACCAGACTCGCCTCGGTGTAGCGCGGCGGCGGCTGGGTGAAGTGCTGGGCGGGCTCGATGGGGCCGCGGGTCAGGGCGTCGCGCTCGGCCATGGCGGGCAGGCGGCGGTCCTGGTCGTCGTCCGCCGCGTCGTCCTTGTCCTCCTGGTAGACGCGCATGAAGCCGTCGAACACCAGGATCGAGCCGGAGGCCCGCAGCACGACGTCCTTTGTCGTCGACGCCAGGTCCACCGAGACCTGGTCGAGCACCGCGCTTTCCATCTGCGAGGCCAGCGTGCGCTTCCAGATCAGCTCGTAGAGGCGCAGCTCGTCCTTCTCCAGGTAGGCGGAGACCACCTCCGGGCGGCGGAACAGGTCGGTCGGGCGGATCGCCTCATGCGCCTCCTGGGCGTTCTTGGCGGCGGTCTTGTAGACGCGGGGCGCGGCCGGGACGTACTTCTCACCCCAATGCTCGCCGATCAGGCGGCGCGAGGCCTCGATGGCCTCCTGCGACAGCGTGACGCCGTCGGTACGCATGTAGGTGATGAGGCCGACCGTCTCGCCGCCGATGTCCACGCCCTCGTACAGCTTCTGCGCGAGGCGCATGGTGCGCGTCGCCCCGAAGCCCAGCTTGCGCGATGCCTCCTGCTGCAGGGTCGAGGTGGTGAACGGCGCGTACGGGTTGCGGCGCACCTGCCGGCGCTCGACCGACGAGACCGTGTAGCTGGCCGCCGCCTTGATCTTGACGACCGCCTTGTCGGCCGCGTCCTTGTTGGGCAGGCCGAACTTGTCGAGCTTCTTGCCGTCGAGCTGCGTCAGCGATGCGTTGAAGGCGGCGCCGGCCGGCGTGGTGAAGCCGACGTCGATGCTCCAGTACTCCTGGGGGCGGAACGCCTCGATCTCGGCTTCCCGCTCGCACACCAGCCGCAAGGCCACCGACTGCACGCGGCCCGCGGACTTGGAGCCCGGCAGCTTGCGCCACAGCACCGGCGACAGCGTGAAGCCCACCAGATAGTCCAGCGCGCGGCGCGCCAGATAGGCGTCGACCAGCTCGCGGCTCACGTCGCGCGGCGCCTTGAGGGCGGCCTGCACGGCGTTCTTGGTGATCTCGTTGAAGGTGATGCGCTGCACCTCGACCTTGTCGGACAGGCGCTTTTCCTTCAGCAGCTCCGACAGGTGCCAGGCGATGGCCTCTCCCTCGCGATCCGGGTCGGTGGCGAGGTAGACGCGCTTGGCGCCCTTGACCGCCTTGGCGATCTCGTCGATGTGGCGCCTGGAGCGGTCGCCCAGCTCCCACTCCATGGCGAAGTCCTCGTCCGGCCGCACCGAGCCGTCGCGCGCCGGAAGGTCGCGCACGTGCCCGAAGCTGGCCAGGACGGTGAAGTCGTCGCCCAGGTACTTGTTGATGGTCTTCGCCTTGGCCGGCGACTCGACGATGACGACGTTGCTGCCCGTCAAGAGCCCCTCGCCCCGATGCTGCCTCGTGTGGAACCGGCTGTCAGATCAGCGCGATCTGGTTGCCCGGCAGGCGCTGCACGCGGCCGGCCAGTTCGAGTTCCAGCACGACGGTCAGCACCACCGGTGCGGACAATTGGCACCCGCGGACCAGTTCGTCAATGGCGACGGGGGAGGGGGAGAGGTTTTCGATAACAATGCCGCGCGCCCGATCGACGTCCGCATCGTCCGGAATCGGCGGTGCGGAGGGCGCGAACAGGTCGCCCTGGCGTTCGCGCAACGGCGGGGCCTTGAGGTGCTGGAAGACGCGCAGCACGTCGTCCACCGTCTCCACCAGGGCGGCGCCCTGGCGCAGCAGGTTGTTGGTGCCCTGGCAGCGCGGGTCGGCCGGCGAACCCGGCACGGCGAACACCTCGCGCCCCTGCTCCAGCGCCATGCGGGCGGTGATGAGCGAGCCGGACTTCATCGCCGCCTCGACCACCAGCACGCCCAGCGAGCAGCCGGAGATGATGCGGTTGCGCCGCGGGAAGTGGCGCGCCTGCGGCTGGGTGCCGATCGAGCTTTCCGCAACCACCGCGCCCTGCGCCACAATGTCGCGGTAGAGGCCCTGATTCTCCTCCGGGTACACGACGTCCACCCCGCCGGCCATGACGGCGATGGTGCCGGAGCCCAGCGAGCCCTTGTGCGCCGCCGTGTCGATGCCGCGCGCCAGCCCGGAGACCACCAGCAGCCCGGCCTCGCCCAGTTGCCGCGCGATGGTCTCGGCGAACTTCTTGCCGTTCAACGAGGCATTGCGGGCGCCGACCAGCGCCACCGCGCGCCGCTTCAGCAGGTGGACGTGCCCGCGCACGGAGACCACCGGCGGCGCGTCGTCGATGGCGGCCAGCGGTTCGGGGTAGTCGGGCTCGCAGGAGCACAGCAGCTTGGCGCCGAGCTTGGCGTTGGCGGCGAGTTCGCGCTCCGCCTCGGTTTTGGCGGGGATCTTCAGTGGCTTGGCCCGTCCGCCGCGCCGGGCGAGGTCCGGCAGCACGTCGAGCGCCCGCTTTGCCGAGCCGTACTGCTCCAGCAGCCGGTGGAAGGTGATGGGGCCGACGTTTTCGGTGCGGATGAGGCGGAGCCAGTCGATCCGTTCGGCGTCGGTGAGCGGGCGTCGCGGTTGTGTCATGCTTCCATTTTATACAACCGATGCGCCGTCATCGACAACACGCAATCGTATGCAGGTAGAATCGGCGGCCGACGCCGGGCGCGGTCAGGTCGCCCCGCTCTTCGGCCGGCCGCGCCCGGCCCAGGCGATCAGCAGCTCGTCGCGGGACTTCAGGCCCGGCTCGGGCAGCGCGTGGTTGACCACCGCCTTGGAGGCACCGCCGGTCGCCTCGGGCAGCCGGTTCTCCCACATCGCCTGGTGCAAGGTGGGAAGGCTGTCCCAGGCACCGAGGTGCGTGTCCGGCACCCGCACCACGCCCGAGGCGATGACGCGGTTCAGGCCGGCGATCTCCGCCGCGTTGGACAGGTGCGTGCCGATGATCGCCGCGGTCGGCATCAGGATCCGCCGCTGCCGCATCCACACCTGCGGGGCGTAGAAGCTGTAGCGCTTGCCGCCCATGTCGCCGCAGAAGACGACGCGGCCGGTGTGCGGCTTCACGATCATCGTCGACACCGCCAGCGTGTCGCGCCGCGCCCGCTCGACCACCACGTCCGGCATGCCGCGCGGGTTGTCGGCGGAGCGCAGGATGCGGCCCACCGCCTGGCCCAGAGGCTTGAACGTCTCCTCGGTGAACAGGCGGACGGCTTCCTTGAAGGCGGCGGTCTCGGTCTGCGGGTCGGGCAGGTCGGGCATGGTCTCCGGCCAGCGGAAGTGCGGCACGCGGCGCGCGATCTCGGCCAGCGACACCGCGCCGGCCAGCGCCTCGCCGTAGCCGAGCGACAGCACGAAGTCGCGCTCGGAGTCCTGGTCGGCGACGACGCAGACGCGCGCACCCGCCTCACGCGCGGCCTCGATGGCGGCCAGCGCCATGTCGTCGCGCAGGCCGCGCGCGCCGGCGCCGTAGAACACCAGCACCGCCTCGCCGGGGCGCAGGCGGGCGCGGCGCAGCATGTCGGCGGGCTCGGCGGCACCGGGCTTGCCGAGGAAGGTCATGTGGTAGCCCGACGAGGCGCCGAAGAAGGTCAGCGCGCCGCCGGGGGCCAGCGCCTGGAAGCTGCGCGGGAAGGTGGTCTCGCCGGCGTGGCTGACGGCGTAGTCCACCAGATGGCCGCCGTTGGCGGCGCGGACGGAGTCGAGGAACCCGGCGCCCTCCCGCTCCCACGGGCTCCAGGCCTGCGGGTCGGCGGGGATGCGGGTGAAGGCACTCTCGGAGGCGGAGCGGTCCACGGCCCCGGCGCCGCGGGCGCGGATCGATGCCGCGCGGCGCGCGGAAGACACCATGCCGGTCACCTTCATGCGGCGGGCGAGCGCCAGCTCGACCGTCCAGGCGCCGGTGCCGCCGGCGGCACCCTCGACCAGCAGGCGCTTGCCCGGCTGCACGTCCAGCGCGGTGACCAGCGCGCGGTAGGCGGTGCCGGCGGCCAGCATGTAGCTGCCGGCCTCCTCCAGCGTCAGGCCGGCGGGCAGCGGGAACAGCTGCGGGCCGTCGGCCAGCATGAACTGCTGGTGGCTGCCGTCCGGCGACTGGTAGCCCTGGATGTGGAAGTCGGTGAACATCGGGTCGGCGCCGGCCTCCGGGTCCAGGAGGTCGGAGACGCCGGAATACACCGCCACGAGGTTGCCGACGTTCAGCCGCCCCTGCGTCTGCAACGCCTCGCCCAGGCGCACCACCATGCCTACGCCGCCGGAGCCGGTGACGTGCACGTCCTCGTTGTGCTCGTCGAACAGCGAGACCGGGATGCCGGTGATCGCCCAGACGTCGTTGTAGTTGACCTCGGACGCCAGGACGTAGACCAGCGCCTGATTGGGGCCGGGCTCGGGGACGGGGACGACGACTTGCGCTTCCGCCTGGGCGGGGTCGCCGTGCGCGGCGGCGCCGGTCTCCAGGTCGCGGACGACGGCCTGGGCGAGCTGCCATTGCGGGAGCGGCGTGGCGCCGGGGAAGAACGGGCTGCCGATGGGCAGGACGCCGTCGCGGGATTCGCGGCGCGGGCGGGCGGGGAGGGGTGGGGACTTCTTCTCCAGGAACAGGGCGATGCCTTTCTTGGCGCCGTGCCCGGAATCGAGCGCGAAGCGGGCGAAGGCGTCGATCTCCGCGGCGGAGCCGGTGTCGAAGCCCCGCTCCAGGCCGGTGCGGACGAGCTGGACGATGGTGTCGGCGACGGCGCCGCGGCCGACGGAATGGGCTTGGCGGAGGAGGCGGTCGAGGGAGGAAGACGTTCCCTCCCCCGCCTCCGGCGGGGGAGGGTTAGGGTGGGGGCTAAGGTTGTCCGGGATGGCCGCTGCCCCCACCCCCCCGCTGCGCGGGTCCCTCCCTCCCCCCGCGGAGCGGGGGGAGGGCGACAATGCCGCTTCCCTTGCCATGCTCTTCGCCAGCGTCAGCGCGTCATCGGCGCCGCGGGCGATCACGTCTACCAAGCCGATCTCCAGCGCAGTCTCCGCATCGACCTGACGGCCGGACAGCAGGATCTCCAGCGCGCGCTCCGCGCCGCGCTCCGGATCCTTGCGCAGCAGCAGCCTCGGCAGACGCTGCGTGCCACCGTAGCCGGGAGGCAGGAACAGGTTGATCTCCGGCTGACCGAGCTTCGCCCGCGGGTCCGCGACGCGCAGGTGGCAGGCCATCGCCAGTTCGCAGCCGCCGCCCAACGCGACGCCGCGGATCGCCGCGATCACCGGCTTGTCGAGGGACTCCAGGGCCCGGAACACCGCGTGCGCCTTGGCGGGCAGGGCGCGGGCCTCCTCCTCGTCGCGCACCTCGTCGAGGAGTTGGCGGATGTCCGCGCCGGCCACGAAGCTCCTGCCGCCGGCGCCGGTGATGACCACGGCGCGGATGTCCGTCCGGCGGGCGAGGTGGCCGGCCAGCGTATCGAGTTCATCGAGCAACCGGTCGGACAGCGCATTGACCGGTGGGTTGTCGATGGTCACCGTCGCCATGCGGACGCCGTCCGCCAGCGTGTCGTACTGGATCGACAGGAAGCGCTGGCGCTCCAGCAGCCGCTGCTCCTCGGCGCGCTGCTGGCCGCGCAGCCACGCGTCGATGCGGCCGCGCAGGTCGGGCAGGCACTCGGGGTTGCGCAGGGTCGAGGTGTCGCCGAGATCCTCGCCGTTCATCATGGCGGTGAGGAACCGGCGCATGTACTTGCCCGAGCGCGTCTCCGGGAACGCCGGCACGGTCAGGATGTCGGAGGGCACGGCCACCGCGCCCTTCTCCTGGCGCACGAGGTCCTTCAGCCGCCGCTCGTCGTCGCCGGTGAGCGTGCGGCCCTTGGCGGGCAGCACGAAGGCGACCGGGGTCAGGCCCTTCTCGCGGTGCGGGGCGCCGACGACGATGACGTTGCCGACCGGACTGTCGGGGTTGATCTGCTTGTCGCGCAGGATGGCGCCCTCGATCTCCTCGGTGCCCATGCGGTGGCCGGAGACGTTGATCACGTCGTCCGAGCGGCCGTGCAGGCTGAACGACCCGTCCGCGTACTTGCGCGCGAAGTCGCCCTGCAGGTAGGCCCACACCGGCCGCCCCTCGCCGTCGCGGAAGCGGCCGAAGTAGGTCTTCACGAAGCGCTCGAGATCGCCCGTCCAGCCGGGTTGCCCGACGGTCTCCGCGTCGCCCCAGATGGTGCGGGCGAGGTAGGGGTAGGGGGCGGCCACGACGATCTCGCCCTTCTCCTCCAGTTCCGCCGGGCGGAAGGCATGGCGGCCCTGCGTGTCGGGCTCGCCTTCGGGAATCCACACGTCGCCCATCACCCAGGGCAGCGGGTAGGTGTGCGCGTCGGCGCGCAACGGCTGGTCGGGGTTGCCGTAGGGGTGGGTCCAGACGATGCCGCCGTGCTCGGTGGCCCAATAGGAGTTGATGTACTGCGGCGTCATCACCTCCATGCCGAAGGCCTGCACGGCGGGGCTGGTCGGCTCGGCGCAGAAGGTGGCGACGCGCAGCGTGGAGCGGTCGTAGCGCTCGACGTCCGCCCGGTTCTCCGGGTGGGTCATGACGGTCTTCAGGAAGGTCACGCCGGCCTTGAAGATCGTCACCCGGTGCCGCTCGATGATCGAGGCGAAGCGGCCGGCGTTGGGGAACACCGGCGCGCCCTCGGTGATGATGCCGGAGATGCGGGCGGCGAGGCTGGCCGTGATCAGGTAGCTCTGCCCGGTGATCCAGCCGGGGTCGGCGACCACGTAGATCACGTCGCGGCCGGGCAGCGCGTCGAAGCTCACCGCCATGGTGTGCGCCACCCCGGCGACGTAGCCGCCGTGCACGTGCACCACGCCCTTGGGCTTTCCGGTGGAGCCGGAGGTGTAGATGATGAACAGCGGGTACTCGGCGTCCACCGGCCGGCACGGCACCGCCCGCCACAACGCGGCGCACAGGGCGCGGTCGTCGAGGGCGCGCAGCGCCTCCATGCCCGGAACGCCGGCGGCCTTGCACACCGTGGCCTCGGCGGACGCCAGCAGTTCGTGCGCCCAGACGTCGCGGCCCTCGACCCAGGCGATCTCCGGCAGATGGGCGTGGCGAACCACCACGACCTTCTCGACGCGCGGCGGGGCGGAGGCCAAGGCTTCGGCGACGCTGGCGCGCAGGTCGGCCAGCGCCGCGGCGTCCAGGCCGCCGCGCGTGTCCAGCGCCTTGCCCAGCTCGCGCATCACGTCGGCGGGGGCGACGGTGATCTCGCCGGACAGGCCGTGCGCCACGATATCCAGCAGATCCGCGTCGCCGCCCTTGGCGCGCAGGACCTCCGCCACGATGCGCAGGGCCACCGGCAGCGCCACGAAGCGGTCGAGCGCCGGGTCGGTGTAGGCCTCCTTGAAGGGCGCCATCTCGGCGTTGCGCGACGCGCCGTCGGCGGTGATCACCACACGCGCCCCGGCGTTCTCGATGCGGTCGGACAGCGTCTTGTCGGAGAAGCCGCCGAAGACGGGGGTGTAGATGACGCCCAGCCGCTTGGCGCCCTCGGTCCAGACGATCTGGTCGAGGATGTTCGGCATGTTCAGCGCGATGCGGTCGCCCGGGTTCAGGCCCAGGTCGGTCAGCGCCTGCGCCGCCAGCACCGAGCGGACCAGCAACTCGCGTCGGGTCAGCGTCACGTGGTGCACCGGGCCGCCGCGCCCGCCGTTGGCCGCGGCGTCCCAGCGGTCGCCCTCGTACCAGTAGGCGGCCTCGGCACCAAAGCCGGACAGCACGTGACGGTCCACCTCGTTGAAGGCGGCGTTGGTCCGCCCGCCGGGGAACCAGCGGTAGAACGGCGCCTGGGAATCGTCGAACGCCGTGGTCCAGGGAGTCCAGTCGCGCCGCTCGGCCGGTTCGCCGGTGATGGCGTTCCAGCCGCGCCAGACGCCGTCCGTCCCGCGGGTCAGCCAAGAGTCGCCGTCGAACCAGTGGATGGTGCGCGCCGCGACGTCGCCGTGGAAGGCGCCGGGATCGCGCTCGCACGCCTCGCGCATGCGCCGCCAATCCTGGGCGCTGCGGATCGGGTTGACGGTGACGTCCTGCGGCAGCGGCGGCGTGACGGCGGCGCGTTCGGCCATGTCGGTCCTCCCTACGATTTTTGCGCACTATAGCGCGCGGGCCCGGCTGCGCCATACTGGTTCGTATCGCGAACAAAGGGAGGGGAAACGCCATGACGGAGATGCGCTTCACGGTCAGCCACGCCGACGACTCGGCCTTCCGGCACGACGGGCTGCGGCCGTTCTTCGAGTACCGCGACCTCGGCATCCGGGAGGCCACCGGCGGCATGGTCGGCGCCCACGTGATCCGCGCCCGGCCGGGGGAGGAGAGCCCCGGCGTCCGGCACACGCACGCGCTCCAGTTCCAGATGGTCTACGTGCTGAAGGGCTGGGTGAAGTTCGCCTACGAGGGGCAGGGCGAGGTGACGCTGCGGGCGGGCAGCTGCGTGCACCAGCCGCCGGGCATCCGGCATGCCGAGATCGCCCACTCCGACGACCTGGAGATGCTGGAGATCACCCTGCCGGCGGAGTTCGAGACGGCGATGGCGGAGTAGGATGATAAGCCCCTCCCCCTCGACGGGAGAGGGGCTTGATCACCGCCTCCGCTTTCCCCGGCCGCCGGCATGCCCGTCCACGAACTCCGGCGGCTTGCGGGCGAGCCAGCGGATGAAGGCGGCCAGCTCCGGGTGGGCGCGCAGGCTTTCCAGAGTGTTGTAGCGGTCGCGCAGCTCGGCCTCGGTCAGCACGGCGTGGATCTTGTCGTGGCAGACGCGGTGCATGGTCACCGTCTCCCGCCCGCCGTAGCGGCGCGGCGTCAGGTGGTGCTCGTTCAGGCTGGGGCCGGGCACCATGGGACGGCCGCAGAGCGGGCACGGGCCGGCCGGGTCGCCCGGAGTCGAGAACCGGGGCATGCGCCGTCAGGTCGGCGCCGTGGCCGGCCCCGTCAAGGGCAGCAGCGCCCGCAGCCGCGCCAGCAGCTCGTCCGGCCGGTACGGCTTCTGCACCAGCACGAGGCCGTCCAGCCCCGGCCCGGCCGCGGGCATCTCGGCGTAGCCGGTGACCATCGCCCCCGGCAGCGCCGGCCAGCGGGCGCGCACCGTGCGCAGCAGTTCCAGCCCGGTCATGCCGGGCATGGCGTAGTCGGTCAGCAGCAGGTCCACCGCGCCGTCGCGCGCCTCCAGCAGCGTCAGCGCCGCGGCGCCGTCCGCCGCCTCCAGCACGGTGAAGCCGGAGCCGGCCAGGAATGCCGCCGTGGCGGTGCGGACCAGCGCCTCGTCCTCGACCAGCAGCACCGTCGCCGGCCCGGTCTCCGCCTCCGCGCGGACGGCGGCGGGCGCCTTCGCCGCGGCCGAGGCGTCGGGCGCGCGTGGCAGGTACAGCGTCACTGTGGTGCCGTTGCCCGGCCGCGTGTCCAGCGTCACCGCGCCGCCCGACTGCGCCGCCAGACCGTGCACCATGCTGAGGCCCAGGCCGGTGCCGTGGCCGACGCCCTTGGTGGTGAAGAACGGCTCGAAGGCGCGGGCCGCCACCTCCGCGCTCATGCCGGTGCCGGTGTCGGCGACCGCGACGGCGACGTAGTCGCCGGGCTCCAGCCCGGCCGGCCGCGGGTCGCCGGGGCCGAGGCGGCGGTCGGCGGTGCGGAGGGTCAGCGCGCCGCCGCCCGCCATCGCGTCGCGCGCGTTGATGGCAAGGTTGAGCAGCGCCATCTCCAGCTGCGTCGGGTCGACCTGCGCCGGCCAGCGCCCGGCGGCGGTGTCCACGACGACCTGGATGGTGCCGCCCAGCGTGCGCTCCAGCAGGCCGGCCATGCCGCGCGCCAGGGCGCCGACGTCCACCGCGCGCGGTTCCAGCCGCTGCCGGCGCGAGAAGGCCAGCAGGTGCTGGGTCAGCGTGGCGCCGCGCTCCACCGCCGCGGCGGCGAGGGCCAGCGGCTCCAGCGTCGCCGTCTCCTCGCAGCGCTCGGCGATCAGGTGCAGGCTGGAGCCGATGGCCTGCAGCAGGTTGTTGAAGTCGTGCGCGATGCCGCCGGTCAGCTGGCCGATGGCCTCCATCTTCTGCACCTGGCGCAGCGTGTCCTCGGCTCGGTTCAGCGCCTCCTCGGCCCGCGCGCGCTCGGTCACGTCGCGGACCAGCTGGAAGACGCCGATCAGGGTGCCGTCGGCGTCGCGCAGGGTGTCGAAGGCGATCTCGAACGCGCGCATCTCGCCGGCCGGGCCGCCGAACGACTCCTCGATCACGAAGCGCTCGCCGGACAGCGCGCGGCGCCACAGGGCGACGGCGCGCTCCTGTTCCTGCGGGTGGACGGCCAGCATCTCGGCCACAGAATCGCCGATGCGCGGCGTGCGGCCGTACAGCGCCTCGACGGTGCGCTGGAAGGCGCCGTTGAACAGGATGAAGCGCATGTCGAGGTCGACCGCGGCGACGAGGTCGCTGGAGTTTTCGATGATCGCCGCGAACAGCCGGCGGTCGGCGGCGTGCCGCTCCGCCGCCTCGCCCAGGCGGGCCTGGAAGGCGCGCCGGGTGATGGTCACGTCCTCCAGGATGCCGACGGCGCGCCGGGCGCCGCCATCGGGGTCGGCCGGCACCGCGCCGCGCAACGCCACCCAGCGCGGCGGGGCGTCGGGCGGCAGCACGGTGAACTCCAGCGCGAACTCGCCCGGTACGGTGTCGGGGGGAAGCAGGCCGGCGCGCACCTGGGCCACCTCCTCCGGCCGCACATGGCGCAGCCAGTCGGCGACCGGCGCCTCCGCCATGCCCGGCGGCAGGCCGAGGATCTCGGCGTTGCGCCCCCAGCCGCGCAGCATGCCGGTGCGGCGGTCGAGGCGCCAGACGCCGATGTTGCCGGCCTCCATGGCCAGGCGCTGCTGCGCCTCGCTCTCGCCCAGGCGCTGGGCGGTGTCGGCCAGGGTGGCGCCGACGGCGTTGACCTCGCGCACCCAGGTGCGCACCGTGCGGGGCGCGTCGCCGTGGCCCAGCGCGCGAGCGGCGCCGGCCAGTTCCGTCACCGCGCCGGACAGCCGCCGGCCCACCCCCAGCGCGACCGCGGCGCCGACCAGCAGCAGCACCGCGCCGCCGACCGCCACGGTGACCAGCGACTGGTACAGCGGCTCGTTCAAGGCGCGCAGCGGCACGCCGACGCCGACCGTCCAGCCGGCGAGGCCGGTGCGCGCCCAGGCGTTGAACACCGGGATCCCCTCCAGCGATACCGAGCGGAAGCTGCCGCTGGCGCCATGCGCGACGAGCGGCGCGATCTCCGGGGGGATCGGGCTGCCGACGAAGCGCTCGGGCGACAGCGAGCGGGCGAGGATCACGTTCCGCCGGTCCCAGGCGCCGGCGATCCACCCCTCCGGCAGGCCCTGGCGGCGCAGGATGCCGCTCAGCGCCTCCACCGGGATGCTCATGGCCAGCACCTGCTCCACCGCGCCGCCGCGGCGCACCGGCACGCCGACGGCGACCAGCGGCGTGTTGCCGCCGCCGGAGAACAGGTCGGAGGCCTGGGGCTGCCCGGTCTCCACCACGCGGCGCACCATGTCGACGTTGGCGGTGCGCGGCAGCGGCTCGCCGTAGGGGCGGCGGGTGTTGAGGAGCTGCTGGCCGTCGCGGTCGGTGAGCGTGATGTACAGGCCCTCGCGCTGCGGGGCGGTCTGGCGCAGCACGTCGACGGTCAGGGCGTGGAGGGCTGCGAGGTCGCCGCGCTCCGCCCGCGGCGAGACCGCCAGCACCTGCAGCGCCGAGGCCTTGCCGGCCAGCTCGCGGTCGATGGCGACGGCCAGGGTCTGCGCCAGATGGCGGACACGCTCCTCCACCGCGGCGCGCTGGGCGTCGGCGGTGCGCGCCACCATCCAGCCGGCGAACACCAGCACCGGCAGCAGCGCCGCCACCACCAGCAGCAGCAGGCCCGAGCGCAGCGGAATCCCGCCGCCCGCGGCGGCCCCATCGCCGGCTGGGTTGCCGGTTGGGATGTCCTTCTCGCCTGCGCTCACCGTGCCGTCGCCTCGACCGGGCCGTTGTCGTGCCACCGGACCCTATACCATGTGCGGGTACGGCAAAACCGTCTCGTTGAAGGGCGGGAAGTTCCCGCTTTGGTGGCGCCGGCCCGGCCGCTTCAGGGGAACCACGGCCGCGCCGCCCTGTTGGCGGTTCATGCCGGAGCCGCGCCGGTGACGACGAAACGGAGGATTTCCCGATGGCGAAGACAATTGTCGCCCTCTACGACCGCGCCGGGGACGCGAAGCGCGCGGTGGACGACCTGACCGGCGCCGGCGTGCCGCGCGACGCCATCAGCCTCGTGGCCTCGCACCCGGCCGAACGGGGCGGCGTGGCCGATACGGACATCGACGCGGATCGCGACGTCGGCACCGGAACGGCAATCGCCACCACGCTGGGCGGCGTCGGCGGCGCGATGCTCGCCATGGCGGCGCTGGCGATCCCCGGCGTCGGCGCGGCGGTGGCCGTCGGCCCGATCGCCGCCGGGCTGATCGGCGCCGGGGCGGGCGCGGTGGCCGGCGGGCTGATCGGCTCGCTGACCGGGCTTGGCGTGCCGGAGCACGAGGCGCACGCCTACACCGAGGGCGTCGAGCGCGGCGGCACACTGCTGATCGTGCACACCGACCGCGCCGACCCCGGCCGCGTCACCGAGGTGCTGGCCCGCCACCCGCCGGCCGACGTGCGCACGCCGGGCGGCGGCGAGGGGCACCGCGGCAAGGACGCGCTGGTTGGCCGCGGCGCCGACTGGCGCACCGCCGCCTGGGCGCCCTTCGACCAGAGCGCCGGTCCGATGGAGGTGCTGCGTCCCGGCCAGGCCGCCGGCGGCGATCCGTCGCGCGGCGCCCACCCGGTGGCGCACGCGGACGGGCGCAGCGGCGCGGACTGGGGGACGGTGGGCAAGCAGGGGGGCGCACGCAGCGTGGACGACACGCAGGTTGGGCAGTGCGGGACCTCCCCGGGGACGCGCGGCGGGGCGACGGCGTTTGGCGGGATCGAGCGGGTGCCGGCGAAGACGGGGGTGAAGACGCCCTGACCCCTCTTCCGCCCCGGGAGAGGGAGGGGCCCACGCGCAGCGTGGGAGGGTGAGGGTAAATCCCAGGATCCTTGACGGTACCCTCTCCCGGGGCGGGAGAGGGAATCAATCCGGATACCGGATCTCCACCACCTCGATGCTCTCCACCCCGGCGGGCGTGCGCAGCTCGACCACGTCGCCCTCCTGCGCCTTCAGGAGCGCGCGGGCGATGGGGGAGATCCAGCTGACCCGGCCGGCGTCGGTGTCGGTCTCGTCGATGCCGACGATGGTGATGGTGCGCTCCTCGCCGTCGTCGCGGGCGTAGGTCACCGTCGCGCCGAAGAACACCCGGTCGCGGGTGGTCTGGCGCTGCGGGTCGACGACCTCGGCGGCCTCCAGGCGCTTGTTGAGGAAGCGGATGCGCCGGTCGATCTCGCGCAGCCGCTTCTTGCCGTAGATGTAGTCGCCGTTCTCCGACCGGTCGCCGTTGCCGGCGGCCCAGGACACCACCTCCACCACCTTCGGGCGCTCGACGCGCAGAAGATGTTTGAGTTCGTCCTGCAGCCGCTGGAAGCCGGCGGGCGTGATGTAGTTCTTCACGCCCTTTGGGATCGCCGGCGCGCCATCGGCGCCGTCGTCATCGTCGTCGCGGTCGGATTCCTTGGTGAAGGCCTTGCTCATTCCGGAAGCGGCTTGCCGTCCATCAGGTCAACGAAGCGGTGGAACAGATAGTGGCTGTCCTGCGGGCCCGGCGAGGCCTCCGGATGGTACTGCACCGAAAACACCGGCTTGCCCTTCAGGCGGATGCCCTCGTTGGTGCCGTCGAACAGGCTGACATGCGTCACCTGGACGTCGGCCGGCAGGCTCTCCGGCACCACGACGAAGCCGTGGTTCTGGCTGGTGATCTCGACGCGGCCGGTGGCGAGGTCCTTGACCGGGTGGTTGGCGCCGCGGTGGCCGCGCTCCATCTTCACCGTCCTGCCGCCGAGCGCCAGGGACAGCATCTGGTGGCCCAGGCAGATGCCGAACATCGGCACGCCGGTGTCGACCAGCGCCTTGATGGTCGGCACCGCGTACGCGCCGGTGGCCGCCGGGTCGCCGGGGCCGTTGGACAGGAACACGCCGTCCGGCTTGTGGCGCAGCACGTCCTCGGCCGTCGCGGTGGCGGGAAGCACGGTGACCTTGCAGCCGGCGTCGGCGAGGCAGCGCAGGATGTTGCGCTTGGCGCCGAAGTCCAGCGCCACCACGTGGAAGCGCGGGGTCTCCTGGGTGGCGTAACCCTTGCCCATGGTCCAGGCCGCCTCGTTCCAGGAATAGGTCTGGCGGCAGGAGACGTCCTTGGCGAGGTCCATGCCCTCCAGCCCCGGCCACGCGGCAGCCTTGGCGCGCAGCGCGTCGAGGTCGAAATCGCCCCTCGGATCGTGCGCGACGACGCCGTTCGGCGCGCCCAGGTCGCGGATGCGGCGGGTCAGGCGCCGGGTGTCGATGCCGGCCAGGCCGATCAGCCCGTAGCTCTTCAGCCACGCGTCCAGGTGCTTGGCCGAGCGCCAGTTCGACGGGTCGGTGATGTCGGCGCGCAGGATCAGGCCGCGGGCCGCGGGGGTCACCGTCTCGATGTCCTCGGCGTTGGTGCCGACGTTGCCGACGTGCGGGAAGGTGAAGGTGATGATCTGCCCGGCGTAGCTGGGATCGGTCAGGATCTCCTGGTAGCCGGTCATCGAGGTGTTGAAGCACACCTCGCCCACCGAATCCCCGACGGCGCCGATGCCGCGGCCGCGGAACACGGTTCCGTCGGCGAGGACGAGCACACCGGTGTGGAGTTCGGGGGTATTGCTATCGGGCATAGGGTCCGGACCTTCACAACGCCTGCCGCGGGCGACATATCCAGTGCTCGCGGGCCGGTCGGCGGGCCGGCCTGCGCGGCGCACGCGCTCGCGCCTGAACGCCCCCGGTCCGACGGGTTCGGACGGAAGCGGGCATGGAATAGGCAGGAGCGGTGGGCCGGTCAACCTATATGACGAACGGCGGCCCGATTTCCACCCCTGCTTTCGCGGGCCCTTCATGCGCAGATCTGGGATGTCTGGATGCGGGGAAGGGAATGCGCTATCAGGGGCGCCGGTCATTCGAATCTGACGGAAGAGGACGGTCATGCTGCGCGAACGCTTCAACGAGGCCCTGAAGGAGTCCATGAAGGCGAAGGACCAGCGCGCGCTGTCCACCGTGCGCATGGTCCTCGCCAAGCTGAAGGACAAGGACATCGAGGCGCGCGGCAAGGGCGTCACCACCGGCATCGAGGAGGGCGAGATCCTCGCCATGCTGCAGGGCATGGTGAAGCAGCGCCAGGAATCCATCGCGCTGTACGAGCAGGGCGGCCGCCAGGAACTGGCCGACCAGGAGCGCGAGGAGATCCAGGTGATCGAGCGCTTCCTGCCCAAGCAGATGTCCGAATCGGAGGCGCTGGAGGCCATCCGGGCGATCATCGCCGAGACGGGTGCCGCCTCGGTCAAGGACATGGGCAAGGTGATGGCCGAGCTGCGCGCCCGCTACGCCGGCCAGATGGACTTCGGCAAGGCCAGCGGGCTGATCAAGCAGCAGCTTTCGGGGAATTAACCCTCTCCCGTCCCGGGAGAGGGAGGGTGAGGGTACCTACAAGGATCCTCGGATTTACCCTCACCCGGCCGCCTGCGGCGGCCACCCTCTCCCGGGGCGGGAGAGGGAAGGGGCTTTCGGTCTAATCCCCCGTCCATTGGCGGGGCCTTAACCGTTCTGCTATAGCGTACGGTCCCCTTCGCCCGCGTCATCGGAACCCCATGGCCTTCCCGCCCCAATTCCTGGAGGAGCTGCGCACCCGTCTGGCCCTGTCCGACGTGGTGTCCAAGCGCATGCGCCTGCAGCGTGCCGGGCGCGAGTACAAGGCCCCGTGCCCGTTCCACAACGAGAAGACCCCGTCCTTCTACGTCAACGACCAGAAGGGGTTCTTCCATTGCTTCGGCTGCGGCGCCCACGGCGACATCATCGGCTTCGTGATGCGCCACGACAACCTGGCCTTCCCCGAGGCCGTCGAGGCGCTGGCGTCGGAGGCCGGGCTGCCGGTGCCGCGCCCCACCGAGGAGGACCGGCACCGCTACGAGCGGCAGAAGACCCTGCACGACCTTACCGAGCAGGCCTGCCGCTGGTTCGAGCGCCAGCTGGTGGCGCCTGCCGGCCGCGCCGGCTACGACTATTTCCGCCGCCGCGGGCTGGACGACGAGATCATCGCCCGCTTCCGCCTGGGCTTCGCGCCGGCCGACGGCAACGCGCTGCGGCAATATATGCTGAGCCAGGGCTTCGGCGACGACGACATGGTCACCGCCGGCCTGCTGAAGCGGCCGGAGGACGGCCGCGCGCCCTTCAGCTTCTTCCGCAACCGGGTGATCTTCCCGGTTGCCGACCGCCGCGGCCGCATCGTCGCCTTCGGCGCCCGGCTGATGGAAGGGGACGGGCCGAAGTACATCAACACCGCCGATACCCCGCTCTTCCACAAGGGTACGCTGCTGTACGGCCTCTCCCGGGCGCGGCAGGCGGCGGGCGACGGGCAGCCGGTGATCGTCGCCGAAGGCTACATGGACGTCATCGCCCTGGTGCGCGCCGGGTTCGAGGGCGCGGTGGCACCGCTCGGCACCGCGCTGACCGAGACGCAGATCCAGGAGTTGTGGAAGCTCATCCCCGGCGCGGAAAAGGAGCCCTACCTCTGCTTCGACGGCGACAACGCCGGCCGGCGCGCCGCGTGGCGGGCGGTGGACCGTACCCTGCCGCACCTCGCCCCCGGCCATTCCGCCCGCGTCGTCTTCCTGCCCGAGGGTGAGGACCCCGACAGCCTGATCCGCGTCCAGGGCGCCAAGGCCATGCGCGGCGTGCTGGAGGCCTCGATCCCGCTGGCCGAGGCGGTCTGGCGCATGGAGACCGAGGGCAAGCGCACCGACACCCCCGAATCCAAGGCCGCCATCAAGGCCGCCCTGGAGGCGCGCTGCGACCAGATCGCCGACCGCACCGTGCAGGCCTTCTACCGCACCGAGATGCGCCGCCGGGTGGACGAGGCCTTCGCCTGGACCCGCCCGCAGGGGCCGGCCCGCGGCCCCTGGCAGCCCGGCCGTCCGGGCGCGACTCGGAAGCCGCAACGGCACCTCGTGGGGGAGCCGGGGCTGCGCACCGGGCCTCCGCCGGGGCACAAAAGGCGTAGCCCTGTCCGTTCGGTGCAGGAACACCTGCGGGAGAAGGTGCTGCTGGCGACCCTCATCAACCACTCAGGGTTGTTTGACGACGTCGGCGAATCGCTTGGAATGCTGCCTTTTCCCCCCGGCGGGCTGGATGAACTGCGCCAAGCCCTCATAACCATACTTTCCGCCGACTCCGGGGGCGACTCGGGGCTTGACGCCGCCGCCGTCGAAAGCCATTTGTCTTCCGCGGGCTTTGATACCATTTTGGCATCGGTGCTTAGCGAGTCGACCTATGACCATGGGCGGTTCGCCCGGCCGGAGGCCTCCGACGCGGAGGCACGGCGGGGTTGGTGGCCGACCTGGGGGCACCTGCATCACCGGCAGGTCGTCGCCGAACTGAGGGAAGCGGAGGAGGCCTTGGCCCGCGAGTACAGCGACGAAGCGTACGCGCGGCTGTTGGCTCTCCAGCAGGAGGTCATACGGGCCGGCATGGGTATGGATGACGCGGACCTCGACGACAATGCGTCGTAACCACTGTTGGGGTGGGAGAGCGGGGCTTTGGACGGAGAAACGGGGCCGGTTGTTGGTTTGGAGCGGGAAAATCCGATTGGCGGAACGAAGGGTGCGGCATGACCGCCGCGGCTTCGTGTCGCCTTTGTCTTTATCTGGGGTAATGCGGGGGCAGCAGTCGCATGGCCACGAAAGCAGCGAACAGCGTTGAATCGTCCGAGAACCGGGAAGAGTCCGGTGATGGTCCTCTGATGGATGGCATGGGGCTTGCCGTCAAGAAGATGATCGCCAAGGGCAAGGAGCGCGGCTACGTCACTTACGACGAGCTGAACTCCGCCCTGCCACCTGATTCCTCGTCCTCCGAGCAGATCGAGGACACGATGGCGATGCTGTCCGAGATGGGCATCAACATCGTGGAGTCCGAGGAGCAGGACGACGCCGCCAACGCCGACGCCGCGGGCGACGGCGAGGGGCGCTCGTCGGGCAACCTGGACGACGACGACATCGGCCGCACCGACGACCCCGTGCGCATGTACCTGCGCGAGATGGGCTCGGTTGAGTTGCTGAGCCGCGAGGGCGAGATCGCCATCGCCAAGCGCATCGAGGCCGGCCGCGAGATGATGATCGGCGCGATCTGCGAATCGCCGCTGACCATCCGCGCCATCATCGACTGGCACGATTCCCTGATGGAAGGGAAGATGCTGCTGCGCGACATCATCGACCTGGACGCCACCTACGGCGGCGGCCCGGACGGCGAGGGCCTGCCCGAGGGCGTGCCCGCCGAGGCGATGGGCGAGCAGGCCGAGCGCACCGAGGAGGACGGCGAGCGCGAGCGCCCCGAGGGCGGCGAGGAGCGCGAGCCGGGCGCCGAGGGTGAAGGCGAGGGCGAGGGCGACGAGGACAACAACATGTCCCTGTCGGCCATGGAGGCCGCGCTGAAGCCGCAGGTGCTGGAGACCTTCGAGAAGATCAAGGCCACCTACGACAAGCTGCACAAGGTGCACGAGCAGCGCCTGACCGCCATGCAGCGCGGCGAGGACCTGGGCAAGCAGTCGGACAAGAAGTACGACAAGCTCAAGGCCGAGATGGTCGAGCTGATGAACACGGTGCGCCTGAACAACCAGCGCATCGAGCAGCTGGTCGAGCAGCTCTACGGCCTGAACCGCAAGCTGACCGGCTATGAGGGCCGGCTGCTGCGCATGGCCACCGAGTTCCGGGTCAAGCGCGAGGACTTCCTGAACCAGTACTTCGGCCACGAGCTGGACCCGAACTGGGTGGACCGCATCCGCGGCCTGAACCCGAAGACCTGGGGCCGTTACGTCGAGAAGTACGAGGGCGACATCGTCAAGACGCGTGAGGCCATCGGCGGCATCGCCGATGAATCGCGCGTGCCGATCAGCGAGTTCCGCCGCATCGTCTCCACCGTCCAGAAGGGCGAGAAGGAGGCGAGCCGGGCCAAGAAGGAGATGGTGGAGGCCAACCTGCGCCTCGTCATCTCCATCGCCAAGAAGTACACGAACCGCGGCCTGCAGTTCCTGGACCTGATCCAGGAGGGCAACATCGGCCTGATGAAGGCGGTGGACAAGTTCGAGTACCGGCGCGGCTACAAGTTCTCGACGTACGCCACGTGGTGGATCCGGCAGGCGATCACCCGTTCGATCGCCGACCAGGCGCGGACCATCCGCATCCCGGTGCACATGATCGAGACGATCAACAAGCTGGTCCGCACCAGCCGCCAGATGCTGCACGAGATCGGCCGCGAGCCGACCCCGGAGGAGCTGGCGGAGCGTCTGATGATGCCGCTGGAGAAGGTGCGCAAGGTCCTGAAGATCGCCAAGGAGCCGATCTCCCTCGAGACGCCGATCGGCGACGAGGAGGATTCGCACCTCGGCGACTTCATCGAGGACAAGAACGCGGTGCTGCCGCTCGACGCCGCCATCCAGGCGAACCTGCGCGAGACGACGACCCGTGTTCTGGCCTCGCTGACGCCGCGCGAGGAGCGTGTGCTGCGCATGCGCTTCGGCATCGGCATGAACACCGACCACACGCTGGAAGAGGTCGGCCAGCAGTTCAACGTGACCCGCGAGCGCATCCGCCAGATCGAGGCGAAGGCGCTGCGCAAGCTGAAGCACCCGAGCCGCTCGCGCAAGCTGCGCAGCTTCCTGGATACGTGATCCGGGGCCTTGGTTTTTTGGACGTGGAAGCGGGGACCTTCGGGTCCCCGTTTTCGTTTTCGCGGCCGCACTCCGGGGTTGCATGGCGCGGCGTTTGGCGCCAAAGTCGCGCCTCCGTGGGCCTGTAGTTCAGCGGTTAGAACGCGCCGCTCATAACGGTGTTGTCGTCGGTTCGAATCCGGCCGGGCCCACCAATCTTTTCAATGGGTTGCGACAGCTCGTCGAAGTCCTCGTCCTCGTCGCGGCACGCAAGCGGCACGCAAACGCCGAACTCCGTGTTCCGGTAGAGCGGCATGGCCGCCTTCAGCTCCTGCCGGATCACGCTCACCGTGCCGCTCGACACGCCCGTCCGCCGGACCACCTCGGCATGCGGCACGCCGGACAGGATGAGTTGCCGGACCTCCTGCCGCTTGTCTTCGCCGACCCCGTGCCGACGGGCCCGGCCGGTGAGGGTGATCTCGATCTCGGAACCGAGCAATGCCTGCGGACGGTCGATCTGGACCCGCTTCAGGTGCTTGCGCACTTCCCCCATGACCGCCTCGATGGCCTCCAGGGCATCGGCCAGGAAGCCGGGCTCGTAGGGGGGCGTAGATCGACGTGGTCGCGGCCGAGCCGTCCGGCAGGTGCCCCAGGAACAGGCTGATCTGCTCGGTGGGAACGCGCCGCTTGCGCATCTCGCGGGCCATGCCGTGCCGGATCGAGTATGGGGTGACCCGCTCGTCCAACTCCGCCGCCTCGCGGGTGATCCGCCACATGTGGAGGATGGAGCGGATCGGCTGGTTCCGGTAGCTGACGTACCGGCCGCTCCTTCCCACCGGCTGGCTCAGCCATGGGCGCAGCGTCGGCGAGACCGGCACCACCGGTCGGAACTTCTTGTTCTGGACACGGCCGGGCGGGTTGAGGTCGAGTAGTCCATGCTCCGAGTCGTGCTGCGCCGGTTCGAGGTCCAGAACGGCGGCTGGGCGGGCTAGCGTGTTGGCGGCGATTAGCAGGAACAGCAGCATGTGGCGTGACTGCGCCGCATCGATGAGGCGCGCTAGTTCCTCGGGCGTGATTGGGCGGCCCTTGGGCTTGCGCGCCCGCTTGGCTTCCGCCGTGACGGTCCCGAAGATGTGCGGGGCTTCGCTCAACTCCTGCCATTTTCTGGCGCGGTTCAGCGCCGCCCGCCCGACCGACAGGATACGGTCGATGCCGCTGGTGCCGGTCCCCCGGCCAGCCAGCCATTCGCGGAACCGGCGTTGCTCGTGGGGCGTGATGTCCGCGACCGTCCGTCCTGTCCAGAACTCCTGCCAGTAGGAAAGGCCAAGCCATTGCGTCCGGGCGCTCGGCAGGTGCTGGGCGTAGTCGTTCCAGTAATTCAGCAGGACGGTTTCGATGAGGACGCGATCCGGGGCGGCGTTTCGGGGGCGCTCGTTCTCGACGACCCAGGCGGCGAGAAGGAGGCTTGCCTCTTGAAAGTCTGTCGTGCCAAGGCTGACACGGCATGTCTGTCGCGTTCCGGACTCGTACCAGGTTCGGCACCATGCGTCGTCCGCACCATCGCGGCCGGGCTTTTTGCTGAGCCAGTGCTGTCCGATCTGGCCGGGACGTTGTTCACGACGCTTGCGCATGGTGGCACCGACTGCTTCTCCACGTACTCGCCAAGCTGTCGCATTGTATAGAAGATGCGGCAACCGATCCGAGTATAACCCAACTTCCCCCGTATTCGTTCTGCGCGAATGGTGGATGGCTTCACCCTCAGCAGGTCCGCCGCCTCCCGCTCAGTCAACAGCTCAGGAATGTGGGTATTGGGCTGCTCGCTCATAGTGTTTAGCCGCCGGCCTCCGGATGCGGTGCGCGATGCCGTCATCTGGATGGCAAGTTGTTTCTTGCTGATTGTTCGTCAATCCAGAAGGCAACTTGGCCTCCGGTGTACGTCCGGCAGCAATGGCGTGCGCATTACCGGATCGGCGCACGGCAGCGTGTTCGAGCGTAGTGCAATAAGAATCGATGGCGTAGAGCCGTCATGATGGAAAAATCGGGGTAATCTGCGGCGCTCATTGGTGAAAAGGGGAATACCTTGCCCTTGGCCTGAGCCGACACGAGTCGCCTCGGCCACATCCCCTCTGCGGGGGCATGCCCCCCGCAACACCCCGGTTTTCAGCTTTTGCGAGCCTGCGGCCCGACCATCTGGCTCGGCACCAGCGATGGTTGGTACCGAGCCCGCGTTGGGGGAAAGAGGGCGTTGCCGCTCTCTCCCCCGCGAGGGCCGCCTGTTGCCGGGCAGGGCCGCCGGCTCAGGGCACGGCGCGTGCCCCTCGCTCCGCAGCCCGGCCCGGCGCGCCGGCCCTCGCCCCCCACTCACCCACCGCTCGCGCGGCCCCGGGAAGCAGCAGCGGCTTGCTGCTGCTTCGCAGCTACAAGAGAGGGAAGTGAACCATGAGCAACCAGCTTGTTCCCCTGTCCCAGCTTCTCCCGCCGACATCCAATCCGCGCAAGCGCATCGACCCCGCCGGCATCGAGGGGCTGGCCCGCTCCATCCAGACCGACGGCGTGCTTCAGAACCTCGTCGTCAAATGCCTGAAGGGCGACCGCTTCCGCGTCGTCACCGGCGAACGGCGCTACCGGGCCTTGAAGCTGCTGGAGAGCCGGGGTGAGATCGAGACCGATTACCGGGTGCCGGTCGAGGTGCGCCATGGGCTGAAGCCCGCCGACGCCCAACGCATCGCCCTGGTGGAGAACGTGCAACGCGAGGCGCTGGACGCCATCGACGAGGCGGACGGCTTCGCCGCCCTGCTCCAGAAGGGCGCCACGCTGGACGATGTGGCGGCGCAGACCGGCTTGAGCACCACCACCGTCAAGCGCCGGCTGGCGCTGGCCGGGCTGTGCGCCGAGGCCAAGCAGGCGGTGCGCGACGGCAGCATCGGGCTCGGCATCGCCGAGGCGCTGACGCTCGGCACCCACGAGCAGCAGGCCCGCATTCTCGCCGACAGCGCGGACGGCATCTGGTTCGACGCCGACGACGTGCGCGCCCGGCTGATCGAGGAGAAGCCCTCCGTCGCCATGGCGGTGTTCCCGCTGGAGCGTTACAGCGGCACCTTCACCTCCGACCTGTTCGCCGAAGCCGAGGCGACCTACTTCGATGACGCCCCGCAGTTCCACGCCTTGCAACGGCGGGCTGTCGAGGAACTGGCCGCCGAGCGTTCGAAGACCGCTGCCTTTGTGGATCTGTTCGACACGCAGGGGGCGCCGTGGTGGCATTATCGCGCGGCGCAGGACGGGGAGAGCGGCGGCGTGGTGATCAACCTGACACCGGCCGGCCGGGTCGAGGTGCGCGACGGGCTGGTGCGTCACGAGGTGCAGCGCGCCGTCGCTGCCGAGACGCGGGAAAGCCCGCTGGCGGTGCGCCGGGAGCGGCCGGAATACCCGTCCTGGCTGGTCCGCCACATGGCCGCGCACAAGACCCTGGCGGTGCAGACGCTGCTGATCGCGGCCCGGCGCACGGCCAGGGAGGTGGCGGTGGTGGTGCTGATGCGCGGTGCCGATGGTCATCACGGCCGGGTGTCGGTGGAGGCGCACCCCGCCCTTGCGCTGTTCTCGGGCGAGGACGGCCGGCCGCGCAGTCATGATGCCGTCGAGGCGGCAGCCGCGCATTTCGAGCGGATGCTGGGGCTGGCGCCGGCCGAGGACGACGAGCCCGCCTACGGGCCGCGCAGCCGGGGCGCCTGGGAGCGGCTGGTGGGCGAGCCGAAGGACGGCGCCGACCTGTACGAGCGGGTCAAGCGGTTGAGCGACGAGGACCTGGATGGCTTGCACCTGCTGCTGACCATCCTCGCCTTCGGCCAGGGCGACCTGGACGCCATCGACCACGGCGACAGCCTGTTCAACCGGGTGGCGCACGACCTCGCGGTGGACATGCGCGACTGGTGGCGGCCGGACGAGACCTTCCTCGGCGGGCGCACCCGCGACCAGCTCTGCGCCATCGCCATGGAGAGCGGTGCCACGGTCAGCATGGCGCGGCTGTCGGACTACAAGAAGTCCGGTCTGGTCACCGCGCTGGCGAAGCACTTCGAGCGCACGGCCGACACCAGGGATGACGCGCAGGATTGGCAGATCAAGGGCCGCGACTGGCTCCCCGGTGCCATGCGCTTCGGTCCGGAGCCGAATGCCAACGTGGATGACACTCCTGAGTCGGAGATGCCGGCTGCCGCTGAGTAGCCTCGGACCGCTGCCGCCCTCCTCCAGGAGGGCGGCTCGGTGCGCAAATTTTGCGCCGGCCGCTGGGGCGGCCGGCGGTTCCATTCCGCTGACGTACAAGCGACGCGATCGACCTGGCTCGGCCTGCTAGAGCACCACCATCTTCAGGCCGGACGCGGCCAGGATGGCGGACAGCATGTACCGCAGAGCCGCGGTCGGCAGATGACGGCTCCCCAGCCACGCCCCGACGGTGCCGCCGATGCCGGCGGCTGCCAGCCACCAGGGCAAAGCCGGCGGCAGAAGGGCGAACGTGCTCCAGGTGCCGGCCAGAGCCGCGGCCGAATTCAAGAGGTTGTAGGCCGCCGAGACGGCCGCGGCACGGCGGGTTTCGACCCATCCCATGAGCAGGATCAGCGGGGCGAGGAACACCCCGCCGCCCGTCCCCGTCATGCCCGACAGAAAGCCGATTGCGGCTCCGCTGACGAGCGCGGGGAGGAAGGGCGGCTCGGCCGCGACCAAGCGGGGCGGCTTTCCCTGTGCCGCCCATGTGGACCGGGCCAGTTCCAGCGCCGCCAGAAGCAGGATTGCCCCGACAACCGGGTAGTAGACGCGCGGCGGCAGATCCACCATGCCGCCGACGAAGGAGAACGGCATTCCGAGAACGCCGAACGGGTAGAAGTTCCGCCAGTTGAACAGACCAGCTCGCGCGAAACGGACGGTGCCGATGGTGGCGACCAGCAGGTTCAAGGCGAGGGCCGCCGGTTTCATCGTCGCGGGATCGAGGCCGACCATGCCCATGGCGGCCAGATACCCTGTTGCTCCAGCTTGTCCGACCGCCGCGTAGAGCGTCGCCACGACCAGGATGATGGACGCCAAGCCCATGGTTTCGCCGCCCATCAAAGGTTCTCCAGGCTGCATCGCGGGTGTCTTATACCCGTCCTTCGGCGCACGGCCACCAACAGGAATGCGCTGTGGAATGGGTCGGCGGGACCTGAAGGGATGTTCGTCCCGAACCATGCCAGGACCGGACAGGGCATGCGGAGGCAGGGAAGACCCCGTCGGGCGATTATGCCTCCTGGGTGGGCTTGCTTGGGGGCGAAGCGTCCAGCAACGCTCCCGGCGGCACGCCCAGCGCGTCGGCCAGTTCCTTCAGCACCGAGACGGTCGGGTTGCGGGCGCCGCGCTCGATGCCGCTGATGTAGGTGCGGTGCAGCCCCGACTCGAAGGCGAGTTCCTCCTGCGACCAGCCGCGCGTGCGCCTGATCCGCTGAACGTTGAGCCCGACCTGCTTGCGGATATCCATCCGGGCAGCTAGCCAGCGTGTAGCCTATTGGTCTACAGACTATGAGTAACATTTCGTTAGGAGCATGCGCGCTACGGTGCGGACGGCACAGCCAGAGCACGAAAAGGGCGGACGCGCATCCCGCAGCCGAAGGCGTGATGCAGGAGGGGGCTTCGTGGACGTCGTATCAGGGATGAAGCACAAAGGGCGCGGTCGCCGGCCGAAGGCCGGGACCGGCCTGGACACGGTGGACACGCACGTGGGCGGCAGGCTGCGGTTGCGGCGCACGCTGCTCGGCCTGTCGCAGACCGAACTGGGGCGGCGGGTCGGCCTGACGTTCCAGCAGATCCAGAAGTATGAGCACGGCAGCAACGGCATCGCCGCGTCGCGGCTCTGGCAGTTGGCGGACGTCCTCGACGTGCCGGTCAGCTTCTTCTTCGACGACATGCCGGACGCGGCGCCCCGCGCCTCCGAGCCCCCCGATCCCGAAACGCCGCCGCTGGGGCGGCGGGAGACGTTGGAACTGGTGAAATGCTACTACCGGATCAAGGACCCCCGCGTGCGCCGGGGGATCTTCGATCTGGTCAAGGCGACGGTGGGCGCCTTGGAGAACGCGGTGGCACCTCCGCAGGCTTCAGATCAGCCTTGAAACGCATGCCCGGCCCCTTGCCTCCATCGGCGGCAACAAACTCAATTCCAGCCGCATCAAAGGCCCGGATGAGGGCTTCAATGGTAAGGGTATTCGCTTTGACGTACCCGTTCATCGACTCCAGCCGCTTGACGGTCGGTTCGGACACTTTGGATGCGTTCGCTACATCCTTTTGTTCCCAACGCAGGCTGGCCCGTGCCGCTCTGAGTTGTTCGCCCGTAAGTGACGTGGTTGCTGCCAATGATATCTCCCAGGTATAAAAATATCTCCAGCGTATTGACTATCGCCCAGAGACCATGTTATCTCTCAGGGATAAACGACAACATGGCCCCACAGCAAGGGTTCGTGCTCGGCTGGCTGCGCTCAAGTTGGCCGCAGCCCGGACGCTGACTGCGTTTATCAGAAGGAGCCAGAGGTGCCCTCAAAAGCGCAAGCACCAAGGAGGAAGGCGTCTCGCCGCACTGGATTAGCCGCGGCTGCCCGCTTGCTGTCGGCCTCACTATCGGATGGGCGGTCGGAGGATCCGCTCATCCTGCTCTGGCAGGATTGGCGCGAGACCTTCGCCTCCTCGCAGCGGTTGTGCCGCGAGGCCCAGCGTCTGGAACGGGAACTGGCCGAGACGATCGGCTTTCCCCGTGTCGAAATCCCCCTCAACGACCCAGGGCGCCCTTCGGTTGTCGCTACGGACGCCCGCCAGATCGACCGGGTGTTGGGGAAAACGCCGGCCACGCGATCCCTGCGCCGACGCCTGAAGCGCGATCTTGCCGCCGCGCAGGCGAACTGGGACGCCGAGGCGGCGGCGGTCGGCCTCACCAGCGCCGTGGAGCGCGAGGCCGCCGCCGACCGGCGGGTGGACGAGTTGCTCCGGACCGCATCCCGCACGCCCGCACGCTCGATCCCCGGCGTCATCGCCAAGCTCGCCATCGCGACCGAGTGGAGCGAACTGGAGCCGGACGCCGACGGCTATCCCTGGGACTTCATCCGCGGCGTTCTCGCCGACCTGACCGCTTTGACAGCAAACGAAGCGTAGCGTGGCTCACGTTCCCTCCGAGACTTCGGTAAGTGATCGTCAAGGGAAAATCGGCTAAGGTCCGCAACCACAGGAACCATGCTCAGGCGCGAGAGTCGGGAACATTTGACGGCGAACACACGAACCCTCATTGCCGCGCTGGTCGGATCGGCGATCGCCGTCACCATCATCGCCGTGGGCGCAACCACCATCGTCGATCACCGGACCACCCGCGTGCACGCCGAGCGGGAACTGGATCAGCGCACCCTTCTGGTGGCCGAGCACGTCCGGGCGGTGATCCGCACCGACGTCATGCTGCTCGGGCGGGTCGCCGACCACTTCGCCGGCCGGCCGCTGCCGGTTCTCCAGGAGGCGGATGCCGACCGGGAGGCGCTGCGGGCGATGCTCAAGGAGGCCGACGGTGTCGATTCGATCTGGGTGTACGACGAGCACGGCGATGCGGTCCTCTCCACTGTCGAGGAGACGCTGGGCCGCTTCAACGTGGCGGACCGCGAGTATTTCCAGGCGACCAGGGCCGGCGAACGGCTGTTCGTCAGCCCGCTCATCTGGGGACGGGTGACCGGGGGCTTCGTCGTCGTCGTCGCGCGGCGCCTGGAGGACCCCTCCGGCGCCTTTCGCGGTGTCGCCATGGTGGGCGTTCCGGCCGACCGTTTCGCGGACTTCTACCGCCGCACCGACGGCGACGAGAAGGCGTCGGTTGCCGTCCGGAAGCTGAACGGCGATGTCGTCGTCCGCGCCCCGCTGCCCGCCGCCGAGCCGCCCAAGGGCTGGCCGAAGGACTCCTACGTCCGCGAACGGTTGACCGAGGGGGCCGGGGTCTATGAACGCACCTCAGTCATCGACGGCGTCGCGCGCCTGTACGCCTACCGCCGCCTCGAACCGGAGGGGCTGGTGGTGATCGCCGGCCGGCCGCTGGACGCGCTGTTCGCCCCCTGGTGGTCGCGGACCCTGCTGGTCTGGGGGCTCGGCGGCGGCGGCGTGGCGCTCAGCCTGGTGCTCAGCGTCTTTGTCCTGCGCAGCGCGCGCCGCGAGGCCGACGCCTTGCTCGGCGCGCTGCGGGCGGTGCGGGAAAGCGAGGAGCGCTTCGACATGGCGGTGGCCGCCACGGCGGACGGCATCTGGGACTGGGACCTCCGCACCAACAAGGTCCGCCGGACGGCCCGGATGAAGGCGCTGTACGGCTTGGCCGACCACGAGATGGGCGACGACTCGCGGGAGTTCTGGGACCTCCTGCACCCGGACGACGGCCCGGACCTCCGGGCCGCCGTGCAGGCCCACCTTGAGTGGCGGTCCGAGCAGGTCGAGACGGAATGCCGCGTGCTCCACAAGGACGGCTCCTGGCGCTGGCTGTTCGTCCGGGGCCGGGCGCAGTTCGGCGCCGATGGGGAGCCGCTGCGCATGGTCGGCATGATGACCGACGTGACCGAGCGCCGGGAGCGCGAACTGCTGGTCCAGGCCGCCCACCGGGCGGCCGAGGAGGAGAAGGAGCGCGCCCGATACGACGCCAACCACGACCCACTGACCGGGTTGCCGAACCGCGCCTACCTGACCGGGCGCCTGACCGCCCTGGCGGAAACCACTGCCCCGGTTGGCGTGCGGCAGGCGGTGATGCTGCTCGACCTCGACGACTTCAAGGCGGTCAACGACACGCTGGGACACCCGGCCGGCGACGATCTGCTGCGGATCGTCGCCGGCCGGCTCCGGAGCTGTCTGCGCGACGGCGACTTCGTGGCGCGGCTGGGTGGCGACGAGTTTGCCGTGCTGGTTCCGTCGGCCTGCGGAACGGCGTGCGGCACGCTGGCGCTGGCGGAGCGCATCGTCGCCACGGTGGGACAGGGTGCGGTCATCGGCGGTCGGCCAGTCCGGGTCGGCTGCTCGGTCGGCGTGTCGGTGTGGACGGCGGCCGAACTGGAGCCCGAGGAGGCGATCCGGCTGGCGGATGTCGCGCTCTACGAGGCGAAGCGCACCGGCAAGAACCGGGTGGTGCTTCAGGGGTGTGGGGACGATCCGTATCCCGGCCGCTGCAACGGGACGGCCTGAACGGCGGCACCCGTCATTCTTCCTTGTGCGGTTTCCGGCTGGTTCGGCCGAGGCCCCGCGCCTTGGCGAGCGCGGAGCGTTTGGCGGCGTAGGCCGGGGCGGTCATCGGATAGGTGTCCGGCAGGTTCCAGCGCGCCCGGTACTCCTCCGGCGTCATGCCGTAGACGGTCCGCAGGTGGCGCTTCAGCATCTTCAG
>NZ_LGQZ01000121.1 GCF_003116015.1 Azospirillum sp. TSO22-1
GGAGAGCTTCTTCGGCAGCTTGAAGGCCGAACTCGTCCACGAGCAGCACTACCCCACGCGCGACGCCGCCAAGCGGGACCTGCTCGCCTGCATCGAAGGCTACTACAATCGCCAGCCGCTCCACTCGGCCCTCGGCGACATACCCCAGAGCAGGCCGAGCTGCAGACCGCGTAACCCGGTGTCCATTCTCCCGAGGGAAGCTCACTTGCCTTTCCCACAGCGCCCGGCGACACTCCCGTCCCCTGACATCCTTTGGAGACGGATACCATGGCGGAACCGGTGCTCGGCGTGATCGGCGGCAGCGGCGTCTACGACATCGACGGGCTGGAGAACAAGCGCTGGGTCAAGGTGGAGACCCCGTTCGGCGACCCGTCGGACGAGCTGCTGACCGGCGAACTGGACGGGCAGAGGCTGGTCTTCCTGCCGCGCCACGGCCGCGGCCACCGCATCCCGCCGTCGGAGCTGAACTTCCGCGCCAACATCGACGCGCTGAAGCGCCTGGGCGTCACCGAGATCGTCTCGGTCTCCGCCGTCGGCTCGCTGAAGGAGCACCTGCCGCCGGGCACCTTCGTGCTGGTCGACCAGTTCATCGACCGCACCTTCGCCCGCACCAAGAGCTTCTTCGGCACCGGCCTGGTGGCCCACGTGGCGCTGGGGCACCCGGTGTGCTCGCGCGTGGGCGACGCGCTGGAGGCGGCGGTGAAGGAGCTGGACATCAAGTACCAGCGGGGCGGCACCTACATGGTCATGGAGGGCCCGCAGTTCTCCACCCAGGCCGAGTCCGAGCTGTACCGCAGCTGGGGCTGCGAGGTCATCGGCATGACCAACATGCCGGAGGCCAAGCTCGCCCGCGAGGCGGAGATGTGCTACGCGACCGTCGCCATGGTCACCGACTACGACTGCTGGCACCCCGACCACGACGACGTGACGGTGGACGCCGTCATCAAGGTGGTGGTCGCCAACGCCGACAAGGCGCGCGCGCTGGTCAAGCAGGTGGCGCCGAAGCTGCGGCACCGCGACCATGTCTGCGACCAGGGCTGCCACACCGCGCTCGACAACGCCATCATGACCGCGCCCGACAGGCGCGATCCGGAGCTGATCAGGAAATTGGACGCGGTCGCCGGCCGGGTGCTCGGCCCATCCAAGTAGACGCTGCGCATTGGTGGTAGGCTTTGTTGCAATGCAGCAATATTGATTGACGGTCGCGGAAGCCCTGTGCCAGGGTCGGGGGCTCCAACCCAGACCTTGTCCATAATGTTTCGCGTGACCGTCATGACCAAGTCTGCGGCCCGTCGCCGCCACGCCACCTGTTGTCATTGCGGAGAACCCGTCCTGCGCGGCCAAGCGCATTGGGCGGGCGACCCGCAGGACCGCACCTGGCACTACGCCTGCGCCGAGTCCGCCGATCTCGTCCAGCCCTACCGGGCGTGGATCGACAGCATGCGCAGCCGGGAGGCATAGGTGGGCAGCAACGAAAAAGGGCGCCCGGCCTCGCGGCGGGCGCCCTTTTTCGTTGCTGCGGAGGATCAGTGCCGGGTGCGCGCCGGCGTGACGTAGACGCCGTCCCAATCGACGCCGAACAGCGCGTCGTCGCCGGCGTCCTCGACCAGCTCGTCGTACTCGCTGGGGTCGATCAGGCCGAAGATCGAGGCGGTGCCCGAGGCGTCCAGGTCGCAGGTGACGACGCGGCCGGCCACCTCCAGCGAGGTGAAGAACACCTCCGGCAGTTCCATGGCGTCCAGCTCGGCGGCGACCTTGCACTCGATCTGGTGGGCGACCACCGCGGCGAGGCCGTCGCGCAGCTTGGCGGCCTGCGCGGCCCAGACGATCTTCTGCACCCGTGATGCCGGCCGCGTGTCGCTGTCCGCCATGTCGGGGTTGGCGGCCATGGTGATCATGCGGGAAACCAGGCTGGACGGGCTCGTACGCATCAGGAACCTCCGTGATAGGCATCCCGACAGTCAGCCCTAGCCAGTTAACGGGGTCTTAAGACCAGTGGGTGCAGAGGGCTTACCCCCTATGGATTACGACATAGGAGCTTGGGCCAGGGCGGCATAGGCCCCAGCGACCCGCGCCGCGACCCGCGCGTTGTGGCGAATCAGCGCGATGTTGGCGTCCAGGCTGCGCCCTTCGGTCAGCTCCTTCAGGCGGGCGAGCAGGTACGGCGTCACCGCCTTGCCGGCGATGCCCCGCGACTCGGCATCGTGCAGCGCCTGGGCGATCACCGCCTCCATGGCGCCGGCGTCCAGCGCGTCGGCCTCCGGGATCGGGTTGGCGAGCACCACGCCGCCGTCGAGGCCGAGCCGCCACTTGGCGTGCAGGATGCGGGCGACCTCCACCGGCGTGTCGCAGCGGCGCAGCACCGGCAGGCCGCTGGTGCGGGCGTAGAAGGCCGGGAAGTCGTCGGTGCCGTAGCCGAGCACCGGCACGCCGCGGGTCTCCAGGTACTCCAGCGTCTTGGGCAGGTCGAGCACCGACTTGGCGCCGGCGCACACCACGCAGACGCTGGTCCTCGCCAGCTCGTCCAGGTCGGCGGAGACGTCGAAGCTGGTCTCGGCGCCGCGGTGCACGCCGCCAATGCCGCCGGTGGCGAACACCGCGATGCCCGCCAGCTTCGCGGCGATCATGGTGGCGGCCACCGTGGTGGCGCCGTCAGCGCCGGCGGCGAGCGCCACGGGCAGGTCGCGGCGGCTGAGCTTCCACACATTCGTGCCGGTGGCCAGGCGCTCCAGGTCGTCGTCGGACAGGCCGACGCGGATGCGGCCGTCCAGCACGGCGACGGTGGCGGGGACGGCGCCCTCCGCGCGGATGATCGCCTCCAGCGCGCGGCCGGTCCCGGCGTTCTGCGGGTAGGGCATGCCGTGCGCGATGACCGTCGATTCCAGCGCGACGACCGGGCGGCCGTCGTGCAGCGCGTCGGCGACTTCGGGGGTGAGGGCGAGGAACTCGTGCATGGGGTGAGGATGGAGGGAATGTTGGCGGGGCGCAACACTTGCCCCCACCCCCGACCCCTCCCCCGCTGTCGCAGGGGAGGGGAGGACGCCGACGAACCCTCCCCTCCGGTAGCGGGGGAGGGTGCCCGAGCGCAGCGAAGGGCGGGTGGGGGCAAGTGCTTTCCGTAGGATCTTGCTCCTACGGCGATCGGGCCCATATTCTCCGGATGGCTTCGCTGCATCCCGAACGCTGGGTCCGCGTCTGCCCCGAGGGGCTGTACGTCATGCCCGGCGGCTTCTTCATCGATCCCGTCCGGCCGGTCGAGCGCGCGATCATCACGCACGGCCACTCCGACCACGCCCGGCCGGGGCACCGGCGGGTGCTCGCCACGCCGGGGACGCTCGCCATCATGCGCCAGAGGCTCGGCGACGGAGCGGGCGAGGCGCAACAGGCGCTGGAGTACGGCGAGACGATCCGGCTGGGCGACGTCACGGTGCGGCTGGCGCCGGCCGGGCACGTGCTGGGCAGCGCGCAGGTGGTGGTGGAGCACGGTGGGGCGCGCATCGTCGTGTCCGGCGACTACAAGCGGACGTACGACCGTACGTGTGCGCCGTTCGAGCCGGTGCCCTGCGACGTCTTCGTCACCGAGGCGACCTTCGGCCTGCCGGTGTTCCGCCACCCGCCGGACCTCAGTGAGGTCGGCAAGCTGCTGCATTCCCTGGAGGTCTTCCCGGAGCGTACACATGTCGTCGGGGTGTACGCGCTGGGCAAGTGCCAGCGCGTCATCACGCTGCTGCGTGCTTCGGGCTACGACAGGCCGCTGTACCTGCACGGCGCGCTGCAGCCGGTCTGCGACCTGTACCGCGGCTTCGGAGTGGAACTGGGCGAACTGCGCCCGGCCACGGCGGCGGCGAAGGAGGAGTTGAAGGGCGCCCTGGTGCTGGGGCCGCCCGGCGCGGTGGCCGACCGCTGGGCGCGGCGGCTGAGCGACCCGGTGGTGGCGATGGCGTCGGGCTGGATGCGGGTGCGGCAGCGGGCGCGGCAGCGCGGGGTGGAACTGCCGCTGGTGATCTCCGACCACGCCGACTGGGATGAGTTGACCCGCACCCTGGACGAGGTCGGCGCGCCGGAAGTGTGGGTGACGCACGGCCGCGAGGAGGCGTTGGTGCACCACGCCAGGAGCCGCGGTATCCGCGCCCGCGCCCTGGCGCTGGTGGGGTTCGAGGAGGACGAGGCGTGAGCAGCACGCGCTGGAGAACCGGAAACACAGAGACACAGAGGCACAGAGGAGCACAGAGGACGATTATCTCCGTGTCTCCGTGTCTCTGTGGTGAATTCCGGCGGGGCAGGATTTTTCCGGGTGGCGCCGGATGAACCGCTTCGCCGCGCTGATCGACTCCCTGGTCTTCACGCCGTCGCGCAACGGCAAGATGCGGCTGCTCGCCGATTACTTCGCCCACACGCCGGCCCCCGACCGCGGCTGGGCGCTGGCGGCGCTGACCGGCACGCTGGTGTTCCACGAGGCCAAGCCCGCCGCCATCCGCCAGCTCGTCCTGAGCCGGGTGGACCCCGACCTGTTCGCGTGGTCGTACGACTACGTCGGCGACCTCGCCGAGACGGCGGCGCTGATCTGGCCCGAGCGGCACCCGCAGGCCAACAGCCTGCCGCCCAGCCTGTCCGAGGTGGTGGACGCCCTGCACGCCGCGAAACGCGCCGAGGTCATGGGGTTGATCGAGGGGTGGATGGACACGCTCGACGCTTCCGCGCGCTTCGCGCTGCTGAAGCTGATCACCGGCTCCCTGCGCATCGGCGTGTCGGCGCGGTTGGCCAAGACCGCGCTGGCCGAGTGGGGACGGCTGAACGTCGACGACATCGAGGAGTGCTGGCACGGGCTGACGCCCCCCTACCAGGCGCTGTTCGCCTGGCTGGAGGGGCGGGCGGAGCGGCCGGACGAAGGGCTCGGCGCCGGGTTCCGGCCGTTGATGCTGGCGCACCCGCTGGACGAGGAGGACATGGCCGGCCTGGACGCCGCGGCCTATTGCGCCGAATGGAAGTGGGACGGCATCCGTGTGCAGCTGGTGGCGCGCGGGGCGGAGCGGCGGATCTACAGCCGCACCGGCGACGAGCTGTCCGGCGCCTTTCCGGACTTGGCCGACCACATGAGCTTCGACGCGGTGCTGGACGGCGAGCTGCTGGTGGTGCGCGACGGCGTGGTGGCGCCGTTCAACGACCTGCAGCAGCGCCTGAACCGCAAGCAGGTCACGGCGAAGACGCTGCAGGAGTTCCCGGCCTTCGTGCGGCTGTACGACATGCTGTTCGATCGCGCGGAGGACCTGCGTTCCCTGGGCTTCCTGGAGCGGCGGGCGCGGCTGGAGCGCTGGTACGAGGAGGTCCGGCCGCGCCGCATGGACCTGTCGCCGATGGTGCCCTTCGCCGGCTGGGACGAACTGAAGGCGCTGCGTGCGGGGGCGCGGGAGGCCGGCATCGAGGGGCTGATGCTGAAGCGCTGCGACAGCCCCTACACCGCCGGGCGGCCGAAGGGGCCGTGGTTCAAGTGGAAGCGCGGCGCGCTGACGCTGGACACCGTGCTGATGTACGCCCAGCGCGGGCACGGCAAGCGCTCGTCCTACTATTCCGACTTCACCTTCGGGGCGTGGCGCGGCGACGAGCTGGTGCCGGTCGGCAAGGCGTATTTCGGCTTCACCGACGCCGAACTGGTCGAGCTGGACCGCTGGGTGCGCAACCACACCACCAAGCGCTTCGGCCCGGTGCGCGAGGTGGCGCCGGGGCTGGTGCTGGAGGTGGCGTTCGACAGCGTCCACCGCTCCGGCCGGCACAAGAGCGGGCTGGCCATGCGCTTCCCGCGCGTCCACCGCATCCGCTGGGACAAGCCGGCGCACGAGGCCGACCGGCTGGAGACGCTGGAGCGGAT
Organism: Azospirillum sp. TSO22-1; assembly: GCF_003116015.1. Lineage (GTDB taxonomy): Bacteria > Pseudomonadota > Alphaproteobacteria > Azospirillales > Azospirillaceae > Azospirillum. The sequence continues at coordinate 5,867 of NZ_LGQZ01000121.1, forward strand.
GGTGGTGGGGTAGGGTGTCCTTGCCTTCTCCGTCACCGCAGATCGCCGTCGGTTCGGCCCCGCTCAGCCGGCGTTCCGCAGGGCGTCGAGGAGGATGTTCACGTCCTTGGAGTTGTCCCAGACCGGCGTGGCGGGATCTCCGTACGCCTTCACGTCTTCCCGCGCGCAAAGCAGGCTCAGGATCGATTGATCATGCCGGTGATCGACGAAATTATAGAAGTTTTCTTCACCGCATACGTTCGGGAAGTCGGTAACAGCTCTCGGGTCCGTGCAGTGACTGGCCCATTTTCTCACGAACGAGACCGCTGCCTGATTTTTGTGCCAGAAAGACCAGGTTGCCTGAATCTGGCGGCGAGACCAGTGTTTTTCTTCATCGCATCCCGTCAGCACAAAGCAATCCCGCTTTGTCCAGTTCATGTTCATGGAATCAATGAGGATTCCAGGAAGAATGCCATTGTTGTTTCTTTGTGCCCAGGCAAAAGCGGGGAGAAGGGATTGCCTTATCTGGTAGCTGTATCCAGGGCGTCCGGCATCATGGTAGAAGACCAGATCGCCGTCGCGAGCGCACAGCAACGTCAACAATATGATGTAAGGTTTCCAGGCCCAATAGCCGCCGCCGCGCGGCTGGGAGAGTATCGATTCGAATCTTCCGTAGAACTTGGTTGCTTGAAGGGCGGCGGCATCCCAGGCAGCAATCGCCGATACCCCGCCGATTTCGGCCGCGCTGGCGTTCAATTGCAGGCGCGATGTTTCTTCGTCGGACTTGTTTGTATAGTTCACAAAATAGAGATGCTGACCGGAGGGCTTTGCCGGCCCATGGTATTTTATAACGCTCTTTGCCACGTCCATGTCGTGCTGAAGAAGGTCGGCGATGCCGTGTCCATGCTTTTCCAGGGCATCGTCGAACCAGCCCGACAGTTCATTGTATCTTCTGAGAGCCTTGGAGAATCCATAGCACAATGCCGGATTCATCGGCGCTATCTTCAGGGCGAGATTGTAGGCTGCGATCCCGTCCCTGCCATATCCCTTTTCCAGGCGCATTTCGGAAAGTTCGATCGCGTGCTGCGGGTTGGTGGATGAAATTACGGCCTGCGTATAGAACTTGTTGCTGCTGACGACGTCGCCCTTTCTCCAGTAGGCCCGCCCCAGCCTGGCCAGGAACGAAGCGCTTGCCGCTCCGCTTGCGACAAGGCCCGCTATCTGATCCTCCTGGATGAAGTCATGGTCCAGCAGCTTTGAAAGATCGAACAGGACGCCGGCCCGGTGCAGGACGGTGTCCGCATCCTCCTTCCGGATTTCGAAGGCCCATGTGCCCGCCTGTGCGTACAGCAAGGCCAGGCGGCGGTCGCCACTGGCCGCGTATGCTCTGGCCCGGCCGACGCAAATGTCGAATGCGCGCGCGGAAATGGCACAGGCGCGGCGCAACGCCAGAGCCGCGCCCGCGGCATTCTGCCGATGAAAGAAAAAGACGCCGAGATTGCAGTAAGCCTCGGCATCCGAAGGGTCGAGCAGGACATCCTCCAGCAGCCAGGCTCCGTCCTCATTCGTGTCCAATGTGCGTTTCATCGATGTGCTCATGCATGGCGCCGCAGGGCGGTGAACGTCTCGTCGATGCGGCCGGCTGTCCGCGCCGCGGTATCAAGCTTCCTCTCCTGCGCAAGCGGGGGAGGGAGCGGGCGGCAATATACGTCACATGGCCGAACGCGTCGCCGGGTTGATCAGCGCCCGCGCCACCGTGCCCTTGCCGAGCAGGCCGTTGCAGGCCTCCTCCAGCCGGGCGCGGAGCGCGTTGCCGTTCGTGACGACGCCGTGGACGATCCACCCCTTCTCCACGCCCTCGTAGACCACGGCGGTCACCGTGTCCTGCAGGCGCGGGGTCTTGCCCTGGATCTCCGGCATGCGGCCGGGTTCGGCGATCTCCAGCGTCACCTCGTAGGTGACGTAGCGCTCGACCTGGCCGTTGGTGATGACGGGCACCATCACCGGGCGGACGCGGACGGTGTTCTGCGGGGCGGCCGGCGGGCCTTCCCTGGCGAAGGCGGGGGCGGCGGCCAGCAGGGCGAGGGCGGCGAGAAGATTGCGGCGAAGCACGGTCGGGCGGGCCTAATTCAGCGACGACTGGCGGCCGACCGGCATGATGAGGACGCGGGCGATCGACGCCTTGCCGATCAGCTTCTGTCCGGCCTCGTCGAGGCGCGCGCGCAACGCGGTGGCGTTGGCGATGTTGCCGCGGACGATCCAGCCCTGCTCGATGGCGCCGTAGACGACGGTGAGCACCGCATCCTGCAGGCGGGTGATCTTCGCCTGGGCGTCCGGCAGCTTGGAGGAATCCGCCAGTTCCATGGTGACGTCGTACAGCGCGTAGCGCTCGATCTGGCCGCGGTTGACCACCGGGACCATCAACGCCTTGATCTTGATCGACGGTGGCAGGCCCGCGTCCTTGCTTTCCGCGTAGGCCGCGGGGCTCGCGGTCAGCGCGGCGAGAACGGCGAGGGCGGCGGCGGTCGGGCGCATGGTCCGGGGTGTTCCTGACGAGACCGTTTCACCATACGCCCGGCCGCGTCGCCCGGCAATGCCGGTGCACCGGGGTGCAGGCCTGCGCCGTCAGGCGGCCTTGCTGACGTCCAGGGCCTTCCTGTTCACGTCGTTGATGGCCAGCGTGTTGAGGCGCCTGTCGGTCTCCTTCTCCTCGTTCAGCGTCTCCTCCAGCAGCCTGGCGACGCGGTCGAGGCCGCAGCCCTGGGCGTAGGCGTGCAGCGTGCCGTAGCTGGCGATCTCGTAGTGCTCAACCTTCTGGGCGGCGGCGATCAGGGCGGCGTCGGTGACCTCGGGCGCCATGCCCATCTCCAGGATCTCCTGCGCTTCCTCGATCAGGCCCTTCATCGCCTCGCACGGCTTGCCGCGGGTGCGGGCGTCGATCTCCTCGAAGCACTGCTCCAGGCGCTCGATCTGGCCCTGGGTCTGCTCGGCGTGCTCCAGGAAGGCGGCGCTCAGCGTTTCCGACTGGACCTTCCTGGCCAGCTTCGGCAGGGCCTTCAGGATCTGCTTCTCGGCGTGGTAGATGTCGCGCATCTCTTCCAGCAGAAGATCCTGCATCGTCTTGGCAGCCATGGCGAGTCTCCCTAAGTCTCTGGAACGGATCGGCCGAACCAACAAGGCCGTGCCCGGCGGGTTCCGGCGGCAGACCCCGGGCGAAAGGACTATGGAGTGACGGTTATGGCGGATGCGCCGGACGAGGATGGGATCTATCTGGAATACACCCGGGTCGGGCCGTACCTGAAGGTGTCGGCGATCTGCGCCAAGACCGGCACCGAGGTGTTCGCCGCCGGGCCGGCCACCGGCTGCCGCGAGACGCTGACCCGCGCCGCCATCGGCAAGCTGAAGCAGGCGCTGCGCAGGAACGCCCAGGGCGGCGGCTGGACCGCATAAGGATCGCGCCCCGCGGCGGGGCCGGGGGCGCGATGGGAAGTGTCTGGCTTCTGCTGATGGTGAGCAATGGCACGTCGGCGCCGGCTCTGCGGGGCGTCGGCTCTGCGGTGCCGGCCCCACTGAACTGCTCATGGGCCGATCCTAGTCCCGATTCCGGCGAAGGACACTGGCGCAAGCGGAGTAACGCCTATAGAAAAGCGCTCCACGAACGATCGGCGGGAAGAGGGGTCCGATGCGGCGTCTGGTGCGTGTGATTGGGGTGGCGATGCTGGCCGCCGGGATGGCGCCGCCGGGGGTGCATGCGGCGACCATCTGCATCAAGCCGCTGGTGCCGGCGTGCATGAACGACACCACGACCTTCGTCAGCGCCGACAAGATGCAGTCCTGCCAGTTCGAGGTGAAGGACTACGTCGACAAGACCATGGCTTACCTGACCTGCGTCTCCGACGAGCACAAGGCGACCGGCCAGGAGCTGACCCGCAACGTCGAGCGCTTCAACTGCCGGCTGTCCGGGCGGCAGACCTGCGGCTGAAACCAGTTCTGAACGGCGGAACCGGGTTCCCAAAACGCCACGGGCCGGCCCCTCTGTGCGAAGGGCCGGCCCGTTTGCGCGTGCAGGCGGCGGTCAGCCGGCGCGGCGGCGGGTGGTGCGGCCGGCGTTGCGGCCGAGGCCGATTCGCTTGGCGAACTCCGAACGCTGGGCGGCGTAGTTGGGGGCCACCATCGGGTAGTCGGGCGGAAGTCCCCAGCGCACCCGGTACTCGTCGGGCGACATGTTGTAGGTGGAGCGGAGATGCCGCTTGAGCATCTTCAGCTTCTTGCCGTCTTCGAGGCACACAATGTACTCGGGCGTGACCGACTTGCGGATCGGCACGGCGGGCTTCAGCGGCTCGGCCGGAGTCTCGCGCGGACCGTTGTTGAGGCCCGTCAGCGACGAGTAGACCGTGTTGATGACCTCGGGAATCTGCTGCGACGGCAGCACGTTCTTGCTGACATAGGCGGAAACGATGTCCGCGGTCATGCGCAGCAGTGCGTTGTCGGAGGAATCGGAGCGGAGCGGGTCACTCATTGCACAGTGTCCTGGCTTTTTCGTTTTGGCGCTAGCAACCAAGTTGCACACCGTGATTTGGGTGTCAATATAAATCCCGCAAGTGGCAATAGGGTTATTTGTTGCGTCGAGAACTGATAAGCGCGCGGCAAATTGGCCGGGGTTCAAACCGGCCAAAGCGGCCGGCTTCGGTGGCGGGTTTATGGACGCACTAGTGGCCTGCAACAGGTGCAGAGCGGTAATATCATGCTCGGCAATTGGGCAAAGCGAACCCCTACCCCGAATCGGGGGATGTCCTTATTCCGTCCTATGAGCAACGCGCAGGCGATGATCCGCCGTGGTTTCTCCAGCGGACCGCGTGTGAATGGCAGCCCTGCCGCGCCATCGACGCTTTGCGTTGTGTCGAACTGGTGATCCGCATCGACATCTGGTAGGTTGCTGCGCGTTGCCGCGGGGGGCGCGCAGCAGAGCCCCCGTTTGTCCCGGAGTTGCGTTCGATGACCGTGAAGACCGTTGCGCTGGCGTCCGATCACGCCGGCACCCAGATGAAGGCCGAGTTGAAGGATGCGCTCGCCAAGCGCGGGCTGGAGGTGCTGGACCTCGGCACGAACGGACCGGAGTCGGTGGACTATCCCGACTTCGCCGATGCCTTGGCCGCGGCGATTCGCGACGGGCGGGCGCAACGTGGCGTCTTGATCTGCGGCACCGGCATCGGTATCAGCATCGCGGCCAACCGCCACCGCCACATCCGCGCGGCGCTGTGCAGCGACCCGACCTCCGCCCGGCTGTCGCGCGAGCACAACGACGCCAACGTGCTGGCGCTGGGTGCCCGCGTGGTCGGCATCGAGATCGCGAAGGATTGTCTGACCGCCTTCCTGGACACGCCCTTCGAAGGCGGCGAGCGCCATTCGCGCCGCGTCGGCAAGCTGGGCTGAAAGCAGTTTTGAAAGGAATCGCCTGATGTACGCTCCGAACCCGACGTTCTTCACCGCCACGCTGGCCGAGACCGATCCCGAGCTGGCCCGCGCGGTGCGCGACGAGCTGCTTCGCCAGCAGGACCAGATCGAGCTGATCGCCTCGGAGAACGTCGTCTCCGCCGCCGTGCTGGAGGCGCAGGGTTCGGTGCTCACCAACAAGTACGCCGAGGGTTATCCCGGCAAGCGCTACTACGGCGGCTGCGAGTTCGTGGATGTCGCCGAGAACCTGGCCATCGAGCGCGCCTGCAAGCTGTTCGGCTGCGGCTTCGCCAACGTGCAGCCGAACTCCGGCTCCCAGGCCAACCAGGCGGTCCTGCTGGCGCTGCTGCAGCCGGGCGACACGGTGCTCGGCATGTCGCTGGCGGCCGGCGGCCACCTGACGCACGGCGCCCCGCCGAACCTGTCCGGCAAGTGGTTCAAGGCCGTGCAGTACGGCGTGCGCAAGGACGACCACCTGATCGACTTCGACGAGGTCGAGCGCCTCGCCCGCGAGCACAAGCCGAAGCTGATCATCGCCGGCGGCTCGGCGTACCCGCGCGTGCTCGACTACCAGCGCTTCCGCGCCATCGCGGACGAGGTCGGCGCCATCTTCATGGTCGACGTCGCCCACTACGCCGGCCTGATCGCCGGCGGCGTCTATCCGAACCCGTTCCCCTGGGCCGACGTCGTCACCACCACCACCCACAAGACGCTGCGCGGCCCGCGCGGCGGCATGGTGCTGACCGACAAGGAAGAGATCGCCAAGAAGATCAACTCGGCGGTCTTCCCCGGCCTGCAGGGCGGCCCGCTGATGCACGTCATCGCCGCCAAGGCGGTGGCCTTCCAGGAGGCTCTGCAGCCGGAGTTCAAGCGCTACGCCCAGGCGATGCTGGACAACGCCCGCGTGCTGTCGAAGACGCTGATCGAGGGCGGCCTCGACATCGTGTCGGGCGGCACCGACAGCCACATCGTGCTGGTCGACCTGCGCCCGAAGAACGTCACCGGCAAGGCCGGCGAAGCCAGCCTGGAGCACGCCGGCATGACCTGCAACAAGAACGGCGTGCCGTTCGATCCGCAGAAGCCGACCATCACCTCCGGCGTCCGCCTGGGCAGCCCGGCGGCGACCACGCGCGGCTTCAGCACCGAAGAGTTCAAGCAGGTTGGCGAGATGATCGTCGAGACGCTGGACGGGCTGGCCGCCAGCAACTCGGGCGACAACCGCGCCGTCGAGGCGAAGGTGCGGGAGAAGGTGCGCGACCTGTGCCGCCGCTTCCCGATCTATCCGACGCTGTAACGGGACTTATTTAAGGGGGAAAAGCCGGACATGCGCTGCCCGTTCTGCGGACACGAGGATACCCAGGTCAAGGATTCGCGACCGACCGAGGACAACTCGGCGATCCGGCGGCGGCGCTTCTGTCCCGGCTGCGGGGCCCGCTTCACCACCTTCGAGCGCGTGCAGCTGCGCGAGCTGACGGTGGTGAAGAGCACCGGTCAGCGCGAGCCCTTCGACCGCGAGAAGCTGCTGCGCTCCATGCGCATCGCGCTGCGCAAGCGCCCGATCGACGCCGACCGCATCGACCGGGTGGTGAACAGCCTGGTGCGCCAGCTCGAATCCTCGGGGGAGAGCGAGATCCCGTCGAAGCAGATCGGCGAGATGATCATGAACGCGCTGCAGACGCTCGATCAGGTCGCGTACATCCGCTACGCCTCGGTCTACAAGGACTTCCGCGAAGCGTCCGACTTCAACGAGTTCGTCGAGCAGCTGGCGCCCGAGGCGCAGCACTAGCCTTGTTTCTCCCTCCCCCTGCTCCGCAGGGGGAGGGAGGGACCCGCGCAGCGGGAGGGTGGGGGCGGCGGATCCTCGGGATGGCCGTTGCCCCCTCCTAACCTCCCCCTGCGGAGCAGGGGGAGGTATTGTTTTATGGCCGCCGACGACCTCCACCACATGCGCGCCGCTTTGGCGCTGGCCGCCCGCGGACTCGGCACCACGGCGCCGAACCCGTCGGTGGGCTGCGTGCTGGTCAAGGACGGCGTCGTGGTCGGCCGCGGCTGGACCCAGCCCGGCGGCCGCCCGCACGGCGAGACCGAGGCGCTGCGGCGCGCCGGGGGCGCCGCCCGGGGATCCACCGCCTATGTCTCGCTGGAGCCCTGCAACCACCACGGCAAGACGCCGCCCTGCTCGGAGGCGTTGATCGCCGCGGGCGTGGCGCGCGTCGTGATCGCCTGCGAGGATCCCGACCCGCGCGTCGCCGGCGGCGGCGTCAAGCGCCTGCGCGAGGCCGGCATCGAGGTGATCACCGGCGTCTGCGCCGACGAGGCGTGGGAGCTGAACCGCGGCTTCTTCAGCCGCATCCTGCACGGCCGGCCGCTGGTGACGCTGAAGCTGGCGACCACGCTGGACGGCCGTATCGCCACCCACGGCGGCGAGTCGAAGTGGATCACCGGGCCGGAGGCGCGGGCGCTCGGCCACGGGCTGCGGGCGCGGCACGACGCCATCATGGTCGGCATCCGCACCGCGCTGGCCGACGACCCCGACCTGACCTGCCGCCTGCCGGGGCTGGAGGGCCGTTCGCCGGTGCGCATCGTCTTCGACAGCCGGCTGCGGCTGCCGCTGACCGGCAGGCTGGTGCGCACGGCGAAGACGGTGCCGACCTGGATCGTCGCCCGCGACGACTGCGACGGATTGCGCCGCCAGACCCTGATCGACTGCGGCGTCGAGGTGGTCCCGGTGCCGTGCGACGCCGCCGGCCTGCCGGACCCGGCGCAGGCGATGGCGGCGCTGGCCGGCCGCGGCCTGACGCGGGTGCTGGTGGAGGGTGGCGCGACCCTGGCCGCCTCGCTGCTGCGCGCCGGGCTGGTCGACCGGCTGGAGTGGTTCCGCGCCTCGAAGGTCATCGGTGGTGACGGCGTGGCCGCGGTGGCGGCGTTCGGCGTCGATGCGCTGGCGCAGGCGGCGGCGTTCGACCGCGTGCGGGTGCGGCGCGCAGGGGACGATCTAATCGAGAGCTACGTAAAGCGGGAATAAGGTGACTCCTTGCCGTCGGTGCTCTCCAGCATCGTCAGGCTCATCCGCACCAGCGCGTCCTCGAACTCCGGTGTTTCCGGCAACGGCGAGTCCTCCAGCACGGCGGCGCGGATGGCGCCAAGCACGGCGCGCGTCATCACGAACAGCGCCGCCGGGGCCGGCGGCGGGACGTCGGGATGGGCGCGGCGGGCAAGGGCGGCGTGGATGCGCGCGGCCATCTCCTGCGTCGCGGCCACCACCTGCGGCGTGTGGTCGAGCAGCCAGCCGCGCTTCAGCAGCAGGCGCCTCGCCCCGTCGCCGGTGCCGAAGGCCGCGACCAGTGCGCGGACGAACGGCCGGACCACATCCCGCGGATGCCCGCCCGTCGCCTCGGCGTCGTCGAGCAGCCGTTCCAGTTCGCGGATCACCCGGCGGCGCTCCAGGTCGATCATTGCCAGCAGGATGGCGTCCATGCTGGGGAAGTACTGGTACAGTGTGCCGATGGAGAAGCCGGCGCGCTCCGCCACCCGGTTGGTGGTCAGCGCCTTCTCGCCGTCGCGTTCGAGAATCTGAGCGGTTGCCTCGAAGATTGTCAGGATGGTCCGCCACGCGCGCCGTTGCACCGGCGTTTTCCGCATGGAATCAACGGGTTCGGCAGGAGCGTCGGACATGCGGGGTATGCGCGGGAATGCGAGTTGGGAATCCGAGCATCCCTCAGTATCGTTTCGCCGTCCACGACCGATGGAGGCGGGTGATGTCCAATCTTACCGTGCGCCGGCCGGCGATCGACGTTGCGCAACTGGAGATGCCGCCGCAATGGCTCGGCGGGGAGGCTTTCCGCACCCAGCTGTTCAACGCGCTGTCCATGATGTTCCCGGTCGGCGAGCAGTACTTCATCGACGCCGCGCGCGCCGGCCTGCCGCTGATCGACGACCCGGCCATTGCCGAGGACGTCCGCCGCTTCATCGGGCAGGAGGCGACGCACAGCGCGCTGCACCGCACCTTCAACGCGCGGCTGGAGGCGCAGGGGCTGCGCAACCGGGTCGAGCCGATCATCGCCTGGCGCATCCGTATCAGCGAGCGCATCGGGCCGCTCAACAAGCTGGCCGTCGCCATGGCGTACGAGCACTTCACCGCCACCTTCGGCGACGCCGTGCTGGGCGGCGCCGGCTGGCTGGACGGCGCGTCGGAGCCGATGCGCGTGCTGTGGACGTGGCACGCGGTGGAGGAGAGCGAGCACCGCGCCGTTATTTTCGACGTCTACCGCGCGGCCGGCGGCGGCTACGGCCGGCGGGTGGCGTGGTTCCTCTACGTCACGCTGCTGTTCGCGCTCGACACCACGGTCCAGACGCTCAGCAACCTGCACCGCAGCGGCGCGTTGTTCCGCCGTGCGACGTGGCGGCAGGGCCTGCGTTTCCTGTTTGGCCGGCGCGGGTTGCTGGCGGAGAGCGTGTGGGCCTGGCTGGCCTATTTCCGCCCCGGCTTCTCGCCGTGGGACCAGGCCGACACCGAGGCGCCGCGCGTCTGGCTGGAGCGCCACGCCGCGTGGTTCCGGGAGCGGCCGGCCGCCGGATAGCCCGCGTGCCGCGCGCAACAGTCCGTTGCGCGCCGCACGGTGCGGATGCTCCTTCCCCCCCGTGCAAAAGCTGGCTAGATTGCCGCGCTATGTTCACGGGCATCATCACCGACGTCGGCCGAGTCCGCTCCATCGAGCGCAGCGGCGACACCCTCTTCACCATCGAGACCGTCTTCGACATGGAGACGGTGCCGATCGGCGCGTCCATCGCCAACAACGGCGTCTGCCTGACGGTCGTCGACAAGGGGCCGGGCTGGTTCGCCGTGCAGGCCTCGGGCGAGACCCTGTCGAAGACCACGCTGGGCGGCTGGGCCGAGGGAACCCGCGTCAACCTGGAGCGTGCGCTCAAGATGGGCGACGAGCTGGGCGGGCACATCGTCTCCGGCCACGTCGATGGCGTGGCCAGGGTGGTGGACGTGCGGCCCGACGGCGAGTCGGTGCGCCTGACCTTCGAGGCGCCGGCCGATCTCGCCAAGTTCGTGGCGCCCAAGGGCTCGGTGGCGCTGGACGGCGTGTCGCTGACGGTGAACGAGGTCGATGGGGCGCTCTTCGGCGTCAACGTCATCCCGCACACCCAGGTCGCCACCACCTTCGGGCAGTTGAAGCCGGGCGACGCCGTGAACATGGAAATCGACATGCTGGCGCGCTACGTCGCCCGGCTGGTGGGGCAACCATGACCTCCGAATACCATTCCTATCTGTCGCCGACCGAGGAGATCCTCGAGGAGGCGCGCCAGGGCCGCATGTTCATCCTCGTCGACGACGAGGACCGCGAGAACGAAGGCGACCTCGTCATCCCGGCGCAGTGCGCGACGCCCGAGGCCATCAACTTCATGGCCAAGCACGGCCGCGGCCTGATCTGCCTCGCCATGGACAAGGACCGCATCGAGCGGCTGCACCTGCCGCTGATGGCGCAGCAGAACGGCACCCGCCACCAGACCGCCTTCACCGTCTCGATCGAGGCGCGCGAGGGGGTGACCACTGGCATCTCGGCGGCCGACCGCGCCCGCACCGTGCAGGTCGCCATCGACCCGAAGGCGGGATCGCAGGACATCACCACGCCGGGCCACGTGTTCCCGCTGCTGGCGCGCGACGGCGGCGTGCTGGTGCGCGCCGGGCACACCGAGGCGGCGGTCGACCTCGCCCGCATGGTCGGGCAGATCCCGGCCGGCGTGATCTGCGAGATCATGAACGACGACGGCACCATGGCCCGCCTGCCGGATCTGGTGAAGTTCGCGCAGTTCCACAACCTGAAGGTCGGCACCATCGCCGACCTCATCGCCTACCGCCGCCGCACCGAGACCATCGTCGAGCAGCGCCTCGCCGGCACGCTGGACAGCCGGTACGGCGGGCGCTTCCAGACGTACGTGTACGTCAACAAGGTGGCGTACGCCGAGCACGTGGCGCTGGTGCGCGGCGACATCTCCGGCGACGAGCCGGTGCTGGTCCGCATGCACGCGCTGAACGTGCTGGAGGATGTGCTGGGCGACACCTCGGCCGGGCGCGACGGCGAGTTGCACGCCTCCATGGAGCTGATCGCCCGCGAGGGCCGCGGCGTCGTCGTGCTGCTGCGCGAGTCGCAGCCGGCCAACCTCTCGGCGGCGCTGAAGGCGCGCATGGAGGGCGTGGCGCCGGGCGGCGAGCTGCGCGACTACGGCGTCGGCGCGCAGATCCTGCTGGACCTCGGCGTGCGCAGCATGACGCTGCTGTCGAACCGCAAGAAGACCATCATCGGCCTGGAAGGCTATGGGCTCACCGTCGTCGGCCAGCGGCCGATCCCGGTGCCCGGGAATACGGACGGGGAGTAAGGGACGATGCCGGACACGCCGCACATCATGGTCATCGAGGCGCGGTTCTACGAGGACCTCGCCGACGAGCTGGCGAAGGGCGCCATCGCCGAGATCGAGAAGGCCGGCGCCACCTACCAGCGCTTCGCCGTGCCCGGTTGCCTGGAGATCCCGGCCGCCATCAAGTACGCCGTGCGCTCCATGGACTTCTACTCGGCCCGCAAGCGCTTCGACGGCTACGTCGGGCTCGGCGTGGTGATCCGCGGCGAGACCACGCATTATGATATCGTCTGCAACGAGAGCGCCCGCGGCCTGCAGGAGCTGGCGCTGCAGTACACGCTGGCCGTCGGCAACGGCATCCTGACCGTGGAGAACCGCGAGCAGGCCTGGGCCCGCGCCGGCACCGGCAACAAGAACAAGGGCGGCTTCGCGGCGCGGGCCTGCCTTGACATGATCGAACTGAAGCGCCACTTCCGCCTCTTCCCGCGCTGACCCCTCACACCTGAAAAGATCCAGTTGAGCACCATGAGCAACCACGAGGCGCCGTCGCGCGCGAAACCGAAGCGTGGCCCCCGCAAGTCCGGCGGCGGTTCGGCCAAGGCCCGGCGCAAGGCGGCGCGGCTGGCGGCCGTGCAGGCGCTCTATCAGGTCGATCAGACCGGCATCGGCGTCGAGCCGGTGATCGGCGAGTTCGTCAAGCACCGCTTCGGCGAGGAGGTGGACGGCGCGCAGTTCGTCGCCGCCGACCCGCAGCTGTTCGCCGACATCGTGCGCGGCGCCAGCCACCGCCAGGGCGAGGTGGACGGCCTGCTGTCGTCCGCGCTGGACCCGAAGTTCCCGCTGGAGCGGCTGGAGATGCTGCTGCGCGCCATCTTGCGCGCCGGCGCGTACGAGGTGTTCGCGCACACCGACACCCACCCGCGCATCCTGATCAGCGAGTACGTGGACGTGGCGCACGCCTTCTTCGCCGGGCGCGAGCCGGGCATGGTGAACGGCGTGCTCGACACTGTCGCCCGCAAGGTCCGCGCCGAGGAACTGGCCCAGCCGGCGCCGGGGCGCGAGGACTGACACCCTCCTTTCCCATGGGGGGAGGGGCCAAGAGTGATGACATGACCAACCCCCTTGGCGAGTTCGGCCGCATCGACCGCTTCTTCAAGCCGCTGGCCGCCGGCTTCGCCGGGGCGCGCGGGTTGGCGGACGACGCCGCCGTGTTCGGCGTGCCCGAGGGGCAGGAACTGGTCGTCACCGTCGACGCCATGGTGGCCGGCATCCACTTCCTGCCCGACGACCCGCCGGGCGACATCGCCGCCAAGCTGCTGCGCGTCAACCTTTCCGACCTCGCCGCCATGGGGGCGGAGCCGTACGCCTACACGCTGGTCACGTCGTTGCCGCGCACCCTGGGCGAGGACTGGCTGGCCGCCTTCGCCGCCGGCCTTGGCGAGGACCAGAAGCGTTTCGGCATCCAGCTGGCGGGCGGCGACTCGGTGTCGACCGCCGGGCCGATCACCCTGTCGGTGACCGCCTTCGGGCTGGTGCCGCGCGGGCAGGCGCTGCCGCGCCGGTCGGAGCGGGTGGGCGACCCGGTGTTCGTCACCGGCACCATCGGCGACGCGGCGCTCGGCCTGCAGGTGGTGCTGGGACGGCTGGACGGTGCCGGGCTGGAGCCCCAGGTGGCGCGGCTGCGCCGACCGGACCCGCGGGTGACGGTGGGCCCTGGGCTGCGCGGGCTGGCGGTGTCGTGCATCGACGTGTCGGACGGGCTGGTCGCCGACCTCGGCCACCTCGCCGAGGAATCGGGCTGCGCCGCGCTGCTGCACGCCGCGTCGGTGCCGGTGCCGGCGGCGGTCGGCGGCGATCCGGACCGGCTGGCGCTGGCGCTGACCGGCGGCGACGACTACGAGCTGCTGTTCACCGCGCCCGAAGCGGCGCGCGGCGCCCTGACCGCCCTGTCCGCCGAGACCGGAGTCGCCATCACCGAGATCGGCCGCACCGCCCCCGGCCCGGCCGGGCGGGTGGAGGTGCTGGACGCGCGAGGGGCGCCGCTGCCGCTGGCGCGGCGCGGCTGGGATCATTTCTGATTTAACCCCCCATAAAGCATCCGCCGCCTAGGGTTTCCGTCGCATCACGACGGACCGTCCCATGAAAGCGATCATCCTGCTACTGTTCGGCCTGGCGCTGCTGGGCGGTGCGGCGTTCGGCGGCTGGACGCTGTACAACAAGTTCATGACCCCTCCCACCGCGGAGGAACTGGCGAAGAAGGAGGCGGAGAAGCCGCCGCCGCCGGTCGCCTACGTGCGCATGAACCCGATCGTCGTGCCGGTGCTCGGCAAGGAGAAGGTCGAGCAGTTCGTCACCATCGTCGCCACCGTCGAGGTGGACGCCGTCAAACAGCCGCAGGCCGCGGCCAACCTGCCGCGCCTGGTCGACGCCTTCATCGCCACCATGTACGCCGGAGTCGATGACAAGTCGCTGATGAGCGGCCCGCTGGTCAACATCCCCGCCGTCAAGGAAAAGCTGACCGCCGCCGCCGCCAAGGTGCTCGGCCCCGGCGTGGTGCAGGGCGTGCTGGTCCAGGTGGTGACCCAGCGGAATCTCTGATTCCGCGGCGCGGCACCGCGCTGCGGCCGTTCGCGTGCGTAAAAGGACACTCGTCCTTTCGCAGGTGCGAATATGACTTTCGACAAGTGACCTTTGTTTGGAAGCGCTCCAAAGACCGCAATGGTGCGAGTCTGAAGTATCGACCTGCCAATTCGTCGCGCTTCCTTGAGCGTGGCGGCTGTTGCATTGCGGTCCCCGCTTGGGCATCCTTTCCGGCGAAAAAATCGGCTCGCTTTGCGCCGCGGCTTTTGTTGCGGTGCGAAGGCGAGCCAGTGACAATTTTCTGGGGGAACGGATGACGGTAGGATTTCTAGTAGTCATCGCCTGCGGCCTCCTGGCGCTCGCCTATGGCGCTTACGCCGGGAAGCAAGTCATGGCCGCCGACGCGGGCTCCGCACGCATGCAGGAGATCGCCGGCGCGGTTCAGGAAGGTGCTCGCGCATACCTCAATCGCCAGTACACCACCATCGCCGGCGTCGGCGTGGTGATCCTCATCATTCTCGGTGCCATCCTCGGCCTGCCGGTGGCCTTCGGCTTCCTGGTCGGCTCGGTGCTGTCGGGCATCGCCGGGTACGTCGGCATGAACGTGTCGGTGCGCGCCAACGTGCGCACCGCGCAGGCGGCGACCGTCGGGCTCGAGCACGCGCTGGACATCGCCTTCAAGTCGGGCGCCATCACCGGCATGCTGGTGGTCGGCCTGGGCCTGCTGGGCGTCGGCGGCTACTTCGCCATCCTGTCGATGATCTACAAGGTCACCGACCCGGCGCAGGCCCGCGTCGTGCTGGAGGCCCTGGTCGCCCTGTCGTTCGGCGCCTCGCTGATCTCGATCTTCGCCCGTCTGGGCGGCGGCATCTTCACCAAGGGTGCGGACGTCGGCGCCGACCTCGTCGGCAAGGTCGAGGCCGGCATCCCCGAGGACGACCCCCGCAACCCCGCCGTCATCGCGGACAACGTGGGCGACAACGTCGGCGACTGCGCCGGCATGGCCGCCGACCTGTTCGAGACCTACGCCGTCACCATCGTCGCCACCATGCTGCTGGCGGCGATCTTCTTCACGGGCGACGTCGTCCGCTCGCTGCTGATGTACCCGCTGGTCATCGCGGCGGTCTGCATCATCGCCTCGGTCGCCGGCACCTTCATGGTCAAGCTGGGCCCGAGCAAGAACATCATGGGCGCGCTGTACAAGGGCCTCATCGGTTCGGCGGTGATCTCCGGCGTGCTGGTCCTGCTGGTCACCGCGGTCATGTTCGGCTTCAGCCGGCCGATCCCGATGGCGGCGGGCGGCGGCACCACGATCAACGTCACCGGCCTGAACTTCTTCATCTGCGCGCTGGTCGGCTTGGGCGTGACCGGCCTGCTGGTGTGGATCACCGAGTACTACACCTCGACCTCGTTCCGTCCGGTCCGCTCGGTCGCCCGCTCCTCGGAGACCGGCCACGGCACCAACGTCATCCAGGGCCTCGCCGTGTCGATGGAGGCCACCGCCCTGCCGGTGATCGTCATCTGCGCCGGCATCATCATCGCCTTCAACCAGGCGGGCGTGTTCGGCATCGGCATCGCCGCGACGACGATGCTGGCGCTGGCCGGCATGGTGGTGGCGCTCGATGCCTACGGCCCGGTGACCGACAACGCCGGCGGCATCGCCGAGATGTCGGAGATGCCGAAGGAGATCCGCGTCACCACCGACGCGCTGGACGCCGTCGGCAACACCACCAAGGCGGTCACCAAGGGCTACGCCATCGGCTCGGCCGGCCTGGCCGCGCTGGTGCTGTTCGCCGCTTACGTCCAGGACCTCAGCCACTACTTCCCGAACGTGCCGGTCGAGTTCAAGCTCAACGACCCGTACGTGGTGGTCGGTCTGCTGATCGGCGGACTGCTGCCGTACCTGTTCGGCGCCATGGGCATGACCGCGGTCGGCCGCGCCGCCGGCTCGGTCGTGGTCGAGGTGCGCCGCCAGTTCCGCGAGATCGCCGGCATCATGGAAGGCACGGGCAAGCCGGACTACGGCCGCGCCGTGGACCTGCTGACCAAGGCGGCCATCAAGGAGATGGTCATCCCCTCGATGCTGCCGGTGTTCGCGCCGGTGGTGCTGTACCTCATCGTCGCCGCCATCGCCGGCAAGGCCGCGGCCTTCTCGGCGCTGGGCGCCATGCTGCTCGGCACCATCGTGACCGGCGTGTTCGTCGCCATCTCGATGACCTCGGGCGGCGGCGCCTGGGACAACGCCAAGAAGTACATCGAAGAGGGCAACCACGGCGGCAAGGGATCCGACGCCCACAAGGCGGCGGTGACCGGCGACACCGTCGGTGATCCGTACAAGGACACCGCCGGCCCGGCGGTGAACCCGATGATCAAGATCACCAACATCGTGGCGATCCTGCTGCTGGCCATCCTGCACGCGCTGGCCTGATCAAGACGACCACGAACGACTTGCGGCCCCGGGACGGAAACGTCCCGGGGCCTTTTTCGTGCATTGCCTGTTATGCGCGAGTTGGTCGGCTTACTTCGCGAATTGAGCGATTGCCAAAGCCCGGTTGGGTTGTGCACAGTACCGGCCGGAACGGAGCCCCGTTTTTGCGATGCAGCTTCAGGAGAGGGACATGGCGACGACGACCAATTCGATCTATGTGCGCGCCACGGGCGAAGGCAAGCCCGACGACGTGGTGTTGGTGACCCGGACCGAGGACGGCGAGCAGAGCAGCAGCACCACCAAGACGCTGGGCGTCGTGCTGGAACAGCAGCCGGGCGTCTTCTCGGCGATGCTGAGCGGCGTCACGATCGAGGGCTGCGACAGCATCAAGGCGACGTCGGTGGCGGACGTGGCCACCAAGCTGAACGAGGCGTTCTGCGCCGGCCAGGTGCAGTACGCCGGCGCCACGCTCGCCGCCCCGCCGAGCGTTCCCGACGCCGCCCTGCCCGAACAGCCCCCGGCGCAGGCCTGACGGCGCGCCAACCGGGCCGGGTTCGGGCCGGGCAACAAAAAAGGCCGGCGCCCCGCGCCGGCCTTTCGTCGTCTCCGGGGACTGGAGCCGGGCTCAGCTGCCCGGACCCTTGCCCTTGCTGTCCTTGGCGGAGAAGCGGCCGAAGTTGCCGATCATCTGCTCCAGGAAGCCCATCTCGCGGCCGTGCGTCGGGGTGGTGCGCTCCACCATCTCGATGTCCAGGCCCTGGTTGTGGTCGAGCGTCTTCAGGTCGCTGACCACGCCGGCGTCGTTGAAGTGCACGACCACGACGCGGCGCTCCATCACGTCGGGCTTGAAGAAGGCGGTCTTCTCGGTCTTCTGCCCGATGTAGTACCAGACCTTCTGGTCGAAGGTGCCGACCGAGGTCGGCGTGCCCAGCAGGTTGGCCACCTCGTCGCGGGTGGTGGTGCCGGTCCTGATCTGGGCGACCGCCTCGGGATCGGTCAGGTTGCCGCGCGTCGCCACGGTGGGCGCGCAGGCGGTGGCGACCAGGCCCAGCAGGGCGACGGCGAAAACGCGGGAAGGAGTCGATCTGGTCATGGCGCTCGGCTAGGATGAGACATCCAGGGGGCGGCCGTACGCTCGGCGAGCGGAGCCCTAACCCCAAAACGCCTGGACAATCGCACCGGGCGGTTGGCCCTGTCAACGACTCCGCCCATATGGGAGACCGGAACGCGTGTTTGACCGCCTTTTCGGGCGCCTGTTCGGCCGTTCGCAGGACGCGCAGGCGGCTGCCGACCTCTACGCCCGCATCGTCGCCCAGGCGCGCCGGCCGGAGTTTTATGGCGTGCTCGGCGTGCCCGACACGCTGGACGGCCGCTTCGACATGGTGGCGCTGCACCTGTTCCTGGTCATGCACCGGCTGAAGGGGCAGGGGGCGGCGGCGGACGCCCGCTCGCGCCGGCTGTTCGAGGTGGTCACCAACGACTTCGAGCGCACGCTGCGCGAGATGGGCGTCGGCGACCAGGGAATCGCCCGGCGCGTCACCGCCATGGTCGGCGGCGCGCGCGGCCGGCTGACCGCCTACGACGCCGCCATCGCCCAGGACGACCCGGCCCTGGAGGTGGCGCTCGACAACAACGTCTACGGCACGGTGCCGGAGCCCGACCCGCGCGCCATCACGGCGCTGGCCGGCTACGTCCGGCGCTCGGTGGCGGAACTGGCGGCGCAGCCGCTGGACTCGCTGCTGTCCGGTGCGTTCCACTGGGCCGAGCCGCCCGCGCAAAAGGATTAACGGCGAACACCCGGCTGGCCGGGCTGTTGCCGAAGAACGAGGAAGAACGAGCATGCAGCATCAGGTGCCGCCCCCCGAATTCTCGCGCACGGTGAAGGCCGATGCCGTGCAGCGCGGCGAGGTGGTCGAGGTGATCGAGGCGGACGCCGCCGAGCGCGCGGCGCTGGCCGAACGATTCGAGCTGGAGGCGATCGACCGTCTCAAGGCGACGGTGCGCCTGAAGCGCGCCAGCGGCGGCGAGATGATCCGCGTCACCGGCGAACTGGAGGCCGACGTGGTGCAGACCTGCGTCGTGACGCTGGAGTCGGTGCGCAACACCGTGAAGGACGGTTTCGAGTCCCTGTTCGCCCCGCCGGAACTGGTCCCGGAGGCGGACGAGGAGATGGAGTTCGACGCCAGCATGGCCGACGAGGACATCATCGAGCCCATCGTCAACGGGCGCATCGACATCGGCGAGCTGACGGCGCAGCATCTGTCGCTGGCGCTCGACCCCTATCCGCGCGCGCCCGGCGTCGAGCTGCCGGCGGTGGCCTTCGACGACGAGGAGGACGAGGTGGAGGAGGAGCGGCCGAACCCGTTCGCCGCGCTGTCCAAGCTGAAGCGCCCGCCGCAATAGGGCCGCCGCGCGGCGGGATGCAGCCGCGTGGTGAAAGAGATGGTTCGGGCTTGCCCTTGGCGCGGGTTTGCCGTATTGAATGCGGCTCGCGCCGGGCGGCCCCTCATCGGGCCGCCTTTTCCAATGAGTTGATGTGAGTTACGGCCATGGCTGTTCCGAAGAAGAAGACCTCCAAGTCGCGTCGCAACATGCGTCGTTCGCACCACGCGCTGTCGACCGCCTCGTACCATGAGTGCAAGAACTGCGGCGAGCTGACCCGCCCGCACCACGTCTGTGGGTCCTGCGGGCACTACGACCAGCGCGAAGTGGTTCAGCCGGCGGCCTGACCGGTCCGGCCGGCCGCCACCCGTCAGTTCCAGGGAGCCTGTCCTCGGTGAGCCAGCGCCTGACCATAGCCCTTGATGCCATGGGGGGCGACCATGCCCCCGAGATGGTGGTCGCCGGGGCGAATCTCGCCCGCGAGCGATTCCCCGACGTGCATTACGTGCTGTACGGGGACTCCGCGCGGATCGAGCCGCTGCTGGCGAAGCATCCGGCGCTGAAGGGCGTGGCCACGGTGGTGCACACGGCCGAGGCGGTGGCCGGCGACGCGAAGCCCTCCGTGGCGTTGCGCACTGGGCGGCAGTCCAGCATGCGCCTCGCCATTGACGCGGTGGCGGCGGGCGGGGCGGCGGCGGTCGTCTCCGCCGGCAACACCGGCGCGCTGATGGCCATGGCCAAGTTCGTGCTGAAGACGCTGCCGGGCATCGACCGGCCGGCGATCGCGTCGTTCTTCCCGACGCAGCGCGGCGAGAGCGTCATGCTCGACCTCGGCGCCAACACCGAGTGCACGCCCGACAACCTCGTCCAGTTCGCGCTGATGGGGTCGGTCTTCGCGCGCACGGTGCTCGGCCTGACCGAGCCGACGGTGGGCCTGCTGAACATCGGCTCGGAAGAGGTGAAGGGCAACGAGACGGTGCGCGCCGCCGCGGCGCGGCTGCGCGAGGCGCCGTTCCCCGGCCGCTTCTACGGCTTCGTCGAGGGCACCGACATCGCGGCCGGCACCACCGACGTGATCGTCACCGACGGCTTCACCGGCAACGTCGCGCTGAAGACCGCCGAGGGCACGGCCAAGCTGTACGCGGAGTTCCTGCGCCGCACCTTCCAGTCCTCGCTGATGGCTAAGCTGGGCTACCTGCTGGCGCGCTCGGCCTTCACCAAGCTGAAGCAACGCGCCGACCCGCGCCGCTACAACGGCGCGATGTTCCTCGGCCTGCGCGGTGTATGCGTGAAGAGCCACGGCGGCACCGACGCCATCGGCTTCGCCAACGCCATCGGCGTGGCGGTGAATCTGGTGGCGCAGGGCTTCAACGAGAAGATCAAGGCCGAGATGCACCGCCTCGGCGGCGACGACACCCTCCCGGACACCAAGGCGGCAGCGGTCTGAACATGGCGAAGCGTTCCCGGATCGTCGGCTGCGGGTCCTACCTGCCGGCCAACGCGGTCAGCAACAAGGACCTGGAGGCGCGTGTCGATACGTCGGACGAGTGGATCGTCCAGCGCACCGGCATCCGCTCGCGCCACGTCGCGGCCGAGGGCGAGCTGACCTCCGACCTCGCGCTGGCGGCGGCCAGGGCGGCGCTGAACCACGCCGGGATGGACGCCGCGTCGATCGACTGCATCGTCCTGGCCACCACCACGCCGGACAACACCTTCCCCTCCACCGCGACCAAGGTGCAGGCCGGGCTGGGGCTGACCCGCGGCTTCGCGCTCGACGTGCAGGCGGTGTGCGCCGGCTTCGTCTACGCGCTGTCGGTGGCCGATTCGTTCATCCGCACCGGTCAGGCGACGCGGGCGCTGGTGATCGGCGCCGAGACCTTCTCGCGCCTGCTCGACTGGAACGACCGCACCACGTGCGTGCTGTTCGGCGACGGCGCCGGCGCGGTGGTGCTGGAGGCGGCCGAGGGCAAGGGCGACGCGTCCGACCGCGCGCTGCTGTCCACGCACCTGCACTCGGACGGCCGCTACTACGATCTGCTGTACGTGGACGGCGGTGCGTCGAGCACCATGACCACGGGGCACGTGCGCATGCACGGCCAGGAGATTTTCCGCCACGCCGTCACCAAGCTGTCGGAGGTGGTGGAGGAGGCGCTGGTCGCCAACGGGCTGGAGCCGTCGGACATCGACTGGCTGGTGCCGCACCAGGCCAACCAGCGCATCATCGACGGCATCGCGCGCAAGCTGAAGCTGCCGTCCTCCAAGGTGGTGCTGACGGTGGACCGGCACGGCAACACCTCGGCCGCCTCGATCCCGCTGGCGTTGGCCGAGGCGGTGCACGACGGCCGCGTCAAGCGCGGCGACCTGATCCTGATGGAAGCCATCGGCGGCGGGTTGACCTGGGGCTCGGCGCTCGTCCGCTGGTAGCAGGGCAATCTTGGCTGTAAGGGCCAAGCTTTTGAATTGACGGTGTTCTCCGCGCGCATTACCGTTTCCTCCGGGGCTCGCGGGGGAGGCTGGAGATGTCGCAGAACACCGTCACGCGTGCGCAGTTGAGCGAGGCCGTCTACCAGGAGGTGGGGCTGTCGCGCAACGAATCCGCCGATCTGGTCGAGAGCATTCTCGACGAGATCTCCGACGCGCTGGCGCGCGGCGAGATGGTGAAGATCTCCTCCTTCGGCAGCTTCCAGGTCCGCTCCAAGGGTGAGCGGGTGGGGCGCAACCCCAAGACGGGCGAGGAGGTGCCGATCCTGCCGCGCCGGGTCCTGGTGTTCCGCGCCAGCCACGTGCTGAAGAACCGCATCAACGAGGGGTTGAACGCGGTCGAAGCGGCGCAGGCGCGCGTCAAGGCCGCGTCGTGAGCGCGGGCGGGGCTCCTTCCGGATCGCAATGACGGCAGGGGACCTTGGCAGACCCGTGGTTATGAAGTCCGCGACCGCCTTCCGCACGATCAGCGAGGTGTCCAGCGACCTGGACGTGCCGCAGCACGTGCTGCGCTTCTGGGAGACCAAGTTCCCGCAGATCCGTCCGCTGAAGCGCGGCGGTGGCCGGCGCTATTACCGGCCGGAGGACGTCGACTTGCTGCGCCGGATCCAGGGTCTGCTGTACCAGGAGGGCTACACGATCAAGGGCGTGCAGCGCCTGTTGAAGGAGCGCCGCGGCACGCTGCCGTCCGGCCCCGCGCCGCGCCCGCCCGCCGACGAGGTGGATGACGAGCCGGCGACTCCGGATCTGTTCGCCGACGACTCTGCGGAGATGGCCGCGGAGATGGACGAGGCCGACGAGGCGCCATCCACGCTGTCCGACCACGCCCGCCGGGAGATCGAGGCGGTGGTGGATGAACTGCGCCGCTTGCGGGCGTTGCTGGGCCGCGGGCGGGGCGCGTCGTGAAGGCGAAAAAAGGTCACGGGAAACCGTTGCGTCCCCCTACGGGCGCCGCTATAGTCCCGGCCCACCCCGGTTCCAGGTACGGAGCGTAGCGCAGCCTGGTAGCGCATCAGACTGGGGGTCTGGGGGTCGCAGGTTCGAATCCTGTCGCTCCGACCATTCTGGAACCGGCAAGAAGGCCTCGAAGTCATTGAACTTCGGGGCCTTTTTTGTTGTTGGCGGTGCTCCCTTTCACGATCAAAGCGGCTGTGTGAGCAGAGCTGTCCGGCTCCAGCAATCACCCAGCAATCACCGGGTGCCCCATGAGAGCGCGTTGAGGGCGACTCCGGCGCACAGCGCCGGATCGGGCTCCACGAGCCAAGGCCCGCCGAGCTGCGTCGTTGCGCGTCTCGTCCGCTTCGGTGACGACCTTTGCCGCAAATCCATACGGCAGGCCTGCGGCCTCGGTCCATCGAATCGGCGCGGGATTGCCACCCGTACCGATCCTGTGTGGGGGAGAGCGGGCGTTGCCCGCTCTCCCCCGCGAGGGCCGCCTGTTGCCAGGCAGGGCCGCCGGCTCAGGGCACGGCACGTGCCCCTCGCCCAGGCAACCCGGCCCGGCGCGCCGTCCCTCGCCCCCCACTCACCCACCGCTCGCGCGGCCCCGGGAAGCAGCAGCGGCTTGCTGCTGCTTCGCAGCTTCAAGAGAGGGAAGTGAACCATGAGCACCCAGCGCGTTCCCCTGTCCCAGCTTCTCCCGCCCACCAGCAACCCGCGCAAGCGCATCGACCCCGCCGGCATCTGGAGCGTTACAGCGGCACCTTCACCTCCAACCTGTTCGCCGAAGCGGAGGCGACCTACTTCGACGACGCCGAGCAGTTCCACGCCTTGCAGCGGCAGGCGGTCGAGGCGATGGCGGCCGAGCGTTCGAAGACAGTCGCCTTCGTGGATGTGTTCGACACGCAGGGGGTGTCGTGGTGGCACTACCGCGCGGCGCAGGACGGGGAGAGCGGCGGTGTGGTGATCAACCTGACGCCGGCCGGCCGGGTCGAGGTGCGCGACGGGCTGGTGCGTCACGAGGTGCAGCGCACCGTCGCCGCCGAGACGCGGGAGAGCCCGCTGGCGACGCGCCGGGAGCGCCCGGAATACCCGTCCTGGCTGGTCCGCCACATGGCCGCGCACAAGACCCTGGCGGTGCAGACGCTGCTGATCGCCGCCCGGCGCACGGCCAAGCAGGTGGCGGTGGCGATGCTGATGCGCGGTGCCGATGGTCACCACGGCCGGGTGTCGGTGGAGGCGCACCCCGCCCTTGCGCTGTTCTCGGGCGAGGACGGTCGGCCGCGCAGTCATGATGCCGTCGAGGCGGCAGCCGCGCATTTCGAGCGGATGCTGGGGCCGACGCCGGCCGAGGACGACGAGCCCGCCTATGGTCCGCGCCGCCGGGGCGCCTGGGAGCGGCTGGTGGACGAGCCGAAGGACGGCGCCGATCTGTACGAGCGGGTCAAGCGGCTGAGCGACGAGGACCTGGATGGCTTGCACCTGCTGCTGACCATCCTCGCCTTTGGTCAGGGCGACCTGGACGCCATCGACCACGGCGACAGCCTGTTCAACCGGGTGGCGCACGACCTCGGCACCGACATGCGCGACTGGTGGCGGCCGGACGAGACCTTCCTCGGCGGGCGCACCCGCGACCAGATCTGCACCATCGCCATGGAGAGCGGCGCCACGGTGAGCATGGCGCGGCTGTCGGACTACAAGAAATCCGGTCTGGTCACCGCGCTGGCGAAGCACTTCGAGCGCACGGCGGACGCCGGGGATGACGCGCAGGATTGGCAGATCAAGGGCCGCGACTGGCTCCCCAGCGCCATGCGGTTCGGTCCCGAACCAGAGTCGAGAGCCGAGAACAAACCGGACGCGGACCTGCCGGCTGCGGCCGAGTAGAAACGAGACGCCGCCCTCCTCCGGGAGGGCGGCCCCCGCCCGGAAAATTCGCACCGGCCGCCTGGGGCGGCCGGTGCTCCTTCGCCTTGCCGTTTTCATGCCCAACCATGTGGGCATGCGCCACTTCGCTCCAAGCAGCGCCGGTAAGCGGGATGTCCACGCTGAGCCCCCAGCCGGTTCCGCTTCGCGCCACGAGCAGATAGGAGGTACTGAGCCCTTCCACCCTCGCCAACCGGCGCAGCCATCTGCCTGTCATTCAGGGCGACTACCAGGGGCGCCGCAAACATGGCGTTGATTATCGCCGTTCCGTCTGGAGGAAGCCCGGCTCGCCGGCCCAGCTAACCGGCCGAAGTGGACCCGGCGTGGTGCATGCCGATTCAGGACGCACTGGAGTCACGCGCGATGGCGCAGCGCGTCAGCCAAGGCGACAAACGCCGGTGAAGATTGCCGGCGGCTCGGGTAGTAGAGATGGTAGCCATCCCAATAGGGCGACCAGTCCTGAAGGACGCGCACCAGCCGGCCGTCGGCGACGTACGGCAAGATGATCTCTTCGGGAATGTAGGCGAGGCCGAAGCCATCCAGCGTCGCGTCGAGCGCGTTGAAGATGTTGTTGAAGATCAGTTGCCCCTCGACGCGGATCTTGATCTCGCGCCCATTTTCCTCGAACTCCCACGCGTAGAGCCCGCCGAAGCTTGGAAGCCGGAAATTGATGCAGGTGTGGCCGACGAGGTCCTTCGGGTGTGTCGGCTTCGGATGGTCGGCGAAGTAGGATGTCGCCCCGACGACCGCCAGACAGAAATCCGGGCCGATCCGGGCGGAGATCATGTCCTTGGCGAGGTGCTCGCCCATGCGCACGCCGGCGTCGTAACGCTCGGTGACGATGTCGGTCAGCCCATTGTCGAGCACCAGCTCGACCTTGATGTCGGGATACTGCGGCAGGAAGTTCCGCAGCTTCGGCCACAGGACATGCTTGATCGCATAGTCGGCGGCCGCGATGCGGATGGTGCCCGCCGGCTTGTCACGCAACGCGCTGAGCGCTTCCACCTGGGTCTCGATCTCGTCGAAGTGCGGACCGATGCTTTCGAGCAAGCGTTGGCCGGCCTCGGTAGGGGAGACGGCGCGCGTTGTGCGGGTGAGCAGGCGGACGCCGAGCCTGGCCTCGAGCTGGCGGATGGTGTGGCTCAACGCCGACTGCGAGACCCCGACCTTGGCCGCGGCCCTCGTGAAGCTGCGCTCCCGGGCGACCGCCAGGAAGGCGAGCAGGTCGTTGACGTTCTGGCGCGCCATTCATGAAGCCCCCTCATGGTGAGGACTTCATTATACGCGCAACGGGGTGCGGTGGCAGCGCGGTCGTTCACCGCGCGTGCTGCACCTGGACTGAGATCGGACCGGGGCGGTCGAAGATCGACACATCGCCGGTCACCGTGCCGAGGATGACGATGCCCGGTTGAGGGACGCGACCGCCGCGATAGTAAATCACAAAGTGATCGGGACCCCACAGGCCGAGCGTTCCGACGGAAAAGTCGCGCTGCCGCGCAACCTCCGGCAGGGCGGCCGGCAGAGTGCCGGTCTTTTCCTGGCGCAGGTGATCCCGCATCTCGATGGTGACCGGCAGCATCTGCGCCAGCGATCGTGCGGCAGCGTTGTCGGCCAGTTCGGCCGTGACCGTTCCCCAGTCGGAGGAGATCAGGATGCTGTCCTGTGCCATGGCATGTCCTGTCGCGAGGAGTACGAGGCTGGCGGCAATCGACGGCAGGGGTCGCATGGCGCTCTCCGCTGAGTTTTGACGCCGGGTGGGACGCGGGCGCCTACGCGGCGAGGTGCTGATTGAAGAAGCTGGCCAGCTTGTCGAACGGGATCAGGTCCACGCGGTCGTAGAGATCGACGTGCCCGGCACCCGGGACCCAGACAAGCTCCTTCGGCTCGGCGGCACGCCGGTACGCGTCCTCGCTGAACTCCTTGGAGTGGGCTTGGTCGCCGCTGATGAACAGCATCGGACGGGGAGAAATCGTCTCGATGTCGTTGAACGGGTAGAAGTTCATGAACTTGACGTTGCTGGACAGCGTCGGATGCGTGGTCATCGCGGGTGAACCGCCTGTGGGCGTGAATTCGCCCCGCGGCGTGCGGTAGAAGTCGTAGAATTCGCGCTGAATGGGGTGGGTGTCCGCGGTCAGCTCATGCACCGTCCCGCTGGTGTATTTGGTCTCGCCGCCGGTGAACTCCACATAGCGCTGCTCGGCGGCCTCCGCGATGATCCGCTTGCGCTGCTCGACAGTTTGGGAGTGCCGGAGCGCATCGCGGTTGGCGGCGCCCATGTCATACATGCTGACCGTCGCGATGGCCCGCAGGCGCGGGTCGATCTTGGCGGCGCTGATGACGAAGCTCCCGCTGCCGCAAATTCCGATTGCGCCGATCCGCGCCCGGTCGACGAACGGCCGGGTGCCCAGGAAATCGACCGCCGCGCTGAACGCCTCGGCATAGACGTCCGGCGAGACCAGGTTGCGAGGCTGACCATCGCTCTCGCCCCAGAACGGCAGATCGATGGCCATGGCGACGAATCCCCGTTCCGCCATCTTCGTGGCGTACAGGTTGGCACTCTGCTCCTTCACCGCGCCCATCGGATGCCCGACGACGACCGCCGGACTCTTCGCATTCCGGTCGAGGGTCTTGGGCGTGAAGAGATTCCCGGCGACGTCCATCCGATACTGGTTCTTGAAGGTGACCTTCTGGAGGCTCACCCGGTCGCTGGTGTAGAAGTTGTTCGCACCGTTCGACAGGTCCTGAGCCACCGCAACCGGCAGGTCGAGGACCGATATCGTGCCCAGCGCCGCAATGCCGGCGCCGGTCATCTTCAGCAGGCTGCGCCGGTCGATGTCCATGCCGGCATGCGCTTCCACGGTGCGGTCGTCCGCGTTTTGCCTGTTCATTGCAGTGGCTCCTTTCTCGCCCGGGCTTCCCTACCGGCTTGGCTGCTTCACGGCGGAAATCTAGGCGATGCGGAGCGCGCGCATTAGACGGCGCGTTTTGCTTGTCGTTATGAATTCCGCTCATCAATCGGCGGCGGCCGAGCCGGATTTGGGGGCGGGGAGCGCCGCGGTGATTGATGAATGCATCTCATAACCGCATGCGGTTTTGGGCCGCTAATGGCCGACGCGCGCCTCGATTATCTATGCCCCACCGGATCAACCCGGTCCTGACGGCAGCGTTCGCTGCCCGACCGAAGGTCATCCTCCACATCCAGGCCATCGCATGCAGGTTCACATCTCTTCCGGAAACGGCGCGGCCGCGCCCCGGCCGGCCGCTTGGGGCGCCGTCTTCGCGATGTCGCTCTGCGTCTTCGTGCTCATCGCGTCCGAGTTCATGCCGGTCAGCCTGCTGACGCCAATCGCCACGGACCTGATCCTGACGGAAGGCCAAGCCGGACAGGCCATCTCCGTGTCCGGTATCTTCGCCGTGCTGACCAGCCTGTTCATCGCCTCGGCGACCGGGCGGCTCGACCGCAAGGTTGTGTTGCTGTCCCTGACCGGCCTGATGGCCCTGTCGGGGGCGGTCGTCGCCTTCGCGCCGGATTACGCGACGCTGATGATCGGCCGGGCGTTGCTCGGCGTCACGATCGGCGGCTTCTGGTCGATGTCGACGGCGACCGTGATGCGGCTGGTGCCGGAGGTCTCGGTGCCGCGGGCTCTTGCCATCCTCAACGGCGGCAACGCGCTCGCGGCCACCATCGCGGCTCCGCTGGGCAGCTTCCTTGGCGCCTTCATCGGATGGCGCGGCGCGTTCTTCTGCGTGGTGCCGCTCGCGGTCCTCGCGCTTTGCTGGCAGCTGATGAGCCTGCCGGCGATGCGCAGCGAGCGCCGGTCCGGCACCGGGACCGTGTTCCGGCTTCTCGGCCGGCCCAAGGTGGCGTTCGGGATGGCGGCGATCCTGTTCCTGTTCATGGGGCAGTTCGCGCTGTTCACCTATCTGCGGCCGTTCCTCGAAACGGTGACCGGTGTCGATGTCTCCACGCTGTCGCTCCTTCTGCTGGTGGTCGGGGTGACCGGCTTCGCCGGCACGATGCTGATCGGACCGGTGTTGAACCGGAGCGTCTATGGCGTCCTCATCGTGATCCCGCTGCTGATGGCCGGCATCGCCGTGGCGCTGGTCGCCTTCGGCGGATGGGTCGCCGGGACGGCGCTGCTGCTGGGGGCGTGGGGCCTGATCGGCACGCCCGCGCCGGTCGGCTGGGGGACGTGGCTGTCGCGGACCCTGCCGGCGGACGCGGAGGCCGGCGGCGGCCTGATGGTCGCGACCATCCAGTTCGCGATCACGCTGGGTGCGACCGTCGGAGGGACGCTGTTCGACCTGAGCGGTTATCAGGCCACCTTCGGCGTCAGCACCGTCCTGCTCGTGATGGCCGCCCTTCTGGCTTTCGGTGCGTCGCGCACGGACCGGCTTCAGCCGGCCTGACGGGAACACCTCGAACGTGACACAAGAACCAAGGAGCGCTTCATGACCATCAAGGCCTACGGCACCTACGGCGCCGACAAACCCCTCGAACCGCTGGAGATCACGCGGCGGGCTCCCGGCCCGCACGATGTCCAGATCGAGATCGCCTATTGCGGCATCTGCCACTCGGATCTGCATCAGGCGCGCGCGGAATGGGTGGGCACGCACTGGCCGTGCGTCCCCGGCCACGAGATCGTGGGGCGCGTGTCGGCGGTCGGCGCGCATGTCTCGGGCTTCCGCACGGGTGAACTTGTCGGCATCGGCTGCATCGTCGACAGTTGCCGGCACTGCCCGGACTGCGAGGACGGGCTGGAGAACTACTGCGACGGCATGGTCGGCACCTACAACGGCCCGACCGACGATCCCCCGGGCCACACGCTCGGCGGCTATTCGCAGCGGATCGTGGTGCACGAGCGCTACGTGTTGCGGATCCGGCATCCGGAGGAGCAGCTCGCCGCGGTCGCGCCGCTGCTGTGCGCCGGCATCACCACCTATTCGCCCCTGAAGCACTGGAAGGCCGGTCCGGGCAAGAAGGTGGGCGTGGTCGGCATCGGCGGTCTCGGCCATATGGGCATCAAGCTCGCCCACGCCATGGGCGCGCATGTGGTCGCCTTCACCACCTCGGAATCCAAGCGCGAGGACGCTCACGCGCTCGGCGCCGACGAGGTGGTGGTGTCGCGCAATCCCGACGAGATGGCCGCCCACGCGAAGAGCTTCGACTTCATCCTGAACACCGTGGCCGCCCCACACGACCTCGATGGGTTCCTCGTGCTGTTGAAGCGCGACGGGACGATGACGCTGGTGGGCGCACCGGCGACGCCGCACCCCTCGCCCAACGTCTTCAACCTGATCACCAAGCGCCGGGCGCTCGCCGGCTCGATGATCGGCGGCATCCCGGAGACGCAGGAGATGCTCGACTTCTGCGCGGAGCACGGCATCGTCTCCGACATCGAGCTGATCCGCGCCGACGCGATCAACGGCGCCTACGAGCGCATGCTCAAGGGCGATGTGAAGTACCGGTTCGTGATCGACACCGCCTCCCTGAGCGCCTGATCGCGTCGGCCGGGACAAAAGGCAGGGCCGGTGCGTCGCGCCGGCCCGTTCCGGCACTTCATTCATGAGCTGGCGCGATAAGCCTTATCGCCGGACGGCTCCTAATCAAACGCAACCTTCCATGCAAGTTTGAGCAGGCCCCTGGGAGACGCACGCCCGTGCCCTCTCGCGTCTCAGACTTGGTCAACTGGAGATACCGATGAAACGTCTTGCCGCGACGATCGCATCACTCGCTCTGCTCGCCTCGTCGGCCGTCCATGCGCAGCAGGGCGCGGCCACGCCGGGCTCCGGAACCCATGCCGGAACGCTGACGCCGGGCGACATCCGGGCAGTTTCGCCGGCGCTGGAGAGATACGCGCAAGGCCCGATCAACGGCGATCTGTGGAAGCGCTCTGGCCTGTCGCCGCGCGACCGCAGCATCGTCACCATGGCGGCTCTCATCGCGCGCAACCAAGCGGTCGAGATGCCGCGCCACGTCGCCCTGGCGCTCGACAACGGCGTCAAGCCGGGCGAGCTGTCCGAGATCATCACCCATCTCGCCTTCTACTCCGGCTGGGCGAACGCCATGGCGGCGGTGGCAGTCACGAAGGACGTCTTCGCCCAGCGGCGCATTGCGGCCGATCAGCTTCCCCCGGCCTCGCCCAAGCCGCTTTCCCTCGACGAGGCCGCCGAGGCGCGGCGCGCGACGGGCGTGGCGCAGAACTTCGGCGCGGTGGCGCCGGGGATCGTGCAGTACACGACGGACGTGCTGTTCCGCGACCTCTGGCTGCGCCCGGACCTGGCGCCGCGGGATCGCAGCCTGGTCACCGTCAGCGCCCTGGTCGCCTCGGGGCAGGTCGCGCAGATCCCCTACCACCTCAACCGGGCGATGGACA
>NZ_LGQZ01000132.1 GCF_003116015.1 Azospirillum sp. TSO22-1
GGGGGTGCTGCCGCGGAGGACGCGCTGAGATCCTTGCCGGCACCCTCACCCGGCGCCTTCGGCGCCACCCTCTCCCGGGACGGGAGAGGGAATCAGGTCCGCACCGCGTCGCTCTTCACCGCCTCCAGATTGAACGCCGCCGCCAGCAGGGCGCGGGTGTACTCCTCGCGCGGGGTCTCGAAGATCTGCCGCACCGGCCCCTGTTCCACCACCTTGCCGTCCTTCATGACGATGACGTGGCTCGACAGCGCCCGCACCACCCGCAGGTCGTGGCTGATGAACAGATAGGCGAGGTTGTAGCGCGCCTGCAGGTCGCGCAGCAGGTCGACGATCTGCGCCTGCACGCTCATGTCGAGCGCGCTGGTCGGCTCGTCCAGCACGACGAACTTCGGCTTCAGCACCAGGGCGCGCGCGATGGCGATGCGCTGGCGCTGGCCGCCGGAGAACTCGTGCGGGTAGCGGTGGCGGCTGTCGGGGTCGAGGCCCACCTCTTCCAGCACCTTCGCCACCATGGCGTCGCGCTCGCGCGCCGATCCCATGCCGTGGATCTTCAACCCCTCGCCGACGATCTGGCCGACCGACAGGCGGGGAGACAGGCTGCCGTAAGGGTCCTGGAAGACCACCTGCATCTCGCGCCTGAGCGGCCGCACCTCTCCGGCCGACAGGCCCTGGATGTCCTTGCCGTCGAAGCGGATGGCGCCCTGGCTGGCGTTCAGGCGCAGCAGCGCCAGGCCCAGCGTCGTCTTGCCGGAGCCGGACTCGCCGACCACGCCCACGGTGTGCCCCTCGCGCACGTCCACCGACACGCCGTCCACCGCGCGCACATAGTCCACCGTGCGGCGCAGCAGGCCCTTCTTGATCGGGAAGTGCACCTTGATGTCGCTGGCGGTCATCACCGCGCGGGCATCGACGGGCGGGGTCAGTGCGCTGCCCTTGGGCTCGGCGGCCAGCAGCTTCTGGGTGTAGGGGTGGCGGGGGCGGACGAACAGGTCGGCGACCGAGGCCTGCTCGACGATCTCCCCCTTGTTCATGACGCAGACGCGGTCGGCCATCTTGCGCACCACGCCGAGGTCGTGGGTGATCAGCAGCAGCGCCATGCCGAAGCGCTGCTGCAGGTCCTTCAGCAGTTCGAGGATCTGCGCCTGGATGGTGACGTCGAGCGCCGTGGTCGGCTCGTCGGCGATCAGCAGGTCGGGCTCGTTGGCGAGCGCCATGGCGATCATCACGCGCTGGCGCTGGCCGCCCGACAGTTCGTGCGGGTAGGCACCCAGGCGCCGCTCCGGCGTCGGGATGCCGACGAGGCGCAGCAGTTCCAGCGTGCGCTTGCGCGCGGCGGCGCGGTCCAGGCCCTTGTGCAGGAAGAGGGTCTCGTTGATCTGCCGCTCGATGCTGTGCAACGGGTTCAGCGAGGTCATCGGCTCCTGGAAGATCATGGCGATGCGGTCGCCGCGCACGCCGCGCAGCGTGCGCTCGTCCGCGCCCATCAGCTCGGTGCCCTGGAACTTGATGGAGCCGGTGGGGTGCCGCGCCATCGGGTAGGGCAGCAGCTGCAGGATGGACAGCGCCGTCACCGACTTGCCGGAGCCGGACTCGCCGACCAGCGCCAGCGTCTCCCCCTTGGCGATGTCGAAGGACACGCCCTGCACGGCGGGAACGGCGCTGCCGGAGGCGCCGAACTCGACACCCAGGTTGCGGACGGTCAGCAATTCGCTCATGGACGGATCCCTGGTCATTCCGCGGCCTTGCGCTCGGCGGCCTTGGCCGCCGGCGCCTCGGCCGGGCCGGTGGCGAGCTGCGCGATGGTCTTGCGCGGGTCGAAGGCGTCGCGCACCGCCTCACCGATGAAGATCAGCAGGCTGAGCATGATCGCCAGCACGAAGAAGGCGGTCAGGCCCAGCCACGGCGCCTGCAGGTTGGCCTTGCCCTGCGCCAGCAGCTCGCCCAGCGAGGGCGAGCCCGGCGGCAGGCCGAAGCCCAGGAAGTCCAGCGCCGTCAGCGTGGTGATCGAGCCGTTCAGGATGAAGGGCAGGAAGGTCAGCGTCGCCACCATGGCGTTGGGCAGCACGTGCCGCACCATGATGGTCGCGTCGGTGGCGCCCAGCGCCTTGGCGGCGCGGACGTAGTCGAAGTTGCGCGCCCGTAGGAACTCCGCCCGCACCACGTGGACCAGCGAGGTCCAGGAGAACAGCAGCAGCAGGCCCAGCAGCCACCAGAAGTTCGGCGTCACCACGCTGGATAGGATGATCAGCAGGAACAGGGTGGGCAACCCCTGCCAGATCTCGATGAAGCGCTGGAACAGCAGGTCGGTCCAGCCGCCGAAGTAGCCCTGTACGGCGCCGGCGATGACGCCGACGATCGACGAGAACAGCGTCAGCACCAGCCCGAACAGCACCGAGATGCGGAAACCGTAGATCAGCCGCGCCACCACGTCGCGCCCCTGGTCGTCGGTTCCCAGCAGGTTTTCGGCCGACGGCGGCGCCGGGGCGGGGACCGGCAGGTTGTAGTTGATGGTGCGGTACGAATAGCGGACCGGCGCCCAGACGATCCAGCCCTTCTCATTGATGATCTGCTGGACGTAAGGGTCGCGGTAGTCGGTGTTGGTCTCGAACTCGCCGCCGAAGGCGGTCTCCGGATAATCGCGGAAGACCGGATAGAAGTACTGGTTCTCGTAACTGATCAGCAGCGGCCGGTCGTTGGCGATGAACTCGGCGAACAGCGAGCCGATGAACAGCGCCAGGAAGAGCCAGAACGACCAGAAGCCGCGCCGGTTGGCGCGGAAGTTGTACAGCCGCCGCCGGGTCAGCGGCGTGACGGGAATGCCCATGAAGCGTGGTTGATACGGCGTCGCCATCAGGCCCCCCGTGCCTCGAAGTCGATGCGCGGATCGACCAGCATGTAGGTGACGTCGCCCACCAGGTTCATCACCAGCCCGAGCAGCGTGAAGAAGTACAGCGTGCCGAACATGACGGGATAGTCGCGGTTGATCGCCGCCTCGAAGCCCAGCAGGCCCAGCCCGTCCAGCGAGAAGATCACCTCGGTCAACAGCGCGCCGGTGAACAGGATGCCGATGAAGGCGCCGGGGAAGCCGGCGATGACGATCAGCATGGCGTTGCGGAACACGTGGCCGTACAGCACCTGCTTTTCCTTCAGCCCCTTGGCGCGGGCGGTGACGACGTACTGCTTGTTGATCTCCTCCAGGAAGGAGTTCTTGGTCAGCATGGTCAGCCCGGCGAAGCCGCCGATCACCAGCGCCAGCACCGGCAGCGTGATGTGCCAGAAATAGTCGGCGATCTGCCGGTACCACGGCAGCTCCGACCAGTTGTCGGAGACGAGGCCGCGCAGCGGGAACCAGTCGAAGTAGCGCCCGCCGGCGAACACCACGATCAGCAGCACGGCGAACAGGAAGCTGGGGATGGCGTAGCCGACGATGACCACCGCCGAGGTCCAGACGTCGAATGGCTTGCCGTCGCGCACCGCCTTGGCGATGCCGAGCGGGATCGAGATCAGGTAGGTCAGCAGCGTCGTCCACAGCCCCAGCGAGATCGACACGGGCATCTTCTCCAGCACCAGATCCACCACCCGGCGGTCGCGGAAGTAGGAGGTGCCGAAGTCGAACATCACGTAGTTGGAGATCATGTGGAAGAAGCGCTCGTGCAGCGGCTTGTCGAAGCCGAACTCGCGCTCCAGCTGCTTGATGAACTCCGGGTCCAGGCCCTGCGCGCCGCGGTAGCGGCTGCCCTCGCCGCCGCCCTGGTGCTGCTGCGCCTGCTGCGCGCCGGACGAGGCGTCGCCGCCGCCGGTGCCGCCGATGCGCGCGGTCGCCTCCACCGCCGTGCCCTGGACGCGCGCGATGATCTGTTCGATCGGGCCGCCGGGGGCGATCTGCACGATCAGGAAGTTGATGACCATGATCCCGAACAGCGTCGGGATGATCAGCAGCAGGCGGCGGATGATGTAGGCCAGCATCGTCGGCTCAGTCCCTTCCGTGCGCCGGGTTCAGGTCAGCGGCGGGCCGGCAGGGCCGCCGCCCTGGCCGGGTCGAGCCACCACGTGGTGGGGAACCCGTTGGAGTATTTCCCCATGGTCCGCGGATAGCCGAACCTGTCCCAATAGGCGAGGCGGTCCGAATCGTTATACCAGAGCGGCACGATGTAATATCCCCACAACAGCACACGGTCCAGCGCCCGGGTCGTCGCCTCGATGGTGGAAAGATCGGTGCCGGAGACGATCTTGTCCATCAGCTCTTCGGCGACCGGATCCTTGATTCCGGCGAAGTTCCCCTGCCCCTTCACGTCCACCACCTTGGCCGAGAAGAAGGAGCGCAGCTCCGGCCCCGGCGGCGCGAAGAAGTTGAGGCCGAGGTTCACCATGTCGAAGTCGTACTCGTCCGTGCGCACCTTGTACTGCGCGGTATCGACCACGCGGATCTGCGCGTCGATGCCCACCCGCTTCAACGCCACGACGAACGGCTCCGTCACGCGGACGAATCCGGGATCGGCCATCAGGATCTCGAAGGCGAAGGGCTGGCCGGTCTTCGCGTTCACCAGCACGCCGTTCTTCACCTCCCAGCCCGCCTCCTTGAACAGGCGCATGGCCTCGCGCACGTTGGCGCGGTTGTTGCCGGTGCCGTCGGTCACCGGCGGCTCGAACGGCTTCGCCGTCGCCTCGGGCGGCAGCTTGTCCTTGTAGGGGGCGAGGATGGCCAGCTCCTCCGGCGTCGGCGGGCCGGAGGCGCCGTACTCGGAGTTGGGAAACCAGCTCTTCAACCGCTTGTACTGGCCGTACAGCAGCTGGCGCTGCACCGTCTCGAAGTCGTACAGCCAGTTGATCGCCTGCCGGACGCGGATGTCCTGGAAGATCGGGCGGCGCGTGTTCATGACGTAGCCGGAGACGCCGCGCGGCGTGTTGTCCGGCGTCTCGCGGCGGACGATGCGGCCCTCGGTGACGGCGGCGGTGGTGTAGGCGGTGGCCCAGCGCTGCGCCCGGTTCTCCTCCCAGAAGTCCATGCGGCCGGCCATGAAGGCCTCGAACATCACCGTGTCGTCGCGGTAGTAGTCGAAGCGCAGCTCATCGATGTTGTAGAGGCCGCGCATCTGGGCCAAGTCCTTCGCCCACCAGTCCTTGACCCGCTCGTAGGTGATCGAGCGGCCGGGATCGACGTGCTTGACCCGATAGGGGCCGGCGCCCACCGGCGGCTCCAGCGTCGTCTTGGTGAGGTCGCGGCCGGGCTGGCTCCAATAGTGCCGCGGCACCGGGCCGAGGCCGGCGATCGCCACCAGCGGCTTCATGGTGTCCTTCGTGCGCATGGTGCATTTCAGGCGCCGCGGCGTCTCGGCCGCGCAGCCCTCCACGTCGTCGTAGAAGGAGCGCAGGAACAGCCGGCCGCTCTTGCGGATGAAGTCGAAGGCGAAGACGAAGTCCTCGGCGGTGATCGGCGTGCCGTCGTGCCAGCGCGCCTCGGGGCGCAGGTCGAAGGCGATCCAGCTCTTGTCGGCGGGGACCTCGGCGCTTTCGGCGATGTATCCGTAGGCGGCGACCAGCTCGTCGGCGGAGCCGGCCATCAGCGTGGCGCCGGTCAGGCCGATGCTGCTCGGCCAGGAGCCGCGCTCGATCATCGGGTTGAGCGTGTCGAAGCTGCCGAAGGCGCCCAGCACGATGGAACCGCCCTTCGGCGCGTCCGGGTTGGCGTAGGGCCAGTGCGGCAGGTCGGCGCCGTACTTCGGCTGGCCGAACTCGGCGATGCCCCAGGACTTGGCAACACCCTGCGCGGACGCCGGGAGGCTCAGGAACAGGCCGAGCGCCGCGGCCAGGATGGTGGTCTTGCTCGTCATTGCCTTCCCTGTCTCTCGGGATTCGCCCGGCTGTCCAGGCAAAGGTAGGTATCTCCATATGGCGCCATCAAGGCGGCGTGAGCCATTCGGCCGCAGGCGGTCCGCCTTTCGGCCCGGGGCGGATGGGATATCCTGTGCGGGAATTCCCTGGAAGGGCGCTTCCGTCCATGGACCTGACGGTGCTGGAGGCTGCTGAACCGGAGGCCGGCGTTCTGGCCGGCCTCATCGCCGCGGCGTTCGCCGGTGTGGCCGAACGGTTCATGGTGACGCGCGACACATGCCCCTCCCATCCGGCGTTCGTCACCGCCGACCGGATCCGGCACAGCCTTTCGCGGGGAACCGTCTATCTGATGGCGCGTCAAGCCGGGCAGCCCTGCGGCTGCATCGGCATCGGCATCGGCTCGAGCGCGACGGACGCGTGCGCGCTCGAACGGCTGGCGGTGCTGCCCGGCTGGCGTCGCCGGGGAATCGGCGGACGGCTGCTCGACCGGGCCGTCGATACCGCCCGGGCGCACGGCTGCCGGCGGGTCGAGGTCGGGCTGATCGCCGCCCACGCCGAGCTGTGGGCTTGGTATGAAGCGCGCGGATTCCGGTTCACCTGCCGTACCTCCTATCCCCACCTGCCGTTCGACGTCGCACACCTGCGGCTCGACCTGTCCTCCTCGTAGGAGACCGGCGCCGGGCGCCACAGGACGGCGCGGCCTCACCGCCCCAGCTTCGCCGCCTTCGCCGGATCGACCCACCACGTCGTCGGGAAGCCGGTGTTGCGGAAGGCCATGTCGTACTTCGCCACGGTCTCCGGCCAGCCGAACTTCGTCCAGTAGGCGACCCAGCTCTCCGGGTTGTACCAGTGCGGGACCATGGTGAAATTCCACAGCAGCACGCGGTCGAGCGCCCGGGTGGCGGCCTGCAGGCTGTCCAGGTCCTTCGCCGCGACCACCTTCTCGATCAGTTCGTCGGCGACCGGATCCTTGATGCCGGCGCGGTTGGCCGAACCCGGCACGTCCGCCGCCGCCGAGCCGAAATAGCTGCGCAGCTCGGTCCCCGGCGGGCTGAAGAAGTTGAAGTTCACCACGATGACGTCGAAGTCGAACTCCTCCGACCGCTTCTGGAACTGCGCGGTATCGACGATGCGGATCTGCGCGTCGATGCCGGCGCGGCGCAGCGTCTCGACGTAGGGCTGGTTGACGCGGGTGAGCGACCCGGTGCCGTCGAGGAACTCGATGGTCATCGGCTCGCCGGTCTTCAGGTTGACCAGCTTACCGTCGCGCGTCTCCCAGCCGGCCGCCTTGAACAGCTCGTACGCCTTGCGGACGTTGGCGCGGTTGTTGCCGCTGCCGTCAGTCGCCGGCGGCTCGAAGGGCTGGGCGAACAGCCGCTCCGGCAGCGTGGCGCGGTGCGGCTCCAGCAGCTTCAGTTCGGCCGGCGTCGGCAGCCCCTTGGCGCCGTAGTCGGAGTTCGGGAAGTTCGAGGTGGTGCGCGTGTACTGGCCGTACAGGATGTTCTTGCGGATCCACTCGAAATCGAACAGGTAGCCGAACGCCTCGCGCACCCGCGGGTCGGCGAACTTGGCCCGGCGCAGGTTGAAGCGGTAGCCCTGGGCGCCCAGCGGCAGCTCGCTCTTGATGGCGCGGCGTTCCACCCGGCCGTCCATCGCCGCGGGGAAGTCGTAGCCGGTGGTCCAGCGCTGGGCGCGATTCTCCGGGCGCAGATCGTAGGCACCGGCCTTGAACGCCTCGAACATCACGTCGTCGTCGCGGTAGAAATCCACCTTCACCGCGTCGAAATTGTACTGGCCGCGGTTGACGGCCAAGTCCCTGCCCCAATAGTCCGCCACCCGCTCGTAGGTGATCGAGCGGCCGGGATCGACCGCCTTGATCCGGTAGGGGCCGGAGCCCAGCGGCGGCTCCAGCGTCGTCTTGGCGATGTCGCGGCCGTTCGCCGTCCACCAGTGCTTCGGCTGCACCGGCATGGCGGTGCCGAAGTCGATGACCGGCTTGATTTCGCCGGTGGTCTTCAGCGCGATGCGCAGCCGCCGGTCGTCCAGCGCCTCCACCGCCGCCACCTTGTCGAGGAACGACTTGATGAAGGGTGCGCCGTGCGCCTGCACCGCCTCCCAGGTGAACGCCACGTCCTGCGCGGTGACCGGCGTGCCGTCGTGCCAGCGCGCGGTCGGCCTCAGATGAAAGACGGCCCAGCTCCGGTCGTCCGGCACCTCGACGCTCTCGGCCAGCAGGCCGTAGGCGGCGTCCAGCTCCCAGCCGGAGCCGGTCATCAGCCCGTCGGAGATCAGCCCCAGCGTGCGCGGCTGCACGCCGCGCAGGATCAGCCCGTTCAGGCTGTCGAAGGTGCCCGGCGAGGCCAGCGTCACCGCACCGCCCTTCGGCGCGTCCGGGTTGGCGTGCGGGAAGTGGGAAATCTCCGGCCCGAACATCGGTTCGCCGAACTGCCGCAGCGCGTGCGTGCGGACCGTGTCCGCCAGGGCCGGGGCGCTCAGGGCCAGGACGGCGACGACGACGGCGGTGAGGAGGCGCATGAAGGACGACTCGCGGACGGTGGCGATCCTTCGAAAGATCGCCATCGACCGGCGCGGGTCAAGCGGGATGTCACGCCTCGTCCTCGCCTTCCTCCTCCTCGTCCTCGCCGAGCAGCGCGTCGAACAGGCCGGCGTAGCGGCGGTCGCTGCGCAGCAGCTTCTTGAAGGCGGTGGCGTTCTTCTCGTCGGCCTGCAGCCAGTCCTCGGCCGCCTCGTAGTGCTCGGGATGGACCGAGAGGATGTAGAGCGCCGCCTGCTCGACGCTGGTGATGCGGTCCTCGCCCAGGCGTTCCAGCACGGCACCGATGAACATCGGCAGGATGTCGATGCCTTCGCCGCCCTCCTCCTCGTCGTCATCGTCGGCCGTCTCGATGGCGTCCATGCGCGCCTTGGCCTCCGCCTCGGAGATCGAGCCGTCCTCCATGCCGGCCATCAGCGCCTCGAAGGCCTCCTGCTGCTTCGGGCTGAGCTGGGTCATGGTCTCGACCACCAGCAGGGCGTCCAGCAGCGTCTTCTTGCGGACCTTCCAGTTGGCGTCGCCCTGCGCCGCCTCGACCAGCGATTCCAGCACCGGGCGCAGTTCCTCGGGCGCCGTGTCGAACACCGAGTGCTCGGGCTTGGCGATGGCGGTCATGATCGGGCTCCTTCCTCGGTGAGCGCGCCGGCACGGGCGCCGGTCAGGCGGGCGGTCTTCAGCAGGGTGGCGAAGCGCTTGTCGCCGCGCACCACCTTGCGCACAGCCTTGGCGTTGCGCGGATCGGCCGTCATCCAGGCCTCGGCCGCCGCCTGGTGTTCGGGATGGATGGACAGGACGTAGACGGCGGCCTGCTCGGCGCCGGCGATGCGCTCCTCGCCCAGGCGCTCCAGGATGGCGCCGACGTAGAAGGGCAGCACCTCGCCGAACTTCGCCGGCAGCTCTCCGCCGTTGCCGTCCTCCGGCGGCAGTTCGACGCCGCTGGTGCCGGCCAGTTCCAGCCGCTCGGCCGGGCTCAGCGTCAGATAGGCGCCGAGGCTGAGCATGTAGTCGCACAGCGTCTTCTTGCGGACCATCCAGTTGGCGCCCTGCGCCACCTTGTCCGCCAGCGAGCCGACGAAGGCCTTGAGGTTGTCCGGCGCCTCGTCAAGGACGGAGCGCGCCGGCGGGGTGATGGTGGTGGAGGTCATGGGGCCTGATAGTAGGTCAGCCGGCGAGCGCCGCCAGGGCCTCGCGGTGGGTGCGGGGATCGCCCGCGGCGACGACGCGCCCGTCGGAGGCGGCGTCGAGCGGATTGCCCTGCCAGTCGGTCATCACGCCGCCGGCCCCGGTCACCACCGGCACCAGGGCGGCGAAGTCGTACAGCTTCAGCCCCGCCTCGACGACGAGGTCGTAATAGCCCGACGCCAGCAGCCCGTAGGTGTAGCAGTCGCCGCCGTAGACCGTGACCTTCGCCGCGTCCCGCACCCGCGCGAATCCCGCCGCGGTGCCGCCGGGGAACAGGTCGGGCGAGGTGGTGCCGAGCATGGCGCCGGACAGCCCGCCGGGGCAGCCGCGCACCTTGGCCGGCTGGCCGTTGTGGGTGGTCGGGCGGCCGGCGACGCCGATCCAGCGGTCGCCGATGATCGGCTGGTCGATGATGCCCAGCACCGGGCGGCCGTGCCGCAGCAGCGCGATCAGCGTGCCGAAGATCGGCCGGCCGGCGATGAAGCTCTTGGTGCCGTCGATCGGGTCGATCACCCAAACCCACTCGGCGTCCAGGTTCTTGGTGCCGTGCTCCTCGCCGTAGATGCCGTCGTCGGGGCGCTGCGCCTCGATGATGGCGCGGACGATGCGCTCCGCCTCGCGGTCGGCCACGGTGACCGGCGAGGAGTCGGCCTTGTCGTCGACCGTCAGGTTGGTGCGGAAGTAGCGGCGCACCACCGACGCGCTGGAGTCGGCCAGACGCTGGGCGAGCGTCACCAGATGGGCGGGACAGGACTCGGACATGCGGGCGGGCTCCGCCGACGGTTGCACGGTTGGCGGGCATCCTAAACGGGTGCCGGCCCCGCGCAAGCCGGAAAGCGTTTGCCGGAACAGCAGCGTGGCCTAGACTTCCTGCCATGCTCGACCGACCGAACGTCTACGCGTGCGGGTCCACCGACCGCGCCGCCCACCGCCGCAAGGATCCCGACTGGCTGGCCACCGCCCGCGCGGCGCCGGAGACGCGCATCGTGCCGGTCTGGCGCGCCCGCTCCCTGGTCGTCGGGCCGGAGGAGGCGCCGCGCATGGCCCTGCTGCCCCCGGACGGAGGATGGGGCGACGAGGCGGTGCTGCTCGGCCTGCGTGACGGCGCCGCGGTGTTCGCGGTGGACCTCTCCGCCCTGGAGGCGCCGGAGGAACATCCGGCGGTGGCGCCCTGCGTCGCGGACGGCGGCCGATTCGTCGACCTGCGCCTGATCGGGCCGCTGATGGACCACGACGAGGGCTCGCTGTGCGCCTACGCCCGCGGCCTGACGCACTGGAACGCCCGGCACCGCTTCTGCGGCGTCTGCGGCTCGCCCGCCGCCGGCACCGAGGCCGGGCACGTGCGCAAATGCTCCAACCCCGAGTGCGCGACGCCGCACTTCCCGCGCACCGACCCGGCGGTGATCATGCTGGTGCACGACGGCGGCGACCGCTGCCTGCTCGGCCGGCAGGCGGTGTGGCCGGCGGGCATGCACTCGACGCTGGCCGGCTTCGTCGAACCGGGCGAGTGCCTGGAGGAAGCCGTCGCCCGCGAGGTGTTCGAGGAGGTCGGCGTGCGCATCACCGACGTGCGCTACCACTCCTCGCAGCCCTGGCCGTTCCCGTCCTCGCTGATGCTCGGCTTCACCGCGCGGGCGCTGTCCGCCGAGATGACCGTCGCCACAGACGAGCTGGAGAGCGCGCGCTGGGTCACCCGCGGCTTCCTTCGCAACCTGGAGCCCAGCGACGAGTTCCGCATGCCGCGCCTCGACTCGATCGCGCGGCGGCTGATCGACGACTGGATCGCGGCGGGTTGAAGCCAAAACGGCCCGGCTCCTCGCGGAGGCCGGGCCGAGCCGGTTGGCTTTCTGCGGGCGATCAGTGCGCGGCGGTCCAGATCGGGTGCGTGGAGCGCACCGGCGACCGCCGGCGGTCGCACGGGTTCGGATGCCGTTCGCAGGTCGTCTGGTAAACGACGGTCAGTTCCTCGATGCGGTCGGCGTGCTGGCGCTGGTTCGCCCGGCACAGGTTGTCCCACACCATCTGGCGGATCGCCGCGTCGCCCCAGGGCTGCGACAGCAGGGCAGCGCCCTTCTCAAGGGCCGTCATGTAGGGAAGCCGCTCGTGCTCGGCGATTTGCGCGACTTCGTCCTTTTCCAGATTCGCCAGACCGATGCAGTCTTCATAGGTCAGCATGGCCACCTCCATCCGTTGGCGCCATGGCGCCGGCCAATTGTTTTGGTGCCGGACGTCTTGGGCGGAGGGCCCATTGATGGGCTCTTTATTTGTACGAGTATATAGCACAACTTGTCGGGAATGGACAGTCGGCGAAAAGGTAAAGAACCGGTTTCTTCAGGTCATGCGACCGGATGCCGCATTTCCTTTGCGCGGCAACGCACAAATTCCCTGCGGCGCCACAGCAAAGATAAAATTGATGGTAATTACCGGTCGCTCCTGGAGTCGATCAATCTTCGCCGTCGAGCTGGCTTCCCTGATACCGGAACAGGCTGGCCGGATAGACGCCGAGGATTTTCATCTCACGGGCGAAGAAATCCAACTCCTCCAGCGCCAGGCGGAGAGGACGCTCGTCCGGATGGCCTTCCACGTCGACGTAGAACTGCGCGGCGGCGAAGCGCCCGCCGACCATGTAGCTTTCCAGCTTGGTCAGGTTGACGCCGTTGGTGGCGAAGCCGCCCAGCGCCTTGTACAGCGCGGCCGGCCGGCTGCTGACGCGGAAGACGAAGGTGGTGATGGTCTTGCACGACCCGGCCGGCGGGATGCGCGGCTCGCGCGCCATGATGAGGAAGCGCGTGGTGTTGTGCGCCGCGTCCTCGATGTCGGCCTTGAGGATCTCCAGCCCGTAGATCTCCGCCGCCAGCTTCGACGCGATGGCGGCGTGAGCCGGGTCGTTCATCTTGGCGATGTCGGCGGCGGCCCCCGCGGTGTCGGCGTGGTTGACCGGCGTCAGGCCCAGCGCGCGCGTCATCTCGCGGCACTGGGAAAGCGCCTGGATGTGGCTGTGCACCGACCGGATGGTCCCCAGCGTCGCGCCCTTCGGCGCCAGCAGCTGGTGGTTCACCCGCTGGAAATGCTCGCCGATGATGTGCAGGCCGCCCTGCGGGAGCAGGTGGTGGTTGTCGGCGACGCGGCCGGCCACCGAGTTCTCCACCGGGATCATGGCGAGCCGGGCGCGCCCCTCGCGCACCGCGGCGAAGGCGTCCTCGAACGACGCGCAGGGCAGGGTCTGCATCTCCGGAAAGACCGAGCGGCAGCTCAGGTCGGAATAGGCGCCGGGCAGGCCCTGGAAGGCGATGACGTTCGAGGTCGGCATGGAATTTCCGCAATTTGAAAAGGCGGTTCGGGACGCGGAGTATCGACAGCGTGCCGCCCCGCGTCAACGACCGCGGCAATCCCCCAGCTTTGAGGCTTTTCGCGCCCGCCGCCGGCCCCAATTTACCCCTTTGGGCGTGACGGCGGCGCGGTGACAGCCCCGGCCCGCCGCGCTATGGTGCGGCAAAGGGTCACATACGAACAATAAACTAAGGGTAGAGACACCATGAGCATGGAAACCAACAAGATATTCGGGGCGATCCTGCTGGCTTTGCTGATCGGCACGCTGAGCGGCTTCATCGCCGAAGTGCTGGTGCACCCCAAGGCGCTGAAGCAGCCGTCCTACGTCATCGCCGTGCCCGAGTCCGCGCCGAAGGCCGAGGCGGCGGCGGCCGGCAGCGGCGGCCCGGCGGCGATCGGCCCGCTGCTCGCCAAGGCGG
Source organism: Azospirillum sp. TSO22-1 (assembly GCF_003116015.1). GTDB lineage: Bacteria > Pseudomonadota > Alphaproteobacteria > Azospirillales > Azospirillaceae > Azospirillum. Next base: position 13,318 of record NZ_LGQZ01000132.1, read on the forward strand.
ACGCGGCGGCCGGCCAGACCGCGGCCAAGGCCTGCGCCGCCTGCCACACCTTCAACAAGGGCGAGGCGGGCAAGGTCGGCCCGAACCTCTACGGCATCATCGGCGGGCCGAAGGCGCACGCGCAGGGCTTCGCCTACTCCGACGCCATCGCCAAGAAGGGCGGCAACTGGGACTATGAGGAACTCAACCACTTCCTCTTCGACCCGAAGGGCTATGCTCCCGGCACCAAGATGACCTTCGCCGGCGTCAAGAAGGACCAGGAGCGCGCCAACATCGTCGCCTACCTGCGTTCGCTGAGCGACACCCCGCCGCCGCTGCCGCAGTAAAGCGACGGCACGTCGGTCTTCCTCCGGGAACCAAGCCCCTCCCCGAGCGTTCGGGGAGGGGCTTTGGTTATAAGACGGCCACAGCGCTACGACTTTGATGAAATGTCCTTTCATCGCTTTGAAATAAAAGTCCTACCTATACGGCCATATTGTGAAAAGGCTGCCTCTCCTGTATAAGAGAGCACCGTCCGAAAGGGCGGATGGAGGAGGCGCCGCGATGTTGCACACAGTAGCCGAGCCGTCCGAACAAAACATCCAATCGATCCTGGGCATGGAACGCCGGCTGGAGCGCGATGAGCGCCACGGCGAAGACACGACGATCGCCCGCATTATACTTATGCGGCATTATGCCGCATACGCGCGGACCATGGTGCAGAAGACCGGCGGCAGCGTCACCGAGATGAGCACGCTGACCGACCGCGACAACGTGGTGCCGCTCGGCAGGGCCGACGGGCACTGCCCGTCCTTCGACTGATCAACGAAGTCCCGGCACACCGCACGGGCCGGCCGCCGCACGACGCGGGGCCGGCCCGTGCGTTGCCTTGAACCCGCGAGGTTACAGCCGGCGCACCGCGCTGATGCCGCCGGCGCGCGCCGCCACGTCGTCGAGCGGCTCGACGGTGACGGTCATGGTGTAGGCGGTGGCGTGCAGCAGCCGCTCGCCGTCGAGCATCAGCCCGACATGGCCGGGGAAGAACACCAGGTCGCCGCGGCGGTACTCCACCCCCGTTCCGTCGGCGGAGAGGAGCGCGCCGACCTCGTCGCGCTGCATGTCGCTGTCGCGCGGGCACGGAAGGCCGGCGCGCAGCAGGCCCAGTTGCGCCAACCCCGAACAGTCGATGCCCAGCGGCGTCCGCCCGCCCCACAGGTACGGCACACCGAACAGCCGCTCGGCGGTCGCCACCGGGTCGGGTTCCAGCGCGTCGGGGGCGGAGAGGTGCTTGCCGTACAGCCAGCCGCCGCCGGCCAGTTCGCCATAGCCGTTCACCGTGCGCAGCACGGTCACCGGCGCACCCAGCGGGATGGCGTCGCGCGGCGGAGTCTTCAGGTCCGGCTCGGGAAACAGGAAGCTGCGCACCGCGGTGACGACGTGCGTCGGTTCGAACAGCTCCGGCGACAGCGACTGCGTGCGCGTCCAGCCGACGTACCCGTCGGTGCCGCACTGGCCCCATGACCAGCCGTCCTTCGTGTCGTAGACGGTGAAGGTCTCGCCGAACAGCAGTTGCGAGGTGTGGCGGGCTTTGGCGTCGGGCTCGCCGCGCAGGCCGGCGACGCCGCTGCGCACGCGGTACGGCACGCCCTCGACGAAGCGCTCGGCCTCCACGGTGCCCTTCAGGTGGGCGGCGGCAAGATCGGCGCGGTACGGGTGACGGCGCGGGTCGGGCGCGGCGCTCATGCGTCCGCCGGCGCCTTGACGCGCAGTTCGGCCTCCAGCCGCGCCTTGGCGGCGGCGGCCAGTTCCTCCTCGGCCTTGACGGTCGCCATGTCCTCGGGCGCCACGGCGCCGGCCTGGATCACCAGTTCGGCGAAATCGGAGAGGAAGACGGAGCCCTTGACGGTGCGCTGGACCAGCACGTTGCGCTTATCCTCGGTGTCGCGCTTGCGCTTGGCGAAGCCCAGCAGCGACAGGCGGTCGAGGGCGCGGGTGACGGCCGGCTTGGAGATGTTCAGCGTGCCAGCCAGCCCGCGCACGGTGTGCGGCGGGTCGGTCAGGTAGACCTGCAGCATGATGGCCATCTGGCGGGCCGACAGGTCCGGCCCGTCCTGCCGGACGCTGGCCACCAGCGCCGTGCGCCACAACCCGAGCGCCTTGAGGTTCCGCGCCATACCCGATCCCCCGACGGAAAGCGCTGCGAGTTTGCCCAAGCCCGTGCCAACCCGCAAGCGTTTCGCAGCCGGATTGATAGACGCGTGCGAAGGATCAGGCGGCGGACCGGGGCGCGGGAGCGCCGCGCAGCAATCCCTCGGTCGAGAGGTCCTCGTCGATGTCCGGCCAGTGGATGCCGTAGCCGCCGCCAGCGAGTTCCCAGTTGCGCCGCTGCTCTGGCGTGGCGTCGAACAGGCGTGGGTACCAAGCGAGCGGAACGGCGATGCTGCGGCCGTCCATCAGGTCCACCGTCAGCCGGTCGTCATCGACCGACACCGCCTTGACGCGGAGGTCAACCTTGGGTGCCAAAGAAGCCATGCCACTCCTCCAGGAGCTTCTCGCGGCGCCCGCGCACGATCCGCAGCACCTCGGTCAGCTCGTGTGCCGAATAGCCCATATTAACCGCGACCTGCACCGGGGTCAGCCACACTTTCGCGGAGGCACCGCTACGGTCCACGTGGACATGCGCGGGCTCATTCGGTTCGTGGCTGTAGAAGTAGAAGCGGAAACCGTCTTGGCGATGGACGGTGGGCATGGCGTCGTCCTCCAAAGGAGGAAATAAAACAATCACACCAAAGCCAACGCAATCAAGATGAAATGATTCCGTAAGTTTTGGCTCAGCCAAAATCTCCATCCAGCGAAATTGGCGGTTTTGAATTTTCGACAAAATAAAAAATTCGCTCTCTGGCAAAGTCTATGTTTCACGAGACGTTAGCGCCAGAGGAAGCCAACTTGTTTTCGCCAATGGTGAAATTACGCAATCGTAGTTTGGAAGCTAGCCATTACAATGGTCTGACGCCGTGTAGGAAAAATCTCCGAACCACTGACTGTCCCCAAAGGCTCGTGGCCTTTGGCGGGGAGTGCGAGGGGCAACGCCCCTCGCCCGCGCAACGCTCTCCCTTACCTCTTCCCGAACCGCTTCTCGATCAGCGCGTACACCGCGCGCATGCCCAGCGCCTCGCCACCCTCCGGCCGGCCCGGCCGGGCGGAGCCGTTCCAGGCGTAGGTGTCGAGGTGCGCCCAAGGCGTCTCCTTCGACACGAAGCTCTCCATGAACAGCGCCGCGGTGATTGCCCCGGCGAAGCCGTGGCTGGTGACGTTGTTGAGGTCGGCGATCTTGCTCTCCAGGCCCTTGCGGTAGCCCTGCCAGAGCGGCAGGCGCCACATCGGGTCGCAGGAGTCCTCCGACGCGGCGAGCAGGTCGGACGCGAGATCCTCGTTGTTGGCGAACAGCGCCGGCAGGTCGGTGCCGAGCGCCACGCGCGCCGCCCCGGTCAGCGTGGCGAAGTCGATGAGGAGCGCCGGCTTCTCGGAATCGGCCTCGGCCAGCGCATCGCAGAGGATCAGGCGGCCCTCGGCGTCGGTGTTGCCGACCTCGACGCTCAACCCCTTGCGGGTCTTCAGGATGTCCTGCGGCTTGAAGGCGTTGCCGGAGATGACGTTCTCCACCGCCGGGATCAGCACGCGCAGGCGCACCGGCAGGCCGGCCATCATCACCATGCGCGCCACGCCCAGCGCGTGCGCCGCGCCGCCCATGTCCTTCTTCATGATCAGCATGGCGCTGGACGGCTTGATGTCGAGGCCGCCGCTGTCGAAGCACACGCCCTTGCCGACCAGCGTCACCTTCGGGTCGTCGCGGCGGCCCCAGGTGATGTCGATGAGGCGCGGCTCGCGCGGGGAGGCGCGGCCGACGGCGTGGACGGCCGGGTAGTTCTTCTTCAGCAGGTCGTCGCCGGCGGTGATCTTGACGGTAGCCTCGAACTCCTCGGCCAGTTCCTTGGCGGCCTTGGCGAGCTCGGTCGGGCCCATGTCGGCGGCGGGGGTGTTGACGAGGTCGCGCACCAGCCAGGTGGCGGAGGCAGCGCGCTCGACGTCGCCGCGGTCGGCGGCCTTCGGCCAGACCAGCTGAGCGAACTCCTTCTCCGATTTCTTGTAGCGGGTGAAGACGTAGCTCCCCAGCGTCCAGGCCAGCGCGGCACGGGTGGCGGCGCGCCCGTCCAGATCCGCGTCGATGCGGTAGGAGCCGGGCGGTAGCGAGCCCGGAAGCCCGGCGAACGCCCAGAGATCCTCCACCGCCGACACGCCGACCAGCACGCGGCCGAGCCGGCCGTCGTCGCCGGGCAGCAGCGCGGTCGCGCCGGAGTCGGCGGAGAAGTTCACGGCCTTCACCCAGGCGGCGGTGGCCGGCGGCTGCGACTCCAGCCAGCCGGGCAGTTCGGCCTTGGTCAGCGGGGTGACGGGAACGGTGTCGGCGGCGGCCTTGGCGCGCAGCGTGGCGATCAACGCGGGTCGTCCTTGCTGGTGAAACGGAAGGCGAAAGGATGGCGCGCCGCGCGCCCTTGCGCAATCCCCGCTTCCCGGCGACAGTCGAGCCGGAGCTTTCGGAGACACGGGCATGGCGGACCTCACCCTGGTCATCGGCAACAAGGCGTACTCGTCCTGGTCGCTGCGGCCGTGGTTGGCGCTGAAACACATCGGCGTGCCGTTCGCCGAGGTTCTGGTGCCGCTGCGCCAGCCGGACAGCCGGGCGCGCATCCTCGCGCACTCGCCGTCCGGCAAGGTGCCGCTGCTGCGCCACGGGGAGCGGGCGATCTGGGACTCGCTGGCGATCTGCGAGTATCTGGCGGAGAGTTTCCCCGACGCCCGCCTGTGGCCGGACGACGCGTACACCCGCGCCGTGGCGCGGTCGGTGTCGGCGGAGATGCACTCGGGCTTCGTGTCGCTGCGCACCACCATGCCGATGGACCTGAAGCGCAACGCTCCCGGCGAGGGCCGCAGCGAGGAGACGCTGGCCGACATTGCCCGCATCGCCGCGATCTGGCGCGACGCGCGGGAGCGGTTCGGTGCGGATGGGCCGTACCTGTTCGGCCGTTTCTCCATCGCCGACTGCCTGTACGCGCCCGTGGTGACGCGGTTCGAGACGTACGGGGTGGAGTTGGACGAGGTCGGACGCGCGTACGCCGACGCGATCCTGGCCCTGCCGGCGCTGCGCGCGTGGACCGAAGCGGCGCGGGCGGAGCCCTGGGTGCTGTTCTAGCGAACCCGCTCCGCCGCGAAGACCTCGGATGGCCTGACCAGCTCGTCCTGCGCCGGGATCAGCGCCAGCTCGCGGGTGCCGAGGCGCCGCGTCTCCTGGAACACCGCGTAGATCGCCGAGGCCGCCTGCGCCAGCGCCTGCGCGGCGTCGGCGGTCTTCAGCCAATGCGCGAGGAACAGCGCCGCCACCGCGTCGCCGGCGCCGTTCGGCGGCGGGTCGAGCGGCAGGCGCGGCGTGCTCACCACCCAGGTGCCCTCGGCGGTATCGACCAGCATCTCGATGCGGTCGGCGGGGGCGTCGGCGCGGATCAGGCTGGTAACCAGCACCAGCTTCGGCCCCGTGGCGCGCAACGCCGCCGCGGCGTCCAGCGCGTCGGCCATGCTGGCGATGGTGCGGTCGGTCAGGTATTCCAGCTCGAACTGGTTGGGCGTGACGATATCGGCGGCGGGGACGGCGTGCGCCTTCATGAATTCCGGGATGCCCGGCCGCACGAAGAAGCCGCGGCCGACATCGCCCATGACCGGATCGCAGCAGTACACCGCCTGCGGGCTGGCCGACTTGACCCGCGCCGCGGCGCCCACCACCACCTGCCCCAGCGCAGCGTCCCCCATGTAGCCGGACAGCACCGCCACGCAGGACGGCAGCACGCCGCGCGCGTCGATGCCGTCGAGGACGTCGGCGATGTGCTCCGGCGTGAAGACCTGCCCGGTCCAGGCGCCGTAGCCGGTGTGGTTGGAGAACTGCACCGTGTTTACCGCCACGGCGTCGTAGCCCAACCGCTGCAGGGGAAACACGGCCGCCCGGTTACCGACATATCCGTAGGCGACGTGGGACTGGATGGAGATGACCGTCTTCATGGCGGCAAAGCCTAAGGCATGACCGGGCGCGCGCCAAGCGTTCAATCCGTGGCGTCCGGCCGGTTCGCGGATACGCTTTCATGGCAAAGGGATCTTGCGGATTTCCCCACATTTCAGAACCGACATTGAGCTTGTCCGCAAGAAACCAAATAGCTCTTTGTGCAGAAACAATCGCCGTCTACTTTCCCTCTGTCCGACGAATTCCCGAGGTCTCGACGATGGCGATCGAATTCATCCGCATGAAGCTGTGGCTGAACGACGGCAGCACGGTTTTGCTGTCGGGATCCGCGGTGCTGCACCCGGACGGCGCCATGGACCTGTTCGGCGACGCCGCCGGATACGGCCACGAGATCGCCGCGGCGGTCGAGCGGTTCGATGTCGAGTCCCCGATGGCAGAGCAGCGCCTGCTGGTCGAGCCGCTGCCGCGCGGCAGCGTTCGCTTCGACAAGGTGCGCTGGGGCACCACCGATTCGCTGACGCCGGTGACCCTCGTCCCCGGCCGCGCCGCCACCATCGCGCCGGGCGCGCCGCCGGCGGTGAAGGACGCGCTGCGCGCCGACCTCGCCAGCTTCCGCGCCGTGCGCGCCGCCGCCCTGCCGCTCGCCGCCTGACGCCTTAAGGCCGTGGACACCCGGTGCGCCCTGCGGGTAAGCAGGGACGCGAGACGAACCGGGGAGATTCCGCCATGGCCACGACCGCCCGCCCGCGCCGCAGCGTCCTCTACATGCCGGGATCGAACGCCCGCGCGCTGGAGAAGGGGCGCACGCTGCCGGCCGACGGCCTGATCCTCGACCTGGAAGACGCCGTGGCGCCCGACGCCAAGGCGGAAGCGCGCGCCAACATCGCCGCGGCGCTGGCCGCCGGCGGTTACGGGGGGCGTGAGATCGTGGTGCGCGTCAACGGCCTCGCCACCCCCTGGGGGTACGAGGACCTCGTGATGGCCGCCACCAGCGGAGCCGACGCCGTGCTGCTGCCCAAGGTGGAGAGCGCCGACGCCGTCCGCCAAGCCGAGGCGGTGCTGCGCGCCGCCGGCTCGCCCGAGGGGCAACGGATCTGGTGCATGATGGAAACGCCGCTCGGCATGCTGAACGCCAGGGAGATCGCCGGGGCGTCGGCGAAGCTTGGCGGGCTGGTGATGGGCACCTCCGACCTCGCCAAGGACCTGCACGCCGCGCACACCCGCGACCGGCTGCCGATGATCACCAGCCTCGGCCTGTGCCTGCTGGCGGCGCGCGCCCACGGCCTCGCCATCCTCGACGGCGTGCACCTGGACCTCAACGACGACGAGGGATTCGCGGACTCCTGCCGGCAGGGCCGCGACCTGGGCTTCGACGGCAAGACGCTGATCCACCCCAAGACCATCGCTGCCGCCAACGAGGCCTTCGCGCCGGGCGCCGATGAGATCACCTACTCCCGCCGCATCATCGCCGCGCACGCCGAGGCCGCGGCGGCGGGTAAGGGCGTGGTGGTGGTGGACGGCAAGCTGGTGGAGAACCTGCACGTCGAGAACGCCCGCCGTCTGGTGGCGCTGGCCGAGGCCATCGCCGCGCTGGAATCCGCGGCAGCCTGACCGGGAGCGGGGAATCCGCCGGGTTGCCTGGAACCAACTTTGCCGTCCCTGGTTTGTGGGCTGAAGGCAGAGTTGGAGGTTTCACGATGGCTTCGAAGGACGGCGGGCGGACATCGAACCGCGGGTTCGCTTCCATGGACCGTGACCGGCAGCGCCAGATCGCCAGCAAAGGCGGCGAAAGCGTGCCGGCCGACAAGCGCAGCTTCTCGAAAAACCCGGAACTCGCCGCCGAGGCGGGCCGCAAGGGCGGGCGCAGCGTGCCGGCGCAGGCGCGCAGCTTCTCGAAGAACCCTTCGCTCGCCGCCGAAGCCGGGCGCAAGGGCGGGCAGGCCAGTCATGGCGGCCGGGGGGCGCGGGTCGAGGCGGCCGGCGACGACTGATCCAAAAGAAAAAGCCCCTCTCCGGCGGAGAGGGGCTTTCTCGTAAACCGCGATCGACCGTTACGACGACAGCTTGTCCAGCTCGCGCAGGATCGAGTCGCCCATCACCGTGGTCGAGCAGCGGGCCATGCCCGGCGCCATGATGTCGGCGGTGCGCATGCCGCCGGCCAGCACGTTCTGCACGGCCTTCTCCAGCGTCTTCGCGTCGTCGTCCAGGTTGAACGAGTAGCGCAGCGCCATCGCGAACGACAGCAGCGTCGCGCACGGGTTGGCGAGGTCCTTGCCGGCGATGTCCGGGGCCGAGCCGTGCACCGGCTCGTACAGCGCCTTGCGGTTGCCGTTGGCGTCCGCCGCGCCCAGCGAGGCCGAGGGCAGCATGCCCAGCGAGCCGGTCATCATCGCCGCCTCGTCCGACAGGATGTCGCCGAACAGGTTGTCGGTGACGATGACGTCGAACTGCTTCGGGTTCTTCAAGAGCTGCATGGCGCCGTTGTCGGCGTACATGTGCTCCAGCGTCACGTCCGAGTACTGCTCCTGGTGCAGCTTGGTCACCTCCTGCCGCCACAGCAGGCCGGACTCCATGACGTTCGCCTTCTCCATGGAGTGGACCTTGTTGCTGCGCTTGCGCGCCAGCTCGAAGGCCACGGACGCCACGCGGCGGATCTCGGAGGTGGTGTAGACCTGGGTGTTGACGCCGCGGCGCTCGCCGTTCGGCAGGTCCTCGATGCCGCGCGGCTCACCGAAGTACACGCCGCCCGTCAGCTCGCGGACGATCATGATGTCCAGGCCCTTGATGATCTCGGGCTTGAGCGTCGAGGCGTCGACCAGCGCGTCGAACACCGTGGCCGGACGCAGGTTGGCGAACAGGCCCAGCTCCTTGCGCAGGCGCAGCAGGCCGGCTTCCGGGCGCTTCATGTAGTCGGAGGGGTTGTCCCACTTCGGGCCGCCGACGGCGCCCAGCATCACCGCGTCCGCCGCCAGCGCGTCGGCCAGCGTCGCGTCGGTCAGCGGGGTGCCGTGCGCGTCGATGGCCGCACCGCCGACCAGACCCTCGGTCACGTCGAAGGTGACCTTGCGCTTGCGGTCCATCCAGTCGATGACCCGGCGCACCTGACGCATCACCTCGGGGCCGATGCCGTCACCGGGCAGGAACAGGAGCTTCTTGTTGGCGGGCATCGGGTACTCTCCCCTTCTCTACGGTTCGTCTCTTGATTTGATCAGAGGGCCAGCCACGGCTGGCCGCCGCGGATCTTGGCCTCGAAGGCGTCGATCGCCGGCGCCTGCTGCAGCGTCAGGCCGATGTCGTCCAGGCCGTTCAGCAGGCAGTGCTTGCGGAACGGATCGACCTCGAAGCTGAGCTTGCCGCCGTCCGGGCCGGTGATCTCCTGCTTCTCCAGGTCCACCGTCACCACCGCGTTGGAACCGCGCGAGGCGTCGTCCAGCAGCAGGTCCACCTGTTCCTTCGGCAGCGTGATCGGCAGGATGCCGTTCTTGAAGCAGTTGTTGTAGAAGATGTCGGCGAAGCTCGGCGCGATGATGCAGCGGATGCCGAAGTCGGCCAGCGCCCACGGCGCGTGCTCGCGCGACGAGCCGCAGCCGAAGTTGTCGCCCGCCACCAGGATCTTGGCGCTGCGGTAGGCCGGCTTGTTGAGGACGAAGCTGTCGACCTCCTGGCCGTCGGGGGTGTAGCGCATCTCGTCGAAGAGGTGCTTGCCCAGGCCGGTCCGCTTGATCGTCTTCAGGAACTGCTTGGGGATGATCATATCGGTGTCGATGTTGATCATCGGCATCGGTGCGGCAACGCCGGTGAGAACCGTGAACTTTTCCATAGCCAAAACCCATCGCGCGCGTGGCCGGCCGGAGGCGCCGGCAAGAGCCCGGTGAATAGCAGACCAAGGACCGCGACGCCAGAGGCAGGTGCACGCTTTCCGCATGGCGGTTGATGGCCCTGAACATACGCCACCGCATAACATGGCCCCAGCCGGCGTCCACATCCACCGCGCGACGCGCAAGTCGTACCCATTCCTGGAAGATGACCCACCGTCAAGCCGAACCCGCGGTGAAAAGCATACACTATGCCGCTTCGCGCAGACATCTGCCGAAAGCGCATAAAAAGCCGCCTCAATTGCGCAAGCTCGACTTAGCCAAGACTTGGCCGAGACTTGACAAAACGTCGCACCCCACATTGCGGCCTTGCTTAACCGCGAAGTAATATATCAGACAGGATGCTTCCTGGCGCCCTTCCCGCGCCCATTTCCCAGTGGAGAGTCCCATGCGTGGATCAAGCCTTCGGATCGGGGGCAAGCTGCTCCTGTTGCCGGCGGTGGCGTTGGCCGCGCTCGCCGTCTTCGGTTTTGTCGCCGTGGCCGAGATCCGCTCGACCATGCTGCAGGAGGACAAGGCCAAGGTGAAGGCGCTGGTGGAGACCGCGGTCACCATCGTGCAGGATCTGGAAGCACGCGCCGCCAAGGGCGAGATGCCGCTCGAGCAGGCCCAGGCGCAGGCGAAGGGCGCGCTGCGCGCCATCCGTTTCGAGGGCAGCGAATACTTCTTCGCCTACACCCGCGACGGCGTGGTGGTGGCGCACGGCGCCAAGCCGGAGCTGGAAGGCAAGGACCTGCGCGACCTGAAAGGCCCCAACGGCCAGTTCATGATCCGCGACCTTCTGGCCGCCGCCGGCCGCGGCGGCGACTTCGTGGAGTTCCTGTGGGCCAAGGCCGGCTCCGACGTGCCGGTGCCGAAGATCGGCTATGCCAAGTTCACCAACGGCTGGAACTGGATGCTGGGCACCGGCATCTACGTGGACAACGTGCAGGCCGCCTTCCGCGAGCGCGCGCTGGAGGCCGGCGCCACCGTGCTGGCCTTGGGTTTCGTGGCGTTCGGCGCCGCCGTCCTGCTCGGTCGCAGCATCGCCCGGCCAATCACCCGGCTGGCCGGCATCATGCATCAGGTGGCCGACGGCGACCTCTCCGCCGCCGTGCCGGACGCGGCCCGCCGCGACGAGGTCGGCGAGATGGCCCGCGCCGTCGACGTCTTCAAGGAGCGCGCCCGCGAGAACGCCGAACTGCACGCCGAGCAGGAGCGGCTGAAGGCCGCGGCCGAGGCCGAGCGCAAGGCGACGCTGGCGCGGCTGGCCGACGCGTTCGAGACGTCGGTTCGGCACGTGGTGGACACCGTGGCCTCCGCGGCGGCCGAGATGCAGGCCTCCGCCGGCACCCTGTCCTCCACCGCGGAGGCGACCTCGCGGCAGGCCGTCGTCGTCGCCGGCGCCGCCGAGCAGGCGTCGTCGAGCGTCAACACGGTGGCCGGGGCGGCGGAGGAACTGTCTGCCTCAATCCGCTCCATCGGCCAGCAGGTCGAGCAGTCCACCCGCATCACCGCCACCGCGGTCGCCGAGGCGCGCCAGACCAACGAGCTGATGGCCGGCCTGGCCGAGGCGGCGCACCAGGTGGGCGACGTGGTCAAGCTGATCTCCGACATCGCGTCGCAGACCAACCTGCTGGCGCTGAACGCCACCATCGAGGCGGCGCGGGCCGGCGAGGCGGGCAAGGGCTTCGCCGTGGTGGCGAACGAGGTCAAGCACCTCGCCAACCAGACGGCTCAGGCGACCGGCGACATCCAGACCAAGATCGGCGACATCCAGACGACCACCGACCGCGCGGTAACGGCGATCCGTGCGGTGGGCGAGACCATCTCGGGCGTCGACCGCATCGCGACCTCCATCGCCGGCGCCATCGAGCAGCAGGGCGCGGCGACGCGCGACATCGCCACCAACGTCCAGCAGGCCGCCGGCGGCACGCGCGCGGTGTCGGACACCATCGTCGGCGTCAACCAGGCCGCCTCGGAGACCGGTGCCGCCGCCTCCCAGATGCTCGGCGCCGCCGGCAGCCTGTCGCAGGAGGCCGAACGGCTGCGCGGCGAGGTTCTCGCCTTCCTGGAGCGCATCCGGGCGGCGTGAGCCGCGTTGCTCTCCCCTGCGTCATGCCCGGGCTTGTCCCGGGCATCCACGGGCCCGAACGTCTACAGAAATCCGAGTGCGTGGATGGCCAGGACAAGCCCGGCCATGACGGTATTGGGGCGTTCACGCCATCCCACGCTCACACCTATGACTATCGCCATACGCCACTCCTTGCACCCCGCCGACTGTTCGCTGCGGAAACCATTGGGGGAGCCGTAATTTTCCGGTCTTGCTGGGTTGCGGTCTTTGCGCATATGGCATTTGGTATACCAACCTATACTCTCCTCATCAGCCAATGGAGAGACATCATGACGACCACGACCTTCTCGCACAGCGCCCACATCGCCCCGTCGGCTCATGGCCTGCAAGCCGTCCGTGAGTTCCTGGCGGCGTGGTTCCAGGCGACCCCGGCCTACTTCGTCTATCAGGCTCTGTCCCACCGCGGGTAAGTTCTGGGACGCCAGATACCATTAAGACCGAAAAACGGGCTGCGCAGGGCGCGGCCCGTTTTCGTTTCCGCTTGGCGGCGGACACGCGCATCCGCGCCGGCAGGGCCTTGAAGCCCCGCGCCGCCTCGCGTACCAACGGCGCGACGCCAACCGCCCCGGCCCGCCCCCATGCCGATTCTGCCGACCTCCGACCGCCGCGCGCGCCTGATCGCCGCCGCCTTCCTGGTGCTCGCCCCGCTGGCCTACGGCGCGCTGGGGGTGTCGCTGGACATGGACGCCAATTGGGACCTGCGGAACTACCACTGGTACAACGCTTACGCATTCCTGACCGGCCGCATTGGCATCGACCTGCTGCCGGCGCAGATGCCCAGCTTCTACAACCCGATCCTCGACCTGCCTTTCTACTGGCTGGCCACCGCATTTCCGGCGCCGGTCGCCGGCTTTGTGTGGAGTGCCGTCCAGGGCCTGAACCTGCCGCTGCTGTTCGGCCTTGCCATGGCCAGCCTGAGCGTCGGCACGGAGATGCGGCGCACGCTGCTGGCGGCGGCGCTGGCGGCGATGGGCGGGCTCGGCGGCGGCACGCTGGGGCTGCTGGGCACGACGTTCCAGGACAACGTGGTCAGCCTGGGCGTGCTGGGCGCCGCGCTGGTGGTGGTCAGCGGGCTGCCGCGGCTGCTCGACGGGCCGGCCGGCTGGGCCTTCGCGCGGGTGGCGGCCGGCGGCGTGCTGGCCGGGGCGGCGATGGGGGCGAAGAACCCGACGGTGATCTTCGCGGTCGGGCTGTGCCTCGCCTTCCTGGTGCTGCCGGCGCGGCCCTGGCGGCGGCTGTGGCTGGCCTTCTTCTTCGGGATCGGCGTGCTGGCCGGGCTGGCGGCGACCGGCGGCTTCTGGATGGTCCACCTGTGGCAGAGCTACGGCAACCCGATCTTCCCGCACATGAATCACGTCTTCAAATCGCCGCTCGCCGCCATCTCCGACTACCGCAACTATTCCTTCCTGCCGGCCGATCCGGTGGAGCGGGTGTTCTTCCCCTTCTATTTCCTGCGCGACCCGATCAAGGTCGGCGAGGTGGCGTGGTTCGACCTGCGGGTGCCGCTGCTGTTCGCGCTGGTGCCGCTGGCCGGTCTGGCGGCGCTGGTGCGGCGGCCGGCGCAGGCGGTCGCCGTTCCCGGCGCGGCGCGCTACCTGCTGACTGCGCTGGCGGTGACCTACGCGCTGTGGGTCTACATGTTCTGCGTCTACCGCTATCTGGTGCCGGTGGAGATGCTGGCGCCGCTGGCCGTCGTGCTGGCGGCCGGAAGACTGCCGATGCCGGTCAAGGTGCGGATGGGCGCCGCGACCGCCCTGCTGGTGCTGGTGCAGGCGACCATGCAGCCGGCTGACTGGGGCCGTGTGAACTGGAGCCGCCAGTGGGTGCAGGCCGACGTGCCGTCCATCGAGGATCCGGACCACACCATGCTGCTGATGGGCGGCTACTGGGCGATTTCGCACGTGGTGCCGCTATTCCCGCCGCAGATGCCGGTGGTGCGCATCCAGTCCAACTTCCTGCAGCCGGATTCTGTCGGCAACGGCATGCGCGCGGTGCTGGAGCGCCGGGTGGCCGAGCACAAAGGCGCGTTCCTGATGCTCAGCACCATCCCCGATACGCCCGGTGCCGCCAAGGCCGCCGCGCTGATGGGCCTGACGCTCGACCCGCAGGGCTGCCGCCCGGTGCCCAACAATCTGGGCGAGACGCTCAACCTCTGCCCGGTGCGCCGCTAAGCCGCCGGTGGCAGCGAAGGTGCGTTCGGAGAATGTTGAACGGCGTACCCCGGCTGCACGCGGGACGGGCCGCTGGAAGGGGCGGTTGCAGGACATCACGGGCGTCCGCGCGTGATCGCATTTCGACAGTGGAATAGCGGGGAGCAGATGGTGTTTATTCCGGAGACTCCACTGAAGCCGCCACAGGCCATGCCCGCCACGACCCTCACCCGCACCCCGGCCGCCGCCTCCGCTCCCTCCGAGGCGGCGCAGCCCGCGCCGCTGCCATGCTCCGTCGCCGTGCTGATCCCCTGCTACAACGAGGAAGCGGCCATCGGCAAGGTGGTGGAGGACTTCCGCGCCGCGCTGCCCGACGCCACCGTCTACGTCTACGACAACAACTCCGCCGACCGCACCATCGAGGTGGCGAAGGCCGCCGGCGCGGTGGTGCGCACGGAGCCCCTGCAGGGCAAGGGCAACGTCATGCGCCGGATGTTCTCGGACATCGAGGCGGACGTCTACGTCCTGGTGGACGGCGACGACACCTACCACGCCCCCAGCGCGCCGCTGATGGTCAGGCGCCTGTGGGAAGAGCAGCTGGACATGGTCAACGGCGCGCGGGTGACCGACATCGTCGCCGCCTACCGCCCCGGCCACCGCTTCGGCAACAGGCTGCTGACCGGCCTGGTGGCGGAGGTGTTCGGCCACCGCATCCACGACATGCTCAGCGGCTACCGGGTGTTCTCGCGCCGCTTCGTCAAGAGCTTCCCGGCGCTGGCCTCCGGCTTCGAGACGGAGACCGAACTGACGGTGCACGCGCTGGAGCTGCGCATGCCCATCGCCGAGGTGAAGACCCCCTACAAGGACCGGCCCGAGGGCTCGGTCAGCAAGCTGCGCACCTACCGCGACGGCTTCCGCATCCTCAAGACCATCCTGGTCCTGGTGAAGGAGGAACGGCCGCTGCCGTTCTTCGCCACCGTCTTCGGGGTGCTGGCGGCGGTCTCGCTGATGCTGGTGGTGCCGGTCTTCCTGACCTACTTCCAGACAGGACTGGTGCCCCGCCTGCCCACCGCGGTGCTGGCGACCGGCACCATGGTGCTGGCCTTCCTCAGCCTGACCTGCGGCCTGATCCTCGACACCGTGACGCACGGCCGCAAGGAGATGAAGCGCCTGCGCTATCTCTCCATCCCCGCGCCGAATTGCGCGCCGCCGAAGAGCGAGAAATGATCGACCTCGCGGTGAGGCTGCTCGACAGCCGGCTCGGCCGGCTGGGGGTGCAGTTCGGCAAGTTCGGGATGGTCGGCGTCGTCGGGCTGGTGGTCGATACGGCGGTGCTCTACCTCGGCCTGTGGGCGGGGCTGGAGTTCTTCGCCGCCCGCATCCCCTCCTTCTTCGCCGCGGCGACGACGACCTGGGCGCTGAACCGCGCCTTCACCTTCCGGCACGCCGACCACGCGCCGCTGCACCGCCAGTGGGCCGCCTTCATCGCCGCCAACGCGGTGGGCGGCGTGGTGAACTACACGGTGTCGGTGGTGCTGGAGGCGGGGGTGGACGTGTTCGACGCCTATCCGTTCCTGGCCGTCGCCGCCGGCGCCATCGCCGGCATGTTCTTCAACTTCGCCGCCTCCAAGCGCCTGGTGTTCAAGGGGGCGTGAGGTCCATCGCCTCGACGACGCGGGTGTAGGGCAGCCCGGCGGTGTCGTTCAGCCGCCGCACCGCGTCCGCGTCGTCGGCGTCGAACAGGCACTCGCAACGGCCCTCGCTCGGCACGAACATGCTGCGGATGTAGCGCACCCGCGTGCCCTCGGCGCTCATGTCGCGGGCGGTGTCGATGGCCCGCCGCTGTGCCGCCGCGAGGTCGTCCATGCCGATGCCCTTGAGGTCCCGTTCGGCCATGTAGACGGTCATGATGCCCTCCCTGGACAATGTCCCGGGCCAGTTTCGCACGCGGGCCGGCGCCGCGGCGGTGGGCATCGGAGGAGCACCCCCGACCCGGGGGCATAGCGCCCTGCCCGTTCGGACGGGGCCGGCAGCGTGGCCGCCCATGGACTCGGGAGGCCGGGTCGCCATATAACGGCGGTCATGATGCGCGACTTCCTGAAGATGCACGGGCTCGGCAACGACTTCGTCGTGATCGACGCCCGCAACGAGACCTACGCCCCGTCCGAGGCGGAGGTGCGGGCCATTTCCAACCGCAGGACCGGTGTGGGCTGCGATCAGTTCATCGTCGTCGAGCCGGCGCAGGACCCGCGCGCCTCCGCGTTCATGCGCATCCGCAACGCCGACGGCGGCGAGGTGGGGGCGTGCGGCAACGCGTCGCGCTGCGTCGGTTGGCTGCTGATGGAGGAGACCGGCGCCGATCGCGTCATCTTCCAGACCGCCGCCGGCCTGCTGGAGGCATCGCGCGCCGGCGACGGGCTGATCACCGTCGACATGGGTCCGGCCAACCTGGAATGGACCGCCATCCCGCTGGCGCAGCCTGCCGACACGCTGCACCTGCCGATCGAACAGGGCGGAGTGTCGGATCCGGTCGCCGTCAATATGGGCAACCCGCACGCGGTGTACTTCGTACCCGACGCCGAGGCGGTGGACGTCGCCGGGATCGGCCCCGGCCTGGAGCGCCACCCGCTGTTCCCCGAGCGCACCAACGTCGAGTTCGCCACCGTCGTCGCCCCGAACCGCATCCGCATGCGGGTGTGGGAGCGCGGTGCCGGCGTCACCCAGGCTTGCGGTACCGGCGCCTGCGCCACCGCCGTGGCGGCGGCGCGCCGCGGCCTCACGGGCCGCAAGGCCGACGTGGTGCTGGACGGCGGCACCCTGACTATCGAGTGGCGCGAGGACGGCCACGTGCTGATGACCGGCCCGGTCGCCGTGAGCTTTACCGGACGGCTGGCGCCCGAACTGGCCGCGGTGTGATGCCTGAGATAAGCCGTTTCTTCGGCATCATCATCGCGATGTATTATAACGATCACGCTCCGCCTCACTTTCATGCCCGCTATGGAGCGCAGAAGGCGGTGATCGATATTGAAACGTTGGCGGTTATCGAGGGAGCGTTGTCGCCGCGCGCCCTCGGCATGGTGACGGAGTGGGCGGCACAGCATCGGGACGAGTTGCGCGAGGATTGGCGGCTGGCGCGTCAGCATGACACGCTGAAGGCCATCGCTCCGCTGGAGTAAGGGTATGTTGAAGGACATTGTCGACGTGCAGCCGTTGGACGGCTATCGCCTGCGCCTCCGCTTCGAGGATGGCGCGGAGGGCGAACTCGACATGACGGAGATGCTGTCGTTCGAAGGCGTCTTCGCGCCGTTGCGCGAGCGGGCGGCGTTCGCCGCGGTGCGTGTCGATCCCGATCTCGGCACCATTGTCTGGCCGAACGGCGCCGACGTCGATCCATGCGTGCTGTATTCGAAGATTACCGGGGCTCCGCTGCCCGGCCAGGAGCGTCCGCGCCATGCCGGATGACGTGAAGATGCCCGCCAAGACGCCGGAGATCGTCACCTTCGGCTGCCGCCTGAACACCTACGAGTCCGAGGTGATGCGCTCCCACGCCCGCAACGCGGGGCTGGAGAACGTCGTCATCGTCAACACCTGCGCCGTCACCTCGGAAGCCGAGCGGCAGGCGCGGCAGACCATCCGCAAGCTCAAGCGCGAGAACCCGGACGCCCGCATCGTCGTCACCGGCTGCGCCGCGCAGATCGCCCCGGCCAAGTACGCCGAGATGCCGGAGGTCGACCAGGTCCTCGGCAACCAGGAGAAGCTGCAGCCCGAAAGCTGGGGCCTGCCCTCGGCCGAGAAGGTGCTGGTCAACGACATCATGTCGGTGAAGGAGACCGCCGGCCACCTGATCGGCGGCTTCGAGGACCGGGCGCGCGCCTTCGTCCAGGTGCAGCAGGGCTGCGACCACCGCTGCACCTTCTGCATCATCCCCTACGGCCGCGGCCCCTCGCGCTCCGTGCCCATCGGCGCGGTGGTCGAGCAGGTGCAGGCCCTGGTGGCCGCCGGCTACACCGAGGTGGTGCTGTCCGGAGTCGACGTCACCAGCTACGGCCCCGACCTGCCGGGCAGCCCGACGCTGGGGCAGATGATCCGCCGGCTGCTGGCCATGGTGCCGGAGCTGCCGCGGCTGCGCCTCTCCTCGCTCGACTGCATCGAGATCGACGACGACCTCTGGCGCCTGATCGAGACCGAGCCGCGGCTGATGCCGCACCTGCACTTGTCGCTGCAGGCCGGCGACGACCTGATCCTCAAGCGCATGAAGCGCCGGCACAGCCGCGCCGACGCCGTCGCCTTCTGCGCCAAGGTGCGCGAACGCCGTCCGGACTTCGTCTTCGGCGCCGACTTCATCGCCGGCTTCCCCACCGAGGACGAGGCGATGTTCGAGAACACGCTGCGCCTCGTCGAGGAATGCGGGCTGACCTGGCTGCACGTCTTCCCCTACTCGCCCCGTCCCGGCACCCCGGCGGCGAAGATGCCGCAGGACAACAGCCGCTTCCGCAAGGATCGCGCCGCCCGCCTGCGCGCCGCCGGCGACTCGGCGGTGGCGCGCTACCTGGACTCCCAGGTCGGCCGCACCGCCACCGTGCTGGTGGAGAAGGACGACCTCGGCCGCACCGAGCACTTCGCCGAGATCCGCCTGGGCCGGACCTACCCGCCCGGCACGCTGGTGCGCACGCACATCGACGGCATCGACGGCGGCGTGCTGCGCGGCACCCCCCTCTAAGACTTCGGATACCCCATGATCCTGCGTTGGTTCGGCCGCAAGAAGCCCGAGGAAGAGACCGTCAAGGACGTGCCGCCGGCTCCGGAGCCCGAGGTTGCGGCTGAGGAAGCCCCGCACCCGGTCCCCGAGGTGGTCGAGGGCGCGCAGCTTCCCGAGGAACTGCCCCCGGCGCTCGCCGTCGAGACGGTTCCACCCCCACCGCTGGCCGAACCGGCCCCCGACGATGCCGAGTTCACACCCGAGCACCACGCGGCCGAGCGGGAGTCCGCCCATACCATCTCCGAGGAGCCGCCCAAGAAGGGCTGGCTGGCCCGGCTGAAGGAAGGGCTGTCCAAGTCCTCCTCCAAGCTGACCGACGGCATCACCGGCATCTTCACCAAGCGCAAGCTCGACGACGAGGCGCTGGAGGAGTTGGAGGAGCTGCTGATCACCGCCGACCTCGGCCCCGTCACCGCCGCCAAGATGACGGCCGAGTTGGCACGCACCCGCTTCGGCAAGGAGGTCGGCCCGGATGAGGTCAAGGCGACGCTGGCGGCCGAGGTGGCGAAGATCGTCGGCCCGGTGGCGCAGCCGCTGACCATCGACATGGGCCTGAAACCGCACGTCATCCTGCTGGTCGGCGTCAACGGCACCGGCAAGACGACGACCATCGGCAAGCTGGCCCGCCAGTTCCGCGACGAGGGCAAGAGCGTGATGCTGGCCGCCGGCGACACCTTCCGCGCCGCGGCCGTGAGCCAGCTGAAGATCTGGGGCGAGCGCACCGGCTGTGCCGTGGTCGCCCGCGAGACCGGCGCGGACGCCGCCGGCCTCGCCTACGACGCGCTGGAGCGGGCGCGGGCTGAGAAGGTGGACGTGCTGCTGATCGACACGGCCGGCCGCCTGCAGAACAAGACCGGCCTGATGGACGAGTTGCGCAAGATCGTCCGCGTCATCAAGAAGGTGGACGAGACCGCCCCGCACACCACGCTGCTGACGCTGGATGCCACCACCGGCCAGAACGCGCACAGCCAGGTCGAGGTGTTCCGCGACATGGTCAACGTGTCGGGGCTGATCCTCACCAAGCTGGACGGCTCGGCGCGCGGCGGCGTGCTGGTCTCGCTGGCGGAGAAGTTCAAGCTGCCGGTGCACGCCATCGGTATCGGCGAGGGCGTCTACGACCTGCGGCCCTTCGACGCCGACGCCTTCGCCAAGTCGCTGATGGGGATCCAGTCGTAACGGGGAACAACAAGCTTCACACGGATTTCACGGATTTGGGCACGGATTACACGGATTTTCTTTGGTCGTGCACAACACACGGCTTGCGGAACTTCCAGGACGTCGCAAGCATCAAAAAAGATCCGTGAAATCCGTGCCTCAATCCGTGAAATCCGTGTAGACCGGGTTGTCCCCCAGCCGCGCCGAACGTTGCCACCCCTCCTCCCATAGCCTATGTGAAGGACATGACGTCCTTCACGACCGCCCCCTCGCCCATCCCGCCGGGTCTCGCCGGCTCCTTCACCGACGCCGACGCGGCACTGGCCTGCGTGCGCGACCTGTGGGAGCGCAACACCGCCTACCTGCGTGACCGCTTCGCCGCCTTCGCCCGCGGCGAGGAGTTCGACGGGCTGGTGTGGGCCTGCTACCCCTATGTCAGGCTGGTGACCGGGACCGCCGCCGTTGTGGACACGCGCCTGGCCTACGGCTTCGTCGAGGGGGTGGGCGAGCACAGCACCACCGTCACCCGCCCCGACCTGTTCGACCGCTATTACCGGGAGCAGTTCGGCCTGCTGCTGAAGAACCACGGGGTTCCGCTGGAGATCGGCGTCAGCACCGAGGCGATCCCCATCCACTTCGCCTTCCCGAACGGCATGTACGTGGAAGGCGGCCTGACGCCCGAGCGGCTGGCCCGCCTGCCCGACCTGTTCGAGCTGCCCGACCTCGCCAACATGGACGACACCATCGTCAACGGCACCTACGAGGCGGGCATCGACGACGTCAAGCCGCTGGCGCTGTTCACCGCGCCGCGCGTGGACTTCTCGCTGCACCGGCTGCGCCACTACACGGCGACGGCGCCCGAGGATTTCCAGAACTTCGTGCTGTTCACCAACTACCAGTTCTACGTGGACGAGTTCATCCGGCTGGCGCACGAGATCATGACGCCGACCGACGACCCGCAACTGGCCGAGTACCGCCGGCAGTACGACCGCTTCGTCGAGCCGTGGGACATCGTCACCACCAACCGCAACCTCGTTCCGGACGCCGATCCGGCCGAGCTGACCGCGCAGAACCGCCGCACCCGGGCGCCGCAGATGCCCGCCTACCACCTGACCCGGCCGGACGGCAACGGCATCACGCTGGTCAACATCGGCGTCGGCCCGTCGAACGCCAAGACCATCACCGACCACATCGCCGTGCTGCGCCCGCACGCCTGGATCATGCTGGGCCACTGCGCCGGCCTGCGCTCCACCCAGCGCCTGGGGGATTATGTGCTGGCGCACGGCTATGTGCGCGACGACCACGTGCTGGACGCCGATCTGCCGACCTGGGTGCCGGTGCCGGCGCTGGCCGAGGTGCAGCGGGCGCTGGAAGCGGCGGTGGAGCGCATCACCGGCCTGTCCGGCTATGCCCTGAAAAGCGTCATGCGCACCGGCACGGTGGCGACCATCGACAACCGCAACTGGGAACTGCGCGATCACCGCGAGCCGCTGATGCGCTTCAGCCAGAGCCGTGCCATCGCGCTGGACATGGAATCCGCCACCATCGCTGCCAACGGTTTCCGCTTCCGGGTGCCGTACGGCACGCTGCTGTGCGTGTCGGACAAGCCGCTGCACGGCCAGCTGAAGCTGCCCGGCATGGCCGACCAGTTCTACCGCGAGCGCGTCGACCAGCACCTCAAGATCGGCCTGCTGGCCATGGAACTGCTGCGCGAGCACGGCATGGACACCCTCCATTCCCGCAAGCTGCGCAGCTTCGCCGAGGCGGCGTTCCAGTAGGAACGTCGGTTACGACGGGCTGAGGCTCGACAGGAAGGCCAGGATATCGTCGATCTCGCGGTCCGGGCGCTGGACGAACAGCAGGTCGATGTCGTCGTGCTTGCGCCGCCCCTTGCGGAAATCGGAGATCTGCTGGAACAGGTACTCGCTGTACTGCCCGGCCAGCGGCGGCTTCTTGACGCGGCCTTCGCCCGCCTTGCCGTGGCAGGACGCGCACAGCTCGGCGTAGAGCGCGCGGCCCTTGTCGGCGTCGCCGTCCCAGCGCTCGATGTGCAGGATCTTCTTGGCCGCCATCAGGCGGTCGAGGCCGTCGGCCGGCGCGTCGGTATCGTCCAGCTTGGTCTTCAGCTTGACGGTGGACAGGTAGCGGGTGATGTCGCGGATGTCGGTATCCGGCATCTCGCGGTCGTTGGCGAACGGGATCATCGGGATGTTCTCGCGCTCGCGCGACTTGAACTTGCGCAGCTGGTCGGCGAGGTAGTCGGCGTTCAACCCGGCCAGCCGCGGGTAGGTGCCCTTGCCGCCGCCCTGGCCGAACTCGCCGTGGCACGGCGCACAGGTGCGCATGACGTCCCTGGCGTTGTAGGCGTCGAACTCCTGCGGCGGCTCGACCGCGGCGACCTCGACGGGAGCCTCGGCGGCCGGCCCATCCTTCGACGGCAGCGCGGCCTTCTGCACCGCCACGGCCTTCACCGCGTTGATGCCGGCCTCCGGGTTGTCGAGCGCCAGCTTGTAGTCCACCGAGACATGGTGGAAGCGGGCGTTGGTGTGGTCGTCGTGGATGGCGAAGCCGATGGTGTAGGCCTTGCCCGGCTCGATGCTGATGTCGC
>NZ_LGQZ01000144.1 GCF_003116015.1 Azospirillum sp. TSO22-1
CCGACGAGGCGTGGCACAGACGGGTGCAGTGGTCGACGTTGTTGGTGCCGAAGCCGGTGCGCACCAGCTTCTGGAACAGGTACGCCTCCTCGTTCGAACCCTTGGCCGAGCCGAAGCCGGCCAGCGCGTTGCCGCCGTGCGCGTCGCGGATGCGTCTGAGGCCGGCCGCCGCGCGGTCCAGCGCCTCCTCCCAGGTCGCGGCGCGGAAGTGCGTCCACGGGTTGGCCGGGTCCACGTCGATGGTCTTCGGCGCGCCGTCCAGCCGGACCAGCGGCATGGTCAGCCGGCGTGGGTGGTGCGCGTAGTCGAAGCCGAAGCGGCCCTTGACGCACAGCCGGTTGTGGTTGGACGGCCCGTCGCGGCCGTCCACCGCGACGATGCGGTCCTCCTTGATGTGGTAGGTGATCTGGCACCCCACCCCGCAGTAGGGGCAGATGCTGTCCACCGACCGGTCCGGCACCACGGCGCGGACGCCGGCCACGTCGACCAGACTGGCCGGCATCAGCGCGCCGGTCGGGCAGGCCTGCACGCACTCGCCGCAGGCGACGCAGGTGCTCTGGCCCATCGGGTCGGCCATGTCGAAGACGATGCTCTCCGTCGGGCCGCGCCCGGCCATGCCGATGACGTCGTTGGCCTGCACCTCGCGGCAGGCGCGGACGCACAGCGTGCACTGGATGCAGGCGTCCAGCCGCACGCTCATCGCCGGGTGCGAGCGGTCGTAGGCGGGCTGGCGGGGGCCGCGCGGGAACAGGCCGCCGGTGGCGCCCACCCGCTCCGCCCAGGCCAGGAAGCGGGAGTCCGGGTCGGGCGACGCCGCGCGTTCCGGCTGGTCGGCGAGCAGCAGTTCGAACACCAGCCGGCGCGCCTCCTCCGCCCGCGGCGTCGTGGCCTTCACCACCATGCCCGGCGTCGGGCGGCGGATGCAGGAGGCGGCGAGCGTGCGCTCCCCCTCGATCTCGACCATGCAGGCACGGCAGTTGCCGTCGGCGCGGTAGCCCGGGGCGTCGGCGTGGCAGAGGTGCGGGATGTCCAGCCCCAGGCGCTTCGCCACCTCCCAGATCGTCTCGCCTGGCCGCGCCTCGACCTCGGCGCCGTCGAGCTGGAAGCGGATGCTCATGCCAGTTCCTCCGGGAAATGGCGCAGGATCGAGCGTACCGGGTTCATCGCCGCCTGCCCCAGGCCGCAGATCGAGGCGTCAGTCATCACCTTGGTCAGCGCCTCGAAGCCGGCGCGGTTGCCCGGATCGTGCTCGAGCAGCAGGACGGCCTTCTCGGTGCCGACGCGGCAGGGCGTGCACTGGCCGCAGCTCTCGTTGCGGAAGAAGCGCAGCAGGTTGAGCGCCACCCGACGCAAATCGTCCTTGTCAGACAGCACGATCACCGCCGCCGAGCCGATGAAGCAGCCGTGCGGCTCCAGCGCGCCGAAGTCGAGCGGCAGGTCGCCGAGGCTGGCCGGCAACAGCCCGCCCGACGCACCGCCCGGCAGGTAGGCCTTGAACGCGTGCCCCTCCGCCATGCCGCCGCAGAACTCGTCGATCAGCTCGCGCACGGTGATGCCGGCAGGCGCCACCTTGGGGCCGGGCAGCCGGACGCGGCCGGAGACGGAGTAGGTGCGCAGCCCCTGCCGGCCGTGACGCCCCTGGGCGCCCCACCACGCCGCGCCCTTCTCGACGATGTCGCGCGCCCAGAACAGCGTCTCGATGTTGTTGATCAGCGTCGGCCGACCGAACAGCCCGACCTGCGCCGGGAACGGCGGCTTGTGGCGGGGCAGGGGGCGCTTGCCCTCGATGCTCTCCAGCATCGAGGATTCCTCGCCGCAGATATAGGCGCCGGCGCCGCGGTGCACCCGGATGAAGCCGGGGGCGACGAGGCCGGCGTCCTCCAGCGTCGCGATCTCCGCGTGCAGGATGGCGCGGGCCTGCGGGTACTCGTCGCGCAGGTAAAGGTGCACCTCCGCCGCCTCGATCACCCAGGCGGCGAGCAGCATGCCCTCCAGGAAGCGGTGCGGGTCGGTCTCCAGGTAGTGGCGGTCCTTGAAGGTGCCCGGCTCGCCCTCGTCGGCGTTGACGACGAGGTGGCGCGGGGCGGGCTCGCCGCGCACCAGCCGCCATTTGCGGCCCGTCGGGAAGCCGGCGCCGCCCATGCCGCGCAGGGCGGACTCCTCCAGCGCCGCGATCACCTCCTCCGGCGTGCGCCGGCCGTCGTGGCAGGCGCCGAGCAGCGCGTAGCCGCCCTGCGCCCGGTACTCGGCGAAACGCACCGGCGCGGGGATCCGCACGCGGTAGGTCCCGTCCAGGGCCGCCAGCACGCTGTCGGGTGCGGCCGGCTCGACCGGCGTGTGGTTGACGGTGGCCGAGGGGGCGTGGTCGCAGCCGCCCATGCACGGCGCCCGCACGATCCGCACGCCGGGGCCGAGCCGGCCGGCGAGGTCGCGCACCATGTCCTCCACCCCCGCCATGGTGCAGGCGATGCCGTCGCAGACGCGGACGCTGACCGGCGGCGGGGGCGCTTCCCCCTCGTGCACCACGTCGAAGTGGGCGTAGAAGGAGGCGACCTCGAACACCTCCGTCTGGGCCAGCCGCATCTCCGCCGCCAGCGCTGCCAGATGGCGGACGTGCAGGCACCCGAAGCGGTCCTGGATCCGGTGCAGGGCGTCCAGCAGCCCGTCGCGCCGGCGCGGCGCGTCACCGAGCAGCGCGCGCACCTCCTCCTGCGCCGCCGGGTCGACGGGGCGACCCTTGGGCAGCGCCGCGGGCCGTCTGCGCCTGTCGGGGCTGTTCGGCACGGTGCTCCTCCCAGTATCTGGGATCCTCTATCCGTACTCCAATCCGCGGCCGGGGTGGCATTGGTCTTTATGGCAAGCCGGCACTCCCGAACGACCGCTCCACCAGCTCGCGCGCGATGGCGCCGGTGTGGAAGCTGCGCCCGCTGTCCAGCGCGGTGACGATGACGCGCGCCGGGCTGAACAGCAGGGGGTCGATGGCGTAGAAGTCGCCCTTCACCGCCGCGAAGATCTCGGCGAACGGCCGACCGTGGTCGCGCGAGGCGGAGGAGGGCAGGCGCTGCGCCAGATCCTCCGCCTCGGCGTCCGGTCCGGTGACGTGCAGCTGCACCGTACCGCCGTAGAGGATGGCGTCGTTGGTGCGGCCCATGGCGGTCAGGAAGCCGCCGCCCGGCGGCGGCAGCGGCGCCGTGCCGATGCCGTCCACCACGCGCTCCAGCGGGAAGCCCAGGGCGTGCACCTTGTGCAGCGCCACCTCCAGCACCCGCGCCACCACCTGCACCGTGCCGGCGAGGCTGTGCGTGGGGGTGAGCACCAGCGTCAGCCCCTCCGGCGCGATGCCGCAGTCGGTGGCGACGCGGGCCACCAGCTCCTCCGGCGGCGGCTTGTCCACCTCCAGCACGAAGGCGGCGGTGGTGCCGGCGTCGCGGTAGCCCAGCTCGTCGAACAGGTCCTCCTTGCGCGCCAGAGCGCGTCCGGGGCCGGAGCCGAGCGCGAAGAACTTGCCGTGGCTGAGGCTCCACCCGGCGTACTGGCTGCCGAGGCAGGCGAGCACCGGGGCGGCGCTGTGCACCGTGACGCCGAACGGCCAGTCCGGGCTGCCGCCGGCCCCGCCGAAGGCCACGTGCCCGAGTCCGCCCAGGCACAGCTCGGCGATCCGCCGCCCGGCCTCCAGCCCGCCGGGCGCGCGAATGCCGGCGTCGATGACGCGCGCGCCGCCAATCCGCTCGACGGCGAGGCGGAGCACGGACGCGTCGGCGGCCATACGGTCCGCCAGCGGGGCCGACAGCGCCAACAGGCTGGGGCGTTCGGGAGTGCTCATGCCTGGATCTCCATGGCCTGGGATTCGAGTTGGGCGGCCAGCTGCCGCTGCCGCTGCTCCGCCTGCCGCCGCGCCGAGCCGACGCTGGCGCCCTCCGCCTGCACCGTGCAGACCGGGGCGCCGGCGTCGAGACGCGCCGGCCCGGCCGGGCGGTCGGCGACCCACGCCGGCCAGGGGAAACAGCGGCCGACGGTGACCGGTTGCGCGGCGTAGTGGACGAGCGCCGCCCGGCACCGCCAGGGCGTCGGCAGCGAGTCCGGCAGCCGGCCGGCGCAGGCGTCCACGTGCAGCCCGAACAGCGGCGGCAGCGGCGCCCGGTCGAAGACGTCCAGCGTCGCGCCGGGCCGCGGGTTGATCTCCAGCAGGTGCACCGTCTCCCCGGCCACCAGGAAGTCGGCGCTGACCAGCCCGACCAGCCCGAAGGCGGCGCACAGGCGCGTGGTCATGTCCGACAGCAGGCCACCGAGCCGCCGCGTCGCACGCATCGGTCCCGCCGCGCCGCCGTAGCGGAACGGCTGCTCCGGCGTCGGCGCCGGCCACTGCCGGCTGAAGCCCACGACCACGGCGCGCTGCCCGTCGCCCAACGCCAGGACCGACACCGCGTGGCCGCCGACGCGGCGCTGGAAATACCATCCCCGCGACGCCTCGGCGCCGGGGCGGGTGGCCGGCGGCACCGCCGCGACGTGGCCGCCGCCGCTGCCGCCGATGCGCTTCAGCAGGTAGCGCTCTGGTGAGCCAGGCAGCGCGCGCGCCGCCTCCGGGTGCGGGATACCGAGGCGGTCGAGTGCCTCCGCGAAGGCGAAGGGATCCTTGACCAACGCCACCTGGACTGCGCCGTTGCCCAGCACCAGCCGTGTCCCGGCGATGCGCTCCAGGCGCCGCGGATCGTCCTCGAAGCCGGCGCCGTAGACCAGCGGCAGGCCGCGCAGCTCCGGCCGCTCCAGCGCCTCCATCAGGGCATCGCCGTCCAGGCGCAGGCCGCCCGACGGCAGCCGCAAGCAGGCGGCGGCGAGCTGCTGGGTGTCGTCGTCGGCGAACAGGTCGATGGCCGCCGGCCGCCGGCCCGCCCGGCACGCTGCGGCGGCCAGCGCCCGCGCCGATACAGCGACGACGACGACGTCCGGTTCCCCTTTATCCGGCGAGCGCGCGGGCGGCGTCATAGGCGTCGCGGAAGTCGAGGTAGACCGCCTTGCCGGCGTCGGCGAGGCGTTGCAGCAGCGCGTGCTGCACCTTGAACTTGACGTTGCCGATGGCCAGCGCGCCGATGCCGACGCCGCGTCCGCCGGGCAGCGGCGTGCCGTCGTCCTTGGCGCCGACCCCCTCGACGCCGGAGGGCGGCACCGCGTTGACGTCGGCCGCGGCCAGCAGGCGCTCCGCCGATTCCAGGTGCTTGGCCGTGATGATCTGCACGCCCGCCCGCCCGCAGGCGAACACCACCTCGGCCTCGGCGAGCTGGGCTTCCTTGGAAGCGTCGTCCGGCGCGTCGGCGCAGGCCAACTGCACGTCGAAGCGCTTGTTGAATTCGGCCGCTCTGGGCTCGACGCCGGACAGGCCGCGGTGGCTGACCAGCGTGACCCGCGCGCCGGCCAGCGCGGCGATCACCCCGGCGGTGCTGCCGACCACGCCGGTGGCGCCGTAGACCTGCACGGCGGTGCCCTTGATGCCCTCCGGCCGGGTGCGGCGCAGCGCCCGGTCGACCACGGCGACCATGGCCGCCGCGGTGGTGAAGGCGCCGGACGGATCGACCATCACCGAGATGGTGAAGGGCGGGAACATGGACTGGCGCGCCGCCTCCATCATGTCCAGCGCCTGCACGGCGTCGCGCCCGCCGATGAACAGCCCGGTGCGCGCGGCGTTGGCCGGATCGCGGGAGAACATGGCGTCCTGGGTGATGGCGGCGACCTCGCCCGGCTCGACTTCCGTGTAGGGGAACAGCGTGTGGATGCCGGCGTCGGCGGCCATGTTGACGTCAAAGGCGCTGACGTGCTTCAGCGGCGTCAGCATGTGCAGCACGTAGGGGGCGGGCATGGGGCGTCTCCGGAAAGGTCAGGCGGCGGGGCGGGCGTAGCCGGCGGTCTGCACCACGGCGCCGTCGTTGCGGGCGCGGCACAGGCGGAACTCCAGCGGGCCGTCCGCCCACCGCCGCCGCGCCGCCGCCAGCAGCGCCTCGCCGTCGCCGGGGTCGCCGACAATGGCGAAGCCGGTCGGCCCCCAGGAGCTTTGCCCGACGCCGGGGATACCCTCGGCCTCCAGCCACTCCAGCGCCTCGGCCACCGCGGGGCTGGTGAAGCGCCCGCCCTGCACCGGGGCGAAGTGGTCGCCGACGGTACGCTGCAGCTCGCCCACCGCGCGGCCGAAGCCCTCGGCGTCGCCTTCCACCAGCGCCGGCAGCGCCGTCATCAGCGTCAGCCGGCACAGGTGCGCGGCGCGCTCCGCCGGGAAGGGTGGCAGCGTGTGGAACGCCCGCACCTCGTCGGCGCCGTGCAGGCCCTGGCCGTCGCGGTGCAGGATCAAGAGGATGCGCCAGGGCTCCGGGCAGGGCAGGCGGGCGATGATGGGTGGCGGCTGGCCGTCCGGCCCGCGCCCGCCGTCGAGGATCACCCCGCCGTTCTCGAAGGTCCCGATGCCGATGCCGGAGCGCGCCCCGCGCTCCAGCTCCGCCGCCAGCGCGCGGACCGGCACCGCGCGCCCGTGCAGCTGCGCCAGCGCGCTGCCGACCGCCAGCCCGAGCTGCGTGCCGGACCCCAGGCCGGCGTGCTCCGGAATGGCGTCCTCCAGTGCGATGTCGGCCGCCGCCGGCCAGCGGAAGCGCTCGCACAGCGTGCGCGCTACGCTGAGCGCCCGCTCGGCCGAGGGGCCGGAGGCGCGCAGGCGGTCGGACGGTCGCATGCGCACGGTGGTGCACAGTCCGTCCAGGGTCAGGCCGAGGCTGCCGAAGCGCCGGCCCAGCCCGCCGTTCATATCCAGGAACCCAAGGTGCAGCCGCGCCGGCGCGGTGACCCTTACCTCCCCGAAATATTCGACGCCGTGAGGCATGCTTACCTCATCTGTTCGTGAAGTTGCGTCGTCTTGTTCGACATGATAGTGTCAGAGTATAAAATACGCCCACGCCAATAATGCGTTGTACTTTAGTCCAACGGACTTAAGTGCAGGGGCGCCGCGGTCGCTTCAGGGAGGAAGATTATGACCGACGTGCAGGAACGAGTCTTCACGGACACGGAAGTCGCCGAACGTCTGGCGCAGACTTTGCCGCGCTGGAAGCACGAGAACGGCTGGATCCGGCGCAAGTACAAGACGAACAGCTGGAAGGGCACGCTGATGGTGATCAACACCGTCGGCCATTTGGCCGAGGCAGCGTGGCACCACCCGGACATCACCGCCTCCTACGCCTGGGTCGAGGTGCGGCTGATGACCCACACGGCCAAGGGCATCACCGAGAAGGACTTCCAGCTCGCCCGCAAGATCGAGGAGGTCGTGCAGTGGCAGCCCGCGCAGGAGGGCGGCGCGCTGGAGGGCACACCCAGGGACGACCTGCGCTTCGCCTACATCAAGTACGACTGACGGGGACGGCATGGCGACCCACTGCGACGTCGTGTGCCCGTTCTGCGGCCTCGGCTGCGACGACCTGACCGTGGAGGAGGACGCCGGCCGGCTGGCCGTGCGGTCCACCGATTGCCCGGTGGCGCGCGAGCGCTTCGGCCACACCCCGCCGGCCGAGCCGCCGCGGGTGGGCGGACGCCCCGCATCTTTTGACGACGCCGTGCGCGCGGCGGCCGAGATCCTGTGGACGAGCCGCGCGCCGCTGGTCGCCGGTCTCGGCACCGACGTCGCAGGCGTGCGCGCTGCGCTGGCGCTGGCCGAGCGTGTCGGCGCGGTGGTCGATCACGAGCGGTCGGAGGGGCTGTACCGCAACCTCGCGGTCTTCCAGCGCAGCGGCTGGATCGCCACGACCTTCGCCGAGCTGCGCAACCGCTGCGACCTGCTGCTGGTGGTCGGGCCGGACCCGGCGGCGCTGCACCCGCGCTTCTACGAGCGCTGGGTGGTGCCCCCGCCGGCCCTCCAGGCTCCGGCGCTGCGCGAGGTGGTCTTCCTGTGCGGCGAGCCGCTGGAAACGACGCGGGCCGCATTGGGCGAGGTTCCCTTCACCGTGATCCCGGGCGATGCCACGCAGATCGGCGCGGTGGCGGCGGCGCTGTCCACGGCGTTGACCGACCCGACCGGGGCCGCGCCCGGGATCGCCGGGTTGGCCGAGCGGCTGCGGGCGGCGCACTACGCCGTGGTGGCGTGGGCGGCGGCCGGCTTCCCCGGCGCGCACGCCGACCTGGCGGTGGAACGCCTCGTCCGCCTCGTGCAGGACGTCAACCGGCAGACGCGCTGCGCTGGCCTGCCGCTGGCCGGTTACGACAACGTGGTCGGCGCCAACCAGGTCTGCACGTGGCAGCTCGGCGTACCGCTGCGCACGTCGCTGGCCGGCGGCGCGCCGCGGCACGACCCGCACCGCTTCGCCTGGGAGCGCTTCCAGCACGCGGCCGACGCCGTGCTGTGGATCTCCGCCTTCCGGCCGGAGATGCCGGCCTTCGCCACGGGCAAGGCCGTGGTCGCCCTGGCCCAGCCGGGCACCGCGTTCGCCGCCGAGCCGGCCGTCGTCATCCCGGTCGGCACGCCGGGCATCGACCACGCGGCGCACGTGTTCCGCGGCGACTCCATCGTCGCGTTGCGCACCGGCCACCTGATCGACCGCGGGCTGCCGGACGTCGCCGCGGTGCTGTCCGCCATCACTGCCGCCCTGCCGCAGGAGGCTTCATGCTGACGAAACTGGCGGGTGGGCGGATCTACGACCCGGCCCAAGGGCGCGACGGCGAGGTCGGCGATCTGTTCGTGCGCGACGGCCGCATCGTCGCCGATCCTGGCACCGAGCCGGACGAGACCATCGACCTGTCCGGCAAGGTGGTGATGGCCGGCGCCATCGACATCCACAGCCACATCGCCGGAGGCAAGGTCAACCTCGCCCGCCTGCTGATGGCGGAGGAGCACCGGGCCGAACCCGTCACCGCCGAGGGCCTCTGCCGCTGCGGCGGCGGGGTTGCGACCCCATCCACCCACGTGACCGGCTGCCGCTACGCGCAGATGGGCTACACCGCGGCGTTCGAGCCGGCCATGCTTGCCAGCAACGCCCGCCACGCGCACCTGGAGATGGCCGACATCCCGCTGATCGACACCGGCGGCTACCTCGTGCTGGGCAACGACGACCTGTTCCTGGAGCTGCTGGCGTCGGGCGCCGGGGAGGCGGCCATCGCCGACTACGTCGGCTGGATGCTGACGGCGACGCGCAGCCTCGCGGTGAAATCGGTGAACCCCGGCGGCATCAACGCCTTCAAGTACAACCAGCGCAAGCTGGACGTGGACGCCGTTGGGCCGTTCCACGCGATCACGCCGCGCCGCATCCTCGCGGCCCTGGCGGCGGCGGTGCGGCGGCTGGGCGTGCCGCACCCGCTGCATCTGCACGGCTTCAACCTCGGCGTTCCCGGCAACGTCGAGGCGACGCTGGACAGCATCGCCGCGGTGGACGGGCTGCCGCTGCACCTGACGCACGTGCAGTTCCACGCCTACGGCACCGAGGGCGACCGCCGTTTCTCCTCCGCCGCGACGCAAATCGCCGAGATGGTCAACCGCACGCCGACGCTGTCCATCGACGTCGGGCAGATCATGTTCGGGCAGACGGTCACCGCCTCGGCCGACACCATGGCGCAGATGGGCAACGCCGGCCACGCGCACCCGAAGAAGTGGGCGGTGATGGACATCGAGTGCGACGCCGGCTGCGGCGTCGTGCCGTTCCGCTACCGCGACAAGGCGTTCGTCAACGCGCTGCAATGGGCCATCGGGCTGGAGCTGTTCCTGCTGGTCACCGACCCCTGGCGGATCTTCCTCACCACCGACCACCCGAACGGCGCGCCCTTCACCAGCTATCCCGAGCTGATCCGCCTGCTGATGGACCGCGACTATCGCCTCGCCAAGCTGGCCGAGCTGCACCCGGACGTGCCGGCGCATTGCATCCTGCCCTCGCTGGCGCGGGAGTACACCCTGGGCGAGATCGCCACCATGACCCGCGCCGCCCCGGCGCGCTCGCTGGGGCTGAAGGATCGTGGCCACCTTGGGCCCGGCGCCGCGGCCGACGTGGTGGTCTACACCGACCGGCCGGACCGCCGCGCCATGTTCGAGACGCCGGACCTCGTCTTCAAGGATGGCCGACTGATCGTCCGCGACGGCGTGATGGTGGCGCTGGCGGCGGGCCGCACGCACGTGGTCGAGCCCGGCCACGACCCCGCCATCGAAGCCTGGATCGACCGCCGGTTCGAGGCGCGGATGGGCCAGAAGCTGGCGCATTTCCGCATCTCGGCGGACGAGATCCGCGACGGCGACGGGCTCGTCCGCCACGACTGCCGGCCGGGGGCGTTCTGATGCGGATCAACGGCGTCACCATCGACGACACCTTCGCCGAGGCCTTCCCCATGAAGGGCACCCGGCTGGTGGTCACCGCCGATACGCCGCATTGGGTGCAGGCGGCGGCGGTCACCATGACCGGCTTCGCCACCTCGGTCATCGCCTGCGGTTGCGAGGCGGCGGTCGAGCGCCTGCTGGAGCCGGAGGAGACGCCGGACGGCCGCCCCGGTGCCGCGGTGCTGCTGTTCGCCATATCGCGGGACGAGCTGGCCAAGCAGGTGGCGCGCCGGGTCGGCCAGTGCGTGATGACATCGCACAGCTCCGCCTGCTACGCCGGGCAGCACGAGGGCAAGCCGATCCCGCTCGGCGACGGCCTGCGCTACTTCGGCGACGGCTGGCAGATCGCCAAGCGGATCGGCGGCCGGCGCTACTGGCGCATCCCGGTGATGGACAGCGAGTTCCTGTGCGAGGCGACCACCGCGGTGACCGAGGGCGTGGGCGGCGGCAACTTCTTCATCCTCGGCGCCGACCGCGAGGCCAGCCGCACCGCGGCGGAAGCGGCGGTGGTGGCGATCCGCGCCGTGCCCGGCGCCATCCTGCCGTTTCCCGGCGGGGTGGTGCGCTCCGGCTCGAAGATCGGCGGCAAGTACAAAGGCATGATCGCCTCAACCAACACCGCCTACTGCCCGACGCTGCGGGGGGCGGTGCCGTCACTGTTGCCGGACGGCGTCGACTCCGTCCTCGAACTGGTGATCGACGGCATGACTCCCGAGGCGGTGCGCGCCGCCATGCGCGCCGGCATCGGCGCCGTGGTCAGCATGGGCTCGGCCGCCGGGGTGGTGGCGGTCACCGCCGGCAACTACGGCGGCAAGCTGGGCCGCCACCAGTTCCATCTGCACGAGGTGATGGCATGACCGGCCTCGTCCTCACCGCGCGCGAGGCGGGCGGACCGCCCATCGACCTGACCGGTGTGCTGCCCGAGCGGCTGGCCGACGGCGGCGTCGCGGCGCTTCCGGTGATCCGTGGGCGGGAGCGCGTTCGCCTCGACGAGCTGTTCGAGCTGCGCGACGGTGGCCCGTCCGGCACGCTGATCCTGCGCCCGAACGGCGCCGTGCTCGACAACGTCGGCGCCGGCATGGCGGCGGGCGAAATCGTCGTCGAGGGACACTGCGGCGACAACGCCGGCGCCGGCATGCGTGGCGGCGCGCTGCTGATCGAGGGCGACTGCGGCGCCTTCGCGGCGGCGGAGATGGCGGGCGGGCGGCTGCGCGTCGCCGGCGCCGCCGGGGACTTCCTCGGCGCGCCGCTGGCCGGCAGCCCGCGCGGCATGCGCGGCGGCAGCGTCTTCGTCGGCCGGGCCGGTGACCGGGCGGGCGAGCGGATGCGCCGCGGCCTGATCGCCGTGCAGGGCGACGTCGGCGGCTGGTGCGGCGCGCGGATGATCGCCGGCTCGATCGTGGTGGGCGGCGAGGCCGGGGCGGGGCTCGGCTCCGCCATGCGCCGCGGCTCGATCCTGCTGGCGCGTGACCCGGCGGAGCCGACGCCCGGCTTCGCCGACGGCGGGGAGCACGAGTTGCTGTTCCTCGAACTCATGCGCCGCGATCTGATGGCCGCCGGCGCATGGCCGATGGAGTTCCCGCCGGCCGGAATCCGCGCCCGCCGGCTGATCGGCGACCGCACGGTCGGCGGTCTTGGGGAACTGCTCGTCCTTTCGTACACGTAGCCTCGGCAAGGCTGTGATGCCAAGATGGTGACCGACGCCGCACGAGAACGGCGCCGTGGGGGAGGATGCTCGCCGGATGGTGGAGCCTGCCGTGCACACCCTAAGGTTTGTCGCGCGCCTGCTGCTGCTGGCCGGCGCGCTGCTCGGCGCGTCGACTGCATGGGCAGCGGATCCGCAGGTGATCCGCATCGGCTACCTGACCCGCGAGGAGGAGCCGCGCATACCGCTCACCTTCCTCGAACCGGTGTCCGACGACGAGGGCGTGCAGGGCGCCCGCCTCGGCATCGCCGACAACACCACGACCGGCCGCTTCCTCGGCCAGAGCTTCGAGCTGGTGGAGTCCGTCGTGCCCGCCGACGGCCGCGTCGAGGACGCGGTGCGCGAGCTGACCGGGCAGGGGATCCGCCTGCTGGTCGCCGACCTGCGCGCCGACGCGCTGCTCGCCGCGGCGGCGGCGCCCGAGGCGCGCGGCATGCTGATCTTCAACACCCGCGCCCCCGACGACGACCTGCGCAACGAGCGCTGCCGTGCCAACGTCCTGCACGTGACGCCCAGCCGCCGCATGCTGGCCGATGCGCTGGCGCAGTACCTGGCGCAGCGGCGCTGGACCACCTGGATGCTGATCGTCGGCCGCGCGCCCGAGGACGCCGCCTACGCCGACGCGCTGCGCCGCGCCGCCAAGCGCTTCGGCGCCAAGATCGCCGAGGAGAAGACCTGGACCTTCGAGGATACCAACCGCCGCGTCGACACCGGCCACGTCACCATCCAGACCGAGATTCCGCCCTTCACCCAGGGCCGCGAGCACGACGTGCTAGTCGTCGCCGACGAGGCCGACCAGTTCGGCGAGTACCTGCCCTACCACACGTGGTCGCCGCGGCCGGTGGCCGGCACGCACGGGATGGTGCCGACCGCGTGGTCGCGGGTGCACGAGCAGTGGGGCGCCACGCAGTTCCACAACCGGTTCGAGCGGCAGGCCGGCCGCTGGATGCGGCCGCGCGACTACACGGCCTGGATGGCGGTGCGGGCGGTGGGCGAGGCGGCGACGCGCACCCGCTCCAACGACCCGGCGGCGCTGGCGGCGTTCATCAAGGGGCCGGACTTCACCCTGGCGGCCTTCAAGGGGCAGGGCCTCAGCTTCCGCGAGTGGGACGGCCAGCTGCGCCAGCCGGTGCTGCTGGCCGGGCCGCGCACGCTGGTGTCGGTGTCGCCGCAGCCGGGCTTCCTGCATCAGTTCTCGGAACTCGACACGCTCGGCGACGACCGGCCGGAGAGCCGGTGTCGGAAATGACGAAGGGGGAGGGAGGACGCGCATGACGATGATGAGACGGGCCGCGCTGGCGCTGCTGGGCGTCGCGGTGGCGTTGCCGGCCTCGGCCGACACGATCTTCGTGTCGAACGAGAAGAGCAACAGCATCTCGGTGGTGGACGGCGACAAGCTGACGGTGATCAGCACCATCAAGGTCGGCCGCCGGCCGCGCGGCATCACCTTCAACGCCGACATGACGCGCATCTACGTCTGCTCGGGCGACGACAACCGCATCGACGTGGTGGACACCACGACGCTGAAGGTCGTCGACCGCATGCCCTCCGGCAAGGACCCGGAGCTGTTCGTGCTGGAGCCCGCCGGGCGCCTGCTCTACATCGCCAACGAGGACGACAACATGGTGTCGGTGCTCGACACCTCGGCCAAGAAGATCATCGGCGAGATCCCGGTGGGCGTCGAGCCGGAGGGCATGGGCATCAGCCCCGACGGCAAGACCCTGGTCAATACCTCCGAGACCACCAGCATGGCGCACTTCATCGACACCGCGTCGCACAAGGTGGTCGATAACGTGCTGGTGGACGCCCGGCCGCGCGTGGCGCGCTTCACCGCCGACGGGCGCTTCGTCTGGGTCTCGGCGGAGCTGGGCGGCACCGTCAGCGTCATCGACACCACCACCCGCAAGGTGGTGAAAAAGATCGCCTTCGCCGTGCAGGGCGTGGCGAAGGAGGCGATCCAGCCGGTCGGCATCGTGCTCACCCGCGATGGAACGCGGGCCTTCGTGGCGCTCGGCCCGGCCAACCGGGTGGCGGAGATCGACGTGCAGACCTACGAGGTGAAGAAGTATCACCTCGTCGGCCAGCGGGTGTGGAACCTGGCGCTGTCGCCGGACGAGAAGCGCCTCTACACCACCAACGGCGTCAGCAACGACATGTCGGTGCTGGACATGGAGCGCGGCAAGGTCGTCAAGTCGGTCGGTGTCGGCGGCGCGCCCTGGGGCGTGATCGTCAAGCCGTGAGCGCGGACGGCGGAACGGTGGCCCAGTCTGCATCGGTCGTGGCCGAACCGGTCCTGGCGGTCGAGGGGCTGAGCCACCGCTTCGGCGAGCGGACGGCGCTGGACGGCGTGTCGTTCGCCATCCCGGCCGGCCGCTTCACCGCGCTGCTCGGCCTCAACGGGGCCGGCAAGACGACGCTCTTCTCGCTGGTGACGCGGCTGTACAACCACCGCGCCGGGGCGATCCGGGTGTTCGGCTTCGACATGCTGCGCCAGCCCACCCAGGCGCTGGCCCGCATCGGCGTGGTGTTCCAGCAGCCGACGCTCGACCCCGACCTGACGGTGCTGCAGAACCTGCGCTACCACGGTGGCCTGCACGGGCTGGCGCGTTCCGTGATCGAGGAGCGGGCGCGCGAGGAACTGGCCCGTATCGGCCTGTCCGACCGGGCTGGGGAGCGGGTGCGCACGCTGTCCGGTGGGCAGCGGCGGCGCGTCGAGATCGCCCGCGCCCTGCTGCACCGGCCGAGCCTGCTGCTGCTCGACGAGCCGACCGTCGGGCTCGACATCGACCTGCGCCGGCAGGTGCTGGAGCATGTGCACGACCTCTGCCGCGCACAGGGCCTCGCCGTGCTGTGGGCGACCCACCTGATCGACGAGGTGCTGCCCGGCGATGGCGTCGTCGTGCTGCACCGCGGCCGGGTGTTGGCCTCCGGATTGGTGGAGGAGGTGTGCGCCGGCTCCGGGACGCTCGGTGAGGCGTTCGCCCGGCTGACCGGGGGAGGGACGCGATGAGCGCGCTGCTGTACGGACGCTGCCTGCGCAGCGTGGTGGTCCGCGAGGGGCTGCGTTTCGTGCACCAGCGCGAGCGCTTCTTCGCGGCGCTGGTGCGTCCCCTGGTCTGGCTGGCGCTGTTTGCGGTGGGGTTCCGCGCCGTGCTCGGCCTGTCGATCATCCCGCCCTACGAGACCTACATCCTGTACGAGGAGTACGTGGTGCCGGGGCTGGTCGGCATGATCCAGCTGTTCAACGGCATGCAGAGTTCGCTGTCCATGGTCTACGACCGCGAGATGGGCAGCATGAAGACCCTGCTGGTCAGCCCGCTGCCGCGCTGGTACCTGCTGGTGTGCAAGCTGCTGGCCGGGGTGATGGTGTCGATCGTCCAGGTCTACGTCTTCATCGCCGTCGCCTGGTTCTGGGAGGTGCAGCCGCCGCCGCTGGGCTATCTGGCGGTGTTCCCGGCGCTGCTGGCGAGCGGGCTGATGCTGGGGGCGCTGGGCCTGCTGCTGTCCTCCTTCATCAAGCAGTTGGAGAACTTCGCCGGGGTGATGAACTTCGTGATCTTCCCGATGTTCTTCGCCTCCAGCGCGCTCTACCCGCTGTGGCGGATCCGCGAGGGCAGCCCGGGGCTGGCCTGGGTGGCCGAGCTGAACCCGTTCACCCACGCGGTCGAGCTGATCCGCTTCGCGCTCTACCTGCGTTTCGACGCCACGGCGCTGCTGGCGGTGCTGGCGGCGCTGGTGGTGTTCCTGGGCGGCGCCATCGCCGCCTACGACCCGGGACGCGGCTTCTGGGCGCGCCGCGGCGGTCCGGCCGAGCAGGGGTAGACCCGCGCAACGTGGGGATGTTGGGGGGCTTCGCCTGTTGTTGCCGGTGACGCGTGCGCACACCGCCACGCATACCAGCATCAGAACCGGGGAGATTCCCGATGAAGGAGCTTCGCACCGCAATCGCCACGTCCGTCCTTGCCGTGGCCCTGGCCGCCGTGGCGCTGCCGGCGGCGGCCCAGTCGTCGTCGACCGGCACGTCCTCGACCGGCACCACCACGCAGGGGACCGACACGACCACCGGCAAGCTGCCCGACAACACCCTGGCCGGCCAGCGCCAGGGCGCGATGACCGGCGGCACGGCCACGCAGGGCGGCGAGGGCTCGGCCGCCGGCGCGACCAGCGGGTCGTCGGGCACCGAGACGACCACCGGCAAGCTGCCCGACAACTCGCTGGCCAACCAGCGCCAGGGCACCATGAGCGGCGGCACGGCCACGCAGGGCGGCAGCGGCTCGACGGGCAGTTCCTCGACGGCGCCGAAGTAAGCGGCTATCCGTCGCGGGTGGGCGGTCGGGTGGTGCCGACGGCGTGGAAGCCGGAGGCGTCCTCCTCCGGCCGCTCCACCGCGCAGCCCCAGCGCAGCTCGTTGTCCTGCGCGTAGCGCTTGCCGAGCTGCCAGGCGATCTGCGCCCGCGCCAGCTCGACGCCCAGGTAGAAGGCGTGGCCGACGTCGCCGCGCGCGTCGAGGCGCGGGTAGAGGTCGAACGGATCGACGCCCGTGTGGTGGCCGTCGCGGTTGTAGAGGTGAATGCCCTGCGCGGTGACCTCGATGCGGTAGTTGGGGTCGCGGATCTTCGCCGCCAGTTCGGCCACCTGCTCGGGCGTGCTGGTGAACGGCTTGCGGTCGCGCAGGCAGAGCAGCCCGTCGCCGAAGCCGCGCGGCAGCGCGCCGGCCTCGTGCGCGGCGAAGAACTGACGGCGCGCCGCGTCGAACTCGCGGACCGCCGTCCGGCAGTGCGGGCTGACCTGCACCGCCAGCACGTGCTCGATCCCCAATTCCGAAACGATCCCCATCAGCAGCGCGTTCACGCCCGGCGTGTCGGCGTCGGTCAGCTCCGTGACGTTGCCGATGCCCATCAGGATTTCCAGGTCGGGATAGCGCGCCCGGACCTCGCGGTAGCGGACCAGGGAGTCGGTGAAGCCGTGGTGGATCGGCTCCAGCACCGGGTCGGCGATGCAGCGCCGCCCCTTGGCGCGCAGCGCGTCCACCGTGCGGTACAGCGAGGGCAGGTCGTCCGGCGTGGTGGGGATGACCACGGGCACCGCGTCGGTCTCGCGCGCCACCCACGCCGTCGCCTCGGTGAGGCTCAGCAGGTAGTTCGCACCCGCCCGCGCGCCGCGCAGCAGCGCCTCCGGCTCCAGGGAATCGACGCTGACGGCGACCCCGGCGGCGCGCAGGGCGGCGACCGCCTCCTCCAGGTGCGGGAAGGGCTGATCCGGCAGGCAGCCGAGGTCGATGACGTCCGCCCCCTCCGACACCAGATACGCGGCGCGCTCCAGGATGGCGGGAACGCCGAGCAGCGGTGCGTCGGTGATCTCGGCGAAGATGCGGGTGCGGTAACGGGTCAGGTCGAGCGGGGCGGCCTGTCGCCGGAAATGCTGCGGCAGGTCGTCCAGCTCGTCCGGCCCGCGCTCGAACCGCACGCCGAAATGCGCCGACAGCCGGTCGAGGTCGCCGCGGAAGCGGCCGGGCAGCAGCACGAGGTCGGCGTCGCCCACGGACGGCAGGCGGCGCAACACGATCTCCGTCGTCGCCAGCGCAGCCACCTTGATGCCCAGGCTGGCCACCGTGGTGCGGAAATCCAGCGGCTGCAGGGAGTCGAGCACCCGCCGCAGCCGCGGCTCGGCCAGATCCCCGGTCAGCAGGAGGACGTGTTCGGCCACGGCGGCCTCCCGCGGCACGGGCGGAACACTGAGCCCTGTGGGAAAGCGATGAATCTTTGGGCGTCGTTAACCATTGATGCCTAAGTTTTGGTCCGGACGTATGACCTAGATCATAGTACCGAGGCCGGCGGTACGGCCATGCTCGGGGGGCCGGGCTGGCATGGTGCTTGCGTAGATCGGTTTGCCTGTTCCAAGTGTCGCGCACCCACGCAGGAGTGAGTAATGCTTGTCACGTTGTCGATGGTGTTCTGTCTGGTTTCCGACCCCACCCAGTGTCAGACGGTCAATCCGTTGGTCCCTGACGACCAGCCCCTGACCGTATCGAGCTGTCAGATCGCCGGGCAGATCGAGGGCGCCAAGTGGGTCAACGAGCATCCCAAGCACCGCCTGATGCGCGTCCGCTGCACGCTCGGCAAGCAGCCGCGGGAACAGGGCGCCTGATCCGCCGTCACCGCGTGTACGCCGTCGGCGTGCGGTCGTCCGGCACGAAGGCGCCGGGCGGGATAAAGCCGGGCTCCACGTAGGCGTAGTACAGCGCGTCGAGCTGCGCCCACAGCAGCTCCGTCTTGAAGCGCAGCGCGCCGATGGCGGCCTGCTGCTGCTCGGGCGTGCGGGCGTTGTCGAGGACGTAGGCGAGGCCGAACTCCACCTCGCGCGGCGCCTCGTCCAGGCGGCGGCGGAAGTAGCTGAGCGTGCGGTCGTCGGCGAACTCGTAATAGCGCTCGAAGCCGGCGATGCGCTCGCGGTGGATGGCCGAGGCGAACAGTTCGGTGAGCGAGGAGGCGATGGCCTCCAGCAACGACCGCTCGCGCACGAAATGGACGTAGGCGTCCACCGCGAACCGCGTCGCCGGCAGCAGGCCCTTCAGCGACGTCACAGTATCCCGGTCCAGCCCCAGCCCGTCGGTCAGGCGCAGCCAGCGCTCGATGCCGCCGACCCGGGTCTCGCCGGTTCGGGCGTCGGCGCCGATCCCGTCGTGCTCCTGCACGCGGTGCATCCAGGCGCAACGAAGCTCCCGATCGTCCATGCGGGACATGATCGAGAGGTCCTTCCGCGGGATCGAGATCTGGTAGTAGAAGCGGTTCAGCGCCCATGCCTGGACCTGCCCGCGGTTCAGCTTGCCGCCGTGCAGCAGCTTATGGAACGGGTGCAGGTCGTGGTACTGCCGCTCGCCGACCGCGCGCAGCGCCTGTTCCAGCTCCTCACGCGTCATCGGGTTCGGCATGAACCGGGCTCCACGCCGTGGAGATGAAAACGCGGGCCGCCGGCGAACGGCGGCACCGCGGTCTTGCAGTCGGCTGCGGCCCTCAGAGGACGGCGCAGCAATAGGCGTTGATTTCGGTGCCGACGCAGATCTCGATGACCTTGGGCTTCCGCCACGTCTTCATGATGCCTCTCCCTGGACAGGGTGTGACCGGTTTCACGGCTCCGGTGCCGATAGAGTATCGTGTTGCCGTGCTTTAGAACCATTCTACTTTGGTGCAAAAGGGGCATCGATTCGGGACAGGCGCCGCGCTCAATGCCGGACCGAACGCTCCGGCGGCGCATGGTGCGGGGCCTGGAGCGACAGCTTGCCGGCGCAGATCACCGCCTGCGTCCGGCTCTGCACGTCGAGCTTGCGTAGGATCGCCGAGACGTGCGCCTTGACGGTGCTCTCGGTGACGTCCAGCAGGTAGGCGATCTGCTTGTTCGGTCTTCCCTCGACCAGCATCTGCAGCACCACGCGCTGCTGCGTCGACAGGCTCTCGACCCGTTCGGCGAAGCGCAGGTCCTTCTCGCTCAGCGCGCCCTTGCGCTTGCCGTCCTTGGCGTCGGTGGGCGGCAGGTAGACGCCGCCGCCGATGACGTGGTTCAGCGCCTTGACCATGGCGTCCATGGTCAGCGACTTCGGGATGTAGCCGACCGCGCCGTAGGTGATGGCGTCGTGCGCCACGTCCGCCCCCTCGTCGGCGGAGACGACCACGACCGGCACGTTGGGAAACTCGTTGCGCAACTGCACCAAGCCGCAGAACCCGGTCGCCCCCGGGATGTTGAGGTCGAGCACGACCAAGTCGAACTCGGCGCCGGCGGCCAGACTCATCATTTCATCGAGGTCGCTCGCCTCGATGAACTCCGCGTCGTGATACACGGCATCTATGACATTGTGCATCGCAGTACGGAAAAGAGGGTGATCGTCCGCGATGAGGACGCGCGCCTTTTCGGCGCCGGCGGATGGACTCGCGCTCGTCATTGTGCGTCACCGATTTGTATTGTTTGGTTTCCTCCCACTTTTCCCATAATGGTTCATGGTGCCAACGGTAACAATACGACTTTGGCACAGGTGGAGGGGTAAGGGTATTACCGAAGCTCACTGAGGATCGCCCGAGTGAGCGTACCCAGTCGTTGCT
This sequence comes from Azospirillum sp. TSO22-1, assembly GCF_003116015.1. GTDB lineage: Bacteria > Pseudomonadota > Alphaproteobacteria > Azospirillales > Azospirillaceae > Azospirillum. The sequence goes on from NZ_LGQZ01000144.1 coordinate 20,120, forward strand.
CGCGCTGCACCGGCGCCTCGCACAGGTAGGTCTGCGCCCGGCGCCGTTCGGTGAACAGGCGCTGCAGCCAGTACAGCTCCTTCTCGATCTCGGCGTCCTCGGGCGATCCGGGCTCGACCGCGCCCCGTTTGGCGAGCAGCGCGTTCATCCGCTCGGCCAGCGCGTTGACGCCGGCCGCCTGCTTGCGGATACCGTCGATGACGGTGTGACGCTCGGCGTTGGTGCGCTCCAGCAGCGTGGCGAACAGCGCGGTCAGTACCCGGTTGCGGGTGGTGTCGTCGGACTGTTCGGCGGCGAATCGGGCGATGCGGTCCTCCGGCGGCGGGGTGGCCGCGGCCGGGTTGGCGGCGAGCAGCTCGGTGGCCAGCGTGGCGACCGCCTGCGCGTGCGCACCGTCGAGCGCCACCGCCTCGCCGTCGATCGGCGGTCCGTCCCAGATCGACGCGGCGGAGATCGCCGGCACCAGCAGCTGCGGGCACGGCCATAGCGGATCCACGTCGGCCGCCCCGACGGCGCCGGCATGGTCGACCAGGGCGACGACGAGCGCGAGGGCGGGCAGCAGCGTGCGGTACACGTGTCTCATGGGCGGACTCCCTTGCCCAGGAGTGTGCGTGCGCCTCGTCCCGGCGTCCATTCGACCTTGGTGCGGCTACTCACTGCGTCGGCTCCGCAGGTGCACCAGCAGGGAGCGCAGGTGCGCCGGCTTGATCGGCTTGGTCAGCAGGTGCAGGCCGTGCGCCTTGACCCGCGCCAGCACCTCGTCGGAGCGGTCGGCGGTGATGATGATGCCGGGCACCGTCCGGCCGCAGCGCTTGCGCACGGCCTGCAGCGCGTCGATGCCGATGCGCCCCTCGTCCAGGTGATAGTCGGCGATGACCACGTCGATGGCGTCCGGCCGTTCGGCGATCAGCGGCAGCACGGCGTCGGCGCCGTCGCCGTGGATCAGCTCGCAGCCCCACTCGTGCATCAGCGCCGCCATGGCGGCGAGGATGGTCGGCTCGTTCTCGATCAGCAGCACGGAGACCCCCTTCAGCGACCCGGCTTCGCTGCGGATCGCCGCGGGGTGTGGCGCCTCGATGCGGTCGGCGCTGCCGTAGGGCACCTCGACCGCGAAGACCGAGCCGCGGCCGAACGTCGACTGCACGTGGATCGGGTGGTCGAGGCGCCGCGCGATGCGGTCGACGATGGCCAAGCCCAGCCCGGCGCCGCAGTCGCGCGAGCTGCGGCTGCCCTTCAGGCGGTGGAACTCGATGAAGATCTCCTGCGTCTTGTCGGCCGGGATGCCTATGCCGGTGTCCGCCACGCCGATGCGCAGCCCGGTGGGTGTCCGCCGGCAGCCCAGCAGGACTCGGCCGGTCGGCGTGTAGCGCACGGCGTTCGACAGGAAGTTGCGCAGGATGCGCCCCAGCAGCGCCATGTCGCTGCGCACCACCGCGCCGCTCGGGACCACGCGGAACTCCAGCCCGCGCTGTTCGGCCAGCGGAGAGAACTGGGTGGCGAGCTGTCGCAGCAGCGGTTCGATGCGGAAGTCGGTGACGTGCATCGGCAGCACGCCGGCGTCCAGCTTGGAGAGGTCGAGCAGCGTGTTCAGCAGGTCGTCCACCGCCTCCAGCGACTCGGTGATGTTGTCGACCAGCGCCATGTTGTGCCGGCCCAGCCGGCGCTCCGCCAGCGCCGCCACGAAGACGCGCGCGGCGTTCATCGGCTGCAGCAGGTCGTGGCTGGCGGCGGCGAGGAACTTGGTCTTCGACAGGTTGGCCTGCTCGGCCTCCGCCTTGGCGCGGCGCATGGCCTCCTCGGCGGCGATGCGCTCGCCGATCTCGGCGCGCAGCTTGTCGTTCAGCTCGGTGAGCGCGCGGGTGCGCTGGGCCACCCGCTCCTCCAGCATCCGGTTGGCCTCCTCCAACTGCGCCGCGGCGCGCTTGGATTCGGTCACGTCCTGCAACAGCGAGAAGAAGCCCAGCACCGTCTCCCCGTCCGGCGCGCGGTGCGGCACGTAGACGGCGTGGACGTAAGCCGTCTCGCCGTTCGCCGCGGGAGTCGTCATGTCGAACTCGCAGCTCTCGCCGGCCAGCACGCGCGCGGTGTAGGGGCGGCGCAGCGCGTACTGCTCGGGGGTGAGCAGGTCGCGCAGCCGCTGCCCGGCGATCTCGGTGCGGGTGCGGCCGATCCAGTCCTCGTAGGCGCGGTTGGTGAACTGGTAGCGCTCGTCGCGGTCGAGGTAGGCGATGCGCGCCGGGATGGCGTCGGTGACCAGGCGGATGCGCCATTCGCTGTCGCGCAGCGCCGCTTCGGAGCGGCGCAGGTGCGTGATGTCGGCGAAGGTGGTGACGAAGCCGCCGTCGGGCATCGGGTTGCTGCGCACCTCCAGCGTTCGTCCGTCGGGGCAGTCCAGTTCCAGCGAGCGGGTCGGGATGCTGCGCGTCGATTTGAGCCAGCGCACCAGCGCCTCCGGCTCCCGCCCGTCGTCGGCGAACGGCCGGCGCACCGCCGGCAGCGCCAGGAAGGAGGCCAGCGGCGCCCCGGCGCGCAGCCGCCCCTCCGGCAGGTCCAGCAGCTCGGTCAGCCGGTGGTTCCAGGCGACCAGCTCCAAGTCGGCGTTGAACACCGACACCCCCTGCGAGAGGTTGTCGAGCGTCGCCTGCAGCAGGGTGGACTTGGCCGCCAGCTCGCGCTCGCGCCGGCGGCGCTCCTGCGTCTTGATGGCGGTGATGTCGCTGTAGATGCCGACGAAGCCGTTCTCGTGGGTGGGCCGCTCGCTGATACGCAGCCAGCGGCCGTCCGCCATCTCCAGCACGTGGGTGTTGCGGCGCTGCCGCCCGTCGGAGCGGCGGGCCAGCCAGCGCCGCGCCTCGGCGGACTCGCGGATCAGGCCGCGCTCGGTCGCCCGGGCGATCAGCTGCTGGAACGGCACGCCCGGCCGCAGCAGGTCGCCGACGCCGCGCCACAGCGCGTGGAAGGTCGAGTTGAAGATGACGATCCCGCCGTCGGAGTCGCACAGCACGAAGCCGTCGGAGATCGCCTCCAGCGCGTCGGTCAGGCGGTTCTGCGCGGTTTCCAGGCTGCGGGTGGCGGCCGACAGCTCCCGGTTGGTCTGCTCGATGTCGTGCAGCGCGGTTTCCAGCTCCAGCGTGCGGCGGCGCACCTGCTGCTCCAGCAGGCTGGCGGTCTGGAACAGGGCGAAGCTGTTGCCGCCCAGGTTCATGCTGCGCTCGACGTGGTCCATCAGCGCGTCGTTGACCCGCCGCAGCCGCGCCACCTCGGCGCGCAGCCCCTCGACGTCGTCAGGCGGGTCCTCGCCCGGCCCGCCGCGGATCAGATTAGGCTTGGGACGGGTCATGGGTGTTGCGCCAGCCGATGGCGACCCCGGTGAAGGTCTGGTTGATGTGCATGGACTGGTACTGCTCCCCGTAGGTGCAGAATCCCACCACGTTGTTCTCGCTGAGAATCCGCCCGGCCTGCCCGGTCAGGCCCTTCTGCTCCAACTCCAGGAAGCGCAGGATGCACTCGCAGCCGATCACCAGCTGCAACGGTCCCAGGCGCGCGCGCAGCGAGGCCAGGCGCTCCTCCAGGTCCTCGACGATGCCGGTGTCCTCGGCGATGCGCAGGACCATGCCCTCGTCGATAGCGCACATGAAGGTCAGGCTGCCGTCCTCGCCCACCTGCTGGATCGAGCGCACGTAGTTGCCGCCGCCCGAGCGCACGACCAGCGGGTGCGCAGCGAACACCGCGGGCGTCAGCTCCTCCGGCCGCACGCCGATCAGGCGCGCGTACTCGGTCGCCGCCGGGCGGCCGTTGATGCCGGTGACGATGCGCTCGGTCGGGATGGCGCCGGTCACCACCATGCGCCGGGCCGAGGCGACGAAGTGCTCGGTCTTGAACACCTCGAAGGCGAAGCGGGTGGAGACCAGGATCAGCACCGCGCTGCGCTCGTGGAACGCGCCGTCCTGGTAGACCAGGGTGCGCTGGAAGCAAAGATCGTCGCCGGCCGAGCCGCCGAGGATCGGGATGCTGCCGAGCACGCTCTGCAGCGAGCTGATGACCGTCTCCTCGCTGCGCGACAGCCCGTCGATCAGCAGCAGCGCGAAGGTGCGCATCGGCAGGTCGGACAGCACCGTCTGCGCGTTCAGCTCCGACAGGGCGTCGCGCACCATCTGGTGCCCGCGGGCGATGGCGAAGTTCGGCAGGTCGTCGATGAGGCCGGTGACGGCGTGGAAGTCGGGGGCGGCGAAGCTGATGCCGACGATGGAGTTGGCGGTGTAGCCGTCGGGCGCGATCTCGCGGGTGGTGGTGCAGCCGGCGATCTCCGCGTCCGGCCACTCGGCGCGCAGGCGCGGCGCGATGCAGTCGAGGTCGAAGCAGGTCGAGGTGAAGAACAGGACCAGGGAGATGTTCGGCTGCCGCAGGTCCTCGATCAGCCGGGAGATTACCTCCTCCGTGTCGAGGCCGTGCGATACCGCCATCCGGACGCACGAATGCCGACTGTCCAGGCGCGGCAAAGCCTCGCGAACCAGCATGGCTCCTCCCTCTGTTCGTCGTTGTTTCTTGTCTTCGTGCTGCGTTCGCCTTTGTAGGGCGCACGTTCGTCCATAGTATCCATCATGCTATGACTCCGGCGGTGCGGCAACGCCAAAGTGGAATTGTAATCCAGTCAAGCTGGAGTGCTGCTAAAGTACAAGACTGTGATGCATAGATACCGCTATGCCATTCTGGATAGTGACGCTTCTGTGGTCGCTCATGGCCTCTGATCGCCGGAATTTTACACGAATGGCGGTGGTGGCGGATTGACCGCGGGCGGCGGGCAGGCGAGTATCGCCATGGGCACCATACGGACGCGAGCGACGCGATGATTCCGCCCCACGGTTTCCCCCACCGTCCGTCTGCCGATGGATAAACGCATCGTCCTGTTCGCCGACGGCGGCGACAGTTGGCACCGCGGCCGGCTGCTGCGCGCCTTTCGCAGGGCGGGTGTGGAGCCAGTGGTGGCGTCGCTGTGCGATGTCGACGTGGTGATCGAGCCCGGCTCGTGGGGCCTGCGCATCCCCGGCCTGCGCGGCGGGCCGCCCGACGCCGCGCTGGTGCGCACCGTGGCCGGCGGTGGGTTCGAGCCGGTGACCCTGCGCCTCGACGCGCTGCACGCGCTCTCGGCGCTGGGTGTGCCGGTGGTGAACCCGGCGCGCGCCATCGAACGTTGCGTTGACAAGGCGATGACCAGCTTCCGCCTGCACCTCGCCGGCCTGCCGACGCCGCCGACCTTCGCCAGCGAATCACCGGACCGTGCGGAATCGCACCTTCGCCGCGCGCTGGAGCGCGGCGAGACCCTGGTGCAGAAGCCGCTGTTCGGCTCGCAGGGGCGCGGGCTGCGCCGACTGGAGCGCGGCGACGCGCTGGAGGAGGGCGAGGGGGTGCGATACCTCCAACGCTTCGTCGCGGGCGACGGGATCGGATACCGCGACTGGCGCGTGTTCGTGATCGGCGGCCGGCCGGTCGCCGCCATGATGCGCGTTGGGCGCGGCTGGATCACCAACGTCCACCAGGGGGCAGCCTGCCATCCGGTGCGCGGCGACTCCGAGTTGGAGACGCTCGCCGTGGCCGCCGCCGCCGCGGTCGGGGCGGAGTACGCCGGCGTCGACGTCATCCGCGACGCCGACGGCCGCGCCTTCGTGCTGGAGGTCAACAGCATGCCGGCGTGGCGCGGCCTGCAGGCGGTGACCGAGATCGACATCGCTGCGGCGCTGGTCGAGCACGTGCTCGGCCGCGCGGCAACCGGCGGGGCCGGCGATGACCCCGGCTGAGGTCGAGGCCGCGCTGCGCGACGCCTGCCTCGCCGAGCTGCGGGCGCTGAAGCCCGGCAACGTGCACGTCCACGCCCCGGGGCAGGAGGCGCTGTTGCGCGACTTCGCGCACAGCGCCGAGGTTTCCGCCGCGGCGCTGTGCGCAGGCCCTGGCGGCGTCGGCGCGCGGGCGCTGCGCGCCGTCGAGGCGACGCGGCGGTCGGTCGGCCACAACACCAACCTGGGCATCGTGCTGCTGGCGGCGCCGCTGGCCGAGGCCGCCCTCGATCCGGGCGGCGGCCCCCTGCGGGAGCGGCTGCGGCGGGTGCTCGCCCGGCTCGACCGCACGGACGCGGCGCTGGCCTTCCGGGCCATCGTGTTGGCCGCCCCGGCGGGATTGGGGGCGGCGCCGGAGCACGACGTGCGGGACGAGCCCTCGGTGACCCTGCTGGAGGCGATGCGCGCCGCGGCGTCCCGGGACCGCAACGCCGCGCAGTACGCCAGCGGCTTCGCCGACGTGTTCGGCCTGGGCGTGCCGCGGCTGCGCGGGTTGCCCGATCCCTGGGCGGCGACCGGCGCCTTCCTCGGCTTCCTGGCCGCCGGGCCGGACAGCCACGTGCTGCGCAAACACGGCGCCGCGACCGCCGAGGCGGTGCGCCGTCGGGCGTCCGCACTCGACGCCGCGATCCAGGCGGAAGGCGGCGACCCGCGCGTCCGCGAGGCGGAACTGCGCCGCTTCGACCGCCTGCTGCGGCGTGCCCACCTGAACCCCGGAACCTGCGCCGACCTGACGGTCGCCAGCCTGTTCGCTGACCGGCTGCTCAAAGGAGATACAGCATCCGTGTCCCATTCGGGGGTTTTTCTACTTTAGTCCAATTTAGATTCCCACAGTGATGGTCTAATGTCGGGCATCAATCCAGAGACCATGGTTGAGCTTTTTGCCGAAGCTCGCCAGCAATGGTCGCGGTGCCGTCTTGGCGGGGCACGCGTCATTGGAATTCGTATTGCTGGCAACCGAAAATTCCAAACCGAATGTGGGAGGGAGGACAATGGCGAAGATCACCGGCATGGTGGTTGGCGAGTCCCTGGTCGGCGACGGCAACGAGGTCGCGCACATCGACCTCATCCTCGGGCCGAAGGGCAGCCCGGCGGAACAGGCCTTCGCGAACAGCCTGACCAACAACAAGGACGGCTTTACGTCGCTGCTCGCGGTGATCGGGCCGAACCTGATGTGCAAGCCGCCGACCGTGATGTTCAACAAGGTGACCATCAAGGACGCGCGGCAGGCCGTGCAGATGTTCGGGCCGGCGCAGCGCGGCGTCGCCATGGCGGTGGCGGATTCCGTGAAGGAAGGCGTTATCCCGGTCGAAGAGGCTGACAACCTCTTCATCTGCGTCGGCGTCTTCATCCACTGGGAAGCGGCGGACGACGCCAAGATCCAGCGCTTCAACTACGAGGCCACCAAGGAAGCCATTGCCCGCGCGGTCAGCGGCGAGCCCTCGGCGCGCCAGATGCTCGACAAGATGTCGTCGGTGAGCCACCCGTTCGCGGCGGCCGGTGACGATTGAAAGTCCCGCGGCGAGCCCCAGCAAGTTCAGAACGAGAAAAGTCCGTCCAAGGTCAGCCTCGGGGTTCGTTTGCTGAATTACGTGCTTGGCCGTCATCCGTCGCACGAGGGCTGATGGCAAACGGTGACGGGGACCCGCGTCGTGTCCTCGTGGGCCTCAGGGCCTCCCACTCGTTATTGGCCGGTGTCCAGCCGGCCAATAACGCTCTTTTCCAGCCGCCCGTCATGCAGCGCGCTCGCCAGCAACACGCCGGCGACGCCCATTCGCGCGAGCGCCTCCAGATCCTCCGCGCCGCGCACGCCGCCGGCCGCGTACACGCTGCGCCCGTCGGCCCGCGCCTGCACCGCCGACAGCCGCTCGACGTCCGGCCCGGCGGCGGAGCCGACCCGGGCCAGCGTCATGACGATCACCCGCTCCGGCCACGCGTCCGCGCCGTGCTCCAGCTCCGGCGGCCCGAGGAAGCGGTCGCCGAGCCAGTCCAGCGACAGCGCGAGAGCCCCCGTCGGCACCGCCGCGCGGATCGCCACGAGATCCGCCGCCGATGCCAGCGATTCCGTGCCGGCCACCACGACGCGGGCGCCGTGCTCCAGCACCGCAACGGCCTCCCGCGGTCCGTTCACCCCGGCGTCCACCCACAGTATCAGCTGCGGGAAACGGGCCGCCAGCCGCGCAGTCACCGCGCGGTGATCGCCGGTGCGGCGGATGGCGTCGAGGTCGGCGACGTACAGCGAGCGGAACGGATGCAGGCGCAGCAGGCCCTCCACCACGTCCTCCGGCGCGCTGCCGGCGCAGAGCGACGACTGCAGCGGCTGGTAGCGGCTGCGGTCGCCCTGGCGGGCGTGCACCACGGTGCCGCCAAGAAGATCCAGCACGGGGATGAGTTCCATGACCACGCGAGTCTTCGTGTGCGAGTACGTGACCGGCGGCGGCCTGAAGGACGGCCCCATGGCCGCTCTGCTGCCGGAGGCCGAGATGATGGTCGCCGCGCTGGTCAAGGATCTCACGGCGGTGGAGGGGGTGCAAGTCACGCTCGCCCGCGACCGCCGCCTGCCGCCACTTCCGATGCCGGTTTCCATCCACTGGGTCTCCGTGGACGATCCCTGGCCGCAGTGGGAGCGCGCCCTCGCCGGCCATGACGCGCTGTGGCCACTGGCGCCGGAGACCGGTGGGCTGTTGGAGCGGGTGTCGCGCATGGCCGGCGACACCGGCGTCCGGTTGCTCGGCAGCGCCCCCGACGCGGTCGCCGTCACCGCCAGCAAGTCCGCCACGGCGGCGGTGCTGGTGGCGGCCGGCGTGCCGGTGATACCGACCTTCCCGCGGGACGCGCCGCCCCCCGCCGAGCATGGTTGGGTGCTCAAGCCGGACGATGGTGCCGGGGCGGAGGGCGTGCGCCGGATCGCCGCGTGGCGGGACGCGGGCGATACGGTCGGAATGGTGGTGCAGCCGTTTATTCCCGGCGTGCCAGCCAGCCTGAGCGTGCTGTGCCGCGACGGCCGCGGCTGGTTGCTGTCGGCCAACGCCCAGCGCATCGAGATCGGCGCCGGGGGCGCCTTCGCTTACCGTGGCAGCGACGTCGGCGCCCTGGCCGGCCGCGCCGCCGAGCTGCGCCCGCTGGCCGAAGCCGTCGCCGCGGCGCTGCCCGGCCTGTGGGGCTACGTCGGCATCGACCTTGTGCTGAGCGACGTCGGGCCGGTCGTCGTCGAGGTCAATCCGCGCCTGACGACGTCCTATGTCGGGCTGCGGCGGGCGCTGGGGGTGAACCCGGCGGCGCTGGTCCTCGATCTGCTGACCGGCGATCCCCATCCGCCGGACGCGGGCGCGCTGCCGATGGTCGAGGTGCGGGTGTGAGAAGGGGGAGCGCATGGGCGTGGTGATCGGCTGGGACATCGGCGGGGCGCATCTCAAGGCGGCGTGGCTCGACGCGGAGGGGCGGGTGCTCGCCGTCCGGCAGCAGCCGTGCCGCCTGTGGGAGGGGCTCGACCGGCTCGACGAGGCCATGCGCGCCGTCGGCTCCGGCCTGCCGTCGGCCCGCCGCCATTGCGTCACCATGACCGGCGAGCTGGTCGACCTCTTCCCCGACCGCACGGCGGGCGTGGCGGCGCTGGTCGAGGTGGCGGCGCGGCTGCCGGGCGAGGTGGCGTTCTGGGCGGGCGAGGCCGGGTTCCTGCCGGCCGGGCGCGCGGTGGACGCGGCGCACGCGGTCGCCTCGGCGAACTGGCTGGCGACGGCGACGCTGGTGGCGTGGCGGCACCCGGCGGCACTGGTCATCGACATCGGCAGCACCACCACCGACCTGATTCCGGTGATCGAGGGCCGCGTCGCGGCGCGCGGGCGCACCGACCGCGCCCGTCTCGCTGCCGGGGAGCTGGTCTACACCGGCCTGACCCGCACACCGGTGATGGCGGTGGCGGATGCGCTGCCCTGGGCCGGCGACCGCGTGCCGGTGATGGCCGAGCATTTCGCCGCCACCGCCGACGCGCACCGCGTGCTTGGCCAGTTGGACGAGCACGCCGACCAGCATCCGGCCGCCGACGGCCAAGCCAAGACGATGGAGGCCAGCGCCCGCCGCCTCGGCCGGATGATCGGCGTCGATTGGCACGAGGCCGGCCCGGAGGCGTGGCGCGCTCTCGCCGCCGCGGTGGTGGAGGCGCAGTTGCAGACGATCACGCGCGCCGCCCTGCAGGTGCTGTCGGCGATGCCTGTGGCGGAGATGCCTGTCGTCGGCGCCGGGGTGGGGCGGGCCTTGGTGGCGGAGCTGGCGCGCCGGCTCGGCCGCGAGCACCTGGACTTCGCGTCGCTGGTCCCGCCCGCGCCGGGCGCGCCGCCGGAGACCGCGGCCTGGACCGCCTACTGTGCGCCGGCGGTGGCGGTGGCAGCGCTCGGCCGTTGAACGCCGCACCGGTCGAGCGCGCGGCGCACCGCGGCGAGCGCCCGCGGATCGAGCGCGCCGCTTCGTCCGTGCGGTCCGCACAGTGCGCCGCGGAAGCCCAGATAGTCCGGCCGCAGCGCCGCCAGCGCCGGCACGTCGTCGAGGCGCAGCGAGCCCGCCAGCCCGGTCATCAACCCCAGCGCCCGCGCCTGCGCCAGGAAGGCGGCGAGCGCTGGAAGATCCATGTGACGCAGCAGCGGCCCCGCCGCCTTGTCGGCGGTGTCGATCATGGCGCCGAGGAACCCGGCCTCGGCCAGCGGCCCCAGCACCGACAGGTCGGGGGCGCGGTCGGCGAACAGCACGGCGACCAGCCGCGCCGGACGGCCGCGGCGCTCCTTCAGCGCGGCGAGGCAGCCGGGCAGGTCGCCGTCGAACAGGCCGATCTTGACGATGCCGACACCGGTGGCCGCCGTGTACGCCACCGCTTCGGCCACCCGCGGCGGGTCGAGCGGCAGGTCGCCGATGGTGGCGCTGACCGGCCGCCGGCCGCCGACCGCGGCGACGCAGGCGCCCAGCACCGCCGAGGGAAGCGCGCCGAGCGCGCCCGCCGCCGGGTTCTTCAGGTCGATGATGTCGGCACCGCCGTCGAGCGCCAGGGCGGCCTCGGCTGCGCTCATGACGCTGGCCAGCAGGCGGGTCACGCCGCGCTCTCCCGCGTCCGCGCCCGCCACGCGGCGACGTGGTCCTGCAGCCAGCCCCAGGCCTCCAGTTCCTCGGGGCCGGCGGTCTTGCCCACGGCGACGGCGAGGTGGGCCATCTCCGCGTCCACCCGCTCGGCCGGCAGCATGCGCAGCCGCGACACCAGCACCGCCGCCTCGACCACGGCCGCCTTGGCGCGGTTGAGGCCGCGGAAGGGGGCGTGCGTCTCCTCGTGCACGATGTCCAGGTGGAAGCGCGGGCGCACCGGGTCGTCCTCCACCAGCGCCACCGCCGCCTCGGCGTGGGCGAGCGCGGCGTCGAGCACGGCGCCCTCGATGGCGGTGGCGGGGTGCGTCGGCCAGTCGTGCCGGCCGCAGATGCAGCCGGCGATCACGCGGACGTCGTCGGTGTAGTTGATCACCACGCTGCGCCGGGCCATCAGGTTGTCCAGCGTCCGTGACGGCCGGAACGGCGCCAGCACCGGCCGCGCCCCGGCGGTGAGCGTCAGCCCCATGGGGGCGACGTGCGGGCGCCCCTCGGCGTCGAGGGTGGTGACCACGGTCTCCTGGATCATACGGGGGCGAGCCTCCGTGCGCGTTCGCGCGCCAGCCGGCCGGGCAGTTCCACTCTGTCCGCCAGCGCCGCCGCCAGCAGACCGGCGTCGCCGGGGCCGAGGCAGCAGGCCGTGCAGTCCGGCGGCAGGAAGCGCCGAAAGGCCGGATCGACCAAGTCCCCCGCCATCGCCTCGCCGAGGGGCAAGCCGTCCGGTGGCCGGGGTGCCGACTTGATCAGCACCAGCCGCCGTGCCCGCAGGCGCCCGGCCAGCCAGGCGGACAGGCTGTCGGAGGTGACCTCCCAGCTCGCCGGCACCTCCGGCGCGCCGAGCGTCAGCGGCACCGGCATCCACACCGGGACGCGCCCCTCCAGACGGCGCGCCGTCAGGTCGGCCAGCGAGGCGGCCGGCGCCAGTCTCTCGGCCAGCGCGCACAGCGCCCGCCCGTACTGTTCCATGGCCAGCAGCGCCAGATGGTGCGCCGTGCCGTCGTCGAAGCCGAGGCTCGCCTGCGCATCGCGCACCGCGTCGGCGAACGGGCCGCCGCCGGGCACCAGCACGACGCGGCCAGCGCCCCCGGCCAGCGCGGCGAGCCAGCCGCGCAACAGGTCCGGCGTCCCGGCCACGCTGCCGCCGATCTTGACGACCCAGAGATCCTGCGCCGGAGCCGTCATGCCGGTCACAGGTCGGGCTGGTGGCGTTCGATCTCGACGCCGACGCCGTCGGTTTCCGGGAACACGTCCAGCTTCTCGACGGTCAGGCGCACGGTGCGCACGCGGGAATCGACCAGGCAGAGTTCGGCGATGCCGTCGGCGAAGGTCTCCACCAAGTTGATGTGGCCGCGCGCCGCCAGCGCCTTGATGCCGTCGACGATCACGTCGTAGGAGACGACGTTGTCGATGTTGTCGTCGAAGGGCGTGACGCCCTGCACCACGTCCATCGCGACGTTCACGCGGACGCGCTGCGGCGCCTGCTTCTCATAATCGTAGACGCCGATACGGACCATCAGCATCAGGTCCTTGATGTGGATGCGGTAGGTCTTGGGGACGGGCCGGGTCCTGGAACGCGAGGCCAGCCCGGTCGCGAGCGCGAGAGGCAGCTCCATCGGACGGAGACTCCAAAAGTCAGTATAGAAATGTCCCGCTGCGGACTGAAAAAGTCCAGTCGTACCAAAGTCTAACGTTCCCGCATTGCGGGTCGGGTCTAGTATTGCTGGAAAACCCATACCCCCAATGCGCGGGTGCGGAAAAGTCGATCGGGAGGCGGCATGATCGGAACCAGGGTAAGGCGCGGGCTGGCCGTGGCGGTCGTCGCCGGGATGGCGGCGACCGGGGCGCTGGCCGCGGCGAACGAGCTGACGCCGGCGCAGACGCTGCTGTTCGACACCGACCAGCTGAAGAACCTGCCGCAGGCCTCCATCGTGCGCTACCGCTTCCACAAGGACGGCGCGCTGGAGCCGGGCTTCGACGACGCGGCCGAGCTGACGGTCGGCGCGCTCGGGCCGGACGGGCGCCGCGACCTCGACGTCCGCTTCCTGACGCCGCCGCGCGGCCTCGACTTCGAGCCCTTCAAGCAGTTCCGCGGCAACCCGCTGGTGATGCTGTTCCTGGAGCGCGACGTGCGCGAGATGAAGCGGCTGACCGGCGGCTCCGACCTCTACTTCCGCAACCGCATCCGCCACGCGCTGGCCCGTCCGGACACCGAGGTGCGGCCGGTCACCGTCGATTGGCAGGGAAACAAGGTGCCCGCCACCGAGGTCGTCATTCATCCCTATGTGGCGGACGAGCTGATCGAGCGCTACCGCAAGTTCGAGCACAAGGAATACCGCATCATCGTGTCGGAGGCGGTGCCGGGCATGCTCTACGCCGCCCGCGCGATGACGCCGGCCGCCGACGGCGGCCCGCCGCTGACCGACGACCGGATGATCCTGGAAGGGGCTGCGCCATGAAGACCGTCGAACTGATCTTCGCCGCCACCATGGCGCTGTCGCCCACACCGGCCCCGGCCGACGACTACCCGACGGCGACGCGTGCCGAGTACGTGTTTGCCTGCATGGCCAGCAACGGCCAGACGCCGGAGGTGCTGCGCAAGTGCGCTTGCAGCATCGACGCCATCGCCGAGCGGGTCCCCTACGCCTCCTACGAGAAGGTGGAGACCATCCTGGCGATGCAGCAGATTCCCGGTGGCCGCGCCGCGTACTTCAAAGAGGCGGCCTGGGCGAAGGAACTGCTGGAGGAACTGCGCCGGGCGCAGGCCGAGGCGAACCTGAAGTGCTTCTGAGGTCACCTCACCCGTTCGACGCCCCAATCGTCCATCGCCCGGCGTACGTCGTACCCTTGGTGTCCACCGCGCGCACTTCCAGCACGCCCGGTTCGAGCGGCGTGAAGGTGAAGTGGATGCTCGGATCCTCGCTGATCGAGATGTCGCCGGTCAGGCCCAGCACCGGGCGGCCGTTGTACGTCACATCGAGAGTCGTGATGTAGTGCGGCGGGATGTAGGTGCGCGACACCTGGTCGAACTGCAGGCCGGAGTTGTTCGGGTGGCTGATCAGCAGTTGCAGCCGCGCCGGCTCGCCCACCCGCACCTCCTCCACGCCGTTCAGCTTCATCCGGCCGAGCCGCGCCAGCGCCGCCACCTGGTCCTTGCCGGCCGGGGCCGAACAGCCGCCGGCCGCCTTGACGAAGCGCTCGCTCATCAGCAGGCGGCCGTCGTTGGTCTCGGCCACCACGCGGACCGGTGTGTACTCGTTGATGCGGATCCGCGTGGCGATGACCGGCGCCGCACCGTCGGCCGGGAAGGTGAAGACGCCGGCCGACGGCGCCGGGTTGTTGTCGATGATCAGACGGATCTCCCGGATGCCGTCCGGGCCGCTCTGCGGCGCTCTGGTGGAGAAGGACACCGGGACGATCGCCGCGTCCTCGGCGCGCGTCGGCGTCTCCAGCACCAGCCGGTCGCCGGCCGGCGCGATCGGCCGGTCGCCGTACAGTTGTTCGCGGATGTAGTCCCAGCGCGAGTCGTCCGCTATGGCCGGCGCCACGGCCGGCGCGGCGGCCAGAAGGGCGGCCAGAAGGGCGGAGGCGGCGAGGCACGGCGGGGCAGGGCGGAGCATGGGTGTCACTCCCATTCCAGTTCGGTGAAGGTGGCGGCGACGTTGCGCCGGTGGTAGTCGTCGAAGAGCGTCCAGCGCCCGCGCTCGGCGGCGCCGGCTTGATCCATGGCCTGCTCGATGGTGGCATGCCGGCGTTGCAGGGCGCGGATGTCCTCGACGAGGGTCGCCAGGTAGCGCCGCAGATCGGCCAGCGCGCCCGGCCAGTCGGTCACGACCGGCCCATGGCCGGGGACGACCCGCACTGCGCGCACCGCTGCCAGCCGGTCAAGCGCGGCGAGCCAGCCCCTGGCGCTGCCGTCGATGGCCGGCACGCGCTCGACGAACAGCAGGTCGCCGGTCCACAGCGTGCTGGTGGTGGCGTCGAAGACGGTCAGGTCGTTGTCGGTGTGCGCCGTCGGATGGGCCTGCAGCGTCAGCACCCGGCCGCCCAGGTCGATGTCGCGCCGGTCGGCGACGGTGGCGGTGGGCGGCACCAGCTCGGTGCCCGTGGCACCCTCGCCGAGGTCGCGTCGCGCCGCCTCCAGGTAATGCGGGCCGCGGCGCGCCAGGGCGTTCGGCAGCGCCTTGTGGCCGATGAACTCCGGCGCGTCCGCGCGGAAGGCGGCGTTCCCGAGGATGTGGTCGGGGTGCACGTGCGTGTTGATGACGTAACGGACCGGAAGCGGCGTGGCCGCGGCGACCGCAGCGCGCAGGCGGTGGCCGACGGCGGCGCTGCCGCCGGTGTCGATCACCGCCACCGCGTCGCGCCCGACGACGAAGCCGATGTTGGCGATGGCGCCGAGGTTGTCCGGCCCGCTCTCTGCGTGCACGCCCCGGTGCACATAGACGCCCTCGGCCACCGCGGCGACGGCCAGCGGCGGGGGCTGCGCCC
>NZ_LGQZ01000203.1 GCF_003116015.1 Azospirillum sp. TSO22-1
GACCACGGTGCTGCGCTGCGTCGCCGGGCTGCAGCGCCTGGACGGCCGCTTCGCGCTGGACGGCGAGGTCTGGCAGGACGACGACGCCTTCCGCCCGACGCACGCGCGCCCCATCGGCTACGTCTTCCAGGAGGCCAGCCTGTTCCCGCACCTGTCGGTGCGCGCCAACCTGCTGTACGGCCACCGCCGCACGGTGGGGCGCGGCGTGCCCGAGACCATCCGGGTGGACGAGGTGATCGAGCTGCTCGGCTTGAGCCGGCTGTTCGACCGCGGCGTCCCGCACCTCTCGGGCGGCGAGCGGCAGCGCGTCGCGGTGGGGCGGGCGCTGCTGGCGCAGCCCAAGCTGCTGCTGATGGACGAGCCGCTGGCGGCGCTGGACCGCTTCAGCAAGGACGAGATCCTGCCCTATCTGGAGCGGCTGCACGACGCGCTCTCCGTGCCGGTGCTCTACGTCAGCCACGACATCGCCGAGGTGGAACGGCTGGCCGACCATCTGGTGCTGCTGAAGGAGGGCCGGGTGGTGGCCTCGGGTCCGGTGCAGGAGTTGCAGGCCGATCCGACGCTGCCCATCGCCCGCATGCCCGAGGCCGGCGTCACCCTGCCCGCCACGGTCGCCGGCCACGAGCCGGCCTACGGCCTGACCGCGCTGGCGCTGGCGGGCGGCCGGCTGCTGGTGCCCGGCGATCTTGGCGCCGAGGGAACGCCGCGGCGCGTGCGCATCGCCGCCTCCGACGTCAGCCTGGCGCGCCGGCCGGCGCCGGACAGCACGATCCTCAACGTGCTGCCCGGCCGGATCGCCGCCGCCGAACCGCAGGACGGCGTGCAGGTGATGGCGGTGGTGGCGCTGGGCGAGGACGGCGCCGGTGCCCGCCTGCTGGCGCGCGTCACCCGCAAGTCATGGGACGCCCTCGGCCTCGCACCGGGCCAGCCGGTGTTCGTGCAGATCAAAGGCGTCGCGCTGGTCAACCGGGAAGCCGCTTCTTAGGCCCCCAGCTCACCGGCGTTGGGGAAGAACAGCGGTTCGCCGCCGATCCTGTAGCCGGCGATGGCGCCCTGCCCCTCGGCCGAGCGCAGCCAATCGACGAACGCCTGCCCCTCGGCCTTCTTGACGTGGCCGAACTTCGCCGGGTTCACCAGCATGACGCCGTACTGGTTGAACAGGCGCTTGTCGCCCTCGACCACCACCTCCAGCTCGCCGCGGTTCTTGAAGCTCAGCCACGTGCCGCGGTCGGCCAGCGTGTAGGCGTTCATGGCGGCGGCGGTGTTCAGCGTCGGCCCCATGCCCTGGCCCAGCGCCTTGTACCAGCCGCCCGACTTCGGCTCGACGCCGGCGGCCTTCCACAGGCTCAGCTCGGTCTTGTTGGTGCCGCTGTCGTCGCCGCGCGAGGCAAAGGGAGCCTGCTTTTCGGCGATCTTCTTGAGCGCCGCGTTGATGTCCTTGCCGCCCTTGACGCCGGCCGGGTCGGCCTTCGGCCCGATCAGCACGAAGTCGTTGTACATGACCGGGAAGCGCTCCACCCCGAAGCCCTCGGCGACGAACGCCTCCTCCGACGGCTTGTGGTGGACGAACAGCACGTCGGCGTCGCCGCGCTTGGCCTGGTCGATGGCCTGGCCGGTACCCTTGGCGACGACGCGCACCTCGATCCCGGTCTTCGCCGTGAACAGCGGCAGGATATGCCTGAACAGCCCGGAATCCTCGGTCGAGGTGGTCGAGGCGACGGTGATGAACGGCGTCTGCGCCAGCCCCGGCGCGGCGGAAAGCCCGACGACCGCAACGGCGGCGAAGGCGGTCAGGACGGTGCGGCGAAACAGCGACGGCATCTCGGACATTCCCTCCGGTTCGTTATGAGCCGAGCATCATAACGACTACGAAGGAAAGTGGAGAGGGGAAATCGACGGCGGAGCGTCCTGCGCTCCGCCACCACACGAGGGGTTCGACGTCAGGCCGCTGCGGCCGTGTGGGCGGTCAACACGCGGTCGTCGTAGCTATCGGCCAAGGCACGGAGCGCGGCCCCGCCGTTACCGCTGAACGACGGCCCGTGCATGAGCGCCAGCGTGCGCGGCGACAGATCGGCCAGCCGGCGGATCGTGGCGCCCATGTCAGGATTCAGGCTGGAATACCGGAACATCTCCTCGGCAGCGATCGCCGGGCCGACGATGTCCCCCTCGGTCAGGGCCGGACCATCGCCGAGCTGGGTGAAGAGGTCGCCGCACAGCAGCGTACCGGTGCCCTCCTCGTACAGCAGACCCGCCTCCCAGCCATGCGGGACATGCGGCGTGTCGAGGTAACGCACCCGCTTGCCCTTGCCCAGGTCGATGATCTCCCCGTCCTGGAGCGTGCGCGGCGGGCGGTCGGCCATATCGTTCAGGGAGACCATGCAGGCGGTCTGCCCGTGCGCCACCTCGGCGTGCGGCGCCAAGGCCAGCCACTCGTTCATCGCCCCGCACTCGTCCGCCTCGTAATGGCCGAACGTGATCCAGCGCAGCCGCTCAGGCGGCATCAGGCGGCCGACCGCAGCGCAGACGAGCGGGAACATCGCCCGCGGGCCGGTGTGGAACAGCAGCGGCTCGTCGCCGAGGACGAGGAACTGGTTGAAGGAGAAGCCGGCGGGCGGCGCGATCGCCGGCACGAAGGTCGAGAACCGGTAGATGCCGCCGGCGATTTCGCTGACCTTGGTCTCCATAGTGTCCTCCCTGTTGCGGCGATGGCGACGCCATCCAATTTGACAGAACACAACCGTGCACTTAAAATAGGGCAGCGTCAATATTGGGTGCACATTGATGTGCAGCAAAAACGGATGAGCCGTCCCTATACGATGAAGCGCCGTGCCGATCAGCAGTCGGAGACCCGCCGGCGCATCGTGGAAGCCGCTGTCGAGCTGCACAGCAGCGTCGGGCCGGCGCGCACCAACACCAGCATGGTGGCGGAACGCGCCGGTGTTCAGAGGCACACCCTCTACGCCCACTTCCCCGACGAGCGGAGCCTCCTCCTCGCGTGCTCTGGCCTCGTGGCGGAGCGCGACCCGCTGCCGGATGCGGAGCCTTGGCGGAGCATCGCGGATCGGCGCGAGCGGCTGCGCGTCGGCCTCCAGGCGCTGTACGGCTGGTACGGGCGCAACGCGGACTTGGCGGGGTGCGTGCTGCGCGACGTCGAGCACCACGCATTGACCAGGGAGATCGCCGAACTGCGGATCATGCCGTACATGCGGGCCTACAACGAGTCGCTGGGCACCGATCTGAGCCCGGGCCAGCGGGCGATGCTGGGGCTGATGCTGAGTTACTTCACATGGCGGACCCTGGTGCGCGAGAGCGGGCTGGACCGGGATGCCACCGTGACCATGGCGGTTCACGCCATCGACGGCGCGGGATGACGCCCGACCGCTGAGCATCCGATCACCCCGGACGAGGGGCATGGCGCCCCCGTCCACCCGATGCCGTCCATCCGGCGCGCCGCCCTACTGCGGCAGCACCACGCCGAGATAGGGGCCCGCGGGCTTACCGGACGCGCCGACCGGCGGCGGCGCCTGATGGCGCACCGGGGGCAGGCCCTTCAGATAGGTGGCCAGCGCCTTGGCGTCGGCGTCGGTGAGCGCGGCGTAGGACGGCCACGGCATCACCGGCACCAGCTGGCGCCCGTCCGGCCGCGTTCCGGTCCGCACCGCGCGGACGATGTCGGCCTCGCTCCAGGCGCCGAGGCCGGTCTCGCGGTCCGGCGTCAGATTGGGCGGGTAGAAGACGCCGAGGTCGGGGATGCCGAAGCCCACGGCGGATCCCGCCAGATGCAGGGCGGGGTCGGGCTTGCCGGTCAGCGCGCCGCCGGTGTGGCAGCCCTGGCAATCCATGATCCGGGCGAGGTACTCGCCGCGCTTCACGAGATCCTCGGCGGCGGCCTGCGTGGCCAGCAGGACCAGGGCGAAGGCGGACAGGTTGATGGTCTTCATCGGGTGTCTCCTCACGCCGGGACGAGGCCGACGAGGCGGCCTACCGTCTCGACGACGGCATCAGCGGACGGGGCGAAGGCCTGCTCCAGCGGGAAGCTGGCGGGGGCCGGGGCGTCGGGGCCGGTCAGCCGCATCACCGGGGCGCGCAGGTCGCCGAACGCCTTCTCGGCGACCAGCGCGGCGATCTCGGCGCCGACGCCGCACATCCGGCTCGCCTCGTGCACCACGACGACCCGGCCGGTCTTGCGCGCCGAGCGCAGGATGGTCTCCTCGTCGAGCGGTTTCAGCGTGCGCAGGTCGATGACCTCCGCCGCCATGCCCTGCGCCGCCAGCCGGTCGGCGGCCTGCAGGCAGGCGTGCACGCTCTTGGCGTAGCTGACGAGCGTCACGTCCGCACCCTCGCGCCGCACCGCGGCCTTGCCCAGCGGGACGACCACCTCGCCCTCCGGCACCGCGCCGGGCGCGTAGCCGAGCGCGATGTCGGTGAAGAACAGCACCGGGTTCTCGTCGCGGATCGCCGCCTTGAGCAGCCCCTTGTAGTCCGCCGCCGTCGACGGCATCACCACCTTCAGGCCGGGGCTGTGCACGAACCAGGCCTCGACGTTGTGGTTGTGCTGGGCGCCGACGCCCCAGCCGCCGCCGGTCATGGCGAGCACCACCATCGGGAAGGCGAACTGCCCGCCCGACATGTAGCGCAGCTTGCCGGCGCTGTTGACGATCTCGTCCATGGCGTAGCACAGGAACGGCGCGAACAGCAGGTCGACCACCGGGCGCAACCCGGTCGCCGCGGCGCCGGCGGCGGTGCCGGCGATGATCCCCTCGGCCAGCGGCGTGTTGCGCACCCGTGCAGCGCCGAATTCCGCCAGCAGGTCCTTGCGCTTGGTCGCCACGCCCTCGCCGAAGATGAGGACACGGTCGTCGCGGCGCATCTCCTCGGCCAGCGCGGCGGAGACGGCGTCGGTGACGGTCATGGTCTGCATCGGTGCCTCCTCAGGCGTAGACGTCGGTGGTGAGGGCCTCGAAGCCCGGGAAGGGGCTGGCCTCGGCGAAGGCGGCGGCCTGCTCCATCCGCCCTTTCACGGCGGCCTCCATCTCCTGCGCGGCGGCATCGGAAAGGTGACCCTCCGTGATCAGGCGGTTCCGGGCCAGCAGGATCGGGTCGCGGGCGCGCCAGCGCTCCAACTCCTGGGGATCGACATAGGACTGGTCGTCCGGCTCGAAGTGGCCGCGCAGGCGGTAGGTCTGCACCTCCAGCAGGAAGGGCTTGCGCGTCTCGCGGATGGTGGCGACGGCGCGCTCCGCGGCGGCGCGCACCGCGTCCACATCGTTGCCGTCGACGGTGCGCCAGTCCATGCCGTAGGCCGCGGCCTGCGGCGCCACGCCGTCCGCCAGCGTGGTCTCGCGCCGGTGCACGAAGGCCTGCCACTGGTTGTTCTCGCACACGTACAGGATCGGCAGGTTCCACACCGCGGCGAGGTTGAGGGATTCGTGGAAGCGCCCCTCGCACGCGGCCCCGTCGCCGAAGAAGCAGGCGACGATGCCCTCCCCACCGAGCATGGAGCGCGACAGCGCCACGCCGGTGACCAGCGACAGCTCGCCGCCGACGATGGTGGAGGTCAGCACCACCCCCAGTTCCTTCGCCGCGATGTGCAGCGACCCGCTCTTGCCGCCGCAATAGCCGTCGCGCCGGCCCATCACCTCGGCCAGCATCCGCCCCGGATCGGCGCCGCGCGCCAGCAGGTGGCCGGCGCTGCGGTGGTTGGTCAGGATCTGGTCGTCGGCCGACAACGCGGACACCACGCCCACCGCCGCCGCCTCCTGCCCGACCGCGGTGCAGGTGCCCGCCGCGCGCTGCTCGGCGTGCAGCGCGATCACCGTTTCCTCATAAGCGCGGATGAGCATCATCCGCTCCAGCGCCCGAACGCGTTCCCGCGTGTCCATCGTGCCGTCCCCGTCAGGAATGAAGATCGGCCAGGAGTATAGGCGCGGCTGGGGCGGAGCCGTTGCTAACTCTTCCCTCACGCAACCCTAAAATTTTCGTAAGCGAAAATTTCGAACCTGAAACGAAGATGGGTGAACCCGAAGCGTCCGCGCCCCTCCCCTGCCTCCGGCGGGGGAGGGAGGGACCCAAGCGCAGCTTGGGAGGGTGGGGGCAGCGGCGTCGGTGGCAGGCGTTGATTCTCGTGCACGCCGCTACCCCCACCCAACCACCGGTCGCCCGCAAGTCGGGCGACCGCGCTCCGCCTACGATCGCCTTCGGCGCTCATTGCCTACGGCATTGGCTCCACGCCCCCGCCGGAGGCAGGGGAGGGCTCATTTCACCCCATCTCCTCCAGCGCCAGCGGGCGCTGCACCACCAGGCGGAAACGGCCGCGCCCGGTCTTCTCCAGGCGCAGGACCTCGCAGCGCTCGGTCAGCCGGCGCTGCAGCAGGATCAGCCGCGCCTCCAGGTTCTCGGACGCCTCGGGCAGGCGGATGCACGGGGCCAGCCGCAGCTCGCGGTTGGAGAACTCGGTCCGCGCGTGCTGGGCGTGCTGGCGCACCAGCCACCAGAGAATCGCCCCGGCGACTCCCTTGATGAGGTACTGGTGGTCGACGAACACGCTGTCGTCGGCAGCATGGTGGTGCAGCCGCGCCGGTGCGCCGCGGGGTTCGGCCACCGCGGCGTCCTCGGGCGCCGGCTCGGCGGCCGGGGACTGCCGCACGACGTGGATCATGGCGCCGAGCACCGACGCGACCGTCGCCAGCGCGTCCTCGTCGTCGTAGCAGAAGCGCATGGCCTCCGGGCTCTCGGCGAACAGCACGCCGATCAGCTCCCCGCCGGCGAGGATCGGCACGGCGAGCTGGCTGTGCGGGGCGGCGAGGCCGGGGAACGGGATCTCCCGCGCGTCGCCGGCCCCGCCCGCCTCCAGGCTGCTGTCGCGCGCGGCGCGGCCGTAGGCGTAGTCGGAGGTGGCGTGGGTGATGCGGATCGCCGTGCGCTCGCGCGCCGCCACGCCGATCACCCCGTCGCCCAGCGCGATCTCCGACCCGATGCCCGACGCGCGGTAGCCGAGGCTGGCGACGGTGTAGAGCCGCCCGCCGGCCTCGTCCGCCATCAGCACCATGGCATGGTCGATCCCGAAGAGGGCGCGCAGGTCGGTGACCGTGCGGTCCAGCAGCTCCTCCAGGTCGGTGCAGGCGGAGAGGCGTTCGCAGCACCGCCGCGTCGCCGCCAGCAGACTGCGGTTGCGCACCGGGGCCGGCAGCGTGGCGCCCGGCACCACCTCGATCCCCAGCACCTCGAACACGTCGGCGCCCAGCAGGCGGAAGACGCCGGCCATGCCGGTGTGCGAGGCGATGCCGGCGAGCTTCGCCTTCATGCTTTCGAACAGCGGCCCGGCGGTCTCGGTGCGCAGGTAGCGCACGCGCATGCGGTACTGCGCAACCGTCTCCGGGTCGATCAACTGCAGCGTCGCGTGCGGGTTGGCCAGGATGTTGCGCCGCGTCTTGTTGAAGAACTGGTAGGACAGCGCGACGTGCGCCGGGTCCATGTAGTGGACCTGCGACAGCACCGAGATGTTGGGCACACCCTCGCGGTCGGCGGTGGCGATGGCGGCGGGGATGACGCCTTCCAGGCAGGAACGGATGGCGTCCAGGCAAATGTCGCGGCTCATGGCTCCACCGGGTCTCCCGCCCGCGGGCCGGGCGTCTGGTCGAAGGCGGCCTCCGGCGTGAAGGTCACCGCCGCGAGGTCGCGCGGGTCATGCGCCATCAGCGTCCGCGAGAACGCCGTACTGAAGCCGATCAGCCCGACGTCGCGGGTGAAGCCGGTGACGTGGTGCGCCACGACCGGCGCGGCGCCCTCCCCGGCCGGAGCCACCGCCGCATCCCGCCCCTTCAGCTGGATCGAATGGTGGGTGCTGGGCTTGGTGACCACCAAGGCGGCTTGCCCGGTCTCCGCCACCGCCGCCACCAGCGCAGCATTCGGTGTCCGTGCGAGGTAGACGGTCAGGCGCCCGCCATCGGACGACACGTCGCAGGCGAGCACCCGGCCGAGCGTCGGCCAGCCGGCCGCGTCCCGGGACGCGAGCATGAGGCTGACGTCGCCTTCCAGGAAGGCGGTCAGCGCCGGGCTGAGGCTCCGCGTCCGTTCCACCATTCGCACCCTATCCATTCGTCGACGTCAGAATACCCGCATGCGGCGCGCTTTGCTCGTGGCCTGTTGGGCAGGGCGGCTTGCCGAGACGGACGAAGCGGTGTCCACTCGGAGAATCCAAAGGGACGGAGGGGGCGGCGATGCGCGTCATGGAGATCCGCGGCGATTGGTCGGTGGACCACATCGTCGAGGCACGGCGTCCGAAGCCCGCGCCGGGGCCGACTCAGATCCTGCTGCGCATGACGGCGGCGACGCTGAACTACCGCGACCATGTGCTGGTCCGGCGCGGCTACGGCAACCGCAGCGGTGCGCTGCCGCTGGTGCCGGTGTCCGACGGGGTCGGCGAGGTGGCGGCGGTCGGCGCCGCGGTGACGCGCTTCAAGGTCGGCGAGCGCGCCTGCCCGACCTTCTTCCAGGACTGGGTCAGCGGGCCGTTCCGCGACGGCTGGTGGCGCTCGCAGCTCGGCGGGCCGCGCGACGGCGTGATGCAGGAGTTCATGGCGGTCGAGGAGCATGCGGCGGTCCGCGTGCCCGATTTCCTCACCGACCTGGAGGCCGCCGCCCTGCCCTGCGCCGCGGTGACGGCGTGGAGCGCGGTGGTCGCGCAGAACCCGGTGAAGGCCGGCGACGTCGTGGTGGTGCAGGGCACCGGCGGGGTGTCGCTGTTCGCGTTGCAGTTCGCCAAGATGCAGGGCGCGCGGGTGATCGCGCTGTCCTCCAGCGACGCCAAGCTGGAGCGGGCCGGGGCGCTCGGCGCCGACCACCTCGTCAACTACCGCGCCGAGCCGGAATGGGGCCGCACCGTCCGCATGCTGACCGATGGCGTGGGGGCCGACCACGTGGTGGAGGTGGGCGGCGCCGGCACGCTGGCGCAGTCGATCCGCGCCGTGCGCGGCGCCGGCACCATCAGCCTGATCGGCGTGCTGGGCGGTGCCGCGGCCGAGGTCGGCCTGGGCCACGTGGTCACGCAGAACATCCGCCTGCAGGGCGTCACCGTGGGCAGCCGCGACACCTTCGAGGACATGCTGCGGGCCATCGCCCTGCACCGGATGCGGCCGGTGATCGACGGCACGGTCTACGCGTTCGAGGACGTCGCCGATGCCATCCGCCGCTTGGCCGAAGGCGGGCACGTCGGCAAGGTGGGCGTGGCGTTTTCGTAGCCGTCTACGGCCCACCGGCCAGCAGCGGCGTTGCGTCGTCCTTCAGGCCGACGCCGGTGAGCTTCAGCCGGCGTGCCTCGGTCATCAGCCAAGCCAGCTTGTCGGCGGCCGTCGCGTAGTTCAGCCCGTCGGGAGGCCGGATGTTGGACAGGCAGTTGCGCTCGGCATCCACGAGGCCGGGCCGCGGCGCCCAGCTCAGGTAGACGCCCAGGCTGTCGGCGGAGGTCAGGCCCGGCCGCTCGCCGATCAGCACCGCCACCATCGCCGCGCCGAGGCGCTGGCCGATGGGGTCGCCGATGGCGACGCGGCCCTGCGAGACGATCACCACCGGCGCCACGCTCCAGCCCGGCAGCCGCTCCAGCACGGCGTTCACGGTGTTGGCGGCGTGAGCGTGCACCGCCGCGGCGGACAACCCGTCGGCGATGACGAAGGCCACGTCGCAGGGGCCGGGACTCAGTTTCCCCTCGTCCTCCGCGGCGAGCAGGCGACCGAGGTCGGGGCGTTGCAGGTAGGTGGCGCGGTCGGCGGCGCGGCTGCGCACCCGGATGGCCGGGCGGCCCTCCAGGCCGGCCTCCACCAGCGCCGGGTCGAAGGACGCGTGCACGGCGTCGCGCGCCCGCGCGTGCGCCAATTGGAAGTCCAGCAGAGCCGTGGTCGGCAGCCCGTCGCCGCAGCGGCCCAACCCGATGCGCGCCCGCGTCGCCATCCGCAGCCTGGTCCAGGGATCGGGCGTCATGCCGCCTCCCCGTCCAGGAAGCGCAGCAGCGCCGGACTGGACGGCGGCAGCTCCTTGACGCGGCCGTCGGCGCCCAGCATCCCCATGCCCTCCAGCCACGCCTCGAACTCCGGCGCCGGGCGCAGGTTCAAGGCCGAGCGCAGGTACAGCGCGTCGTGGTAGGACGTGCTCTGGTAGTTCAGCATCACGTCGTCGGCGCCCGGCACGCCCATGATGAAGTTCACCCCGGCCACGCCCAGCAGGGTGAGCAGGCTGTCCATGTCGTCCTGGTCGGCCTCGGCGTGGTTGGTGTAGCAGACGTCCATGCCCATCGGCAGCCCGAGCAGCTTGCCGCAGAAATGGTCCTCCAGCCCGGCCCGCGCGATCTGCTTGCCGTCGTACAGGTACTCCGGCCCGATGAAGCCGACCACGCTGTTGACCAACAGCGGCTTGAAGGCCCTGGCCACCGCATAGGCGCGCGCCTCCAGCGTCTGCTGGTCCACGCCGTGGTGCGCGTCGGCCGACAGCGCCGAGCCCTGGCCGGTCTCGAAGTACATGACGTTGTCGCCCACCGTGCCGCGCTTCAGCGACAGCGCCGCCTCGCGGCCCTCCTCGAGGACGGCGAGGTCGATGCCGAAGGCACGGTTGGCCGCCTCGGTACCGGCGATGGACTGGAAGACGAGGTCGACCGGCGCGCTGCGCTCGATGATGGCGATGGTGTTGGTGACGTGGGTCAGCACGCAGCTCTGCGTCGGGATGGCGTAGCGCTGGCGGATGCCGTCCACCAGTTCCAGCAGCGCCGTGCAGCCCTGCAGGCTGTCGGCCGCCGGGTTGATGCCGATCACCGCGTCGCCGCAGCCCATCAGCAGCCCGTCGAGGATCGCCGCGGCCACCCCCTGCGGGTCGTCGGTGGGGTGGTTCGGCTGGATGCGCACCGACAGCCGCCCCGGCAGCCCCAGCGTGCCGCGGAACGCCGTCACCACGCGGATCTTCCGCGCCACCGCGATCAGGTCCTGGTTGCGCATCAGTTTCGACACCGCCGCCGCCATCTCCGGTGTCAGGCCGGGCGCCAGGGCGGCCAGCGCGGGGCCAGCGGCGGCGTCGGAGAGCAGCCAGTCGCGGAACTGCCCGACCGTCATCGCCGCCACCGGCGCGAAGGCCGCGGCGTCGTGCGTGTCGAGGATCAGCCGCGTCACCGCGTCGTCCTCGTAAGCGACCGCCGGCTCCTCCAGGAAGGTCCTGAGCGGCAGGTCGGCAAGCACGAGGCGGGCGGCCACCCGCCGCTCGTCGCTGTCCGCCGCCAGCCCGGCCAGCGCGTCGCCGGAGCGGTGCGGGCTGGCGCAGGCGAGCACCGCCTTCAAATCGGCGAAGGCGTGGCGGGTGTGGCCGAGCGTGGCGGCGTAGGGCATGGGCGTCTCCTACCTCTGCCGCCAGCGCTGGAAGCGCGCCAGCCCGAAGCGCCGCACCAGCAGATCGAGCCCGCGCACCGCGGCCGAGGTGTAGACGATCACCATCGCCATGGCGGCGGCGGATGCGATGTTGCCGGCGTCGTCGATGCTGATCACCGCCACCGACGCCGTCTTGGTGTCGGGCGTGTAGAGGAAGATCAGTGACGACGCGGTCGTCAGCGCGGTGGCGAACAGATAGACGAGGATGTCGAGGATGGTCGGCAGGCACACCGGCACGGTGACCAGGGCGAAGGTGCGCCAGAACGGCACCTTCAGCGAGGCGGACACCGCCTCGTACTCGCCGTCCACCTGCTTCAGGATGGTGGACGCCGAGAGGTGGGCGACCGTGTAGTAGTGCGCCAGCGTGTTGATCACCAGGATCGCCATCGTCCCCATCAGGAAGCCCAGCGGGTTGGCCGGGTGGTTGAAGAAGAAGATGTAGGCGATGCCCAGCACCAGCCCCGGCACCGCCAGCGGCAGCAGGGCCAGCACGCTGATGGCGTGGCGCAGCAGCGGCAGGCTGCGCCCCTTCTCCACCAGATAGGCCCCGCCGAACACCACCGCGGTGCCGATCACCGCGACGCTGGACGCCATCACCAGACTGTTGGTGTAGCTCGTCCAGCCCGAAGAATCGACCAGCGAGAAGTCGTAGTTCGTCAGCGTCAGCGTCAGGTCGTACGGCCACAGCTTGATGAAGGACGCGAAGGCCGAGGTGCCCAGCATCGTCGCGATGGCCAGCGCGATGACCGAACAGACCGCGAAAAACACGAGGTCGCGCCCCTTCTGCGGCTGCGGCGTCAGCAGCACCGAGCGGGCGGAGAGCTGCGCCTTCTGCCGCTTCTGCACGTGCCGGGTGACGAGGAAGGAGAGCAGCGCCGGCGCCAGCAACACGAGGCCGACCACCGCCCCCATGGGGAAGTTCTTCTGCCCGATGACCTGCTTGTAGACGTCGGTGGCCAGCACGTTGAAGCGCCCGCCCACTACCTTCGCCACGCCGAAGTCGGTCAGCGCCAGCGTGAAGGCGACCACCGCGGCGCTGACCAGGCCGTAGCGCACGCCGGGCAGCGTGACGGTCCAGAAGGTGCGCCAGCGGCTGGTGCCCAGCGCGTCGGCGGCCTCGTACAGGCGCGCGTCGGCCATGGACAGCGCGGTGACCAGGATCAGCAGCACGTGCGGGAAGGTGTAGTAGACCTCGCCCATGATGATGCCGATCGGGCCGTAGATGGAGTTGCCGAACAGCAGCCCCTTGGCGAAGCCCTTGTTGCCGAACAGGTAGACCAGCGAGATCGCCGGCAGCATGGACGGCGACAGGATCGGCGTCACCGCCAGCGCCCGCAGCACGCCGCGCAGCGGCATGCAGGTGCGCGTCAGCCCGTAGGCGAAGACGAAGCCCAGCGTCACCGTGATGACCGTGCTGGCCGAGGCGACGAACAGGCTGTTCCAGATCGACTGGGTCAGCGACGGGGTCGAGAAGTAGGCGGCGAAGTTGGCCAGCCCGACGAACTCCCCCGCGCGGTTCTCGAACGCCTTGACGAACAGCGCCAGCAGCGGCAGCGCCACCGCGACGATGAGGAACACCCCCACCGCCAGGATGCCGCCGGCCATGATCCAGTCCTCGCGCCCCATGCTCAGGCGCAGGCGGCGCGGTGTCCGGGCGGCCGGGGCGAGGGAGGGGACGCGGACGGATTGGTTCATGCCGCGGCCTCGGGGAACACCTCGGGGAACACCTGGGCGACGCCGTCCGGCACCAGCGCGTCGACCGCCGCCCCCTCGGCCAGCGCCAGCGCGCCACCCAGTGCCGGCGGCACGTCGGCGACGAGGCGGCGGCAGCCCAGCGCCTCCACCGACAGGGTGACGCGCCAGAAGCTGCCGCAGAACTCCACGTCGGTAACCTGCGCAGGGTAGCCGCCGGCACCGGCCGGGCGCAGTTCCACCTGCTCCGGCCGCAGGCAGATCTGGACCGGCTCGTCCGGCATGCCGGCCTGCACGCCCACGCCGGGGCGCAGCGGCACGCCGTTGACGGCGACCGTGCCGTCGGCGCGCAGCCGGCCGGGCAGGAAGTTGCTCTGCCCGACGAAGGCGGCGGCGAAGGCCGTGCGCGGGGTGCGGTACAGCTCGGTCGGCGTGCCGACCTGCTCGATCACGCCGCGGTTCATCAGCACGATGCGGTCG
Source organism: Azospirillum sp. TSO22-1 (assembly GCF_003116015.1). GTDB lineage: Bacteria > Pseudomonadota > Alphaproteobacteria > Azospirillales > Azospirillaceae > Azospirillum. The sequence continues at coordinate 13,575 of NZ_LGQZ01000203.1, forward strand.
GACAGCGTCAGCGCCTCCTCCTGGTCGTGCGTCACCATGATGGTGGTGATGCCGAGGCGCCTGTGCACCTCCTTGATCTCGCGGCGCAGGAACTGCCGCACCTGGGCGTCGAGCGCCGACAGCGGCTCGTCCAGCAGCAGCAGCCCCGGCGACAGCGCCAGCGCGCGGGCCAGCGCCACGCGCTGCTGCTGCCCGCCGGAGAGCTGCGACGGGTACTTGTGGAGGTGCTCGTACAGATGCACCAGCGTGGCGAGCTGTTCGACCCGCGCCCGGATCTCGTGCCCCGGCACGCCGCGGTTCCGCAGGCCGTAGCCGATGTTCTCCGCCGCCGTCAGGTTGGGGAACAGCGCGTAGGACTGGAACACGATGCCGAAGTCACGCTGCGCCGGCGGCAGGCGGGAGATGTCGCGCCCGTCCTGCTCGATCCGCCCGGAGTTCTGCGGGTCCAGCCCGGCGATGGCGCGCAGCAGCGTCGTCTTCCCGCAGCCCGAGGGGCCGAGGAAGCAGACGAACTCCCCCTTGCGGATGCTGAGGCTGACGTCGCGCAGCGCATGGAAGGTGCCGAAGTGCTTCGAAATGTTCTGCAGCCGGAGATAAACCGGCGGTTCCTCGGGAGCCGTCATGCTCGCCTGCCTGCTCGCGGATGAAATGGGGGACCGGCCGGGCGGGAGGCCCCGCCCAGCCGTCGCGCTCAGGTCTTCGGCTCGGACTTGGCGTTGTAGCGCTTCGACCACTCCGCCAGGATGCGGTCGCGGTTCGCCGCCGCCCAGGTGAAGTCGTAGGACTTCATCATCTGCTCCTCGGCATTGGGCGGGTAGTTGGGGATGTCGCGCTTCACGCCGGGGTAAGCGGTGACGGCGTAGAAGGCGTTGTACGCCTCGTTGGCCTTCTTCGTGACCGCCCAGTCCGCCAGCTTCCTGGCGGCGTCGAGGTTCTTGGTGCCCTTGACGATGGCGGTCGCCTCCATCTCCCAGCCCGAGCCTTCCTTGGGCAGGATGATCTCCAGCGGCGCGCCCTTGGTCTTCAGGCTGGCGCCGGTGTACTCGATGGAGATGCCCAGGGTGTACTCGCCCTGCGCCGCCATGCGGCACGGCTTGGAGCCGGAATGGGTGTAGACGGCGATGTTCTCGTTCAGCGCGTCCATGTACTTCCAGCCGGCCTCCTCGCCCATCTGCTGCAACCAGCCGGAGACGGTGAGGTAACCGGTGCCGGACGACGCCGGGTTCGGCATCACCAGCTTGCCCTTGTAGACCGGCTTGACGAGGTCGGCCCAGGTGGCCGGGGCCGGCATCTTTTCGCGCGCCGCCTCGGCCGTGTTGTAGCAGATGGCGCCCAGCCACGCGTCCATGCCCACCCAGGTCGGCGGCGCCTTCTGGTCCTTGAACCCGGCCTTCAGCTTGTCGTAGCCGGCCGGCGCGTAGGGCTCCAGCAGGCCGCCCTGGTCGAGGATCATCAGGCTCGACGCCGCCACGCCCCAGATGATGTCGGCCTGCGGGTTGTCCTTCTCGGCCAGCAGGCGGGCGGTGATGACGCCGGTGGAGTCGCGCACCCAGCGCACCTCGATGCCGGGGTTGTCCGCCTCGAACGCCTTCTTGTACGGCTCCAGCTGTTCGTTCTCCAGCGCCGTGTAGACGGTCAGCCTCGTCGCCGCCGATGCCGAGAGGGACGCAGCAATCACCGTGAACGCGGCCGAAACAGTCAAAGCAACGGCGTGGCTGTGGCGCAGCATTTCTCTAACCCTCCATTTGGTTCCGTCATCGGCGTCATGACGATATTCCGCCAATATCTTGGCATCGCCTTTCAAGAACTATGCCTTATCCGGACTCCTTTAAAATCAAAAGGGTTATTGGGTGAAATTTTTGTGAATGCTTATTCCCGCGTCAGTCGCCTGCCGCCCTGATGAAATTTTCCGCACCGGCCTGCGCCCGCACGGCGCCGGCCACCTCGCGCACGCCGGCGCGCAGCAGCGCCTTCACCGTGTCCGGGTCGGCGCTGCGGTCGGTGACCAGCGTGTCGACGCGCCCGCACGGGCAGATCTGCGCCCGGCTGCCGATCCCCAGCTTCGACCCGTCGGCCAGCATCATCACGCCGTGCGAATGGCGGATCATGGCGGCGGCGACCTCCGCCTCGGCGATCTCGAAGTCCATGGCGCCCTGCTGCGGGTGCAGGCCCACCGGGGACAACACCGCCACGTCCAGCTGGAAGCGCGCGATCTCCGCCAGCGTGCGGGCGCCCAGCGTCGCCGGCACCTCGCGCGCCAGCTCACCGCCCAGCAGGTGCGCCCCGCCCGCGGCAGACCCGCGCAGCGCCATCGCCACGTCTATGGAGTTGGTCACCACCGTCACGTCGGGCACCTGGGCCAGCTGCTCGGCGAACAGCGCGGTGGTGGTGCCGGCGTCGATGAAACAGCTCTGCCCCGGGCGGAACAGCGCCGCGGCGGTGCGGGCGATCTCCTGCTTCTGCGGGCGGTTGCGGGTGAGACGGGCGGTGAACGGCTCCTCCGCCGCCGCGGCCGGCAGCATGGCGCCGCCGTGCACCCGCATCAGCTCCCCCGCCGCCTCAAGCTCCAGCAGGTCGCGCCGCACCGTCTCGCGCGAGACGGACAGCTCGCGGGCGATCTCCTCCGTCGTCACGCGGGTGCGGGCGTGGAGCAGGTTGCGGATGCGCTGATGGCGGTCCTGCGCCCACATGGGCAACTCCGGCCTTAGGTCGCGGGCGTGTGTTCTTTTGTGGAGATTTGCATATGTGTGGATTTCCGTCTAGCCTTTCCGCACGACCTCTCCGAAAGGACGATCCATGACCGACGCCCCGCTCGACGCGTTCGCCGCCTTCGCCGACAGCCTGGCCGAGCGGACGCGGCCGGTGATCGACCGCTTCTTCCGCCAGCCCCTGCCGGTGGAGGTGAAAGGCGACGGCTCCCCCGTCACCATCGCCGACCGCGCCGTGGAGGAGATGCTGCGCGCCGCCATCCGCGAGCGCTTCCCCGACCACGGCATCCTCGGCGAGGAGTACGGGCGGCAGGACATCGGCCGCCGCTTCGTCTGGGTGATCGACCCCATCGACGGCACCAAGAGCTTCATCACCGGCCTGCCGCTGTTCGGCACGCTGCTGGCGCTGCTCGACGAGGGGCGGCCGGTGCTGGGGGTGGTGGAGATCCAGCCGCTGCGCGAGCGCTGGGTGGGTGTCGCCGGACGCGGCACGACGCTGAACGGCCGACCCTGCCGGACCCGTGCCTGCACGCGGCTGGAGGACGCGGTGCTCTACGCCACCACCCCCGACATCTTCGAAGGCGCTGACGCCGATGCGTTCGCGCGGGTGAGCGCCAAGGCGCGGCTGCGCCGCTTCGGTGGCGACTGCTACGCCTACGCCCTGGTGGCGGCGGGCACGGTGGACGCGGTGGTGGAGGTCGGCTTGCAGCCCTATGACTATCTACCACTGGTCGCGGTGATCGAAGGCGCCGGCGGTGTCGTCACCGACTGGCGGGGCCGCCCGCCCGGCATCGACTCCGATGGCCGCATCGTCGCCGCGGCAACGCCGGAGCTGCACCGGGCGATCCTGGAGACGCTGTGACGGCGCGGCGGTATCAGCGGCCGGATACGGGCGCGTGCCCGATGCCGGACATCCGCGTCAACACCTCCAGGGCGATGGACGCGTTGATGGTTCCGGGAGTCGGCAGCGCTGGTGCATGGAAGGCGGCGGCCGTTGCCGACGCGCTCCCGCCCTTCGCGGGTTCCTTGGCCGCCTTCGACATTTCCGCCAGAGTCTGCAACGCCTTCGCGGCGCTGTGGGATCCGGGCGCATCCTTCTGCTGGAAGACGTACGCGTCATCCTCCCGCGCCAGCGCCGTCTTGTACTCATCGAGCGAACCGTACAGGACGGTCCCGGTGTCCGCCGCGGTGCCGTAGCGGAATCGGTTGCTGCCGTACATGGCGAAATAGAACTGCTGGTCGCTTTCGGAGAGCGTGTTGAGCGCCTTCAGCGTGTACTCGTAGCCGGAGTACACCTCGCCCGCTTCGTCCCGGCGAATCATCTCAGGCAAGAAACTGTTCTGCGCGCGCGCCATGCGGTCTTCCGCCGCCCACAATTTGGGCAGGATGCCCGAGGTCTCCCAGTTCTTGACGATGGCCATTCGCGTCGGGCCTATATCCCCCGCTTCCCAGGTGTAGCGGCTCACTGTCGTGAACGCCTTCGCCTGATCCAGCAGCGGCGTCCGCCCGCTGTTGTCGTTGATGGTCGACAGCGCCTTGGCAAGCTCGGTGTTGCTCGGCCGCTGGTACCCCGGCGTTTTCTCCGGCCACGTCGGATCGACCGTACCAAGCGACGGCGACGTATCCGGGGGTGGCCCGAAGGCCGCGAAATGCGCCTCGGCCCTGGCTGTCCAAGAGTCGCTCTCCTGGCTCGTCGCCACCAGGCCGAGGAGGTCGAGCGTCCGCTGATCGCCCGCTGCCTGCACCACGGCGCCAATGGCCTTGAGCGTACGATGATTGTTGCTCTCGACCAGTTCGCCGGCACGCGGCTCCCGGGCGAGTTCCTCGCTGATCTTGGCGGTGTAGGCGGGATCGGCCAACGCCACGCCAAGTTCCCGCATGATGCCGATCCGCGCCGTCAGGCCGGCGCGATAGGTGTCGACGGACGCGAACGCGTCCGGCGCGCCAGCCGGGGATTGCCGCACCGAGCCCTCGTACAGGTTCTTCGCGGCCAGAAACGTCTGCTGATCGTCGGCGGACAATGCATCGAACGCCTTCAGCGTGCTCTGCAGCGATTCGGGCGTGAAGCCGTATTGCGTCGTCCGCATCCGCGTCTGAACCTTCGTAAAGACATCCTCCAAACGTTGCGCGTAGGCGGAATCCAGGAAAGCAGCGACGACACCGGACGCCTCCGCGCGCTTGGCGTCGGTGTCGAAGTTCGCGCTGTCCGCCACCATGGCGTTGAGCGCCTTGAAGGCCGCGATCTGGTCGGCGACCGCCGTCCTACCGCTGGCATCGTTGAGCGCGGCCAGCGCGTCCCCGACCGATTGCGATCCCCAGACGCTCGCCGGGGCGGAGGCCGGTTGCGCTGGAGCGTCCAGCAACGCCTGCGCCGTGGCGGAGAGCGTGACCGTGTCGACGATGGTGGCGCTGTCCCGGACAGTCGCGGACGGCAACGGCGCTGACGAGGGCGACGGCTGCGCCGCCACGGCCGGCGCGGAAATCGGCTGAATCTGCATGGCGTCCGCGAGCCTTTTGCCTGCTTTGCCTTTCGGACCACACGGTTCGGCGCGTGGCCGACGGGTGACCACGAAACCTCACCATAGGTGGATCAATCCGTAAAGATATTCCCATAACCACGGAATGCACATGTGTGAGTTTGTCGCGCGGGCAGCGCACACACCGCAGTATCAATAGACATTATCAATGTTGCTATAGATAAAATTGATTTGATTTATGGAAGCCCGCGCGGTGCAATCACCTCACCGTTCGACAGGGAGACCCCGATGCAGGAACCCTATCTGCTGACACCCGGCCCGCTGACCACCTCGCGCACCGTCAAGGAGGCGATGCTGCGCGACTGGGGCTCGCGCGACGGCGCCTTCATCGCGCTCAACACCCGCATCCGCGCGCGGCTGGCGGAGCTGGCGGGTGCGACGGGCACGCACGTGGCGGTGCCGATGCAGGGCTCCGGCACCTTCGCGGTGGAGGCGATGATCGGCACCTTGGTGCCGCGCGCCGGCAAGCTGCTGGTGCTGGTCAACGGCGCCTACGGCAAGCGCATGGTCCGCATGGCCGAGGTGATCGGGCGCGCGGTGACGGCCATCGAGGCGGCGGAGGACCAGCCGGTGGACATCGGTGCCCTCGACCGCGCGCTGGCGGCGGACCCGGCGATCACCCACGTGGCGGTGGTCCATTGCGAGACCACGTCGGGCATCCTCAACCCGGTCGGCGACGTGGCGACCGTGGTGGCACGGCACGGCCGACGGCTGCTGATCGACTCCATGAGCGCCTTCGGCGCCCTGCCGCTGGACGCCGCCGCCATCCCGTTCGAGGCGGTCGCCGCCTCCTCCAACAAATGCCTGGAAGGCGCGCCCGGCATGGGCTTCGTCATCGTCCGCACCGACGCGCTGGCGGCGGCCCGGGGGAACGCGCATTCGCTCAGCCTCGACCTGCACGACCAGTGGAAGGGCTTCGAGGCCAACGCGCAGTGGCGCTTCACCCCGCCCACCCACGTGCTGGCCGCCTTCGGGCAGGCGATCGACGAGCACACGGCCGAGGGCGGCGTCGAGGGGCGCGGCGCCCGCTACGCCGCCAATTGCCGGATCCTGGTGGAGGGGATGCGGGCGCTGGGCTTCCGCACGCTGCTGCCGGACGGCTTGCAGGCGCCGATCATCGTCACCTTCCGCATGCCGGCCGACCCGGCCTTCGTCTTCGAGACCTTCTACGACCGGCTGCGCGACAAGGGCTTCGTCATCTACCCCGGCAAGCTGACGGTCGCCGACAGCTTCCGCATCGGCTGCATCGGCCGGCTGGGGGCAGCGGAGATGGAAGCGGCGCTGGCCGCGATCCGCGCGACGCTCGACGACATGGGCGTGCGCTCCGGCGCGCCGGCGTAGAAACACGAGGGAAAGAGACCACCCATGACCCACACCTACACCCGCCGCTACACCGGCCCGCTCAAGGCCGTGGTGCTCGACTGGGCCGGCACGACCGTCGATTTCGGCTGCCTCGCCCCGGCCGCCGCCTTCATGGAGGCGTTCCACCGCTCCGGCGTCGACATCACGCTGGAGCAGGCACGCGCGCCCATGGGTATGCCGAAGTGGAACCACATCCAGGCGATCACCCGCATGCCGCCCGTGGCCGAGGCCTGGACCGCCAAGCACGGCAAGGCGCCGACCGACGCCGACGTGGACGCGCTGTACGAGCGTTTCCTGCCGCTCCAGGTCGGCGTGGTGGCCGAGCATTCGGCGCTGATCCCCGGCGCGCTCGACGCGGTCGAGGCCATGCGGGCGCGCGGGCTGAAGATCGGCTCGACCACCGGCTACCCGGCGCCGGTGATGGAGGTGGTCCTCGCCGAGGCGGCGAAGCAGGGCTACCGCCCCGACTGCGTCGTCTGCGCCGGCGAGACGCCGGCCGGCCGGCCCGGCCCGTACATGGCGCTGAAGTGCCTGATCGACCTGCAGATCTCGCCCGTGCAGGCCTGCGTGAAGATCGGCGACACGGTGGTGGACGTCGAGGAGGGGCTGAACGCCGGCATGTGGACCATCGCGTTGACCGACACCGGCAACGAGGTCGGCCTGCCGCTCGCCGAATGGCGGGAGGTGCCGGAGACCGGCCGCGCCGCGTTGCGCGCCCGCGCCGCCGACAAGCTGGCGGGCGCCGGAGCGCACTACGTGGTGCCGAGCTTGGCTGACGCGCTGCCGCTGCTCGACGTGATCGAGGCGCGGCTGGCCCGCGGGGAGACGCCGTAGCCCCGTGCCGCCGTCCCTCGCCGCTCTGGTCCTGCTGTCCGCCGCGCTGCACCCGGTCTGGAACGTCCTGGTCAAGCGCGACGCCAGCCCGGCAGGATCCTTCCTGATCCTCGGCACCACGCTGGTCGGGATCGGCGTCGTGCAGGCGCTGATCTCCGGCGTGGCGCTGTGGCCGTCGGAGGCGGTATGGCCGGCGCTGCTGGCCTCGGCCGGCGGGCAGATGCTGTACGGCACGGCGCTGGCCCTGGCGTTGCGGCGCGGCGACCTGTCGGCCTACTATCCTGTGGTGCGCGCCTCGCCGGTGGCGGTGGTGGCCTTCGGCTGGATGGTCGAGGGGCGCAGCTACGGCGCGCCGCTGCTGGTCGGCATCGCGCTGGTGCTGGCCGGCGGTTTCCTCTTGCAGGCGCGGCCGGGCAAGCGCTTCGACGACCCGCCCACGCTGGCGGCGGCGGTGGTCGCCATGCTGGGATCGGCGGTCTACTCGGTCGCCGACGGGCGCGCCATGCAGCTGGCCGCGCCGGAGCTGGTGCTGGTCTGGGCGCAGGGCCTGGCGCTGCCGGTGGAGTTGCTGGCCTTCCGCCTGATCGGCATGCCGGTGCGCCTGGGCGGCCGGCGCGGACTGTTGAGCGGCATGACGGCGGGGGCCATCGCCTACGCGTCGTACTATCTGATCCTGCTGGTCTACCAATTGGGCGGCAGCGTCGCGGCGGTGACCAGCGTGCGGCAGGCCTCCATCCCGCTGTCCGTGCTGATGGGGGCGCTGTGGCTGGGCGAGCGGAACCTCGCCGCGCGGCTCGGCGCCTCGCTGGTGGTGGCCGCGGGAATCGTGCTGATCGTGCTGAACCGGTGAAGGGTCAGTGAAAGGCCAGTGAAAGGGAGGATGCGGTGATCGGCGAACGCTCCGAAGGCGACATCAACCTGGGCCCCCGGCGCGCCGACTGGGCCGAGCGTCGGGTCGGCCCGCGCTCCCGCGCCCTGGTCGAGCGCGACGCGCGGGCCTTCCTGCGCCAGTCGCTGTCCACGCCCTGCCTGAGCGCCGTGCGCAAGGCCGAGGGCATCTGGATCGAGGACGCCGACGGCCGGCGCTTCATGGATTTCCACGGCAACAGCGCGCACCACATCGGCTACGCTCACCCCCGCCTGAAGGAAGCGCTGAAGCGCCAGCTCGACGACCTCACCTTCGCGCCGCGCCGCTTCGCCTGCGACGAGGCGGCGGAGCTGGCCGAGCGGCTGGCCGCCCTGTCGCCGACCGGTCCCGGCTCGAAGGTGCTGTTCGCACCGGGCGGGTCGGAGGGCATCGAGATCGCGCTGAAGCTCGCCCGCGTGGCGACCGGCCGCTTCAAGACGGTGTCGTTCTGGGACGCCTTCCACGGCGCCGGCTTCGGCGCGGTGAGCGTCGGCGGCGAGTCGGTCTTCCGCTCGCACGGCATCGGCCCGCTGCTGGCCGGCACCGAGCATGTCGCCCCCTTCGCCTGCTCGCGCTGCCCCTACGGCTTCCCGTCCAGGAGCGGCGCGCCCGACCTCGACGCCTGCCGCATGGCCTGCGCCCGCATGGTGCGCTACGCGCTGGAGAAGGAGGGCGACGTCGCCGCCGTGGTGGCGGAGCCGGTGCGCGCCGTCCCCTACGTGCCGCCGCCGGGGTTCTGGGCCGCGGTGCGGCAGGCCTGCGACGAGACCGGCGCGCTGCTGATCTTCGACGAGATTCCGACCGGCCTCGGCAAGACCGGCGCGCTGTTCAGCCACGAGCCGTTCGGCGTGACGCCGGACATCCTGGTGCTGGGCAAGGCGCTGGGCGGCGCCATGCTGCCGCTGGCGGCGGTGATCGCCCGCGACGGGCTGGACGTCGCCGCCGACCGGGCGCTGGGGCACTACACGCACGAGAAGAACCCGCTGCTCGCCCGCGCCGGCCTGACGGTGCTGGACATCATCCGCGACGAGGGGCTGGTCGAGCGCGCCGCCGACCTCGGCGCCTACGCGCGGGGGCGGCTGGAGGAGGTGGCGGCCCGCGTCGGCGGCGTAGCCGAGGTGCGCGGCGCCGGCCTGCTGATCGGCGTCGAGCTGGTGCGCCCGGACGGCACGCCCGACGCCGACCGCGCCGAGGCGGTGCTGTACGCCGCGCTGGAGCGCGGGCTGAGCTTCAAGACGACGATGGGCAGCGTGCTGACCCTGTCGCCGCCGCTGACCATCGCGCGCACAGATCTCGACCGCGCGCTGGGCATCGTCGAGGAGTGCCTTACCGCCTGCTGACCACGAGAAAGCTGTCGCTGGCGGCCGGCCTTCGCGATATGTAGGCGCGATGAGCACAGACGCCGACTTCGAGATCTACGTGGTGACCGCCCCCGGCCTGGAGCCCGTGCTGTGCGCCGAGGCGCAGGCCAAGGGATTCCGCGAACCGACGCCCGGCAAGGGCGGCGTGACGCTGAAGGGCGGCTGGCCGGAGGTCTGGCGGGCGAACCTGGAGCTGCGCGGCGCCACCCGCGTGCTGGCGCGCGTCGCCACCTTCCGGGCGTTCCACCTCGCCCAGCTCGACAAGCGGGCGCGCCGCGTCCCTTGGGCGGAGATCCTGCGCCCCGACGTGCCGGTGCGCGTCGAGGCGTCCTGCAAGGGCTCGCGCATCTACCACGCGGGCGCCGCGGCGCAGCGCATCGAGCGCGCCATCCGCGAGGAGCTGGGCGCCCCAGCCTCCGACGAGGCCGAGGTCGTCGTCAAGGCGCGCATCGACGACGACCTGTGCACCATCAGCATCGACACCTCCGGCGAGTCCCTGCACAAGCGCGGCCACAAGGAGGCGGTCAACAAGGCGCCGATGCGCGAGACGCTGGCCTCCCTCTTCCTGCGCCAGTGCGGGTTCGACGGCCGCGAGCCGGTGGTCGATCCGATGTGCGGGTCCGGCACCTTCGTCATCGAGGCGGCGGAGATCGCCGCCGGCCTCAACCCCGGCCGTTCGCGGAGCTTCGCCTTCGAGCAACTGGCCAGCTTCGACGCCGCGGCGTGGCAGCGCCTGCGCGGCATGGCGGACAGCGGCGCGCCCGCCGTCCGCTTTTACGGCAGCGACCGCGACGCAGGCGCCGTCAGCATGAGCCGCGCCAACGCGGAGCGCGCCGGCGTCGCCGCCTTCACCGAGTTCCGCCAGCACGCGATCAGCGACCTCACGCCCCCCGAAGGGCCGCCCGGCCTCGTCATCGTCAATCCGCCCTACGGCGGCCGCATCGGCGACACCAAGCAGCTGTACCCGCTCTACCACGCGCTCGGCCAGACGCTGCTGGGCGGGTTTTCCGGCTGGCGCGTCGGTCTGGTGACCAACGAGGCATCGCTCGCCAAGGCGACCGGCCTGCCCTTCGCGCCGCCGGGCGCCCCGGTGTCGCACGGCGGCATCCGGGTGACGCTGCACCAGACCGGGCCGCTGCCCTGACGGACGCTCAGTCGGCGCGCTGTTCGTAGAACGCGAGGTCGGTGGCGCTGTCCACCTCGCCCCAGGCGCCCTCGGCCGGCACGGCGCGCACCGCCGCACCGCCCGCGATCAGCGCGCGCAGCATCGAGGTCATGTCCAGCTTCGCCGCCGCCTCCGGCCCGACTGCATCGAGATGCGCGGCGAAGCGCGCCCAGCCGGCGGAGGTGAAGCGCAGCAGGCCCATGTACTGGCCCTGCACCTCGTGCAGGCCGGTCGGGCGGCGGCCGATGTCGGCCACGGTGCCGTCGGGGTTGAGGCGGAAGGTCTCGGCGTCGCTGAGCGGATCGGCGAAGCGCGCCGACCACAGCGCCAGCCACGCGGGATCGTAGCTGATGGCGATGTCGGCCTCGGTGGCCGCCAGCCGGCGCGCCGTCTCCGCCGTGTAGAAGATGTCGCCGTAGCTGACCAGACAGGGCTCCGCCTCCAGCCAGGGGGCGGCGCAGGTCAGCGAGACCACCATGTTGGTCTCGGCCCAGCGCGGGTTTGTGAAGATGGACAGCCCGCGCCCCTCCAGCAGGTCGCCGCGGTAACCCGCGACCACCGCCACCGCCGCGCAGCCGGCGCCGCGCAACGCCGCCACCTGCCGGTCCAGCAGCAGGCGCCCGTTCAGCTCCACCAGGCACTTGGGCCGGTCGTCGGTCAGGCCCTTCATGCGGCTGCCGCGCCCGGCGGCGAGAATCACGGCCTTCATCCCTGCACCTCGTCGATCCAATCCATGTCCCCGGTCCAGCCGGCGGCCAGCAGAAGATGCCCGTACTTGGCGGCGAAGAACACGGCACAGGTGCGGTCGAAACGCTCCCGCCACTGCCCCGACGTGCCCTTACGCACCACGTACGGTCCCAGGCGCTGGAACTTTGCCCCCTCGCCCTCCCTGCGCCCGGCCAGCGCCCGGAAGCTGTACGCCTCGGCCAGCGCGCGCACCCGGGCTTCGTCCGGCTCCAGGTCGAGCATGCCCAGGATGCGCAGCGCGCAGCCCGGCACGTCGGCCTTCATGGCCGGAAAGGTGGTCGTCCAGGCCGCGGCGTCGGCCGCGGCCAGCGCCTGGAAGTACGGTGCGCAGTCCACCAGAAGCTCGTCCAAACGGTAACCGAAGATGCCGGCGAACACCGCGCCCGGGGACGGTTCGCCCTGGCACAGGCTGCTGATCACCACGTCACGCGGGTCGCGGTGCAGGTAGACGACGGCGGTGTCCGGCCGCCGCAGGTAGGGCTCCATTGCCTCGTGCGGGGCGTGGAACCAGGCGAACACCCGCGGCCCCCCGGCATCGGCATCGGCCAGCGCGCCGGGCAGCCGGTTGACATCGTTGAGCAGCGCGAAGCCCTCTGCCTTGAGGTACTCCTCAAGGATCGGAGCAATGGCCGAAACCCCGCTGAAGGGCAGCGTAACCAGCAGCAGATGCCGGGGCGCCGCCTGCCGCCGCGCGACGCCCTCCGCCCAGCGCCGCGCCCGCACGCGGATGGCATCGACGGCCTCCGCCATCGCCGCCAGCACCGGCCCACGCGGACCCTGGTCGAGCGCCGACAGCGAGTCGGCCTGTCCGCGGAAGGCCGGCACCGCCTCGACGAAGCGCCAGAAGCAGGCGATCACCTCCTGCGGCAAGCCGCCCGTCTCGAGATGGCGGCTGGTCATTTCGCCCAGGAGGGAGACGGCCCGACGACGCCGGAAAAGGTCCTCGGGAGCGGCGACGCAGGCCTGGATGTATTCCTGCGCCACCTCGACATCGCGCCCTTCGCGCAGCAGCGGGTGGCTCATGGCCGCCGAACGATAGTCGGGGCCACTCATCGGGCATTGCCCTGGAACAGCGTGGTGATCAGATCAACATCCAGTGCCCGGAACGGCACCTCACGCTCCGGATGCCACATGATGCCCACGGTCGGTCGGCCGCGGTGGCGCACCGCCTCGACCACGCCGTCGTCGGCGACGCCCCAGGCCTCCAGATCGCCGGCCGCCAACTCTTCGCCCACCATGCGCGCGGCGAGGCCGTGGTAGCTGTTCACCTCCACCCGCTCGTCGCCGAGGCGGATCGCGTGCCGGACCGCCACATGCCCGCTCACCGGCTCCAGCGCCACCCCGGCCAGCGTCAGCAGCATCTGCATGCCGCGGCACACGCCCAGCACCGGCAGCCCGCGCGCCTCCGCCCACGCCACCAGCCGGCGCTCGGTCCCGTCGCGCTCGGGCGCGGTGCCGATGTCGTTGCCGCCGGTCAGCAGCAGCCCGGCCACCCCCGCCCGCTCGGCCAGCGCCACCGCCAGCTCCGCGTCGTTCGGCACCGGCACCGGCAGCAGCCCGCAGGCGGCGAGGAACGGCGCCCAGCGCTGGTCGAGCGCATCGCGCCGCTCGCCGTGCGCCGGGTCGATGGCGACGCGCTGGGTGACGGCGATCGGAACCAGAGTGGGCGGGATCATTGCAGCACCTTGACCTGCCGGTTGCCGGCGTCGAGTTCCAGCACGCGCGCCGCCGACCAGCGGGCGAACAGCGCCTCGCCGGCACCGACCACGGCGGGCAGGCCCAACTCGGCGGCGCGGATCGCCATGTGCGAGTTCACCCCGCCGTAGGCGGTCACGAAGCCGGCGATCCCGTGCGAGAAGATCCAGTCGAAGCCGGGGTCGGCGTTCCTGATCATCACGATGGCGCCGCTCAGGTCCGCGCTGTCCGGCGTCGCCACCGGGCCGCAGGCGCGACCGTGCGTGACGAAGTTCGGGTCGGTCGGCGGCAGCGCAAAGTCCCACACCACGTCGGCGTCCGCGATCAGCGGCGGCAGCACCAGGCTGCGCGTGAGATCGTGGCGGGCGCGGCCCGCGGCGATGCTCCCGGCCAGCGTGGCGCGCACATCGGCGCTACCGGCGTACAACTCGGTCACCAGCGCGGCGTCGGCGTAGGACATGTCGTCGAGCGAGAAGCCGTGCTCCGCCCCGAGGGCGCCCAGCAGCGACAGCGCGTCGGACAGGCTGCGGGTGAAGACGAACTTGGAATGCTCGCGCCCGCGGATCGCCGCCTCCAGGAAGTCGAACAGGCCGACCACGTCGTGCTCCAGCCCGTGCTCGGCCAGCAGCGCGTTGATGCGCCGCATCTGCTCCAGCGTCAGGGCGAAGCGGGGATGCTCACGCGGCGGGGCCGGCTCGGCGTCCCAGGAGAAGTAGCGGTCCGGCGCCTCGTCGTAGCGCGGCGACAGGATGTCGTAGGTGCCCGGCCGCAGATGGCCGTAACGCTCCAGGAAGGCGGGCCGGCTGAGGCCCGCGAAGTCGCCGGCCATGCGCCCGCTGACCGTGTCCACGCCCGCCATGAAGCGCGCCACGTCCTCGTTCGACAGCACGCCGACGGCGACCAGCGACTTCAGCGTCTGGTTGGCGATGAAGCCGGCGCGCGCCAGCCCGGCGAAGGGCAGCGTGCCGTAGCGCTTGCAGTCCTCCAGCAGCCAGTAGACGCGCGCCAGCGGGTCGAGGTCGGCGGCGAGGATCGCGGCGCGGCGCCGCTCCAGCTCCTCGAGCTTGGCGGCGTCGCCGCGCCACAGCCCGGTGTCGTGGCCGATGATGCGGTTGGTGAGGCGCCGCAGGCTGTCCGCCAGCCGGTCGCGGTCGTCCTGCGCGAATCCGGCCTCGGCCAGCCGGGCGAGGCGTTGCGGCAGGTCGAAGGTGTAGCAGGAGAAGACGATCTCGAACTCGACCTTGTCGTGCAGCGCCGGGGCGGCGATCAGGCGGTCGATGTAGTGCGAGACCAGCCGGTCGCCCAACGCGCCGCCGATGTCCGCCGGCAGGAACGAGTTGAAGCTGACCCGCACGTCCACGTAGGGCAGCCCGTGGAAGCTGACCATCAGCGGGAAGCTGCGCAGGTTGTGGTAGCCGTAGTTGTGGCGCTGATAGGCCCAGATGGCGTCGGTGACCAGCGCCCGATACAGCGACAGCGCCAGCGGCCGCGGGCGCACGCCGATGATCTCCGCCGGGTTCCAGTCGGGCATCACGCCGTACACGGTGCGCGGCCCATGCAGGTAGGGGTGCGGCCGGTTGCCCTGGCGCACCTTGTCGGCGATCAGCGACAGGTGGCGTCGGTGCTCCTCGGCGTCGAGCGGCGAGGCGGCCATCGCCAGCGGCCGGACCTGAAGCAGCACCGGCACCTCGTCGCCCTCGACGAAGGCGAACTCGATGTCCAGCGCGGCGGTGCCCAGCAGTTCCTCCAGCTCGTCGGCGAGCCGGCGCAGCGCGGCCAGCCACGGCTCGGCCGGGGTGTGGCTGCGGTGGGCGTAGTGGGTCAGCAGGTCGGCTCCGGCGCCGCCGGTCACCGCCGCGGTGTCGGTGCCGCGGTGGGCATTGACCACCAGATACGGCGCGCCCGAGCCCGGCTCGCGCGTGAAGGCGACGCCGCTGAGAACCACGTCCTGCAGCATCGGCTGCACCAGCACGCGGTGGGCGCCCTCGAACGGCGTGCCGTAGGAGGCGATCACCATGTCCACGGCGCCGGCCAGCCCGTCCTGCGCCCGCACGCCGGGCACCGAGGTGAAGCGGCCGGCCATGGACTTGGCGGCACCATCCTCGCCCTGGGCGGAGCTGCGGACGATCAGCGGCACCCCGCCCCAGGGCTGCGCCAGCACGGATCCGACGACGGCCTCCGGCCGGCGGCGCCACTCGGCGACGGAGACGTGCAGCAGCGGCAGCACGCGCCCGGACGCCAGCCGCGGCGCCAGCCGCTCCAGCGTCTCCGCCTTGGTGCCGAAGGCCACCGTCCCGCTGCCCAGTGCCGCCGTCATGGCCGTCAGTCCCGCCGCTGCGCGATCCAGGCGCGGGTGGTGTAGGGCACCGGGATGGTGTCCAGACCGCGCGCCGCCAGCAGGTCCTCGATGGCGGCGACCACCGCCAGATGGCCGTCGCCGGCCTGCCGGGCCAGCGTGGCGTGCGAGCGCCACGCCTCGATCCAGTCCTCCGCCGGGACGGTGTGGACGATGCGCCCCTCGACGGCCTCGGCCGGGCCGAACAGGCCGCTGGCCTCGATCACCGCCGTCTGGTCCTCGCGCCGGGTGCCGAGCGCGTAGTCCGGCACCCGGTTGCGGATCAAGGCCTCCACCTCGGCCTGCAGCGGGTCGTCGAGGTCGCGGTGGTTCCACAGGCAGGCGAACCAGCCGCCGGGCACCAGGATGCGCACCGTCTCCTTCAGCGCCGCGGCGCGGTCGCAGACGTTGAAGGACGAGCCGAAGGTGACCAGCGCGTAGGTGGACGCTGGCATGCCCGTCGCCTCGCCGGTGCCCTCGTGCCACGTGGCCGCCGGGTTGCCGGCGGTGCGTTGCGTGCCCAGCGCGCGCATGGCGTCGTTCGGCTCCACCGCATCCACCGTGAGGCCGCGGGCGAGCAGCGGCAGCGTCATGTGCGCCACCCCGGCGCCGACGTCGCACACCCGCGTGCCGGGCCTGGCCCCGGCGAGCGCGACGATGGCGTCGATGACCTCGGGCGCGTAGTCCGGGCGTTTCAGATAGGCCTGGGCCAGATGCGTGTAATCCCACTCAACCTTCATGGCGGCTTGGTTCGCTTGGTTCCGGGGCAAAGACGTCGCAGATGCGGTCCACCGCCGCCTCGGGCGAGGTGTCCCCGTGGTTCTCGATCACCAGGTCGGGCGATTCCGGCTCCTCCGGCTCGACGTGGACGCCGACGACGTGGTCGATGGTGCCGGCCGCCGCCGCGGCGTACAGGCCCTTGGCGTCGCGGCGCGCCAGTTCGTCGCGCGGCACCTTCAGGTAGATCTCGCGGTAGCCGGCGATGTGCTCGCGGTTCCAGCGCCGCACGTCGTGGAACATCGACATGGTGGCGCAGATGACGGTGAGCCCCTGCCCGGCCAGCTCGCGGCACAGCCGCGCGTAAGTGAAGGCGAGCCGGCGGCGGGCGTCCGGATGGTGATCGCCCTCGACGCCGAGCACGGCACGCAGCGCGTCGCCGTCGAGCAGCACGCAGCAGCGGCCGGCGGCGATCAGGCGCTCACGCAGGCGCGCGGCGACGGTGCTCTTGCCCGCTCCCGACAGCCCCGTCACCCAATAGACCTCGCCCGCGCGCGTCGGCCCCATGCTCGTCCACCCACGGCCTCGACGGGCGGATCATCGGCGGCGGGTTGTTAAGAAATGGCAAACCATGCCGTACGACCGGTCATTTCCGCGTCGGCAGCGTCTGCGCGTAGGCCAGCACCGCGGCCACCACCTCGTCGGGGACGGCGCGCAGCGGCGGCATCGATTCGCCGGGGTGGCCGTTGTAGATGCCGTGCAGCGCGTGCAGCGGATCCTCGTTCGCCATGCGGCCCAGCGGCGGCATGGTGCGGATGGCGCGGCCGTCGGCACCGTGACAACCGGCGCAGATGGTGTGGTAGAACGGCTCGCCGGCCGGCGGGTCGCCGCGGAACCTCCAGGTGGCGTAGTCGATGAAGCGCGCCATGTCGACCTGGCCCGCGGTCACGAAGTTGGCGAGGTCGGTCTTGTCGCGCTCGCTCAACTGGCCGTTCAACCGGTGCACGGCGTTGTCGAGCACCTTGCGCACCGCCGCCGGCGCCCCTCCGGCCAGCCCGCGCACGCCGCCGAACGGCGCCCTGTGGCCGCCCTCGGCGGTGCGGCCGTCCTTGCCCCGGTAGTCCCAGCCGTGGCACTCGACGCAGCGCCACGTGGCGCTCGGCTTGAGGTCGGCCGGCTTGGCCGGCAGCGCCGCGTAGGCCGGGTGCACTCCCTCCGGCGCCGCGCGCCCGGTCTCCTTCATCCAGTTGTCGTACAGCCGCCCGCCGCGCACGATGGAGGCGATGGCGGAACGGCTTGGCAGCGTCTGGATGTAGGCCAGCGTGTCGGCCAGCTGGCTGGCCGGCAGGGCGCGCAGCGAGGGCATGCTGCCGCCCGGATGGCCGTTCAGCATCGAGTGCAGGGCGTGCCACGGGTTGGCGCGCGCGAAGTCGCGCATCGCCGGCATGTTGTCGTTGGCCTGCCCGTCGGTGCCGTGGCAGTTGGCGCAGATGGTCTGATAAATCAGCGCGCCGCGCTCCGGGCTGCCATCCACGGCGCCGGTCTTCGGGTCGATGAAGGCGGCCATGTCGATCTGGCCGCGGGTGACGAACTGCACCAGGGCCTCGATGTCGTCGGGCTCCAGCAGCGCCGCGTGGTTGTGCGTGGCGTCGCCGAGGATGGCGGCGACCTTCGCTGGGCTGCCGCCGTCGAGCGCGGCGATGCCCCTGGCCGGCGTCGGCGTGGCGCCGGCGCTGCCGCGGTAGTCCCAGCCGTGGCACTCGACGCAGCGGTTGACCACGCCGCCGGCCGCCCCGCCCACCCTGGCGTTGGCGAGGTGCGAGATGCGCCGGGCGTGCTCCTGCAGTTCCAGGTGGAAGTTGTCGTAGAGCCGCCCGCCGCGCGAGATGGTGGCGAGGTCCTCGGCCAGCACTGGGCCAGCGAACAGGCCCAACAGGGCGGGCACAAGACGAACGAGACGCATGGACGGGCTCCTCACGCTCAGCCGTTGGGGTCGTAGCCCTTGGGCAGCTCGTGCACGATGCCCTTGTGGCAGTTGATGCAGTGCTTGGAGTCCTCCATCGCCTTCGGGTGCTTGGCCTTGGCGCGGCGGCCCTGCTCGCCCAGGTTCATCGCCTTGAAGTCGTGGCACTTCCTGCACTCGCGGGATTCCGTCTCCTCCAGCCGCGCCCAGACCCGCTGCGCCATGGACAGGCGGTTGGCCTCGAACTTCTCCGGCGTGTCGATGGTGCCGGCGAGGTGGTGGTAGACGTCCTTCACCGCGACCACCTTGGCCAGCAGCTTCGGCCCGAACTCCTGCGGGACGTGGCAGTCCTTGCACTCCGCCCGGATGCCGGTGCGGTTGCTGTAGTGGATGCTCTTGCGGTACTCGGCGTAGGGGCCGTTCGCCATCTCGTGGCAGGAGACGCAGAACTCCAGCCGGTTGGTGTACTCGGTGAACACGCTGAAGCTGCCGACGAAGCCCGCCGTCAGGACGATCCCCACCAGCACCAGCGACAGCCCGCCGCCCCACAGCGCGCGCGGACTCGTCATCCAGAGCCGAAGCCGGCTGAACATGACCACACTCCTCGGATTCCAGTGTCGGACGCGCCCGCGCGGCCCGCGTCGGGGCCGCGCGGGGCGGCGGTCAGCCCCAGCTGTCCTTGACGATGTTGTCGAACCAGCTGTGCGCGTAGCGGGCCTCGCGCAGGCGGTAGTCGTCGTCCTTGGCCAGCGGCGAGGTGCCGCCGGCGTCGGTCCGCTCGGCCAGCGTGGCGCCGTCGGGCGACGGCTCGTAGATGCCGGCGATGGAGAAGCAGTAGTCCTTGTTGATGAACGAGTAGCAGGTGTTGATCAGCGGCACCGAGAACACCGGCTGCCCGCGCAGCAGCTGGATCACCGCCGCCGCCGCCGCCTTCGCCTGCGAGGAGGCGGCGTAGCCCGACTTCGGCATCGCCGTCGCCACCGCGGCGTCGCCGATCACGTGGACGCCGGGCACCGCCTTGGACTCGAAGGTGCGGGCGTCGATGGCCGCCCAGCCCTTCTCGGCCAGCCCGGCGTCGCGGGCGATCCTGCCGGCCATCTGCGGCGGGATCAGGTTGACCACGTCGCCCTTGAACCTGCCGGCCTCGGCGACGACCGTCCGGCCGGCGACGTCCACCTCCTTGACCGTGCCGCCCTGCTTGGCCGGCACCCAGGTGATCATGGAATCCGCGGTGCCGTAGCCAAAGAAGCGGGTCCACGCCTCCTCGAACAGCTTCTGCTTGGAGAAGGCGTCCTTGGCGTCGAGGATGACCACCTTCGACTTCGGCTTGTTGCGCTTGAAATAGTCGGCGACCAGGCTGGCCCGCTCGTACGGGCCCGGCGGGCAGCGGAACGGGTTGGGCGGCGCCACCAGCACGAAGGTGCCGCCGTCCGGCATCGCCTCCAGCTGCCTGCGCAGCAGGGTCGTCTGCGGGCCGGCCTTGTAGGCGTGCGGCATCGCCTCCGCCGCCTCGGCCGAGTAGCCGGCGATGGCGTCGAACTTGAAGTCGATGCCCGCCGCGACGATGCAGCGGTCGTAGCCGAAGCTCTGCCCGCCCTTGGTGGCGACGGTTTTCGCCGTGGCGTCGATGCCGGTGACGAGGTCGGTCACCACCGTGACGCCGGCCTTCTTCAGGCCGTCGAAGCCGACCGCCAGCTCGTCCAGCTTGCGCAGGCCGGCGACCACCTCGTTGCTCATGAAGCAGGTGTGGTAGTTGGCGTTGGCCTCGATCAGCGTGACGTCGAGCTCGGGCGCGAAGCGCTTCAGGTAGTGCGCGGCGGTGGCGCCGCCGGGGCCGCCGCCGATGACGACGACGCGCTGGGTGGCGGCCCGGGCGACCCATGGCATGGAAACGCCGGCCGCGGCCACGCCGGCGGCGGTCAGCTTCAGGAAGGAACGGCGATCGGGTGCGAGCATGGTCCGTCCCCTCACTTCACGTTGGCGTAGTAGTGCAGGATGTCGGTGAACGCCGGGGCGCCGTGGTCCTTGACCAGCTCCTCGAACCTGGCCTTCTGGCGCTTGTCCATCTCGCGCTTGCCGGCCAGGAAGTCGGAGACCGAGAACTGCATGTAGGTCAGCTTCTGGCCGGCCAGCACGCCGACGCCGTCGGCGTCGCGGCCCTCGTTCTCGTGACACTTCTGACAGTACTTGTCGGCCAGCTCCCTGCCCTTGGCGAGGCGGGCGGAATCGATGGCCTGCCCGCCCGGGCGGCCGAACGGCTTGGCGGCGAAGTGGGCGGCCAGCGCCTCGGTCTGCTTGTCGTCGTAGCCCTTGGCGATGCGGCCCATCACGGTGGCGGGCTTGGTGTCGGTCTTGTAGCCGAACATCGCCTCGTTGAAGTAGTCCTTCGGCAGCCCGGCGATGGTCGGCGCGGCCAGGCCGACGCTGGTCCCGTCGGTGCCGTGGCAGCCGGCGCACGGAGCGGCCAGCGCCTCCACGGCGAGATCGGCGGCAAGCGCCGCGTGGCTCGTCCATCCCACGGCGAGCAGCGCCGCCGCCAGGAAGGACACCGGTGTCCGCTGTGTGCTCATGGACTGTTTCCCCCTCAGGATTCTTGGTTGTGATTCTTGGTTGCGCATCAGCGCAGGTAGGCCTTGCCCTCGTCCATCTGGTAGGTCCAGGGCAGGTCGGCGTTCTTCCAGCCGTTGACGTCGCGCCGGCCCTGCTTGCCCATGTCGCCCTCGAAGCCGTCGAGCACCGAGTACACCCGCGTGTGGCCCGCCTTCGACAGCAGGTCGGCGGCGCGTGCCGAGCGGTCGCCGGAGCGGCACATCAGGATGACCGGCGCGTCCTTGCCCAGCCCCTTCCTCTCCAACCGCGCGGCGACCGCCGCGGCGAAGTCGGAGTTGGGCGACAGCTTGTAGCGCTTGTTCGCCGCGTCCCAGGCCGGCGGGTCGTCCATCTCCACGTAGGGGACGTTGGCGTCGGTGACGGTCGGCGAGCCGAGGAACATGAACTCGCCACGGGTGCGGACGTCGAGGAACAGCACTGTGTCACCGCCATCGTTCTTCATGGCGAAGGCCTCGGGCGCGGTCAGGTAGAGCCCCGCCGCCGTGCGCTTCGCCTCCGGCACCGCCACCTTGTCCACCGGCTGGTACGGGCCGGCGAGAACGGGTTGGGCGACCACGAGGGCCGCGGCAAGGGCCAGCCATTTCACCATGTCGGGGATCCTCCTGCGTGCTGGATGCGTGCGATGGGCGCGGGGCGCGGGCTCCCGTCAGGTGACGGTGGCTTCGTCGGTTCGTGTGTCGCCCTTGTTGTCGACCCAGGTGACGGAGACCTTGTCGCCGGCCTTGC
>NZ_LGQZ01000148.1 GCF_003116015.1 Azospirillum sp. TSO22-1
GAGCGGCGGTTGGGAGAGCGGCGTCGGCTTGCACCGGCGCGATCTCCGGCGGTGCCGGCATCGGCGGCGGCATGGGCACCGGGGTGGGCAACGGAATGGGCTGAGCGGCGGCGTCCGGAGCCGTCACCGGAACCGGAACAACGGCATCGCCGCCCGGCGCGGCGGGAGTCTGAATCTGCCCATCCAGCCAGGGGATCACGGCGGCCAGCACCCCGTCGGCGTTGGCGGGGGCGCCAGAGCGTGGCGGGGGCGATTGGCCGGGGTCGGCGTCCTCGGCATCGTCGGATTCGACGGCGCCCAGCAGGTCGGCGAACGGGCTCGCGGTGTCCGCCGCACCGTCATCAGCCGTCGGGGCCGGGCGGGCGTCGCGCCGCGGGGCGGGGACGGAGGTCACGTCGGAGAGACTCGGCATGGCGCTCAATTGTTCAGGACGGGACGGGGAGCCGGGCGGGCCGCGGCGGGGGCCGCCGGCGCGGCGGCGGGCAGCACGCGGTCGCCGGGCAGGGCGCGGCGCTGGAGGATGGTTCGGGTGACCTCACGCGCCTTGGCGTCGGCCAGCTCGGCCAGGATCGGCGCCGAGCGCCGCTCGGCCATGTGGTCGAGCACATCGATGACGACGTCGGTGTCGAGGTCGCTGAGGATGCGCGCGGCGTCGCGGGGCTTCATGGCCTCATAGACCGCCACCATGCGGCGGATATCCTCCTGCTGGAGCGTGGAGCGCTGCTTCATCAGCCCTTCGATTTCGCGCTTGATCTCGGCCAGCCGCTGGAGCTGCGTGGCGATGCGGGTCTCGGTGGCGCCGAGCACGGCCTCCGCCTCGCCAAGATGGCGGGTGCGCGCCGCGACGTCGGCCTTCTGTTCCGCCAGCGCGCTGCGCAGCGCGGAGTCGCCGCACGCCAGCGTCGGCGGCGCGGTGCCCGGCGCGACACCGGACGCGGTGGCCGGCGGTTCGGGCACGGACCGCGCCTTGAGGTCGTCGGCCCAGGGGCGCTCGTGCTTGCCGAACTCCCGGTCGAACTGCTGGGCGATCACGGGGAAACCATCGACCAGAACGCCGAGCTTCAGCGGCAGCACCAGAAGCACCGCGATCAGGGTGAGCGGAAGGACGCGCAGCATGGCTCAGCTCTCCGCAACGGTGCGCAGCCGGGCATAGAAGGCGCTGGCGGCGACCTGCCGCCCCGGCTCGACGTCCGGCTTGGCGGAGTCCGGGGCCAGCGGTTGGAAGACGCTGCCGGCGTTGGCCGGGGGCTCGTCCGCCGGAGGCGCCGCGGCGGCGGGCGGGAGCGTGTCGGCTTCCGGGATCACGGCGGTCGCCCTCAACTCGCTCGGCGGAGCCGCAGGCTGGGCCGGGCGCCGGGGCGACGTGCCGTCCTCCAGCCGGCGGACCAGGGAGCGGGCGTGCTGGATCGACTCCTCGATGCGCTTGCCCGCCCGGTCGCAGGACCCGAGGATCAGCGCCATGTCCTCCTTGACCTCCTTGGCGCGGTCCAGCTGATCGGCGAGCGTGGCGGAGATCTCCGTCGCGGCGGCGACCAGACGCTTCACCGAGGCGTCGGTCTCGTCGATGGTCTGCGAGAAGGTGGCGATGAGGCCGTTGATCTCCGACTGGCCGGAGCGGAGCATCTGGAGACGCTTGTTGACCACCACCAGGAAGACGGTGGTGGTCACCAGCATCACGGCAAGGACGACGTCAATGAGATAGGAGACCATCGATCAGCTCCTGCTTGGTCTCGAGGTCGGTTTCGATCTTCACGGCGATGTTGTCGTCGCGCTGGCCCATGCGGCCGGCGAACAGCGGCGTCGCCTTGCTCAGCAGCATCACCGGCGCGTCGGGGCTGATGCGCAGCTTGAGCGAGGCGCCCTTCTGCCAGTTCAGCACCTCGCCGAGCGGCACCTGCGTCTGGTGCAGCACCGCGACCATTTCGAGCTTGGCGCGCTTCAGCTCGTTCTTCAGGTGGGTCTCCCACACCGTGTCGTGGCCGAACTTCTCGCCCATGAACATCTGCACCAGCTTGCCGCGGACCGGCTCCAGCGAGGCGTAGGGGATGACGATCTCGGCGTGGCCGACGCGGCGCTCCACCTCGATTGCGATGCGCACGCGGATCGCGGCGTTGGTGGCGCGGGTGATGGCGGCGAACTGCGGGTTGACCTCCAGCCGGTCGAAGGTGAACTCGACCTGCGCCAGCGGGTCGAACGACTGGCCGAGGTCCTGGAGGATCACCTTGATCAGGCGCTCGGTCATCTTGCGCTCGATCGAGGTGTAGGTGCGGCCGTCGATGCGGCCGGGCCGGCTGTGCCGGCCGCCCAGCAGCACGTCCATCATGCAGTAGATCAGCGCGCTGTCGATCGACACCAGGAGCTGGCTGTCCCACTGCTCGGCGCGCGCCACGCCGATCAGCGCCGGCAGCTCGATGGTGTCGAGGAACTCGTTGAAGCGCAGCCAGTCGATGCGCAGCAGCGACGCCTCGACGTTGGTCGAGGTGAACTGCCGCAGCGACGTGTTCATCAGCCGGACCATGCGGTCGAACACCACGTCCAGCATCGGCAGGCGGTCCTTGTTGACCGTCGTCGAGCTGACCAGGCGCTCGATGGCGCTCGGCTCGTCGCCGGAGGATGCCGGCGTGTCGAAGTTCAACAGCCGGTCGATCTCCTCCTGGTTCAGCGCCTTGGCATCGCCCATGAAGGCGGCCATGTCGAGATCGTCGCTGTCGGCGTCGCTGGAAGTGCTCATCCGTGCCTCTGGGTTATTGCGTGAGCAGGCTGCGCAGCAGCACGTCGGTGACGGCCTCGCGCCCGACGATGAGGTTGAACCGGCGGCGCAGCTCGCTGCGCAGCCGGTGCAGCCCGGCGGAGCCCTGCAGGTCCTGTTGGTTGAGGTTGCGCAGGAAGTCCTGCAGCGCGTTCATCAGGTGGGGAAGCATGCGCTCCACCCCGGCGCGTTCCTGCGGGACGAGGGTCAGCGTGATGCCGACCTTCATGAACCGCGACGGCACGTCCGCCGGCAGGTTGACCACGACTTCGGGAAGCTCGAACGGCACCGGAACCGTCTCGGGCGCGGCGGCGGGGGCGAGCAACTGCTCCACCCCGGCTCCGCCGGTCGCCAGCCAGTACCCGGCCAGCCCCGCCGCCAGCACGACGCACACCGCCGCGGCCGTCCGCGCGACCTTGGCCAGCGGCAGGACGACGACGTAGGCGCGTGACGGGAATGCGCCGGTCTGCATGCCGTCGGGTCGTGTATTCATCGGATGGTCCCGTGTCCTTTCGACGGAATTCTGAGAAACGAGCATATCGTTCAAGTTTTACGGACTTTGTATCCTGTACTCGTCCGCTCTTTTACTCCGCTTAAAAGTCGTACCGGTAGGTTGATCCGGCCGGCGGGGCTCAGGTTATGGGCGCCGCTTTTCGGAAACTTTAAAGGTGCGGGTGGCGTGAGCAGTCTGATCGACACTTTGCGATCGCTCGGGCGGGGACGCCTGCTGATGCTGGCGGGCACCGGCATCGGCATGGTCCTGGCGGTCGCGCTTATGGCCGTCCTGCTGTCGCGGCCGCAGATGACGACGCTGTTCAGCGGGCTCCAGCCCGCCGAGGCGGGGCGCATCGTCAAGGCGATCGAGGCGATGCACGTGCCGGTCGCCGTGGGCCACGACGGGACGACGGTGCAGGTCCCCCAGCCGGACTCGGCACGCGTGCGCATGCTGCTGGCCGAGAAGGGCCTGCCGTCCGCCGGCGGCGTCGGCTACGAGCTGTTCGACACCGAGAAGCCGCTGGGCATCACCAGCTTCATGCAGCGGATGAACCGGCTGCGCGCGCTGGAGGGCGAGCTTGGCCGGACCATCGAGACGCTGGCCGGAATCGAGGCGGCGCGGGTGCACATCGTGCTGCCCGACCGCGAGGAGTTCTCGCGCAACGCACCCAAGCCGACCGCGTCGGTGGTGGTGCGCATGCGCGGCCGGACGACGCTCGAACGCCAGAACGCCCTGGCGATCCGCCACCTCGTCTCCTCCGCCGTGCCGAACCTGAAGTCGAGCGCGGTCACCGTGCTCGACTCCTCCGGCGAGCTGCTGCTGACCGAGGACGACGGGGCCGGCGTGGCGACGGCGCGCGCCGACGGGCAGCGGGCGGCGGCGGAGACGCGCATCGCCCGCGCCGTCGAGCAGATGCTGGCGGCCCGGCTCGGCCGCGGCAACGTCCGCGTCCAGGTCACCGCCGAGGTGGAGACCAAGCGCGAGGTGGTGCGCAGCCAGAGCTTCGACCCCGCCACGCAGGTGGTCCGCTCGACCCAGACCGTGCAGGAGCAGGAGCGCAACCTGGACAGCTCGGGCGAGCCGCCGGTGACGGCCGAGCAGAACCTGCCGCAGCGCGACGTGCGTGCGCAGAGCCAGACCAGCCAGTCCTCGGGCGAGAGCAAGCGCCAGGAAGAGACCATCAACTACGAGATCTCCAACGTTTCGCGCGAGACCGTGGTGGAGCCGGGCGACGTGCGCCGCCTCAGCGTTGCCGTGCTGGTCAACGGCACCTGGAAGACGGCGGCCGACGGCAGCCGCGCCTACGAACCGCGCTCGGCCGAGGAGTTGCAGCGCATCACCGGTCTGGTGCGCTCCGCGATGGGCTTCGACGCCGGGCGCGGCGACCAGCTCACGGTCGAGAACCTGGAGTTCGTCGATCTGGCGCCGGAGCTGACGGCGCGCGACCCCGGCGAGGTGATCGTCGACACGCTGACCAACAACATCATGACGCTGATCCAGTGGGTGATCCTGCTGGTGCTGGCGGTCCTGCTGATCCTGCTCGGGCTGCGGCCGCTGATCCGGCGCGTCTTCCCGGCGCCCGAGCCGGTGCTCGACGCCGAGGCGCCGGCGCTCGCCGCGCCGACGGCGACGCCGCAGCTGGCGGGGCCGGCCGCCGGCGCCCAGACGGCGGCGCTGGAGGGCGGCGGGAACGCCGAGGCGCCGCCGGCGCTGCCCGGCATCGAGGAGACGGTCGACCAGCTCATCGAGCTGCGCACCGTGGAAGGGCGCGTGCGCGCCTCCTCCATCCGCCGCCTGGGCGAGATCGTCGACGAGTACCCGGATGAGGCGATCGACATCCTGCGCTCCTGGCTCTACGAGGAGGCGGCGTGATGGGCTATCCCCGTTACCGCTTCGACAAGCGCTTCGAGGACCACGCGGAAACCGAGGCCGGGCCGCCGCCCGAGCCGGAGGCCGACCCGCTCGACGTGCCGGCCCATTCCGAACGCACGCTCCGCCAGGCGGTGGCCGACGCCGAGCTGCGCGCCTTCGCCGAGGGTGTCGAGCAAGGCCGCGACGAAGGCCGTGCCGACGCCGAGGCGGGCATCCAGGCCGCCCTCTCCCGCGCCACCGATGCGCTGGCCGAGCGGCTGGCCGCCGACGAGGAGCGCTTCGCCGCCGTGCTCGACCAGGTGCAGTCGCACGGCTCCGCCGTGATGGTGGCGCTGGTTCGCCGGTTGGCGCCGCATCTCCTGGACCGGGTCGCGCGCGCCGACATCGAGGCCGTCGCCGCCGAGGCGCTGCGGGTGGCGGGAAGCTCCCCGGTGCTGCGGGTGCGCGTCGCGCCGGCGCTGTCCGGCCGGCTGCGTGACCGACTCGCCGGGATTGCCGCCGCGCAGGGATTCAAGGGCGAGGTGCTGGTCGACGTCGACGACGGCCTCGGCCCCGACGCCATCGACGCCAGCTGGGAGGCGGGCGGCGTCACCTACGACGCGGCAGACATCGGGCGCGTTCTCGGCGATCTCGCCGACCGCTCGCTTGCCGCCCTCGCCGACGGAGCCGCCCCGGCGGACCGCACCATGATCAACGACATGCAGAGAGATGGGACCGCATCATGCCCCCGCTGAACCTCGACATCCTGGAAGACGAAGCCAAGCCGGCCGAGAAGGAGGCCGGCGAGCCGATGCACGCCATCTACAACGTGCCGGTCGACGTGCAGGTCGTGCTCGGCCGCACCAGCATGCTGGTGGCGCAGCTTCTGAAGCTCGGCCGCGGCGCCGTGGTCGAGCTGGAGCGCAAGGTGGACGAGCCGGTGGAGGTGCTGGTCAACCACCGCCTGGTCGCCCGCGGCGAGGTGGTGATCGTCGAGGACCAGCGCCTGGGTGTGACACTCACCGAGATCGTGCGCACCGATCTCGGACTCGACTGAGCGATGGCCGCACGGTTCCCGTTCCGTCTCGCGGTTCTGGCCGCGGTGGGCGCGGCGCTCGGCGTCTCCCCGCCCGCGGCGGCGCAGGGCGTCGACCTTGGTGCGTTGGGGGGTGCCCTGGGCGGCGTGCTGGGCGAGGGCACCGCGCTGTCGGGGCACATCATCCAGGGCATCGTCGTCCTGACGGTGCTCAGCGTCGCGCCCGGCCTGCTGATCATGGTGACGTCCTTCACCCGGATCGTCGTCGTGCTGTCGCTCCTGCGCTCGGCGCTGGGCCTGCAGCAGTCGCCGCCGAACATGGTGATGATCAGCCTCGCCATGTTCCTCACCATCCACGTCATGGCCCCGGTGTTCGACAGCGCCTGGCAGGATGGGGTGCGCCCGCTGCTCAACGAGCAGGTCACCCAGGAGCAGGGGCTGGAACGCATTATCGAGCCGTTCCGCGCCTTCATGTCCAGCCACGTGCGCGACAAGGACCTGTCGGCGTTCGCCGGCTTCTCGCGGCGGCCGGTGCCGGAACCGGGTGCCTCGCCCGACCTGCGCACGCTGATCCCGGCCTTCCTGCTGTCGGAGCTGCGGCGGGCGTTCGAAATCGGTTTCCTGCTGTTCCTGCCGTTCCTGGTCATCGACATGGTCGTGGCCGCGGTGCTGATGGCCATGGGCATGATGATGCTGCCGCCGGCGATGATCGCCCTGCCGTTCAAGATCATCTTCTTCGTGCTGACCGACGGCTGGTTCCTGATCGCCGGCAGCCTGATCCGCTCCTATGGGGGTGGCTGATGCCGCAGCCCGGCCCCTCCGGCGCCCCCTCCAGCGCCGCCGTCCTCGACCGGCTGACCGACGTCGCCCGGCGCCGCGGCATCGACGCCGCCGCCGACACGCCGGTCGCCGACCTGCTGGCGGCCATCGACCCGCAGGCGCTGGTGCCGCAGCACCTGGTGCTGATGGCCGGCGCCGTCCTGGCGTTCGTCTTCCGCTACGACCGCATGCTCGCCGAGCCGGCGTCCGACGCCGGTGAACTCCCGATCGCCGACCGTTCCATCTGAGGTGACCGCATGGGCAACCCCGTCAAGATCCGCGACAACTACAAGAGCCTGAGCGGCTCGGAGAAGACCGCCATCATCTTCCTGGCGCTCGGCGAGGAGCGCGGTTCACGGCTGATGGAGCGCCTGGACGAGGACGAGATCCGCATGGTCAGCCGGGCCATGGCCGGGGTCGGCAACGTCACCTCCAACCTGCTGGAGGCGCTGCTGCGGGTGTTCAGCGAGCGCTTCGCCAACGCCGGCTCGGTGGTCGGTTCCTACGACAGCACCGAGCGCATGCTGACGCGTTTCCTGCCGGGCGACCGCGTGTCCGAGATCATGGGCGAGATCCGCGGTCCGGCCGGCCGGACCATGTGGGAGAAGATGTCCAACGTGAACGAGGGCGTGCTCGCCAACTACCTGTGTGGCGAGTACCCGCAGACCAGCGCGGTGATCCTTTCCAAGATGCGCGCCGAGCACGCCGCCAAGGTGCTGCCGCTGCTGCCGCCCAAGCTGCGCCTCGAGGTCATCGAGCGCATGATCCAGATCGAGTCGGTGCAGCGCGAGGTCCTGCTCGACATCGAATCGATCCTGCACAACGAGTTCATGGCCAACTACGCGCGCGCCCACGGCTATGATCCGCACGAGCGGATGGCCGACATCTTCAACCGCATCGACCGCGAGACGCTGGCCGAGATCTTCTCCGACCTGGAGCCGGAGATGCCGGACTCCACCCACCGCATCAAGCAGCTGATGTTCACCTTCGAGGACCTGATGCGCCTCGACCGCGTGTCGCTGCAGACGGTGATCCGCCGCTCCGACACCGGCCAGCTCGCCATCGCGCTCAAGGGGGCGGAGGCGCCGCAGCGCGACTATTTCCTGTCGGTCATGTCCGAGCGCGCGCGCATGATCCTCCAGGACGAGATCGAGAACATGGGGCCGGTCCGCATGCGCGACGTGCACGACGCCCAGGCCGAGATCGTCCTGGCCGCCAAGTCGCTGGCCGAGGACGGCGCCATCGTCATCCCGCAATCGGGCGAGACCGACGCCGTGGTCTACTGATGATCGCGTGGAGCATCGGGCCGCCGGCGGCCTACGCGTCGCCCGCCCGCCCGTCCCCGTCCGGCGCCGGATCGCGGGACGGAACGGCTGCGGTGGAGCACATGCTGGCGGTCCTGGAGGCGCTCGACTCCGCGGGCGCGGCCAGGGCCCGCGGAAGCCTGCCGCGGCTCGACTCGACGTTCGGCATCGGCTTGGCGCTGTTCCTGGCCATGGCGGCGCACGGCGTGCGCGAATGGCTCGGCCGGGACATCGCGGCGAAGCTCGAGTTCCTGGATGGCGGCGCGCTGCTCGACGAGGCGGACGCCGCCCTGGCGGCGCATCTGCTGCAGGACGTCGATGGACGGACCTGGAGGGTTCTCCACGTTCCCCTGGGCGGTGCGGAAGGCAAGCGCACCCTGATCTGCGCTTCGCTCGTGTCCGACGGCCTGCAGACGCGGAACATGGTCGTCTTTCAGGTCACGCTGCGCACCCTCGGCCCGGTTCAGTTGAGCGTCGCCGCCGGTGGGCGGGAACTGGCGGTCGTGCTGGAGATGGCCGCCACGCTGCCGCCGGATCTCGCCGACGAACTGCAGGAGAGCTTCTCGGCGGCGCTGCTGGACAGCGGGCTCGCCGGCACGCTGGAGATCGGCCATCTCGGGGGCGCCTGGCTGGATCTGTGCGGGCGGCCGCGCGTCGATACCGCGGTGTGACGCGCCGAAGGCCCGGCGGCGCTGTATGACGCACGATCAAATCAAGGGTTGGGGGGGGCGGGGCGGCGGTGTTGCTATGGGCCGGCAGCGCGCTGGTGTCTGCCGTTCCCGATTCGCCGCCGTGACCTCGAGCGTATGCCGGCCGACTTCGGTGTGACCGTTGATCGCACGGCCATCTTCCGCCGGATCCTTGACGTCCTGCTCAGCGCCAAGCGCGATTCCACTCAGACGACCGTCATACCAGCCTGTTCGGGCTGGCCGGCCGACGATGCGGATGTCACAGCTCTCCGCGCCCGCCGTCGAACGTTGCAACGGAACCCTGGGGATGCGCACCGGCGCGTCTCCGGGCACGACGCATTAACCATGAAACGCCACCGTAACGCTTGCGCTTTGCTTCGATCCGCTCGCCTTCATATGGTGGATATCGCGATATAGATAAAATCATTTCAAATCTGTACCGACTACAGAACGTTAAACCGGGGTTAAATCGTGAGACAAAATGCGGACATGCGGAGCTGATCGCTTATTGACAGGCCATACCACTTTTGGAATTCATCTTTGGTGACATGACGCCGTATGGCGTATTTCTAAAATGTTCCAGGCTTTTTCACGAACTGGTGGCGAGCGGAGAATCCCATGAAGGCCCTCTTGATCGAGCAGGATGACTTGATTGCTGAAGCTGTCGGCAAGCAACTCGCTCTTGCCAAGATAATGCACGATCGCGCTCGCGTGCATGGCGCTCACCTTCTTACAGAAGATCTGCGCAACGAACTTGAGGGATACGATGCGATCGTCATTGGCAGCGTTCCGGATTCGGCCGAGTTTGTCACCTATCTGCGCAGCTTGAAGACAAAGGCCCCCATCATTTGCTTGATTGAACGCCGCTGCGCCAACACGACGGTCAAAATTCTTCATGCCGGCGCTGACGACGTGTTGGTTAAGCCGGTCGTGAGCGCGGAAATCCGTGCGCGGATCGAGGCGACCCAGCGCCGCTCGCACGGCCATTCGACGAACGCCATCTCGGTCGGCCGGCTCACCGTCTATCTTGACGGTCGTGACCCCGAGATCGACGGCGAGCGCCTGCGCCTCAGCCAGCGCGAACATGCCATCCTCTCCGTGCTTGCGCTTCATCACCGCCGCGTCGTGTCGAAGGAACACATCTATGAAAGCGTCTACGGCCTCTCGGAATCGGAACCTCTCGACAAGGTGATCGACGTCTATATCTGCAAGCTGCGCAAGAAGATCGCCGGCGTGACCGACGGCGGCCGCTACATCGAGACGGTCTACGGGCGCGGCTACAAGTTCGAGGCGCCGCCCGAGCATGCCGGATCGGGCGAGGCCGAGCCCCCGAAAGCCCCTTCCGTCCGCCGTCAGGCAAAGCGCCCCGCCATGATACCGACGCGGCAGTTGAGCCGCTGGGTGGATTCACCTTTGGCGTTGCACGGCTGATACGGCCGGCGCATCGCTGCGCGACGTGCCGTCGGGTTTGAATCGAAGGCGCTTGATGGCTTCCATCAAGCGCCTTTGGCATGATGGGCCGCGGCGGCAATTCCCCTTCTTCCAGCCGGCAGGCGTTGAACGCGCGTCGAGCTTTCGGTCAATTCACTCAAATAATCGCCAAATATTCGTTGCTGCTCCGGCTTGCGGCGACCGGAAGACGGCCGAATTTTTTACCCCGATTTAAACCTGCCACGGCACAGTGGATCCGTTGGTTGCACGCCCGCGACAGATCGGGATGGCCCGCGCAACCGGCCCCGGCGTCAGAAAGGCGCTAAGCATCTCGCGAATGGAGATACACATGGCCTCTATCATGACCAACGCTTCGGC
This sequence comes from Azospirillum sp. TSO22-1, assembly GCF_003116015.1. Classification (GTDB taxonomy): domain Bacteria; phylum Pseudomonadota; class Alphaproteobacteria; order Azospirillales; family Azospirillaceae; genus Azospirillum. The sequence goes on from NZ_LGQZ01000148.1 coordinate 10,754, forward strand.
GATGACCGCCCTGCAGACGCTGCGTCGCGTCACCGGCGATCTGGAGACCACCCAGGACCGCATCTCGACGGGCCTCAAGGTCAACAACGCCAAGGACAACGCCGCGTACTGGTCGATCGCCACCACCATGAAGGCCGACGTCGCCGGCTTCAAGGCGGTCAAGGAGTCGCTGGAACTGGGTTCGGGCACCACCAACACCGCGTCGGTGGCCTCGAAGAACATCGTCGAGAACCTGCAGACGCTGAAGGCCCGCGTCATCGCCGGCCAGACCAACGGTGTCGACAAGTCGCTCATCCAGAACGACATCGACCAGCTGGTCAAGCTGGTGAAGGGTGCCGCGGCGGACGCCTCGTTCAACGGCGACAACCTGCTGCGCGTCACCTACTCGAACGACGGCACCGCCAAGGACAAGAACGTCGACATCCTGGCCTCGCTGAGCCGCGGCAGCGGCACCGTCACGCCGAGCTACATCAGCTTCCAGCGCCAGGACCTGCAGGTGAGCTCCATCGTCGGCAAGGCGACGATCGAGCAGCAGGTCGACTCCACCAACGACATGAAGGCCTCGGTCGGCATCGCGCTGGGCAATCCGGGCCAGACCTTCATCGACCAGCAGAACCTGGGCCTCGGCAGCCTGACGCTGAACGTCACCAACGAGGCCGGCGTCACCACGGCGGTGACCGTCGATCTCTCCGCGGAGATCTACGACACCAACAAGGCGACGACGCAGGGCAACATCGCGACCACCATCAACACCGCGCTGACGGCGGCCGGCGGCGACTTCCAGGTGGCGTGGAACGGCGACAGCCTGGAGTTCACCGACCAGGACAAGGGCACCGACGGCAACTTCACCGCCAAGGTCGACAGCCTGTGGGTCGGCTCCACCGAGAGCGACGCGTTCGGCGGCCTCGCCGACCTGACGCAGGTCGACGTGACGTCGAACGCGACGAAGTCGCTGGAGGTCATCAACGGCCTGCTCGACAAGGCCATCGGCAAGGCGGCGGTGATCGGCTCGATCGAGAACCGGGTGTCGGTGCAGAACGACTTCGTGTCGAAGCTGACCGACTCGATGAACAAGGGCATCGGTGCCCTGGTCGACGCCGACATGAACGAGGAGTCGAGCCGTCTGCAGGCCTTGCAGGTGCAGCAGCAGCTCGCCATCCAGGCGCTGTCGATCGCCAACCAGGGGCCGCAGAACATCCTGTCCCTGTTCCGCTAAGGGCCGCGGGCCGGCATGCCCCATCCGGATGCCGGCCCTGTCCTCCACGGCCCCGCTGCGGGCCCGGCACGGCCACTCCGTGCAGCCCCGCGCGTCGTCGCCGACGCCCGGCCCGCAGCGGTCGCCGCTCCCTTCTTGCCTAAGGTGCGACCATGAGCATCGCCGCCTATCAGCAGACGATGGCCGAATGCGACGATCCGAGACGGATCGAATACCGCGTCTTCCTGCGCATCACGCTGGACCTCGAACGGCACGCGGACGCCGACTGGCGGTCGGCCTCCCTCAAGGATGCGCTGTGGCGCAACCTGGAGCTCTGGAACACGCTGCGCGCCGATCTGCTGGAGGACGGCAACAGCCTGCCCGACGAACTGCGCGCCGGCCTGGTCTCGCTGTCGTTCTCGGTCAACCGGCGCACCCGCGAGGTGCTGCGCGGCGAAGCCGACGCAAGTCTCCTGGTCGAGATCAACCGCTCGGTCATGCAGGGTCTGCTCGGCACCGCCGCGCCCACCCCCGCGCGGATGGCGGAGGTGGCTCATGGCGCTTAAGCTCCGCCTCAAGCCCTGCGAACGCGTGGTCATCAACGGCTGCGTCGTGCAGAACGAGAACCGCCGCTACACGCTGACCGTCAGCAACTTCGCCCAGATCATCCGCGGCAGCGACATCATGCAGGAGGAGGAGGCCGACACCCCGGTGCGGCGCGCCTACTTCGTGATCCAGAGCATGCTGCTCGACCCGCACGCTGCCGGCGGCTATTCCGACGTGATCACCGGCATGATGGCCGGGATCTACACGGCGCTGGCCAATCCGGACATGCAGGGCCGCATCCTCCAGGCCATGCAGCACGTCAGCGAGCGTGACTACTACAAGGCCCTGGCCACCCTGCGCCCGGTGCTGGCGTACGAGGACACGGTGCTGCCGGACAGCGCCGCGCTCCGCCGCCCGGCGCGCGACGCCGCGGCGTCCGCCCCATCGCAGCTCGGAGGATGATGCCATGCCGACGCCGATCTCGGGCATCGCCGGATTGAACAACGACCGCAACGCCCCGACGAGCGCCGACGTGGTCGCCGAAGCGCGCCAGCGCCTGACCGAACGGCTGCGCACCCTGCAGGCCGAAACCGAGAAGCCCTCGGAGGTGGTCCAGGACGTCGAAAAGGCCCAGGAGCGCGAACTGGCCCGCCGCGACGAGATGCAGCACTACCGCGTCCGCATGAACCCGGACACCCGCCGCCTCTATACGGAAGTGCTCGACCAGGAGACGGGCGAGGTCATCGTCCGCATCCCCGCCACCTATGTGGATCCCGCCGAATCCGCGGACGCCGCGCCGCAGGACGCCGGGGCCGGGATGGAGGCATGACCACCCTTCAGGACTTCCGTCAGGTCGCGCGCAACCAGGACCGCTACGACCAGATGCTGCGCAAGCGGCCGGACATCCAGCGCAACATCGCGTATTTCGAGGCGAACATCGGCAAGGTCACCTCGACCGAGGACTTCCTGAAGGACGACAAGCTCTACCGCTTCGTCATGGAGGCGTTCGACCTGGGCAGCCAGGTCTTCGCCCGCGGGCTGATCCGCAAGGTCCTGAACGAAGGCGTCGACGATCCGGACGCGGCCGCCAACCGCATGGTGGACCCGAAGTTCCGGCAGCTGGCGGCGGTCCTCCGCTTCAAGGAGGCCGACGGCTTGCCCCTGAAGCTGCCGTCGGTCGTGAAGGGCATCGTCGACCGCTACGTGCAGGTCAACCTGGAGGAATCCAGCGAGGAGACCAACCCGGCGCTGCGGCTGGCGCTCTACTTCAAGCGCAAGGCGCCCTCCATCACCAACTGGTATCAGGTGCTGGGCGACCGGGCGCTGCAGAAGGTCGTCTTCACCCTCCTGGACATCCCGGACCAATCGGCGGCGCACGACATCGACAAGTTGAAGGCGGCCATCGAAAGGCGGCTGGACATCAACGACCTGAAAAGCCCCGGGAAGGTCGACGCGTTGCTGGAACGGTTCGCGTCCATGTACGACATGCGCAACGGCGCGCCGGCCTCCGCCGCCGCCCGGCTGCCGGTCATCGGGCCGTTGCAGAAGCGGGCCTCGATCCTATCCATCGACCCGGCGATCACCGCGACACTGGTCAAGCTGCCGCGCTTTTGACCCGGTGGTCGGGGCCGGACGGGGCTGACTGACTGCAAGGACGCGACAACCCGAATTCCGGGTTCAGGCGCGCGTTCGCCCTGGCGCTCTGGACCTTCAACTCGCGTTCCCGAAGGTCCGGATGCATTCCTCCCTGAACCCGAGGGGGGCGTGTTGCCCCCTTCCTCAAGTGCGTTCCAAGGCGGATCAGCCGGCCTTGCGCCGTCGCTCCCGGTGCGGGGCCAGCGCCGTGTCGGCCGGAGGCAGGACGACCGCCGGCACCGGCGTCCTGGCCGCGTCCAGATAGGCGTCCAGCGCCGCGTAGAGGCCCTCGACCGCCGCGCGGCCGACCGCCTTCTCCAGCAACTCGTACTGCTCCTTCACCAGCGGCGCCATGTGGCGGACGATGTCCTCCCCCCTGGGCGTCAGCGACACCAGGACGCGGCGCAGGTCGGTCTCGTGCCGGCGCCGCCGCACCAGATCGACCTCCTCCATGCGCGCCAGCACGCCGGCAAGGCTGGGCGCCAGGATCTGGCAGGCCTCGACGATCTGGTTCTGCTCCATCTCCCCGTTCTCGCCGAGCGCACGGACGATGCGCCATTGCTGCTCGGTCAGGCCGAAATGGCTGACGATCGGGCGGAAATGGGAGAACACCGCCTCGCGCACCCGCAGCAGCAGGAGCGGCAGGTTGCGGCGGTTGATGGCCTGCATGATGGGATCCTCCGGCACGTGGCCACACCCTGCCGAAGAAATTGCCGCTTGACAAGTTAACATGTTAACGGACATGATTGTTAACATGATAACAAAAATGGCGCGTCCGCGTGCGGCCTGCGCCCATCCGACGGAGGAAACCCGATGAAGCCACGCGCGCTTGCGTTCCGTCTGGGCCTGTGCGGCCTTGCGTTCTCCGCCGCCGCCCCGGCGCACGCCGAGACGGTGACCCTGCGGATCTCGCACTTCCTGCCGCCGACCTCGCCCGCGCAGAAGCAGGTGATCGAGCCCTGGTGCGAGCGCCTGGGGCAGGAGACGGGCGGGCAGGTGAAGTGCCAGATCTACCCGGCCATGCAGTTGGGCGGCACGCCGGGGCAGCTCGTCGACCAGGTGAAGAACGGCATCGCCGACGTGGCGTGGACGGCGCCGGGCTACTCCGCCGGCCGCTTCCCGGCGATCGAGGCCATGGAGCTGCCCTTCGTCGTGCGCGACGCGTCGAGCGGCAGCAAGGCCGCCTGGGCCTTCTACGAGCAGCACGCGAAGAAGGAGTTCGACGCCTACAAGGTGCTGGCCGTGCACGTGGACGGCGGCGTCGCCTTCCACACCGCGGCCAAGGCCGTGACCGCGCCGGAAAGCCTGAAGGGCCTGAAGCTGCGCGCCTCGACCCGCATGGTGTCGAAGACGCTGGCGGCCCTGGGCGCGGTGCCGGTGAACATGCCGCCGGCCCAGGTGACCGAGGCGATCTCCAAGGGCGTCGTGGACGGCGCCATGGGAGCGTGGGAGGTGGTGACGCCCACCAAGCTCCAGGAGGTGACCAGGTTCCACACCGACCCGCCGGCCGGCCAGCCCTACTACGCCACCACCGTGCTGTCGCTGCTGATGAACAAGCAGCGCTACGACGGCCTGCCGTCCGACGTGAAGGCGGCGCTGGACCGCAACAGCGGTCCGGCGCTGGTGGAGGTTTTCGGCCGCACCTGGGACGAGGTGACCGCCTCCACCCGCAAGCTGGTGGTCGGCGAGGGCGCCGCCGTCACGCAGCAGACCGCCGCCGACTACGACGCCATGCGCGCCGCCGCCAAGGTGGTGGAGGAGGAGTGGGTCAAGGAGGTCGCCGCCAAGGGCCTGGACGGCGCCGCGCTGGTCGCCGCCGCCCGCACCCTCGCCGCGCGCTGAGTCCGGAGCGGGAGCATGGCCATGAACGAACCGATCGGACTGCCCGCCGAGATGGTACCGCACGACTCCCTGGAGCGTGCGCTGCGCCTCGCGGCCAAGGGCTTCGCGCTGCTGGGCGGCGGGACGCTGCTGGGGCTGATCGCGATGTCGCTGGTGTCCATCGTCGGCCGCAAGCTGGGCGACGCGCCCATCACCGGCGACGTGGAGCTGATGCAGGCGGGCACCGCCGTCGCGGCGGCGGCGCTGCTGCCCTATTGCACGATCCAGGGCGAGCATCTGCGCGTCGATTTCTTCACGGAACGGGCGCCGGCCTGGCTGCGCCGGCCGCTCGACGGCGTCGCCGAGCTGCTGCTGGCCGCGGTGATGGCGGCCCTGGCGTGGCGAACCGGCCTGCAGGCCGTGGACATCCGGGAGGCGCAGGAGGTCACGCCGCTGCTCTCCATCCCGCTGTGGCTGCCGGTGGCGGCGCTGGTGCCGAGCCTCGCGCTGACGGCCGCGTGCGCCGCGCACCGCGGGATCCTGGGTTTCCTTGGCGTCTGGGAGGACGAGCGATGAGCGGCACTGCGGTCGGTCTCGCCGGGTTCGCGGCGCTGCTGCTGATGCTGACGCTGCGCCTCCACATCGGCATCGCCATGTTCGCGGCGGGCGCCGGCGTCTTCCTGGTGATCAACGGCGGCAACACCACGGCGCTGCTGTTCACCCTCAACAACCTCGTCTTCGCGCGCTTTTCCAACTACGACCTCGCGGTCATTCCGCTGTTCCTGCTGATGGGGCAGTTCGCCACGCACGGCGGCCTGTCGAAGGCGCTGTTCCGTGCGGCGGGCGCGCTGATCGGGCACTGGCGGGGCGGGCTCGCCATGGCCTCCACCGCGGCCTGCGCGGCGTTCGGCGCCATCTGCGGCTCCTCGCTCGCCACCGCCGCGACCATGGGGCAGGTGGCGCTGCCGGAGCTGCAGCGCTACGGCTATTCGGGGCGGCTCGCCACCGGCACGCTGGCGGCCAGCGGGACGCTGGGCATCCTCATCCCGCCCTCGGTGCCGCTGGTGGTCTATGCGGTGCTGACCCAGGAATCCATCGGCAAGCTGTTCGTCGCCGCCGTGGTGCCGGGCATCATCGCGGCGCTCGGCTACCTCGCGGTGATCTTCCTGATCGTCCGCCGCAACCCCGAGGCCGGCCCGGCCAGCCGGCCGGTGCCGTGGAGGGAGCGCCTGCTGGCGCAGCTCAACATCCTGCCGGTGGGGCTGGTGTTCCTGGTGGTGATCGTCGGCATCTACGGCGGCTGGGCCAACCCGACGGAGGCCGCCTCCATCGGCGCCGCCGCCTGCGGCCTGATCGCGCTGCTGTCCGGCGGGATGAAGACCCGGGACCTGCTGCAAAGCCTCTACGGCACGGCGCAGGCCACCGCGATGATCTTCGTGGTGCTGCTGGGCGCCGATCTGCTGAACTCCGCGCTCGCCATCTCGCAGATGCCGGCCGAACTGGCGGACTGGGTGAAGAACAGCGGCCTGCCGCCGCTCCTGGTGCTGTTCACCGTCATCGCGATCTACATCCTGCTCGGCTGCGTCATGGACTCGCTGGCCATGATCCTGCTGACCATCCCGATCTTCTACCCGATGATCATGGGGCTGGAGTTCTTCGGCCTGTCGGTCGCCGACAAGTCGGTGTGGTTCGGCATCCTGGCGCTGATGGTGGTGGAGATCGGCCTCGTCCACCCGCCGGTCGGCATGAACCTCTACGTCATCAACAAGCTGGCCAAGGGCGTGCCCATGGGCGAGACGGCGCTGGGCGTGCTGCCCTTCCTGGCCTCCGACCTGCTGCGCATCCTGCTGCTGGTCTTCTTCCCCGGCGTCAGCCTCTGGCTCGTCGGGATCATCGGAGGCTGATCCATGGAATCGCTCACCCGACCGCCCGTGCAGGGGACGGTGTACGGCACCGTCCTCAACGACCGCCCCTCGCTGGAGCGGATGGGCGCGGCGCTGACCCGGCCGCCCTACGGAAAACCGCCGCAGGCCCCCGTCCTCTACATCAAGCCATGGAACACCCACGCCGGCACCGGCAGCCGGGTGCGCCTGCCGAAGGGGGCCGGGCGCGTGACGCTGGGCGCCACGCTGGGCGTCGTGCTCGGCGCGCCGGCCACGCGGCTGGAGGAGGCGACCGCCCTGCGGGCGGTGGCCGGCTACACCGTCGCCCTCGACCTCTCGCTTCCCTGCGCCAGCGTCTACCGCCCGCCGGTGCGCGAGAAATGCTTCGACGGCGCCTGCCCGCTGGGGCCGCGCGTGGTGGAGCGCGATGCGCTGGGCGACCCGTCCTCCTTCACCGTGCGCACGCTGGTGAACGGCCGCGTGGCGGCGGAGCGGAGCCTGTCCGACCTCGTACGGCCGGTGCCGCGGCTGCTCGCCGACGTGACGGAGTTCATGACGCTGGAGGCCGGCGACGTGCTGCTGGCCGGCGTCGCGCTCGACCTGCCGCAGGCCGGGCCGGGCGATGAGGTCGCCGCCGAGATCGACGGCATCGGCCGGCTGGACGTGATCCTGGAAGGAGACCTCCCATGAAGCGCGCCCGCGTCGCCTTCGAAGGGGCGATCCATCACGTCACTGGGCACGCCACCGAGCAGAACGGCGGGCTCCGCCTCGCCGACGGCCGGCTGCTCGGCGAGGAGGAGGTGGTCTGGCTGCCGCCGGTGGCGCCGCGCACGGTCTTCGCGCTCGGCCTCAACTACGCCGACCACGCTCGAGAGCTGGCCTTCAAGGCGCCGGAGACGCCCCTGGTGTTCCTGAAGGGGCCGAACACCATCGTCGGCCACCGCGCCCGCACGCGCCGGCCCGACGGCGTCGCCTTCATGCACTACGAGTGCGAGCTGGCGGTGGTCATCGGCCGCACCGCCCGCGACGTGCCGAAGGAGCGGGCGTACGAGGTGGTGGCCGGCTACACGGTCGCCAACGACTACGCCGTGCGCGATTACCTGGAGAACTATTACCGGCCGAACCTGCGCGTGAAGAACCGCGACGGCTGCACCCCGCTCGGCCCCTGGCTGGTCGATGCCGCCGACGTGCCGGACCCCATGAACCTGCGCCTGCGCACGCTGGTCAACGGCCGCGTGACCCAGGAGGGGCACACGCGCGACATGATCTTCGACGTGCCGACCCTGATCGCCACCCTGTCCTCCTTCATGACTCTGGGGCCGGGGGACGTGATCCTCACCGGCACGCCGGAGGGGCTGGTGGACGTCCGTCCCGGCGACGAGGTGGTCACCGAGATCGAGGGCGTCGGCCGCCTCGTCAACACCATCACCGCCGGCCAACAACCATAAACCTGGAGGAAACCCCATGGGCACCCTGGCCCTCGCCGCGAAGATCACCCACGTCCCGTCCATGTACCTGTCGGAGCTTCCGGGGCCGCACCACGGCTGCCGCGAGCCGGCGATCCAGGGCCACAAGGAGATCGGCCGCCGCTGCCGCGATCTCGGCGTGGACACCATCGTGGTGTTCGACACCCACTGGCTGGTCAATTCCGGCTATCACGTCAACTGCGCCGAACACTTCTCGGGCGTCTACACCAGCAACGAGCTGCCGCACTTCATCAAGAACCTGGAGTACGCCTATCCCGGCAACCCGCGGCTCGGCCATCTGATGGCGGACGCCGCGACGCGGGGCGGCGTGCACACCCGCGCGCACGACCGGACCAGCCTGACGCTGGAGTACGGCACGCTGGTGCCCATGCGCTACATGAACGAGGACCAGCACTTCAAGGTCGTCTCCATCTCCGCGCTGTGCACCGTGCACAACCTGCCGGACAGCGTCGCGCTCGGCCGCGCCGTGCGCCGCGCCATCGAGGAGGAATACGATGGCACCGTGGCGATCCTCGCCAGCGGCTCGCTCTCGCACCGCTTCGCGCAGAACGGCGTCTCCGACCAGTACCTCGACAAGATCTGGGATCCGTTCCTGGAGCAGGTCGACCGGCGCGTGATCGAGCTGTGGGAGAAGGGCGACTGGAAGACCTTCACCGCCATGCTGCCGATGTACGCCGACAAGTGCTGGGGCGAGGGCTCCATGCACGACACCGCCATGCTGCTGGGCGCGCTCGGCTGGGACGAGTACCAGGGCAGGGTGGAGGTGGTGACGCCGTACTTCCCCAGCTCCGGCACCGGCCAGATCAACGCGGTCTTCCCGGTCCGCTGAAGTTGCTTTCACCTCATCAAGAAGCCCCTCTCCCTCAAGGGGAGAGGGGCTTCGAAACGACAAATGCTCGAAGGGAGCCGAGCGATGCCGCACGTGATCGTCGAATACACCGACAACATCGCCACGCAAGCCCGCATGCCGGTGCTGCTGGCGACGATCAACCGGATCCTGATCGCCCAGGGCGGTGCGTTCCCGACCGGCGGCATCCGCTCGCGCGCCGTCCGGCTGACCGACTACTGCGTGGCCGACGGGACGGAGGACGACGCCTTCGTCCACATCACGCTGAAGATCGGCTCCGGCCGCTCCGACGAGGTCAAGAAGACGGCCTGCGACGACCTCTTCGCCGCCGTGAAGGAGCATTTCGCCGACCTCTTCTCACGCCGCTTCTTGGCGCTGTCCATGGAGCTGACCGAGTTCAGCGAGGGCGGCACCTACAAGCACAACAACATCCACGCGCGCTACAGGAAGGCCTGACCCGCATGCTGTCCCCCGACGTCATCCGCGCCGCCGCGCACCGCCTGCACGAGGCCGAGCGGACGCGCACGCCGATCCGCCAGATCTCGCTCGACCACCCCGACGTCACCATCGAGGACGCCTACGCCATCCAGCGCGCCTGGGTGTCGCTGAAGCGGTCGGAGGGCCGCACGGTGTGGGGCCACAAGATCGGCCTGACCTCGCGCGCCATGCAGCAGTCCTCGCAGATCAACGAACCGGATTACGGCACGCTGCTCGACGACATGGTCTTCACCGACGGCGGCGAGGTGCCGACCGGCCGCTTCATCGCGCCGATGGTCGAGGTGGAACTGGCCTTCGTGCTGAAGGACCGCCTGTCCGGGCCGAACGTCACCATCTTCGACGTGCTCTCGGCCACCGATTACGTGGTGCCGGCGATCGAGATCATCGACGCCCGCTGCCACCGCCTGGACCCGGAGACCAAACGGCCGCGCAAGGTGATGGACACCATCTCCGACAACGCGGCCAACGCCGGCGTCGTGCTGGGCGGCCGGCCGATGCGGCCGCTGGACGTGGACCTGCGCTGGGTCGCGGCGCTGCTCTACCGCAACGGCGCCATCGAGGAGACCGGCGTGGCGGCCGGCGTGCTGAACCACCCGGCCAACGGCATCGCCTGGCTGGCCCGCAAGTTCGCCGCCCACGACGTGGCGCTGGAGCCGGGGCAGGTGGTGCTCGCCGGCTCCTTCACCCGGCCGGTGCCGGTCAAGGCCGGCGACACCGTGCACGCCGACTATGGGCCGGCCGGCTCCGTCGCCATCCGCTTCGTCTGAGGGCACCGCCATGGATCTGCCGAAGAACCCCTTCAAGCGGGCGCTCCGGGAAGGACGCCCCCAGTTCGGCCTGTGGCTCGGCCTCGCCGATCCCTACTGCGCGGAGATCGCCGCCGGGGCCGGCTTCGACTGGCTGCTGATCGACGGTGAGCACGCGCCGAACGACGTGCGCTCCGTCCTCGCCCAGCTCCAGGCGGTGGCACCGTACCCGAGCCATCCCATCGTCCGCCCGGTGATCGGCGACACGGCGGTGATCAAGCAGATGCTGGACGTCGGCGCGCAGACCCTGCTGGTGCCGATGGTCGAGAGCGCGGAGCAGGCGGCGGCGCTGGTCGCCGCCGTGCGTTACCCGCCGCACGGCGTGCGCGGGGTGGGGGCGGCGCTGGCGCGCGCCTCGCGCTGGAACGCCATCCCCGGCTACCTGAACCGGGCGGAGGAGGAGATCTGCCTGCTGGTGCAGGTCGAATCCCGGCGCGGCCTGGACAACCTCGACGCCATCGCCGCGGTCGCGGGGGTGGACGGCGTGTTCTTCGGGCCGTCCGACCTGTCGGCCTCGCTGGGCCTGATCGGCCAGCCGGGGCACCCGGAGGTGAAGGCCGCCATCGAGGACGGCATCGCCCGCGTCGCCGCCGTCGGCAAGGCGCCCGGCGTGCTGGCGACCGACGAGGCGCTGGCGCGCGGCTACGCGGCCGGGGGGGCGCTGTTCGTCGGCGTTGGCGTGGACACCACGCTCTACGCCCGCGCTGCCGGCAGCCTGGCCGCGGCCTTCCGCGGCGAGCGGGCGACGGCGGGAGGGGGCGGCTACTAGGCGCGCTTCAGTCCTCGTCGGGCAGCGGGATCTCGCCGTCCACGGCGAGGCAGCTGGTCAGCGCGTCCAGCTCGGCGTACAGCGCCTCCAGGCGCCGCGCGCCGAACGCCTCGGCGATGTCGGCGTAGCGCTGCTCGCTGTGCGGGCCGATGCGGGCGACGAGGCGGCGTCCCTCGTCCGAGATGGCGATGTTCACGGCGCGCTGGTCGGAATCCTCGCTGCTGCGGGCGATCAGGCCGCGCTTGTCCAGCGTCTTCAGGATGCGCGACAGGCTGGGCATGCTGATGCAGCTCAGCCGCGCCAGCTCGCCCGCGCGCAGCCCCTCCACGGTGGTCAGCGCGCGCAGCGCGCGCCATTGCTGCTCGGTCACGTCGTGCTCGCGCAGCAGCGGGCGGAAGCGCGCCATCACGGCCTCGCGCGCCTTCAGGAGCGCCATGGGCAGGGAGCGCGAGAAGGCGCGCAGATCATCGGCGGCTTTGGTTCGGGACAAGATCGCGCTCATGGTTCCGACTCTTCCAATCCACAAACATAGCGTGGCTTTCCCGATACCGAAACCGCTTGACAGCCACGGCAAGAAACATAACATGTTAAATATTAACATCGCAATCGTCTGGCGCGGGAGGATTCCGCGCCGCGCGTGCCGGGGGAGTGAAACGTCGTGACGAGCGCATTCGAGACCAACCTGACCAAGGCGCAAACCTGCCTCGCCCGCTTCCAGGACCAGCCGTTGGGGCACTTCATCGACGGCAAGCCGGTGGCCGGCGCGCCGGGCAAGCTGTTCGACAACCTGTCGCCCATCGACAACCGTGTCCTCAATCAGGTCTCCGCCGGCACCGCGGCCGAGGTGGACGCCGCCGCCCGCGCGGCGCAGGCGGCGTTCCCGGCGTGGGCTGCGCTGGGCGGGGAGAAGCGGCGGGTGATCCTGCACCGCGTCGCCGACCTGATCGTGGCGCGCGCGGAGGAGATCGCGCTGGTCGAATCCATGGACACCGGCCAGCCCATCCGCTTCATGAGCAAGGCGGCCGAGCGCGGCGCCGAGAACTACCGTTTCTTCGCCGACCGCGCGGCGGAGGCCGGCAACGGCCTGTCGCTGCCCGCGGCCGAGCATCTGAACTACACGGTGCGCCAGCCGCTGGGCCCGGTGGCGGTGATCACGCCGTGGAACACGCCCTTCATGCTGTCCACCTGGAAGATCGCGCCGGCGCTGGCCGCCGGCTGCACCGTGGTGCACAAGCCGGCGGAGTGGAGCCCGCTGACCGCCATGCTGCTGGCCGAGATCATGACCGAGGCCGGCGTGCCGGCCGGCGTGGTGAACCTCGTCAACGGCCTCGGCGAAGAGGCCGGCAAGACGCTGACCGAGCACCCGGCCATCAAGGCCGTGGCCTTCGTCGGCGAATCCGCCACCGGCAGCCTGATCATGACCCAGGGCGCGCCGACGCTGAAGCGCGTGCATTTCGAGCTGGGCGGCAAGAACCCGGTCATCGTCTTCGACGACGCCGACCTGGACCGCGCGCTCGACGCCGTGACCTTCATGATCTACAGCCTGAACGGCCAGCGCTGCACCTCCTCCTCGCGCCTGCTCGTCCAGCGCGGCGTCCACGACGCGTTCGTCGCGCGTCTGGCGGAGCGCGTGGCGCGCATCAAGGTCGGCCATCCGCTGGACCCGCGGACCGAGGTCGGCCCGCTGATCCATCGCCGTCACCTGGACAAGGTGCTGGGCTATTGCGGCATCGCGCGCAGCGACGGCGCCGAGGTGCGCGTCGGCGGCACCCGCGCGGAGGAGCTGGGCACGGAGGGCAACTACGTGCGCCCGACGCTGTTCACCGGCGCCGACAACCGCATGCGCATCGCGCAGGAGGAGATTTTCGGCCCGGTGCTGACGGTCATCCTCTTCGAGGACGAGGCGGAAGCCGTGCGCCTCGCCAACGACGTGCCCTACGGCCTCGCCGGCTATGTCTGGACGCGGGACGGTGCGCGCGGCAACCGCGTCGCCCTGGCGCTGGAAAGCGGGATGGTCTGGATCAATTCGGAGAACAACCGCCACCTGCCCACGCCCTTCGGCGGCACTAAGGCCAGCGGCATCGGCCGCGACGGCGGCGACTACAGCTTCGACTTCTACATGGAGACGAAGAACATCTGCATGGCGCTCGGTACGCACACGATCCCAAAGCTGGGGGCCTGACCCGGCCCCCATGAGGTGACGGTCCGGGACTGTTTCTGCGCGTCCCACTCGCCGGATCGCCGGTGCCCCGCCAACGGCGCGGCACCGGCGATCCGGCTTTTTTTTGGCCGCACGCGCGGTGCCGCCGGTCGGTCCCCCGGCGGACGGGCGGGGCGCCTCACTCGGCGCTTTACCGACGCAAACATAACTGTTATACAAAATCACAATTAGCGTAGCGCGCAAACGCGCACGATGGGTGAGGGCGCCGACACGCGCTGCCTCGGCCCGGGGCGCATCCAACAAAAAATCACGACCGCATCCTGGAGGGAACGCATGACCGAGATCCGTTCTACCGCCTGCCGTGGCTTGCGCCGCGTTCTTCTTGCCGCCGGGGTGGCGGCGGCGCTGCCGGGCGCGGCGCTGGCCGACGTCACCGTCGGCCTGATCGTCCCCGCCACCGGCTCCACCGCCGCCCTGGGCATCCCGGCGAAGAACACCGCCGCGCTGTTTCCCGAGACGATCGCCGGCGAGAAGCTGCGCGTCATCGTTGTCGACGACGCCTCCGATCCGACGACCGCCACCACCCAGGCCCGCCGCCTCGTCACCGAGGAGAAGGTGGACGTGCTGCTCGGCTCGGTGATGACCGGGGCGGCCATCGCGGTGGCCGGGGTGGCGCGCGAGAGCGAGGTGCCGCAGCTCTCGCTGTCGCCCATCGACCTGCCGGCGGGGGCGGACAAGTGGACCTTCCGCATGCCGCAGAACGTGACGCTGATGGCCAAGGCGGTCATCGCCCACATGCGCGCCAACAACGTCAAGACCGTGGGCTTCATCGGCTTTTCCGACGCCTGGGGCGACTTCTGGCTGCGCGACCTGAAGGCGCTGGCGGATGCGAGCGGCTTCAAGCTGGTGGCGGAGGAGCGCTACGCGCGCGCCGACACCTCGGTGACCGGGCAGGCGCTGAAGCTGCTGGCGGCGCGGCCGGACGCCATCCTGGTCGGCGCGTCGGGCACCGCGGCGGCGCTGCCGCAGATCACGCTGCGCGAGCGCGGCTACAAGGGGCCGATCTACCAGACGCACGGCGCGGTCACGCACGACTTCATCCGCATCGGCGGTGCCGCGGTGGAGGGCGCCATCCTGGCCTCCGGCCCGGTCATGGTCGCCGATCAGCTGCCGGAGGGCCACCCGGTGCGCGCCGTCGCCTCCGACTACGTGACGAAGTACGAAGCCAAGTACGGCGCCAACACCCGCACCCAGTTCGGCGCCCACACCAACGACGCCATCGAGGTGCTGAAGCGCGTGGTTCCCGTCGCCCTCAAGACGGCGAAGCCGGGCAGCAAGGAATTCCGCGCGGCGCTGCGCGACGCGCTGGAGAACGAGAAGGAGATCCCGGCCAGCCAGGGCGTCTACAACTTCACCAAGGACGACCATTTTGGGCTCGACCAGCGCGGCTACGTGCTGCTGACCATCGAGAAGGGCGGCTGGAAGCTGCTGAAGTGAGGCATTGAGGCCCTCCCCCGCCTCCGGCGGGGGAGGGAGGGGCCCCGCGAAGCGGGGAGGGTGGGGGCAACGGCCATCCCGGGAATTCACTGCCCCCACCCAACCCTCCCCCGCCGGAGGCGGGGGAGGGCAGTGCGCGCCCTCACGGAGGTATCCTTGGATTCGACCATCGTGCTGTTCCTGGCCCAGGACGGCGTGACGAACGGCGCGATCTACGCGCTGCTCGCGCTGTCGCTGGTGCTGGTGTTCACCATCACCCGCGTCATCTTCATCCCCCAGGGCGAGTTCGTCGCCTACGGCGCGCTGACGCTGGCGGCGTTCGAGCGCGGCGTCTTCCCGATGACGGCGTGGTTCACCGTGGCCCTCGGCCTCGCCGCCTTCGCCGCGGACGTGATCCGCGACCCGGCGGCGCGCCGGCCGCGGCGCTTGGCGAAAGCGCTGGCTGGCGACATCGGCGCGCCGGCCGCCCTGCTGCTGGCGACGTGGGTGGCGGTGCCGCTGAAGCTCGGCCCGCTGGCCGAGGTGCCGCTGACGCTGGCGATGCTCGCCCTGCTCGGCCCCTTCCTCTACCGGCTGGTGTTCCAGCCGCTGGCCGAGGCGTCGGTGCTGGTGCTGCTGATCGCGGCGGTCGGCGTGCATCTGGCGATGGTCGGGCTGGGCCTGCTGGTCTTCGGGGCGGAGGGGTTCCGCACCGCCCCGCTGACCGCGGCCATGTTCGAGGTCGGGCCGGCGCTGGTCAGCGGGCAGAGCCTGTGGGTGCTGGGCGTCACCGGCGGCCTGATCGCCGCGCTGTGGGCCTTCTTCGAACACACGCTGACCGGCAAGGCGCTGCGCGCCACCGCCGTCAACCGGCTGGGCGCGCGGCTGGTCGGCATCCCCACCACCGCGGCCGGGCGCATCGCCTTCGCGCTGGCGGCGCTGATCGGCGCGCTGTCGGGGGTGCTGATCGCGCCGGTGACCACGGTCTTCTACGACACCGGCTTCCTGACCGGGCTGAAGGGCTTCGTCGCCGCCATCATCGGCGGGCTGGTCAGCTATCCGCTCGGCGCCGCGGCGGCGATCCTGGTCGGGCTGGTCGAGGCGTTCGCCTCCTTCTGGGCCAGCACCTTCAAGGAGGTCATCGTCTTCACCATCATCATCCCGGTCCTGCTGTGGCGCTCGCTGCGCTCGACCCACGTGGAGGACGAGGAATGAGGCGCGTCCTTCCCGTCGCGGCGCTGGCGGTCGGCGTCCTGCTGCCGCTCGTCCCGGCGACGCCGGAGTTCTGGATCACACTGCTCAATTACATCGGCCTGTCGTCGCTGGTGGTGATGGGGCTGGTGGTGGTGACCGGCGTCGGCGGCATGACCTCCTTCGGGCAGGCCGCCTTCTGCGGCTTCGGCGCCTACACCACGGCGGTGCTGACCACGACGTACGGCCTGTCGCCGTGGCTGAGCCTACCGGCGGCGCTGGCGCTGACCGGGGTGGCGGCGTGGGGGCTCGGGCTGCTGACGGTGCGGCTGTCGGGGCACTACCTGCCGCTCGGCACCATGGCGTGGGCGATCAGCCTGTTCTACCTCTTCGGCAACCTCGACGAGCTGGGCCGCCATGACGGCATCTCCGGCATCCCGCCGCTGAGCGTCGCCGGCATCGCGCTCTATGAGGGGCGCGCCGTCTACTACGTGATCTGGACGGTGGTGCTGCTGGCCGCGGTGGCGACCTTCCACCTGCTGGACTCCCGCGTCGGCCGCGCCATCCGCGCGCTGCGCGGCGGCGTCACGGCGGCCGAGGCGTTCGGCGTCGACACCGGCCGCGCCAAGCTGATCGCCTTCGTCTACGCGGCGCTGCTGGCGGCGGTGTCGGGCTGGCTGTTCGCCCACGTGCAGCGCGCCGTCAACCCGACGCCCTTCGGCCTCAACGCCAGCATCGAGTACCTGTTCATGGCGGTGGTCGGCGGCGCCGGGCACGTCTGGGGCGCGGTGCTGGGGGCGGGCCTCGTCACCGTGCTGAAGGACCAGCTGCAGGCCGTCCTGCCGCGGCTGTTCGGCGGCTCGGGCAACTACGAGGCGATCGTCTTCGGCGCGCTGCTGGTGGTCCTGCTGCAGTACGCCCGCGACGGCCTGTGGCCCTTGGTGACCCGCTTCCTGCCCGAACGGGCGCCGGAACCGGCCAAGCCGGGCGCCGAGGACCTGCCGCGCCGCGCCTTCCCGGTGCCGGGCAAAACGTTGCTCGACATCGACGCGCTGCAGAAGAACTTCGGCGGCCTCGTCGCGGTGAGGGACGTCGGTTTCTCGGTCCGGGCCGGCGAGATCATCGGCCTGATCGGGCCGAACGGCGCCGGCAAGAGCACGACGTTCAATCTCGTCACCGGCGTCCTGCGCCCCTCGGCCGGCGAGGTCCGCCTGCTCGGCGAACGCATCGGCGGGCTGCCGTCGCGGGCCATCGCGCGGCGCGGCGTGGCGCGCACCTTCCAGCACGTCAAGCTGCTCCCCACCATGAGCGTGCTCGACAACGTCATGCTGGGCGCCCACCTGCGCGGCCGCGCCGGGGTGGCGCAGGCGGTGCTGCGCCTCGACCGCGTCGAGGAGGAGCGGCTGCGCTGGGAGGCGACGCGGCAGCTGGAGCGCTGCGGCCTCGGCGACAGCCTGCACCGGCCGGCCGGCACGCTGGCGCTGGGGCAGAGCCGCATCGTCGAGATCGCCCGGGCGCTGTGCCTCGATCCCATGCTGCTGCTGCTCGACGAGCCGGCCGCCGGCCTGCGCCACGCCGAGAAGCGGGCGTTGGGCGACCTGCTGCGCCGCCTGCGCGACGAGGGCACCACCATCCTGCTGGTCGAGCACGACATGGACTTCGTCATGGGGCTGGTGGACCGGCTGGTGGTCATGGAGTTCGGCGTGAAGATCGCCGAAGGCCTGCCGGCCGAGATCCGCGGCAACCCGGCGGTGCTGGAAGCCTATCTGGGAGGCATCGAATGAGCGCTCCTGTGTTCGAACTGCGCGACGTCTCCGTCGCCTACGGCAAGATCGAGGCGGTGCGCCGGGTGTCGCTGGAGCTGGGCGCCGGCCGCATCGTCACCGTCATCGGCGCCAACGGCGCGGGCAAGACGACGCTGCTCAACGCCGCCATGGGCATCCTGCCGGCGGGAGGCGAGATCCGCTTCGAGGGGCGGGCGCTCGGCCACGACAGCATCGAGGCGCGGGTCGCCGCCGGCATCTCGCTGGTGGCGGAGAAGCGCGAGCTGTTCGCCACCATGTCGGTGGAGGACAACCTCCGCCTCGGCGCCTACACGAGGCCGCGCGGCGAGCGCGTCGCCGCCGCGCTGGAGGAGGTCTACACCCTGTTCCCGCGCCTCAAGGAGCGGCGCAAACAGGCGTCCGGCACGTTGTCGGGCGGTGAGCGGCAGATGCTCGCCATGGGCCGCGCGCTGATGGCCCGGCCCAAGGTGCTGATGCTGGACGAGCCGAGCCTCGGCCTCGCCCCGCGCATCGTGAAGGAGATCCTGCACCTCGTCGCCGACCTGCGCCGCACCGGCGTCGCCATCCTGCTGGTCGAGCAGAACGCCCGCGCCGCGCTGCGCATCGCCGACTACGGCTACGTGATGGAGACCGGCTCGGTCACCCTGCACGGCCCGGCGGACACGCTGGCGAACGATCCCCGCGTCATCGAGAGCTACCTCGGCTTCGCCGAGTGCGCCGCGTAACGGAGACCCGTCATGTCGCTGAAGAACCTTCTCGTCCACCTCGACCACGGCGCGCGCTGCGCGGTGCGGCTGGACCTTGCCGTCGCCCTGGCCCGCCGGCACGGCGCCCGCCTCACCGGGCTGTTCGCCGAAAGCGGCAAGGCGCATTCCGTCGGCGTCGTCGCGACGTGGCCCAGCGACGCCTACAAGGAGGCCGCCGCCGCCAGCCGCGCCGCCTTCGCCCGGGCGACCGAGGGGCTGCCCGGCGCCGAGTGGCGCGACGCCAACCGCGGCGCCGGGCAGGAGGTCGTCCACGCCGTCATCGAGGAGGCCCATCATTACGACCTCGCGATCCTCGGCCAGGACGCCGGCGACGGGCCGTCGCCGGTGCCGCAGGGGCTGGCCGAGCAGGTGGTGCTGAACGCTGGCCGGCCGGGACTGGTCATCCCCTACGTCGGCGCGGTCGACAGCGTCGGCCGGCGCCCGCTGATCGCCTGGAACCACAGCCGGGAGTCGGCGCGCGCCCTCAACGACGCCCTGCCGCTGATCGCCGGGTGCGAGGAGGCGACCGTGGTCACCTTCGTTGCCCACCCCGATGACGAGCGGGCGGCGGCGCGCGACTGCCTCAAGCACTTGGAGGCGCACGGCATCGCCGCCACCGTGGACTGCCTGGCGGCCGAGGGGCTGGGGGTGATGGACCTGCTGCTCAACCGCGCCGCCGACACCGGCGCCGACCTGCTGGTGATGGGCGCGCACGGCCACATCGGCTTCCCCTACCTGCACCGCAGCGGCGGCACCCGGCACATCCTGGCGCACATGACGCTGCCGGTGCTGATGTCCCACTGACGGCCGAGACCCGACCATGGCGATCCCCCCCTTCCAGCGCCCGCAGGACGGCGAGGCTGTCCCCGATACGACGGCTCCCGACACGACGGAGACGGCCGTCACCGTCCTCAACGAGGCGAGCCGGCGCATCGGCGACCTCGGGCTGGAGCTGGCCGACATCACCACCAACGTCGACGCGGTGGCCGCCGTGGTCGCCCGCCAGGGCGAGCAGTTCCGCCACCTGCGCGGCGCGGCGGAGACCATGATGGCGGCCAACCGCGAGATCGACGGGCTGGCCGCCGGGACGCGCACCGTCTCGGCGCACGCCGTCGAGGAGATCCGCAACTCGCGCCAGGCGCTGCAGAACGCGGTCGGCAACATCACCGACCTGATCGAGGGGGTGGGGCGCATCGACGCCCAGCTCGACCGGGTGGACGAGTCGCTGCGGCAGGTGGCGTCCTTCTCCGGCGTCATCGAGACCATCGCCAAGCAGACCAACCTGCTGGCCCTGAACGCCACCATCGAGGCGGCGCGGGCGGGGGAGGCCGGGCGCGGCTTCGCCATCGTCGCCCGCGAGGTCAAGGATCTGGCCGAGCAGACGCGGCGCGCCACGCTGCAGATCGGCGAGACGGTGCGCACCCTGGCCGCCCAGGTGGAGGCGCTGGTGCGCGAGACCGCCGCCGCCTCCACCTGCGGCGGGCGGGCGCGCGAGGCGACCGGCCTCATCGAGGGCTTCATCGTCGGCATCGAGACGGACTTCGGCACGGTCGGCGGCTCGGTGCAGACCATCGCGTCGAGCGCCCACACCAACCTCGGCAACTGCGCCGGCCTGCAGCGCGAGCTGGACGAGCTGGAGGGCTCGGTCGATACCTCGTCCGGCAGCCTCGGCGCCGCCGACCGGCGGCTGGCGGCCCTGCTGGAGACCTGCGAGGACCTGATCGACTTCATCGGCGTCAGCCCGGTGCCCACCGACGACACGCCGTTCCTGGAGGCGGCGCGGCGGGCGGCGGAGCAGACCATCAGCGCCTTCGAGGACGCGGTGGCGCGCGGCGAGCTGACCCTCGACCAGCTGTTCGACGAGGCCTACCGGCCGATCCCCGGCAGCAACCCCGAGCAGTTCCTGACCGCCTTCACTCCCTTCACCGACCGCGTGCTGCCGCCGATCCAGGAGCCCGTCCTGGCGATGAGCCCGCGCGTCGCCTTCGCCATCGCCAGCGACCGCAACGCCTACCTGCCGACGCACAATCTGAAGTACTCGCAGCCGCAGGGCGCCGACCCCGTGTGGAACACGGCGAACTGCCGCAACCGGCGGATCTACGCCATGCGCGCGACGCTCAAGGCGGCCCGCGTCGGCAAGCCGGCGATCCACACCATGCGGCGCGACATGGGCGGCGGGCGCTTCGTGCTGATGAAGCTCGCCAACGTTCCCATCGCGGTGCGCGGCCGCCATTGGGGGGCGTTCACCGTCGCCTATCTGCCGCCGGATCTGCGCTGACCGGTTCGTCGGCGCTTGACGCGCTGTCACTGAATGTTATAAAACATAACAATCATGTTTGGTAACTTAGAGGTCGCCGATGCGGTGGGGTGAGAGAATTCTGGAGAGCGCGCTGCCCTCCTCCTTGCGGGCGGAACTGCGGGGCGACGTGGCGCTCCTGACGCTGGTCCGGCCGGAGAAGCGCAACGCGCTCAACGACGACACCATCCTCGGCATCGAGGCGTTCTTCCAGGCTCTGCCGGTCGAGGCGCGGGCCGTGGTGCTGGCCGGCGAGGGCGAGAACTTCTCGGCCGGCCTCGACCTTTCGGAGATCACCGAGCGCAGCACCGTCGAGGGCGTGTCGCACTCCATGATGTGGCACCGCGCCTTCGAGCGCATCGAGTTCGGTCGCGTGCCGGTGGTCGCCGTGCTGAAGGGGGCGGTCGTCGGCGGCGGGCTGGAGCTGGCCTGCGCCGCCCACATCCGGGTCGCCGAGCGCAGCGCCTACTACGCCCTGCCCGAGGGGCAGCGCGGCATCTTCGTCGGCGGCGGCGCCTCGGTGCGCGTGCCGCGCCTGATCGGGGTGGCGCGGATGGCCGACATGATGCTGACCGGCCGCGTCCACGACGCCGAGTCCGGCTACGCGCTGGGCCTGTCGCAGTATCTGGTGGAGCCGGGTGCTGGACTGGACAAGGCGCTCGACCTCGCCGGCCGCATCGCGGCGAACGCGCCGCTCACCAACTTCGCGGTGATCCAGGCGCTGCCCCGCATCGCCGAGGCCGATCCGCGCCAGGGCTTCATGATGGAGGCGCTGATGGCCGCCGTCGCCCAGGGCAGCGACGACGCCAAGGAGCGCCTGCGCGCCTTCCTGGAGAAGCGCGCGAAGAAGGTGACGGAGTTCTAAGGGGGCTTGCGAAACGGCTTGGACCTCTTTCGATCGTCATCCCCGCGAAGGCGGGGATCCAGGAAGAGCCCCGACAGGGGCGACATGAGTCATGTGGCTCGCAGACGCGAGCACTGGATCCCCGCTTTCGCGGGGATGACGGAAAGGGATGGTTCAGGGTGGACAGAAAGCCGCTTGGCCGCCGGCGGCGGCACGGACAACGAACAAACAGGCCAGGGGGAAAATCCCCGGCGCGTTCATGGGAGGAACGCTCATGATGGAACTGATGCGCGAGGTCCGTCTCGGCGGGATGGGCGTGGCGGTGGAGCGGCAGCCGGACGGGACCATGCTGGTGCGCTCCGAGAGCGCGCTGGAGGACTATCCCGACAAGCTGACCCTGTGCCTGGAGCGCTGGGCGCGCGAGGCCCCGGACCGGGTGTTCCTCGCCCAGCGCGCGCCCGGCGGTGGCTGGCGCGAGGTGACCTACGCCGAGGCGCTGGCGCGGGTGCGCGGCATCGCCCAGGCGCTCATCGACCGTGGGCTGACGCGCGAGCGCGGCGTCGCCATCCTGTCGGGCAACGACATCGAGCACGCGCTGCTCGGGCTGGGCGCGCAGTACGCCGGGGTGCCCTACGCCCCGGTGTCCACCGCCTACTCGCTGGTCAGCACCGATTTCGGCAAGCTGCGCCATGTGCTCGGGCTGGCGACGCCGGGGCTGGTGTTCGCCGCCGACGGCGCCCGCTACGCCGCCGCCCTGCGCGCCGCCGTGCCGGCGGGTGTCGAAATGGTGGTGACGCACGGCGCGTCCGAGGGGATCGCCGCGACGAACTTCGCCGAGCTTCTCGCCACGGTGCCGACGCCGGCCGCCGATGCCGCGCATGCCGCGGTGGGGCCGGACACGGTGGCGAAGCTGCTGTTCACCTCCGGCTCGACCGGCATGCCCAAGGGGGTGATCAACACCCAGCGCATGCTGTGCAGCAACCAGCAGATGCTGCGGCAGGTCTTCGCCTTCCTGGCCGAGGAGCCGCCGGTGCTGGTGGACTGGCTGCCGTGGAACCACACCTTCGGCGGCAACCACAACTTCAACATGGCCCTCTACAACGGCGGCACCTTCTATATCGACGAGGGCAAGCCGGTCGCCGACGGCATCCTGCCGACCGTCGCCACCCTGCGCGAGGTGGCGCCGACCTTCTACCTCAACGTGCCCAAGGGCTACGAGGCGCTGGTGCCCCACCTGCGTGCCGAGCCGGAGCTGCGCAAGCGCTTCTTCAGCCGCCTCAAGGTGCTGTTCTACGCCGGCGCCGGCCTGTCTCCGCACATCTGGGACAGCCTGGAGGACCTTGCCATCGACGCCTGCGGCCAGCGCGTGGTGTTCGTCACCAGCCTGGGCTCCACCGAGACCGCGCCGGCGGCGCTGATCTGCAACCGGCCGGTCGAGCAGCCGGGCATCGTCGGCGTCCCGGCGCCGGGCGTCGAGGTGAAGCTGGTGCCCACCGCCGAGAAGCTGGAACTGCGCCTGCGCGGTCCGACCATCATGCCCGGCTACTGGCGCCAGGACGAGCTGACCGCCAAGGCGTTCGACGAGGACGGCTTCTATTGCATGGGCGACGCGCTGCGCTTCGTCGATCCGGAGCGGCCGGACCTCGGCTTCGTCTTCGACGGCCGCATCTCGGAGGATTTCAAGCTGGCGACCGGGACCTGGGTCAGCGTCAGCACGCTGCGCGGCGCGGTGCTGCGCCATTTCGCGCCGCTGGTCAGCGACGTGGTGATCGCCGGGCACGACCGCGACGACGTGACCATGCTGATCGTCCCCGACGTGCCGGCCTGCCGCGACGCCTGCCCGGACTTCGCCCGCGACCTGTCGGACGCCGAAGTGCTGCGCCGGAGCGAGGTGCGGGCGTGCTTCCAGGCGCTGCTCGACGAGTTCGCGCGGACCAGCACCGGCAGCTCGAACCGCATCGGCCGGGCCATCCTGCTGGAGGAGCGGCCGTCGCTCGACGCCGGGGAGATCACCGACAAGGGCTCGCTGAACCAGAAGGCGGTGCTGGCGCGCCGCGCCGCCCTGGTCGAGGCGCTGTACGCGCCCGAACCGGGACCGGAGGTCCTGGTGGCGGGGCGGGCCGGCGCGTAAAGCCCCTCTCCCGTCCCGGGAGAGGGTGGCCGCGCAGCGGCCGGGTGAGGGTAAAGCCGAGGATCCTTGCACTTTCCCTCACCCTCCCGCTCGTTCCGAGCGGGCCCCTCCCTCTCCC
>NZ_LGQZ01000055.1 GCF_003116015.1 Azospirillum sp. TSO22-1
GGCGCCAACCCGCGCTTCCCGCTCGTCGCCGAGCTCAAGCGCATCCTCCTCGACTGCTACTACGGACGCGCGTACGCCGAGGACGCCGCGACCGACGCCGAGCCGGCCAAGGGCCGCAAGAAGGGGGTGGCGCTGGTGCATTCGCGTTAACCAGCTCCACCAGCCGTCGCCGACAGAGGGCCGGAAGCACCCGCTTCCGGCCTTTTCTTTGCCATTGTCTCGCGCCAAAGTGATCGCCGCGCTGTTGAAACCGGGGTGGCGCCGTCCGATCTCCGCACAGCGGATGGCAGGCCACGAAAGGACGGGCGCACAGGCATGCTCAGGATCAGGACCCTGGTGTTCGCCGCGGTCGCGACCGCCTCCCTGGCGGTCTGCGCGCAGGTGCCGACGCATCTGCAGGAGGCGAAGCCGAAGTTCGGCCCCGACGCCATCCCGATCACGCTGGCGAACAACTACGTGCGCACCCACGACGCGCCCGACTATTGGGCGCTCGCCCCCTACTACGTGCATCAGAGCACCGGCAGCGCCTGCTCGGTCGCCAGCGTGGCGATGATGCTGAACGCGCTGCGCGGGCTGCCCAACGCCGCCTCGGAACGGCTGGTCACGCAGCGGAGCCTGCTGGAGGAGGTCGGCGACGACGCCTGGAAGGCGGCGGCGGCCGAGGATGGCGAGGGCATCAGCTTCACCGATCTCGAGGTGTACGTGCGCCGCGCCCTCAAGACGTACGGCATCAGGGCGGACGTCGAGGTGTTCCGTCCGCGCGACGAGTCGCCAGCAACGCTGGCGCAACTGCGCCGGATCCTCGCCGAGAACGAGCGCAGCGCCGAGGACATCATCCTGCTGGCCTTCGACCAGGGCACGCTGACCGGCGACGCCACGGTCGGCCACATCGCGCCGCTGGGCGCGTACGACGCCGCCAACCGCCGCGTGCTGGTCATGGACGTCGACCGCGCCTGGTACGTCCCCTACTGGTCCAGCGACGAGAAGCTGTTGCAGGCCATGCTCAAGCCCGACCGCGCCGACCCCGAGGGCAGCGGCCTGATCCGCGTGCGCGTCCGCCACCATTCGGGATGAGGTCCCCTGCCCACGCCGGTGCCAGCGGGCGTGACGAGAAAGGCACAGAGTGCCCAAGATTCGAACTTTCACGGCCATCTCAACACTTCATTAACCAAGCCAGAATAGAACGTAAGTGCGGCATCCAGCCGCCTTCAGCTCTATGCCGCGGCAGGTCATATGCCCGGACGGCGGCGCGCTGAACATCACCGATGAAGGTTGGCAGCGTGACCTTGTCGAGCACCCTTACTGCCGTCTCCGAGACTTCCCCGGCCCCCGCCTTCCGCACCGACTCCCCGTCCCGCCCCGGCGTTCTGCGCGGTCGCGCCGACGCCTCGCTGTTGCGCGACGAGCTGCTGCCCGAGATCTTCGCCGCCAGCGCCGCCGCCCACCCGGAGCGCACGGCCATCGTCTTCGAGGGCCGCCGGGTCAGCTACGGCGAGCTGGAGCGGCGCGCCAACCGCGTCGCGCACGCGCTGCGCGCCCGCGGGATCGGCCGCGGCTCGTTCGTCGGCCTGTGGATGGCGCGCTCGCTGGACCTGCACGTGGCGCTGCTCGGCATCCTGAAGGCCGGCGCCGCCTACCTGCCCTTCGACGCCGACGCCCCGGCCGACCGCGTCGCCATCAGCCTCGCCGACTGCAACGCCGCGGCCATCCTGGTGGACGTCGCCACCGGCTCGAAGCTGTCCAAGGGGGGGGCGTCGGAGCTCGGCGTCGAGACGCTGTACCTCTACGACCTGACCGCCGGCGCCGACCTGCCGGAGAACACCAGCACGCCCGACCTGCGCGCCGACGGCGTCATCCAGAGCGACCCGGCCTACGCCATCTACACCTCGGGCTCGACCGGCAAGCCCAAGGGCATCGTCATCTCCCACCGCAAC
Source organism: Azospirillum sp. TSO22-1 (assembly GCF_003116015.1). Classification (GTDB taxonomy): domain Bacteria; phylum Pseudomonadota; class Alphaproteobacteria; order Azospirillales; family Azospirillaceae; genus Azospirillum. Next base: position 1,935 of record NZ_LGQZ01000055.1, read on the forward strand.
ATCTGCCACTACCTGCGCGCCGCCAACACGGTGTACGGCCTCAACGCCGACGACGTGGTGTTCCAGGGCGCCTCGGTGGCCTTCGACCTGTCGCTGGAGGAGATCTTCGTCCCCTACCTGGTCGGCGCCACGCTGTGGGTGGCCAGCCGGCAGGTGCTGGATTCCGCCGACCGCCTCGCCGATGTGCTGGCCGAGGCCGGGGTGACGGTGCTCGACACCGTGCCGACGCTGCTCGCCATGCTGCCGAAGGACGTGCCCAGCCTGCGCGTCATCATCCTCGGCGGCGAGGCCTGCCCGCCCTCGGTGGCGGCGCGCTGGTGCCGGCCGGGGCGCACGATCTTCAACAGCTACGGCCCGACCGAGGCTACGGTGGTCGCCACCGTGGCCGAGGTGCGCCCGGACAGCCCGGTCAGCATCGGCCGGCCGATCCCCAACTACACCGGCTACGTGGTGGACGAGCAGCTGTCGCTGGTCGGCCCCGGTACCCAGGGCGAGCTGCTGATCGGCGGCCCCGGCGTGGCGCAGGGGTATCTCAACCGCCCCAACCTGACCGCCGAGAAGTTCATCCCCAACCCTTTTTCGGGCGACGGCAGCGATCCGGTGCTGTACCGCTCGGGCGACGCGGTCAGCGTCGATGACGCCGGCAACCTGCTGTTCCACGGCCGCATCGACGATCAGGTGAAGATCCGCGGCTTCCGGCTGGAGCTGGGCGAGATCGAGGCGGCGCTGACCGACATCGCGCACGTCGCCCAGGCCACCGTGGTGCTGCGCACCGACAACGGCCTGGACCGCCTCGTCGCCTTCCTGGTGCCGCAGGCCGGCACCGCGCTCGACCGCATCGTGCTGCGCGACACGCTGCGCGCCCGGCTGCCCGCCTACATGGTGCCGTCGCACTTCGAGGTGGTGGAGTCCCTGCCCCGCCTCGCCTCCGGCAAGGCCGACCGCAAGACGCTGCGCACCGCCGAGCTGACCCAGGACGCCGGGGCCGGCGCCCAGGAGGAGCCGCGCACCCCCACCGAGGCGACGCTGCTGGAGGCCGCGAAGCGCGTCTTCCCCGGCCAGACGATCCCGCTGGAGGCCGACTTCTTCCTCGACCTCGGCGGCCATTCGCTGCTGGCGGCGCAGTTCCTGTCGCACGTGCGCGCCACCGCGCACCTGGAGGGCCTGACCTTCCAGGACGTCTACGGCGCCCGCACCATCCGCGCCATGGCGGAGAAGCTGGACACCCGCGCCGGCACCGTGAAGCGCGACCAGTCCTTCACCCCGCCGCCGCTGCTCCGCCGCTTCCTGTGCGGGCTGGCGCAGGCCGCGGCGCTGCCGATCATCCTGGCGCTGATGACGGCGCAGTGGCTGGGCGTGTTCGTCAGCTACATGCTGCTGTCCGGCGAGGACGCGACCTTCCTCCAGGAGGTCACGACGCTGGTCGGCGTCTACATGGGCATCAACGTCGCCACGGTGGTCATCGCCATCGCCGCGAAGTGGCTGATCATCGGCCGCACCAGGCCCGGCCGCTACCCGCTGTGGGGCGTGTACTATTACCGCTGGTGGCTGGTGCAGCGCCTCGTCAGCCTCGTGCACCTGAAGTGGTTCCAGGGCTCGCCGCTGGTGCGCGTGCTGCTGCGCGCGCTGGGCGCCAAGGTCGGCAAGGACGCGCAGATCGGCGAGTTCGAATCCGGCGCCATCGACCTCGTCAGCATCGGCGCCGGCGCCTCCATCGGCGACAAGGTGAAGCTCGCCAACGCCGAGGTGATCGGCAACGAGCTGGTCATCGGCACGGTGGAGATCGGCGCCGACGCCTACGTCGGCACCTCCTGCGTCATCGGCCACGGCGCGGTGGTCGGCGACGGCACCGAGCTGGCCGACCTGACCGCCCTGCCGGCGCACGCCCGCACCGGCGCCTACGAGGTGTGGAACGGCTCCCCCGCCCGGCAGACCGGCGTGGTGGCCCGCGACGAGCTGCCCGAGCCGCCGGCCGCCGGCCCGGTGACCAGGGCGCTGCAGGCGATGATCTACACGCTGGCCGTGCTGGCGCTGCCGCCGGTCAGCCTGATCCCGATCTTCCCGGCCTTCTACCTGTTCGACAAGCTGGACAGCGTGCTGGGCGACATCCTGGGCGTCAGCTACCTGACCTACCTGCCGGTGATCGCATGGCCGACGGCCATGGTGATGGTGGCGGTGACGGTCCTGCTGATCGCCGCCCTGCGCTGGACCGTGCTGCCGCGGGTCGGCGCCGGCAGCTTCTCGGTGCACAGCTGGTTCTACGTGCGCAAATGGATCGTCGCGCTGTCCACCGAGGTGATGCTGGAGACGCTCAGCTCCCTCTACGCCACCGTCTACATGCGGGCGTGGTACCGGCTGATGGGCGCGAAGATCGGCAAGGGTGCGGAGATCTCCGCCAACCTCGCCGGGCGCTACGATCTGGTGGAGATCGGCGAGAAGTGCTTCATCGCCGACGAGGTGGTGCTGGGCGACGAGGAGATCCGCCGCGGCTGGATGACCCTCAAGCCGGTGAAGACCGAGGACCGCGTCTTCGTCGGCAACGACGCCGTGGTGCCGGCCGGCGCGGTGATCCCGACCGGCTCGCTGATCGGCATCAAGTCGAAGCCGCCCGCCAACGAGGAGATGAACCCCGGCTGCACCTGGTTCGGCAGCCCGCCGATCAAGCTGCCGGTGCGCCAGAAGTTCGACGTCTCCGCCAACTGGACCTACGAGCCCCCGCTGGGCCGCCGCATCGGCCGCGCCGTGTTCGAGGCGTTCAGCCTGTCGATGCCGACGGCACTGTTCATCACCTTCGGCACGCTGGCGGTGGAAGTGCTGGCCCCGTCGATCCTGGCGGCGAACTATGCCTGCTTCCTCCAGCTGTTCGTCGCGGCCAGCGTCGCCATCCCGGCGGCCATGGTGGCGGTGGTCATCCTGGTGAAGTGGGCGCTGATGGGCCGCTACACCCCGACCATGAAGCCCATGTGGTCGTGGTGGGCGATGAAGACCGAGGCGGTGGCGGTGCTGTACTGGGGTCTGGCCGGCAAGGTGCTGCTCGACCACCTGCGCGGCACGCCGATGCTGCCCTGGGTGCTGCGCCTGTTCGGCACGAAGTTCGGCAAGGGCGTCTTCATGGACACCACCGACCTGACCGAGTTCGACTGCGTCGAGGTCGGCGACTACGTGGCGCTCAACGCCCTGTCGGCCCTGCAGACGCACCTCTACGAGGACCGCGTGATGAAGGTCGGCCGCGTGGTGGTGGGCGACGGCGTGACCGTCGGGGCCGGCGGCACGGTGCTCTACGACACCCACATCGGCGACTGGGCGCGCCTCGGCCCGCTGACCCTGGTGATGAAGGGCGAGAGCATCCCCGCCCACACCGAGTGGGTCGGCGCCCCCGCCGAACAGGCGGCGGACCCGTCGGCCAAGACAGAGACGTTCCGGGCGGCGGCGTAGGTTTCCGCGTTACCCCCACCCTAACCCTCCCCCGCTGGGCGGGGGAGGGAACTTAACCTCCTCCCCCCGCCCAACGGGGGGAGGCTGGGAGGGGGGACAGCGCGGACACGTTGCAAACCCATCAAAAGCGCGATAGGATCATTTTCCTCAATCTTCGCGCATGAAACAAACCTCGATCGTGCGTTTCATAGCGTCTCACAGCGTTTCATTCCCGCCGCCGAAAGGACCTTCCGCATGACCGCCGACACGCCCCACCGTCCCGAGACCATCGCGGCCGGCGCGCTCGGCTACGAGGACGCGGGCAGCGGCGCCATCATCCCGCCGATCCAGCCCTCCACCACCTACGTCCGCGACCCGGACAACGCCTACCGCCGTGGCCGGGTTTACGCGCGCGCCGACAACCCCACCTTCGACCCGGCGGCGCAGACCGTCACCGCGCTGGAGGGCGGCGCGGACACGCTGCTGTTCGCCTCGGGCATGGCGGCGGCGACCGCGGTGTTCCAGGCGCTCGATCCCGGCGACCATGTGCTGGTGCCGGAGATCATGTACTGGTCGCTCCGCAACTGGCTGCACGGCCCGGCGGTGCGCTGGGGCCTGCGCGTCCAGGGCGTGGACATGAGCGACACCGCCGCCGTGCGCGCCGCCATCCGCCCCGGCGAGACCAAGGTCATCTGGGTCGAGACCCCGGCCAACCCGCTGTGGAGCGTCACCGACCTCGCCGCGGTGGCGGAGATCGCGCACGCCGCCGGCGCCCGTCTGGCGGTGGATTCCACGGTCGCCACGCCGGTGCACACCCGTCCGCTGTCGCTCGGCGCCGACATCGTCATGCACGCCGCGACCAAGTACCTGAACGGTCATTCCGACGTGGTCGCCGGCACGCTGACCACCGCCGTCAAGGACGAGTTCTGGGCGCGGGTCAAGGCGGTGCAGGCGCAGCAGGGCGGCATCCTCGGCAGCTTCGAGGCGTGGCTGCTGCAGCGCGGCCTGCGCACCCTGTTCGCCCGCGTGCGCTGGCAGAGCGCCGCCGCGCTCGACCTCGCCGAACGCCTGTCCGCCCACCCGGCGGTCTCGGCGGTGCTCTACCCCGGCCTGCCCGGCTTCCCCGGCCACGACGTGGCGGCGAAGCAGATGCAGGGCGGCTTCGGCGGCATGCTGTCGGTCCGCGTGCGCGCCGGCACCGAGGCGGCCATCGCCACCGCCGCCAACGTGCGGATCTGGCGCCGCGCCACCTCGCTGGGCGGCGTCGAGAGCCTGATCGAGCACCGCTCCAGCGTCGAGGGCCCGACCTCCCCCATCCCCGGCGACCTGCTGCGCCTGTCGGTCGGGCTGGAGGCGGTGGACGACCTTTACGACGACCTCGACGCCGCGCTGCGCACCACCGGTTGAGCGGGCGGCTTGACTCGCCGTCGTTGCAATCGACCATACTTCCTTGGAGGTAGCGTGCCTCGCACCGGATGGGGGAAGCCGATGGGACGGATGGCGGTTGCGGTGGCGGCGGTGGCCGCCCTGGTGTCGATGCCGGCCGGGGCCGAGAGCATCCTCGACAAGCTGACGCTCGATTCCGTGCACACCGGGTCGATCCGCATCGGCCGCGCCACGGTCCCGCTGCCGGAGGGCGAGTGGATCGTCACGGCGCTCAATGAGGCCAAGAACACCAGCAACAGCGTGCTCGCGACGGTCACCCTGGCGTCCTTCGCCGGCGAGAAACTGTCCGGCTACATCACCATCGACCTCAACGCCGACATGTCGGCCTCGGGCTGGACGCCGCACCAGTTCTGCCACCGCACCGACGTCTACTTCATCCACAAGGACGCCGACTACGGAAACGATCAGGCGTGCTGGGGCGTCAACCACTACGTCTTCGACAAGACCAGCACCTACAAGCCCACCCAGGGCAAGAACATCCAGGCCACCCTGGCCGGCCGCGGCCAGACCATGCCGAGCACCATGATCTACGCCCTGTACCGCCTGTCCGACCGCAGCAACTACCTGACCTACGCGGTTCACGTGAACCCGGCGCTGAGCGGCTTCGCGGACGAGACCGGGAAATGGGCCGACAGCTCCTGGCACAAGGACCTGATCGGCGCCTCGCCGGACAAGGTCGCCTATCTCGAGGCCTTCAAGGCGAAGGCGGCGCCGCTCTACGCCGCCATGAAGGATGGCGGCCTCTACACCGGGCGCGCCGATCCCGCAGCGGCGGCCAAGCCCGCGCCGGGCGGCGCCTCCCAGACCACGGCCGCGCCGTCGGTCGAACAGCGCCTCACCACGCTGAAGGACCTGCACGACCGCCAGGTCATCACCCCGGCCGAGTACGAGGCCAAGCGCAAGGAGATCCTGGGCGGGCTGTGACCACGGCCTATGGCGCCGTCATCGTGATGGACGGGTCGAGGAAGCGGTTGGTGTAGGCCGTCTCGACCTCGAACGGCTGCTCCAGGCCGAAATAGGTCTTCACCATCTCGAAGTCCGCCTTCATGCGGGCCGCGTCGAACATGCCCAGCCCGGTGGTCGTGGTGGTCGGATCGCGCATCAGCTCCTTGATGCGGGTCCACTGGTCGCGCTGGTTCGGCTCGTCGAGGCCGGAGACGCTGGCCAGCAGCGCCTTCAGGCACGGCCCGACGTCCTTGACGCACGCCGCGAACGCCTTCTGGCTGATCTGGGTGAAGGCCTTCACCAGCTCCGGCTTCTTCGCCAGGACATCGCCGTTGACGATGATGGCGTTGCCGTAGGGGTTGATGCCCATGCTGCGCCACGGCAGAAAGCCCAGGTCGTCGCCGAACTCGCGGACCTTCAGGTCGTGCTCGTTGTAGAAGTCGGAGGTGATGTCGATCGCCTTGCTCTTCAGCGACGGCACCTTGGCCTGCGGGCTGACGTTGACGAAGCTGACCGAGTTCGGGTCGATGCCCACCTGCTTGGCGAAGGCCGGCCACATCACCCGCGACGCGTCGCCCGGCGGGTTGCCGATCTTGCGGCCGGGGAAGTCCTTCGGCCCGGTGATCCCCGAACTCTTCAGCCAGTAGAACCCCTGCGGCGAGTTGGCGTACACCGCCATCACCGCCACGAGATTGGCGCCCTTGCCCTTGGCCAGCAGCGCGGTCGCCATGTCGGCGATGCCCATGTCGGACGTGCCGGCCCCCACCCGCTGCGCCGACACGCCGGAGCCTTTGCCGCTCTCGATGGTCAGCTCGATGCCGGCCTGCTCGTACCAGCCCTGCTCCCTGGCGTAGTAGTAGGGGGAGTGGTCGGCGGTCGGCACCCAGTTCAGCACCAGGTTGATCTTGTCCTTGGCCGCCGCGACGCCCGGCGCCAGCAGCGCCGCCGCGACCGCCACGCACGCCAAGCCCCGGCCCACGGTGTTCCGCCCCGCCATGCTCCCCTCCCCCGATTGTCCGCTGGTGCTCAAAAAAGCTTAGCCACGAACCCCTCGCGGATCAATAATCGGCAGCAGGATGACCGATACCGACGCGTGCATGACCCCAGGCACCGACACTCCCGGAAATGGCAGCGCCCAGGCGCACCGCCGCTGGCTGGTCATCGCCGGCGTGCACATCGGGGCGCTGCTGCTCTGGCACGCACTGGTCACCGCCTTCCAGGTCCCGGCTTTCGTCCTGCCCGCCCCCGCCGCCGTGCTGGCGACGCTGGCCAAGGCCAACTACGCCTGGGGTCCCAACACGCTGGTCACCGCCACGGAGATCATCGGCGGCTACGCACTGGCCGTCGTGCTCGGCGTGCTGATGGCGCTGCTGTTCTCGTGGTCGCGCTGGCTGATGCTGCTGGTCTTCCCGCTGCTGGTGACGCTCAACATGATCCCCAAGGTGGCGCTGGGGCCGCTGGTGATCGTCTGGTTCAGCTACGGCGTCGCCACCAACGTGCTGATCACCTTCAGCCTGTGCTTCTTCCCGATCCTGCTGACCACCGTGCGCGGCCTGCGCGAGGTGGAGCCCGACCTGCTCGACCTCGTCCGGTCGCTGAAGGGCTCGCGCTGGCAGGCGTTCCGCTACATCCAGCTGCCGGGCGCCCTGCCCTACATCTTCTCCGGCATGAAGGTGGCCGCCATCCTCGCCGTCGCCGGCGCGGTGGTGGGGGAGTTCATCGCCTCGGACCGTGGCCTCGCCTACCTGATGATCCAGGTCCAGGCCTCGCTCGACACGCCGGCCATGTTCATGGCGGTGATCCTGCTGACGCTCCTCGGCATCGCCCTCTATCTGGCGGTGTTGATCCTGGAGCACCGGCTCGTTCCCAAGGACGCGAGGATGACATGAGCCTGCCGCAAGCCCCCTGGGACGGCGGTCCGTGGCTGGACGACGCCCCCCTGCCCGACCGCTTCGACGGGCCGGAGGAACTGGACGCCTTCCTCGCCCGGCCGAGCCGCGCGCTGGCCGCCGACCTCGCGGCCGTCGACGGCGACATCCTGGTGCTCGGCGTCGGCGGCAAGATGGGGCCGACGCTGGCCCGCCTCGCCCGCAACGCCGCCCCCGGCCGGCGCGTCATCGGCGTCGCCCGCTTCTCCGAGCCCGGCCTGCGCGACACGCTGGAGGCGCACGGCGTCGAGACCATCGCCTGCGACCTGCTCGACCGCGCCGCGGTGGAGGCGCTGCCGCGGCTCCGCAACGTGGTCTTCATGGCCGGGCGCAAGTTCGGCGCGCAGGGCAACCCGGCGCTGACCTGGGCGATGAACGTCCACGTCCCGGCCATGGTGGCGGAGACGTTCCGCTCGTCCCGCATCGTCGCCTTCTCGACCGGCTGCGTGTACCCGTTCGTCCCGGTCGCCGGCCCCGGCCCGACTGAGGACAGCCCGCTCGACCCGCCAGGCGAGTACGCCAACTCCTGCATCGGACGCGAGCGAATCTTCGAGCACTTCTCGCAGGTCCACGGCACACCGGGCCGGCTGTTCCGGCTGAACTACGCCATCGACCTGCGCTACGGCGTGCTGTTCGACGTCGCCTCCAGGGTGCGCGACGGGCTGCCGGTGGACGTCACCATGGGCCACGTCAACGTCATCTGGCAGGGCGACGCCAACGCCCAGGCGCTGCGCTGCCTGCGCCACGCCACCACGCCGACGGCCCCGCTCAACGTCACCGGGCCGGAGGTCGTCCCGGTGCGCTGGCTGGCCCAGCAATTCGGCGAACGCCTCGGCACGACGCCGCAGATCACCGGGACCGAGGCACCGACCGCGTGGTTGAACAACGCTGCCCAGGCGGCGAAGCTGTTCGGCTACCCGGTGGTGCCGCTGTCCCGCATGATCGACTGGGTGGCCGACTGGGTGGCGCGCGGGCAGCCCGGTCTCGGCAAGCCGACCCACTTTGAGGTCCGGGATGGCGCCTACTGAGCTGGACGCCGCACTGCTGCCCGGCTGCCTCGCCCTGTCGGCGGAGGCGGGGTGGAACCAGACGGCGGAGGACTGGTCGGTCTTCTTCGGCCGCGGCACCGTGTTCGGCGTGGTCGAGGACGGCCGGCCGGTGGCGACCGGCGCGGTGCTGCCCTACGACGGCGGCTTCGGCTGGATCAGCATGGTGCTGGTCACCCCGGCCCGGCGGGGCCGCCGGCTCGGCACCCGCATCCTGGAAATCGGCCTGGAGGAACTGGCGCGCCTCGGCCGTGTCCCGGTGCTCGACGCCACCCCGGCCGGCGAGCGGGTCTATAGGCCGCTGGGTTTCCGGCCGCAGTTCGGCCTCACCCGATGGCAGGGTCCGAGCGGGGGCGGCGTGCCCGCGGGCGTGCGGGCGATGTCGATGCACGACGTGGCCGCCGCGGTCGCCGCGGATGCCCTCGCCTTCGGGGCTGAGCGCGCGCTGCTGCTCGGCGGCTTCCTCGGCCGGGCGCCGGAGCACGCCTTCGTGCTGGAGAACGGCGTCGGTTTCGTGCTCGCCCGCCCCGGCCGCGTCGCCCTGCAGATCGGCCCGCTGGTGGCGGAGCGCGAGGAGGACGCATGGCTCCTGCTGGAGGCGGCGGTGGGACGTGCCACGGGACCGGTGTTCCTCGACCTCGCCGACCGCTGGGAGTCGCTGGCCGCGTGGCTTCAGGAGCGAGGATTCGTGAAGCAGCGGTCGTTCCTGCGCATGGCGCACGGTCGGGACACGCCGTTCGGCGATCCCTCGCGGCTGTTCGTCGCCGCCGGGCCGGAATTCGGGTGATTGGGAGCACGACACGCATGGGCCTGCATCGAACCGATCTGCCCGCCGCCGTCCGCGAGACGCTGGCCCGCGGCGCTGTGATCCCGGCCCACCCGCTGGCGCTCGACGCCGGGCGGCGCTTCGACCGGCGCCACCAGCGGGCGCTGACCCGGTACTACGTGGACGCCGGCGCCGGCGGCCTCGCGGTCGGGGTGCATACGACGCAGTTCGAGATCCGGCAGGCCGGCCTCTACGAGACGGTGCTCGGCACCGCCATGGAGGATTCGCGCTCCTGGACCAACCGCTCCCTGGTGATGATCGCCGGCGTCGTCGGCCGCACCGAGCAAGCGGTGACCGAGGCGCGCACCGCCGTCGCCCTCGGCTACCACGCCGGCCTGCTCAGCCTCGCCGCAATGAAAGGCGCCTCCCCCGACGCGATCGTCGCGCATTGCCGCCGCGTGGCGGAGGAGATCCCGCTGGTCGGCTTCTACCTCCAGCCGGCGGTCGGCGGCCTGCCGCTGAACGCGGAGTTCTGGCGCCGCTTCTGCGAGATCGACAACGTGGTCGCGGTGAAGGTCGCCCCCTTCCACCGTTACCGCACGCTCGACGTGGTGCGCGGCCTCGTCGCGGCGCGGGCGGAGGAGCGGATCACCCTCTACACCGGCAACGACGACCACATCGTGCTCGACCTCGTCACCCCGTTCACCGTGATGCGGGACGGGCAGCCGGTGACCGTACGCTTCAAGGGCGGGCTGCTCGGCCACTGGTCGGTGTGGACGCGGCGCGCCGTCCGCCTGCTGGAGACGCTGCACGCCGCCGTGGCCGCCGGGCCGGTCCCGCCGGAGATCCTGGCGTTGGACAGCCGGGTCACCGACTGCAACGCCGCCTTCTTCGACGTGGCGAACGACTTCCGCGGCTGCATCGCCGGCTGCCACAAGGTGTTGCACCGCCAGGGCCTGCTGCAAGGCACATGGTGCCTCGACCCGGCCGAGGGCCTGAGCCCCGGCCAGGCCACGGAGATCGACCGCGTCTGTCGCGAGCACGCCGACCTCTCCGACGACGCCTTCGTCGCCGCGAACCTGGGCCGCTGGCTGGCATGAGCGAGCCGCTGATCCGCCTGCGCAACGTGCGCAAGGTGTACCGCACGGGCGGGCGCGAGTTCGTGGCGGTCTCCGACGTCACCATGGACGTGGCGGAGGGCGACCTCGTCTCGCTGGTCGGGCCGTCGGGCTGCGGCAAGACGACGGTGCTGAAGATCCTCGCCGGCCTGCACGCCTCCGACGATGGCGAGGTGCGCATCGGCAACGCCGCCTCCGCCTTCGTGCCCGGCCGCGACGTCGGCATGGTGTTCCAGCAGGCGCTGCTGCTGAAGTGGCGCACCGTCCTGCAGAACGTCACGCTGCCGGCCGAGATCCTGCACATCCCCCGCCGCGAGGCGGAGGCGCGGGCGCGCGACCTGCTCGGCATGGTCGGGCTGCGCGGCTTCGAGGACAAGTACCCCTACGAGCTGTCCGGCGGCATGCAGCAGCGGGCCGCCATCGCCCGCGCCCTGGTGCACGACCCGAAGCTGATCCTGATGGACGAGCCGTTCGGCGCGCTCGACGCGCTGACGCGGGAGAAGATGAACCTGGAGATGCTGCGGATCTGGGAACAGAGCCGCAAGACCATCATCTTCGTCACCCACTCGATCCAGGAGGCGGTGTTCCTTGGGTCGAAGTGCGCGGTGCTGACCGCCGGCCCGGCGCGCATGGCCGAGGTGTTCGCCATCGACCTGCCCTTCCCGCGCACCCTCGACCTCAAGACCACGGACGGGTTCGGACAGCACGTCAGGCGGGTCTACCACCTGCTCGGCATGGATTAGCTTGATTTTTCCTTTTCTAGGCTTCGGCTTTCGCAAAAGCGCGCCTAGATACGCCCGCCGCGCCGGCTCCCGCAGTCGCGGAGCACGGCCGGCAGCGTGCTCGGCGCGTTGTCGGCCGCGATGCTGAAGGCGAAGGCCGCGACCGCATCCCACCAGGCGAACCGATCAGCCGTTGCGCCACTCCCGGACGGGGCTCCCTTCTGGGGAGGCACCTTGAGATTCGGATTTTCGATATCGTCGAGCATCAGCCCGTCCCCGGAGAACCCCCGCTCATCCAGGTCGGGGATACGGAAGCCAACGTATGCCACGGAATTCGGCGATACCGACGCCGGGACATAGGTCGCCGTGGCCGGCAGGGTGCGCCCATCGCCTGTCCGGAACTTGGCGGGGAACTTCTTCATCGTCCGCATCAGCGCCGGCAGGGAATCGGCGGTGTCGAACACGAGAAGCACACGCTCGCCGCCGGAGCACAACACCAAGCCATCGTATTCCCGTTCCCGCTGGGTGAAGTAGAAGGCGGCGACGTTCGACCCGTTGCGCTCTTCCAGCCAAAAGCGGGTCCGACCAGCGCTGTCGAAGATGATCCCCGCCTTTTCGGCGAGCTTCACCGGAAAGGTGGAGATGTCCTTCTCGAAGCCGCTGATGGAGTTCACCTCGAAGGCGGAGGCATCGACGCCCATGTCCCGGATGTACGTGGCGAGAAGATCGCCGGCCTTCAGGGTATTGGCGTCCAGGGCCGCCCCGCTGGCGCGGCCGAACCGATTGACCCCGAAGACATCCCGATCGCCATAATGTCGCGTCACACCGCCCAGGAATGCATAGGCACAGGCGGTCAGGCACAGCGCCTCCGGGTAGTCGTAGACCTTCATTATCCCCGCGAGCGGGATGGCGCGACCGATGTTCGTGTGCAGCCTCGCCGAGCGAATGACCCACCCGAGTTCCAGGGCAGCCCCGACATGGCCGTCGCGGGAATGCAGGTACAACTCGCTCGACAGCGGGCCATCGCGGTTCTTCAGGAATTTCCGCAGTTCGTTCGGGGTATCCTCGGTGATGATGCCCGTGCCCTGGATGTATGTGATCGACGCGCTGATCTGGATGGCGGCGAACGTCATCGGCTGCTCGTCGTCGAGCGGAAGCCGGTTGTACGGCGACACCGGCAGGCAGGTCTTATGCGTCGCCCACGGGTCCGGAAACGTCCCGGCTTTCGGGCAACCGTTATCGGCGCGGGCCGGCCCGAGGGGTGCCAGCAGCAGGGCAAACAGGCAGGCAAAGGCGACCGTCGTTACTACCGCGCGCATCCGCACACTCATGCCGCCTCTCCGGTTCCGCGATCGATTTCCGAACACCGCCCATATCACAAGCCATACAGAACCCTTGTCAAACGGCTTTGCGACGATGCGTTGAGCGGCGTTATCGGAACAAACGGCTCACGAGCATTCTTCATTCCCGCACGCGCGCAAAAAAAGGCCGCGCCCAACGGCGCGACCCTCCCCTGTCTCTCCAGCGCTCCGGCCAGCCGTTCAATCTCCTTGGCGACGGTCACATCGTCCTTGGCGATGCGGGGGCGCCACACACGTTCGCGATAACGAGGCTGTCAGATCCCGGAATCCGCCATCTCGCGCACCAGTACCGGCATCAGCCCCACAGTCCGCCCGACCATGATCAGCGCCGGCCCGTCGCTAAGCTCCGCCGCGGCCCGCTCCGCAATATCGGCCAGGGTGCCGAGGCAGCGGCGCTCCTGGGGCAGCGTGCCGTTCTCGATGACCAGTGCCGGCGTGTCCGGCGGCAGGCCGCGCGCCATCATCGCCGCGGCCACGGCGCCGATGCGGTCGCGGCCCATGTAGACCACCTGCGTGTGCTCCGCGAGGTCGGCGGAACCCAGCGGCAACCCGCCGTCGCGGCCGTGCGCGGTGTGCAGGGTGACGCCGCTCGCCAGGCCGCGGTGGGTCAGCGGCACGCCGGCCGACGCCGCGCAGCCCAGCGCCGCAGTGACGCCGGGAATCACCTTCACCGCGACGCCGTGCGCCTGAAGGTGCTGCATCTCCTCGCCGCCGCGGCCGAACAGCAGCGGGTCGCCGCCCTTCAGCCGCACCACCCGGCGGCCGGTGCGGGCCTTGGCCAGCAGCAGGCCGTTGATCGCCGCCTGCGCCATGGAATGGTTGCCGCTGCGCTTGCCGACGCAGACCCGCTCGGCGTCGCGCGGGGCGAGCGCCAGGATCTCCGGGCCGACCAGGGCGTCGTACAGCACCACCTCGGCCCGCATCAGCGCCTTGACGGCGGCCATCGTCAGCAGGTCGGGATCGCCCGGCCCGGCGCCCACCAGCAGCACCGGCGGGTTCTCCCCGGGCGGGGCGAACAGAAGGTCACGCGGCGACGTCATGTCGGGCATCGGCGATCAGCTCCTTGATTTCCGAGACGCAGCTGCCGCAGCCGGTGCCGGCCTTCAGCGCCGCGCCGATCTCCTGCACGCTGGTCAGGCCGGCCTCGACGGCGGCGCGCACGCGCGCCTCGGCGACGTTCCAGCAGGCGCACAGCACGCGCCCGCACTCGGTCGTGCCCGACGGCGCCTGGCCGCTGAGCAGCCACGGCCGCTCCTCGGCCGACACGGCCGGCTCGGCGAAACGGGCGACCAGCCAGTCGCACGGGCGCTGCGGGCCGTCGATGCCGATGAACAGGACGGCCTCCAGCCGGTCGCCATCCAGCCGCGCCCAGCGGTGCACGCCACGCCCGCCGTCGTGCAGGTCGAGCCGCGCGACGCCGCCGAGCAGACGGGCGGCCCAGCCCTCCAGGTCGGCCGGCCACGCGTCGCCGGCCAGCAGCGTGACGCGGCAGCCGTCACGCACCGTGCCGACCCACCAGTCGGCGTCCGGCACCACCTCGGCGCGGCCGATCAGGAAACCGGTCCAGCCCGGCTCCCAACGGCGGAGCGACACCGGGCCGTGCTTCAGCTCCGGTTGGCCGGACACCGGGTCGGTGGCGGCCGGAAGCACCGGGCCGACACCGCCCTCCGAGGCGAAGCGGCGGCTCCAGTGGATCGGCGCGAACAGCGTGCCGGGGGTCTGGTCCTCGGTGACGCGCACGCGAAGAACGGCACGGCCGGCGATGCCCTCGACGACGGCGAGGTCGCCGTCCGTCAGGTCCTGTTCCGCCGCGTCGTCGGGGTGGATGGCGACGAACGGCTCGTCGGTGTGCGAGGCCAGCCGTGGCACCGTGCCGGTGCGCGTCATGGTGTGCCACTGGTCGCGCAGGCGCCCGGTGTTGAGGATGAAGGGGTGCTCCACCGAAACGACGTGCGCCGGCCGCTTCACCCGCACCGGCACCAGCCGGGCGCGGCCGTCCGGCGTGACGAAGCGGCCGTCGGCGAACAGGCGCGCGGTGCCTCCGTCCGCCCGCACCGGCCACTGCACCGGCTCCAGCGCGTCGTAGGCGGCGTCCGTCAGCCCCGCCAGCGGGCCGAGGTCGAAGGCGCGACTGCCGCCGTTCTCGAAGGCGGAGAGCGCGGCGTGCTCGCGGAAGATGTCGGCGGACGACGCCCAGGCGAAGGCCTCGCCCCAGCCGAGCCGGCGGCCGACCTGCGCCACCTGCCACCAGTCCGGCATGGCGGCGCCCGGCGAGGGACGCAGCGCCCGCTGGCGGGAGATGCGGCGTTCGGAGTTGGTGACCGTACCGTCCTTCTCGCCCCAGGCCGAGGCCGGCAGCAGCACGTGGGCGTGCGCGGTGGTGTCGGTGCCGTGCACCGCGTCGGAGACGACGACGAACGGGCACGCGGCCAGCGCGGCGCGCACCGCGTCGGCGTCGGGCAGGCTGACCGCCGGGTTGGTCGCCATGATCCACAGCGCCTTGATGCGGCCCTCGGCGACCGCCTGGAACAGGTCGACCGCCTTCAGGCCGGGCTTGGCGGCCATGGCCGGCGCCTGCCAGAAGCGCCCCACCCGCTCGACGTCCGCCGGGTCGTCGAAGCCCATGTGCGCGGCCAGCTGGTTGGCGAGGCCACCGACCTCGCGCCCACCCATGGCGTTGGGCTGTCCGGTCAGCGAGAACGGCCCCATGCCCGGCTTGCCGATGCGGCCGCTGGCGAGGTGGACGTTGAGGATGGCGTTGACCTTGTCGGTGCCCTGGCTGGACTGGTTGACACCCTGCGAGAACAGCGTAACGGTGCGCTCGGTCGCGGTGAACCAGCGGTAGAAGCGCGCGACGTCGGTGGCCCGCAGCCCGCAGCCGGCCGCCACCGCGTCGAGATCCGGCGCGTCGCGCTCGGCCGCCGCCAGGGCGTCGGCGAAGCCCTTGGTGTGCGCGGAGAGGAACTCGCCGTCGATGGCGCCGTTGCGCACGAGGTGCGCCAGCAGACCGTTGAACAGCAGCACGTCGCTGCCCGGCCGCAGCGGCAGGTGCAGGTCGGCGGAATCGCAGGTCGCGGTGCGGCGCGGGTCGATGACGACGATGCGGGCACCGCGGGCGCGCGCCGCCTCCAGGCGGCGGTGCAGGATCGGGTGGCACCACGCGGCGTTGGAGCCGACCAGCACCGCGAGGTCGCAGCCGTCCAGGTCCTCGTAGCAGCCGGGCACCACGTCGGCGCCGAAGGCGCGCTTGTGGCCGGCCACCGTGGAGGCCATGCACAGGCGCGAGTTGGTGTCGACGTTGGCCGAGCCGACGAAGCCTTTCATCAGCTTGTTGACCGCGTAGTAGTCCTCGGTCAGCAGCTGGCCGGAGACGTAGAAGGCCACGGAGTCCGGCCCGTGCTGCTCGGCGGCCGCGCGGAAGCCCTCCGCCACGGCGTCGAGCGCGGTGTCCCAGTCCACCGCCCGCCCGTTCACCTCCGGCGTCAGCAGGCGCCCGTGCAGGCCCAGCGTCTCGCCGAGCGCCATGCCCTTGGAGCACAGCCGGCCGCGGTTGGCGGGGTGGTCGGGGTCGCCCTGCACGGTGACGGCACCGTCCGCGCCGGCCTCGGCCAGCACGCCGCAGCCGACGCCGCAGTAGGGGCAGGTGGTGCGCACAGCCCCCTCCCCCGCCCCGGGGGAGGGTTGGGGTGGGGGTACCGACAAGAATCCGTCGCTGATCCTCGCCTGTACCCTCACCCGGCCGGCTTCGCCGGCCACCCTCTCCCGGGGCGGGAGAGGGGATCCATCCTCACCGTCATGCACTGGCCGTCTCCGTATACAGGGGATTGCCCAGCTCGATCACCCCGGCGACGACGCGCACCGGGATGGTGCGCGCCTGGCAGGCGTCCGGCCCGATCGAATGGCCGTCGGTCAGGTCGAAGACCATGCCGTGCAGCGGGCAGGTCACCTTGCGGTCGTGCACGATGCCGTTGGACAGCGGACCGTTGCCGTGCGGGCAGCGGTCGCGCAGCGCGTAGACCTCGTCGGCGCCGGTGCGGAAGACGGCGATGTCGCCGCCCGGCGCCTTGACGACGCGCGCACCCCGGCGCGGGATGTCGGTGACGCGGCCGACGGCGACCCAGGACTGCGGAAGCATGGCGTTCATCGGTCTCACTCCGCGGCGAGGGGGACGAGGGAGGCGAGCGGCGCGAATTCGTGGTTGTCCACGGCGCCCGAGGCGCGCTCGGCCCAGGGGTCGATCTGCTCGAACTTCTGGCTGTACAGGAAGCGCTGGTGCAGGGCCTCGCGCACCTCGACGTCCTCCATGCGGGCGCGGACGTAGTCGATGCCGACGCGCTCGATCCACGGCGCAGTGCGCTCCAGGTAGCGCGCCTCCTCGCGGTAGAGCTGCAGGAAGGCGCCGCAGACCTCCAGCACCTCATCCTCGGTCTCGACCTTCATGAGGAGGTCGGTGGCGCGCACGTGCAGGCCGCCGTTGCCGCCGACGTGCAGCTCCCAGCCGCTGTCCACCGCGACGACGCCGAAGTCCTTGATGGTCGCCTCGGCGCAGTTCCGCGGGCAGCCGGACACCGCCATCTTGAACTTGTGCGGCGTCCAGGTTCCCCAGGTCATCTTCTCCAGCTTGACGCCCATGGACATGGAGGCCTGCGTGCCGAAGCGGCACCACTCCGAGCCCACACAGGTCTTCACCGTGCGCAGGCCCTTGGCGTAGGCGTGGCCCGACACCATGCCGGCCTTGTTGAGGTCGGACCACACCGCCGGCAGGTCCTCCTTCTTCACGCCCAGCAGGTCGATGCGCTGGCCGCCGGTGACCTTGACGGTGGGGATCTGGAACCGCTCCACCACGTCGGCGATGGCGCGCAGCTCCGACGCGTTGGTCAGGCCGCCCCACATGCGCGGCACGACAGAATAGGTGCCGTCCTTCTGGATGTTGGCGTGGACGCGCTCGTTGATGAAGCGGGACTGGTTGTCGTCCTTGTACTCGCCCGGCCACGCGCACATCAGGTAGTAGTTCAGGGCGGGGCGGCACGACGCGCAACCCTCGGCCGTCGTCCATTCCAGCGCCTGCATGACGGCGGGGATGGACTTCAGCTTGTCGATCACGATCAGCCGGCGCACGTCGTCGTGGGCGAGGTGCGTGCACTTGCACATGGGCTTGGGGCCCGTCTGCGCCTGGTAGCCGTCGCCCAGCGTGCAGGCCAGCAGCTTCTCCACCAGCCCGGTGCAACCGCCGCAGGACGCCGACGCCTTGGTGTGGGTGCGCACATCCTCGACCGAGCAGCAGCCCTTGTCGCGGATCGCCGCGACCACCGTGCCCTTGTTGACGCCGTTGCAGCCGCAGATCTCCGCCGTGTCAGGCAGCGCGGCGACGGCCGCGAAAGGGTCCTGCGCCTGCGCGCCCGCCCCCTGGCCGAAGATCAGCGTGTCGCGGAGCGGCGCGATGTCCTCCGCGTCCTTGAGGAGCTGGAAGTACCAGGGGCCGTCCTTGGTGTCGCCGTACAAGACCGTGCCGACGATGCGGTTGTCGCGCAGCACGATGCGCTTGTAGACGCCGCGCGCGCCGTCGCGGAACACGATGTCCTCGGTGCCGGCGTCGCCGAAGGTGCCGGCCGAGTACAGCTCGACGCCCGTCACCTTGAGGCGCGTCGCCGAGACGGTGCCGGTGTAGGCGCTCTCCGGCGCGCCGGCCAGATGGTCGGCGCACACCTTCGCCATGTCCCACAACGGCGCCACGAGGCCGTAGGTCTGGCCGCGGTGCTCGACGCACTCGCCGACCGACAGGATGTCGGGGTCGGAGGTCACCATGCGGTCGTCCACCACGATGCCGCGGTTGACCTCCAGGCCGGCCAGCTTGCCCAGCGCGGTGTTCGGGCGGATGCCCACCGCCATGACCACGAGGTCGGCGTCCAGCTCGCGCCCGTCGGCGAGCCTGACCTTCTGCACCTTGCCGTCGCCGAGGATGGCCTCGGTCTGCGCCTTGGTGATGATTTTGATGCCGCGGCCCTCCAGCTCCGCCTGCAGCAGCCAGCCGGCCGCCTCGTCGAGCTGGCGCTCCATGATCGTGCCCATGAGGTGGAGGACGGTGACCTCCATGCCGTTCAGCGCGAGGCCGTTGGCCGCCTCCAGGCCGAGCAGGCCGCCGCCGATGACCACCGCGTGGGTGCCGGTCTTCGCCGCGGCGACCATGGCCTCGACGTCCGACAGGTCGCGGAAGCCGATGACGCCGGGCAGCTCCTTGCCGGGGATCGGCAGCACCACCGGGTCGGAGCCGATGGCGAGCAGCAGCTTGTCGTAGGCCACCGTCTTGCCGCCGACCGAGGTGACGGTCTTGGCCGTGCGGTCGATGCCCTCGATGCGGTCGCCGGTGTGCAGCGTGATGCCGTTGGCCTCGTACCAGTCGCGGCCGTTGAGGATGATCTGCTCGAACGACTTCTCCCCGGCCAGAACCGGCGAGAGCATGATGCGGTTGTAGTTCGGGTGCGGCTCGGCGCCGAACACCGTGATGTCGTAGCGGCCGGGGGCGCGGAGCAGCAGCTCCTCCACCGTGCGGATGCCGGCCATGCCGTTGCCGATGACGACGAGACGTTCTTTGGTCATGCTCGGAACCTCGGGGCTTGTGCGGCGGCGCTCAGGCGGCTTCGACGTGGCGGTGGCGCTCGTAGAGGAAGCGCAGCACCTCGCCGCGGCAGTGCACGTAGGTCGGGTCCTCGGCCAGTTCGAGCCGGCGGCGCGGCCGCTTCAGCGGCACGTCCAGCACCTGGCCGATGGTGGCGGCCGGGCCGTTGGTCATCATCACGATGCGGTCGGACAGCAGCACCGCCTCGTCCACGTCGTGGGTGATCATGATCACCGTGTTGCCCAGCGTGGTCTGGATCTCCATCAGGCTGTCCTGCAGGTGCGCGCGGGTCAGCGCGTCGAGCGCGCCGAACGGCTCGTCCATCAGCAGCACCTTCGGCTCCATGGCCAGCGCGCGGGCGATGCCGACGCGCTGCTTCATGCCGCCGGAGATCTCCTCCGGGTACTTGGCAATGGCGTGGTCCATGTGGACCAGCGACAGGTTGCGCAGCGTCCACTCGTGGCGCTCGGCCTTGCTCTTGGTCTTGCCGAACACCTTGTCCACGCCGAGGCGGACGTTGTCGTAGACGGTCAGCCAGGGCAGCAGCGAGTGGTTCTGGAACACCACAGCGCGGTCGGGGCCGGGGCTGTCCACCTCGCGGTTCTCCAGCAGCACGCCGCCGGTCGTGCAGCGCAGCAGGCCGGCCACGATGTTCAGCACCGTGGACTTGCCGCAGCCGGAGTGGCCGATGATCGAGATGAACTCGCCGCGGTCGATCTTCAGGCCCACGTCCTTGAGCACCACCGACTTGGTGTTGCCGCGGATGAACTCCATGCCGACGTTTTCGAGGGAGAGGTAGGCGTGCATCGGCTGGTCCTCCTTAACTGCGGGCCTTGGGGCCGGAGATGCGGCCGGCGATGAAGCCGATGAGGCGGTCGAGCATGAAGCCGACGACGCCGACGTAGACCAGGGCGAGGATGATCTCGCTCATCAGCGAGCTGTTCCACGCGTCCCAGATGAAGAAGCCGATGCCGACGCCGCCGATCAGCATCTCGGCCGCGACGATGGCCAGCCAGGACAGGCCGATGCCGATCTTCAGGCCGGTGAACATGTAGGGCACGGTGGCCGGCAGCATGATCTTGAAGAAGTACTCGGGGCCGGAGAGCCGCATGACGCGGGCGACGTTGCGGTAGTCCTGCGGGATCTGCCGGATGCCGACGGCGGTGTTGAGAATGATCGGCCACACCGCGGTGATGAAGATCACGAAGATGGCGGACGGATCGGCGTTGCGGAAGGCGGCCAGCGAGATCGGCAGCCACGCCAGCGGCGGCACCGTGCGCAGCACCTGGAAGATCGGGTCGAGACCGCGGTAGGCGAGGCTGGACTGGCCGATCAGCACGCCCAGCAGGACACCGGCGACCGCGGCCAGCGAGAAGCCGACGGCGACGCGCTTCAGGCTGGCGAAGAGGTGCCAGAACAGGCCCTTGTCCGTGCCGCCATGGTCGAAGAACGGGTTGGAGATCAGCTCCCAGGTGTCGGTCACCACCTTGGAGGGCGCCGGCAGCGAGGCCCCGGCGCCCATGCACAGCAGCTGCCAGATGCCGACGAGGATGGCCAGCGCGACCAGCGGCGGCAGCGTGTTGGCGACCGCGTTGCGTGCCCAAGCGACGGTGGCGGGGACCAGGTTGGCGAAGCGCGCGGACGGCGCGGCGGTGCGGTGGGTTTCGGTGAGGGCCGTCATGGGGGCTCCGTTCAAAAGGCTTTCCAAGTCCCTCCCCCAGCCCCGCTGGGGGAGGTTAGGTGGGGGCAGCGGCGTTCCCGGTCAGCCGTTGCCCCCACCCAACCCTCCCCCGCCGGAGGCGGGGGAGGGCTCAGAGCGCGCGCCTAGACGCGCCGGATGTCGAGGCTGGCGAGGTAGGTGGTCGGGCTCTCCGGGTCGAAGACCTTGCCGTCGAAGAAGGTCTCAGGCCCACGCGAGGTCGAGGTCGGGATCTGCGCCTCCGGAACGCCCAGCGTCTTGGCGGCCGCGCGCCAGAGATCCTCGCGGTTGACCGCGTCCACCGTCTTCCTGATGTCGAGGTCGGCCGGCTGGTAGCCCCAGCGGACGTTCTCGGTGAGGAACCACGCGTCGTGGCTCTTGAACGGGTAGGAGGCGAAGTCGCTCCAGTACTTCATGATGTGCGGGCTGTCCTTGACCACCCGGCCGGAGCCGTAGTCGATGGTGCCCTGCGAGCGGGTCAGGATGTCCTCGACCGGCACCTTGAACCACTCGCGCTTGGCGAGGATCTGGCACATCTCGGCCTTGTTCTCGGCCTTGTCGCACCAGATCGCGGCTTCCTGCACCGCCATCAGCACCGCCTTGGCGGCGTTGGGGTTCCTGTCCACCCAGTCGGCGCGCATGGCCAGCGCCTTCTCCGGGTGGTTGGCCCACAGCTCGCCGGTGGTCAGCGCGGTGAAGCCGATGTTCTGGTTGACCAGCTGGGCGTTCCACGGTTCGCCGACGCAGAAGGCCTCCATGGTGTCGACCTTCATGTTGGCGACCATCTGCGGCGGCGGCACGACGATGGTGGAGACGTCCTTGTCCGGGTCGATGCCGTTGGCCGCCAGCCAGTAGCGGATCCACATGTCGTGGGTGCCGCCGGGGAAGGTCATGGCGCACTTGACCTCCTTGCCGGCCTTCCGCATGTCGGCGAAGGCGGCCTTCAGCGACTTGGCGTCGGTGGTGACGCCCGCCGCCTTGTAGCGGTTGGAGACCGAGATGCACTGGCCGTTGGTGTTCAGCCGGGCCAGCAGGTACATCGGGACCTTCTGGTTGTTCTTGGTCACCTTGCCGGTGCTGATCAGGTAGGGCATCGGCGAGAGGATGTGCGCGCCGTCGATGCCGCCGTTGGCCGAGCCCAGCTCGATGTTGTCGCGGGTGGTGCCCCAGGACGCCTGCTTCTGCACGTCGGCGTCCTTCAGGCCGTGCTTGGCGAAGAAGCCCTTCTCCTTGGCGACGATCAGCGGCGCGGAATCGGTCAGCGCGATGAAGCCGAAGATCGCCTTGGTGGTCTCGGGCGTGTCGGCGCCGGCGGCCCAGACGCCGGAGGGGAACGCGGTGCGCGCGGCGGCGAGGGTCGCGGCGGTGCCGGCCAGCAGGCTGCGGCGGGTGAGCGCGGGGAGAACGGTGGAGGTCTTGGTCTCGCTCATGGGAGGCTCATCCATTCCAGGGAAGGGGTCTGGTTCTTTTTGGATCAGGCAGGCACGAAGGAGCGGCTTGGCACACCGCCGAGGGGATCGGCCGGGTCGAAGCGGCGGCCTTCGAAGAAGCGGTCGGCGCCCATGGCGATGGGCGAGGTGGCGTCGGTCAGCGTCCAGGGGCCGGCGTGCGCGCCCTCCGGCTTGCCGTCGGTCAGCGGCACCGGCTCGCCCAGCTCGGCCGCGGCGGCGCGGTGAAGGTCGGTGCGGTAGACGGACGCCGCGATCCCGGCCAGGTCGGCGCTGGAGGGCAGCTGCCCCCAGCGCACCATCTGCGCCAGGAACCACAGCGCGTGCGAGCGCCACGGGAAGGTGGCGGCGTAGCGGTGGAAGACGATGAAGTCCGGCACCGGCCGCGCCGGCGCGGCGGGCGCCTCCTGCACGCTGCCGGTCAGCGAGGCGCGCAGCGCCGCCTCCGGCACGCCGACGACGCGGGACAGCGTGGCCGCCGTCTCCTCGCGGTTGGCCGGGACGTCGAGCCAGCGTGCCGTCTCGATCAGCGCGCGGATCAGCGCGCGGTGGGTGTTCGGGTTGGCGGCGGCCCAGGCGGCGGTGACGCCCAGCACCTTCTCCGGGCTGTTGTTCCACAGCTCGTAGCCGGTGACGACGATGCGGCCGATGCCCTCGTGCACCGCCTGGGTGTTCCACGGCTCGCCGACGCAGTAGCCGTCGATCTCGCCGGCCTTCAGGCTGCCGACCATATGCGGCGGCGGCACCACCACCAGCTGCACGTCGCGGTCCGGGTCGATCCCGGCCGCCGAGAGCCAGGTGCGCAGCTGGTAGGCGTGGCTGGACACCGCCAGCACGACGCCGAAGGTCAGCTTCGGCCGGCCGGCCTCGCGGCGGGCGGCGATCACCGGCTTCAGCGCGCGGGCGTCGGTGGGGCGTTGCGCCACGGCGGCGAGGTCGGCCGCCTCCATCTGGCGGAACAGCGTCTCCGACACCGTGATGGCGTTGCCGTTGAGGCCGAGCGCCACGCCGGTCAGCATCGGCACGTTGACCCGCCCGACCCCGCCGGTGGCGGCCAGCGGCATGCCGGCCGGCATCTGCGCGCCGTCGAGCAGGCCGACCGCCACCTTGTCGCGGATGTTGGCCCAGGACGCCTCGCGGGACAGCGTGACCGACAGGCCGTGCCTGGCGAAGAAGCCCTTGTCGAGGGCCATGACCAACGGCGCGCAGTCCGTCAGCGGCACGAAGCCCAGCGTCACCCGGTCCAGTTCCAGCGATCCCGTCATCACGACCTTCCGCACAAAATCGAGGCAAACAAAAAGGCGCCCAAACGGTGAGCAGCGCATGAGGCCGCCTACCATTCGGACGCCGTTGTCCCGGTGCCGGGCCGTCCTTGGCCCGGACTTGTGTCTCTGAAGGGGTTGCACGCCGTCGTTGGCGCTTCACCCGAGTTGCGGCCCCGACGTCGTTGCCAGGACCAGCGCTGTTACTTTAGCAAGGGGCATGCCAGTTGCAGCGCGATGCACAAGATCGAGTTATTCCAGCCACTTGCTCGAATTTCTGACCGTAGCACTCGTGTTTTCGAGGCAGCGATTCTGCCCTATGATGCGGCATATATGGCGAAATTTTAGGCTATCGGTTGATATGCCTATCTATTAGGCGATTGTATTCCGGAAACGTCATCCCCGCGAAGGCGGGGATCCATAACTCGCAAAGCGATTGGCTGCGGAACGTATGGATCCCCGCCTTCGCGGGGATGACGGATTGGGCACTGGTTCGACGCGAAAGCGCCCCGCTACCGCTTCAGCAGATCCGCCATCGCGATCACCGTCTCGGCGATTTCCGCCAGGCGCTTGTTCTGGTCCATGGCCAGCTTGCGCAGGTAGCGGTAGGCCTCCTCCTCGCTGAGGCCCCGGTGGGTCATCAGCAGGCCCTTGGCGCGGTCCACCTGCTTGCGGTCGGACAGCGCGGTGCGCGACTTCTCCAGTTCCTCGTTGAGCTGGCGGAAGCGGTGGAAGTGGCCGAGCACCGTCTCCATGATCGAACGCACCAGCTTCGGGCTCAGGCCGTCCACCGCGTAGACGCTCACCCCCGCCTGGACGCCCTGGGCCATCAGCGCGCGGTCCTCCTCGCCGACGAACATGGCGATCGGCCGCGGGTTCTCGCGGTTGATCTGCATGAGGTCTTCGAGATAGTCGCGGTACGGGCAGTCGAGATCGACGACGATGAGGTCGGGCGTGGTGCGGGCGATGGCGGCGCGCAGGTCGGCGTCCAGCCCGATCTGCGCGGCGATCTCGGCCCCCATCTGGCGCAGGCTGTTCCGTACGACCGCCGCGCGGTCGGGATCGTCGTCGACCAGGAGAACTCGCACGAAAACACGCCTCGTCTTGCCGGCAGGGCGCAGCCCTTATACGGCCGGCCTCCAGCAAGAACGATACCAAAGCGAAGCACTCAGGAACTTCGCGCGCGTCCGGATCACGCCGCGTGGCTGCAGGACGAGCAATCCGCCACCGCGGCGGTGGGGGTGATGAAGCGGGTGACGAACTCCACCGCCTCCTCGTCGGAGGCCTCGGCGTTCGTGCGCTGATACAGCCGCGCGGCGGCGTTCACGGCCTTGTCGTGCCCGTGTTTCCGCAAATTCTGCTGGTAGGCGCGGATCAGGAAGCAGCCTTCGACGCCGGCGCACATGGCGACCCCCACGGGAATCCTCTGTTGGATGCGTGTGCATAGTAATTTCGTCGGATGCCTCCAACAAGGGCATAATGCCCATACCTTGGGCGGAGAGCCGCGACATAAGGCCCGCCCCTTTGTCGCTTGCCCGAAAGCCTGCCCCGCACCCATAAAGGGGGATGGATCCCGCCATCCTGACCGGCATCACCGACCTCGGCGACAGCGCGCTGATGCTGCCGCTGGCGCTGGTGCTCGCGGCGGTGCTGTGGTCGCAGCAGTCGGCGACGGCGGCGCTCGTCTGGCTGGGCACGCTGGTGCCGGGACTGGCGGTTCTGGCGGCGCTCAAGCTGCTCGGCCACACGTGCGAGGCGGCGCTGACCGGTCCCTCCCTGGTCAGCCCCAGCGGCCACGCGGCCTTCGCCACCATGGTCTACGGTTCCGCCGGGGTCATCCTGGCCCGGCATCTCCGGGGGGCCGGGCGCTGGCTGGCCATGGCCGTGCCGGCCGCAGTCGCCGCCGGCGTGGCGGCGACGCGGGTCCTGCTCAATTCCCACACGGCGCCGGAGGTGGCGGTCGGCCTGCTCGTCGGCGTCGCCACGCTCGCGGTGTTCGCCCGCCGGTACCGCACGCTGCCGCCGATCGCCGTCCGGTCACACCGGGCCGGCGCGCTGCTGGCCGCCACCGTGCTGCTGCTGGTCACGCTGCACGGCGAGCGGCTGCAGGCCGAGGAGGTCATCCGCAGCATCGCCGCCGGACTGCGCGCCCAGGCCGGCGTCTGCCGGTAAGGCGGCTCAGCCGCCGTGCAGCTCGACGCCTTCCGGGTGCTCGCTGCCGGTGCGGTACTTGAACATGCCCTCGGCGGCGGCCAGGATCACGCCGGTCTCGCGCAGGCGCACCTCGCCGGTGCACGACACGATCTTGCGCCCGCCGCCGCGCAGCCGCCCGCTCGCCACCAGCGTGCCGTGCCGCGCCTGGCCGAGGAAGCTGGTGGACAGCGACAGCGTCACCACCCGCCGCACCCGCCCGGGAAACGGGCAGAAGGTCGCCGAGAATCCCATGGAGGTGTCGAGCAGCGTCGTCAGCACGCCGCCGTGCACCACCCCGGCGCGGTTCAGGTGGCGGCGCTCGATGTGCAGTTCCATCTCCGCCAGCCCCTCCTCCCAGCGCACGAGGCGGTAGCCGAGCAACTCCTGGAAGCCGGACGGCGGCTCGCCGTCGAGCAGGTGGTCGTGGGGAAGTTCGGGCGTGGTCATTCCGCGGCCTCGTGGGCGAAGTACAGCGCGTGCAGGCGGTCCAGGTCGACGCGCTCGCCGCGTTCGGACAGCGCGACGCGGCCGGACTGCATCAGATAGACCTGATCGGCGATCTTCAGCGCCCGGTTGGTGTTCTGCTCGACCAGCACGATGGTCAACCCCTCCGCCTTGAGCCGCGCCAGGATGCGGAAGATCTCATCGACGACGACCGGCGCCAGGCCCAGCGACGGTTCGTCGATCAGGCAGATGCGCGGCTGCTCCATCAGCCCGCGCCCCATGGCGAGCATCTGCGCCTCGCCGCCCGACAGCGTGCCGGCCAGCTGGCCGCGCCGCTCCTTCAGGCGCGGGAACAGGTCGAAGACCATCTCCAGGTTGGCCTTCCAGCCCTTCCGGCATTTCCGCGGGAAGGCGCCCATCATCAGGTTGTCCTCCACCGACATGTCGGGGAAGATCATGCGGCCCTCGGGGATCATCACCAGCCCGTCGGCCACGCTGTCCCAGGTGCGGCGGTTGCGGATGCTGGCACCGTCCAGGCGCACGTCGCCGCCCTGCACTGGCACCAGCCCCATCAGCGCGCGCAGCAGCGTCGTCTTGCCGGCGCCGTTCGGGCCGACGATCACCGTCGTCTCGCCCGCCGCGACGGTCAGCGACACGTCCCACAGCACGTTGATGGCGCCATAGCCGGCGCGCACCCCATCCACTTCAAGCAACGGCTTCACCGGTGTAGCTCCTGATCACTTCGGCGTCGCGGAAGACCGCCTCGGGCGTGCCGTCGGCGATCAGCTCGCCGAAGTTCAGCACCGCCACCCGCGGGCACAGGGTCGAGATGGTCGGGATGTCGTGCTCGATGACGATCATCGCGAGGTTGAAGCGGTCGCGCACCGCGCCCAGCGTCTGCATGAAGGCGCGCTTGCCGGCGGTCTCCAGCCCGGCCAGCACCTCGTCGAGCAGCAGCAGCGCCGGGTCGGTGGCCAGCGCCTTGCCGACCTCCAGCGCCTTGTGCTCGGTCAGCGCCAGCTCGGTGACCGCGTCGCGGTCGGCCTTGTGGGCGAGCTTCAGAAGGTCGAGGATCTCGTCGATGCGCCGGGGATCGACCTTCCCGGCGCCGAAGCGCTGGGCGACGATCAGGTTCTCCCGCACCGTGCAGTGGTGCAGCGGGCGGGGAATCTGGAAGCTGCGGCCGATACCCAGGCGGGCGCGCTTCCACTCCGGCTCCCTCAGCAGCGGCTTGCCGCGGAACGACAGCGAACCGGACACCGGGTGCACGACGCCGGAGATGACGTTGAACAGCGTCGTCTTGCCCGCCCCGTTGGGGCCGACAAGGCCGAGCGTCTCGCCCTCCCCCACCCCCAGCGTGACGTTGCGCAGCGCGGTGACGCCGCCGAAGCTGACCTGCACCCGATCAAGCGTGAGCATGCGCGCGCCCTCCCTTGCGGCGGACCAGGACCGGCACGAGGCCGCCGGGGCTCCACAGCACCATGCCGGCCATCAGGGCGCCCAGCACCAGCTGGTGGCCGTGCGGCAGCACTTCCTTGAACAGCAGCTGGTCGAGCAGGTAGATGACCAGCGCGCCCAGCACCGGTCCCCACACCGTGCGATAACCGCCGAAGATCGCCGCGGCGATGGGGAGCACCGTCCAGGAGCCCGAGAACGCGTAGTCCGGCTCCAGGAAGTTGATGAAGTGCGCGTTGAAGGCGCCGACCACGCCGGTGATGAAGGCGGAGACCACCAGCATCACCGCCTTCAGGTGCGTGCTCGGCACACCGATGACGCGGGTCGCCAGCTCGCTGTCGTGCATGGCCTTCAGCGCCAGCCCCCAGGTCGAGCGGCGGATCGCGTCGTAGGCCAGCGCCGCCAGGATCACGATGGTGACGATGACGAAGTAGCCGCCGAGCTTCGTGCCGAAATCGACGCCCAGAACGCTGGGGAAGCGCGGGATCGACAGCAGGCCCCCGGCGCCGCCGGTCACCCCCTCCAGCTGCACCGCCAGGATCTGGAAGATGTGCGCGTAGGCGAGGATGGCGAGCGCGAAGTACGGCCCCTTCAGGCGCAGCGCCGGCATGGTGGCGATGGACGCCACCGCCGCCCCCACCCCGCCCATCAGCAGCCCGGCGAACACCGGCACGCCCGCCTTCATGGTCAGCACCGCCGAGACGTAGGAGCCCACGCCGAAGAACGCCGCGTGCCCGAAGCTGACCATGCCGCCGAGGTTGCCGAGCAGCGCCCACGCCACCGCGATTCCGGCGATGGTCAGCGCCGCGACGATGAGGCCGAGCAGGTAGCCGTTCGACTGGAATGCCAGCGGCACCGCCAGATAGGCGGCGACCAGCACCGGCACGAGGATGCGCGGGTTCATCGGGGGAGCGCCTTCTTGCCGCCGAACAGGCCCGAGGGGGCGACGAACAGCACGACCAGGAACAGCACCATGCCGGCCAGCTCCTGCAGCGAGGCGGCGGCGTAGGTGACGGTGAAGGACTCGATGACGCCGATCATGATCGCCCCGATCAGCACGCCGGGGATCGAGCCCATGCCGGCCAGCACGGTGATGATGAACGCCTTCACCGTCATCACGTGGCCCAGCGCCGGGTAGATCGTCTTGCCGGTGTAGATGGCGATGCCGGCGAAGGTGGACAGCGCGCCCGCCACCAGGAAGGACAGCACCTCGGTGCGGCTGGGATCGACTCCCATCAGCTTGGCCGCGTTGCGGTTGGAGGACAGCGCCCGCACCGCCCGCCCCTGCCAGGACCGGCTGAGCCACAGGTGCACAGCAGCCATCAAGGCCAGCCCGGCGACGAAGAACACCACCTCCGAGCGCATGGCGAACAGCGTGTCCGCCAGGACGACGCTGTCCAGCATCCAGGCGTTGGTGGTGGAATGGATGTCCGCCGCCCAGGTCATCAGGATCAGGTTGGTCAGGATGACGCCCAGCCCGAAGGTGAGGATGAGGGAGTTCATCTCGCGGTCCTGCTCGATGCGCGCGAGCAGCGCGTAGACGATGGCGGCGCTGGCGCACACCACCACCAGGGCGAAGGGGATGCACAGCACCGGGTTCAGCCCGTACCGGGACTCGCCCGCGTAGGCGATGTAGGCGGCGAGCAGAACCAGTTCGCCGTGCGCGAGGTTGATGACGCGCATGGTGCCGAACACCAGCGCCAGCCCCACCGCCACGGTGGCGTAGTAGCCGCCGGCCAGCAGGCCCGAGAACAGTGCCTGGAGTGTCAGTTCGAGCATGTTGGTTTCCTTAATCCCTCCCCCGCCTCCGGCGGGGGAGGTTAGGTGGGGGCAGCGGCCTGACCGGGAGGCCGTAGCCCCCACCTAACCTCCCCCAGCGGGGCTGGGGGAGGGCTAGAAACTCACCAGGGCACGCCCGGGAACACGGCCTTGCCGTTCGCCGCGTCCGCCGGCCAGACCAGCACGACCTTGCCCTTCTGGTGCTGCCCCATGCGGTGGCTGAAGTTCGGGTTGTCGCCCTTCTCGTTGAACGTCACGCGGCCGATCAGCGTCGGCTCGTCGGTCTTGCGCAGCTCGTCGGCGATGCCGGTCCCGGCCGCGTCGGCGCGCAGGATCGCCTGGATCAGCAGCTTGGTCTGCACGTAGCCGAACTGGCCCAGGTAATCGGGCTCCTTGCCGAACAGCGTCTTGTAGGTCTTGGCGAACTCCTGCGCCTCGGGCGCGGTGAACTCCACCGGGTAGGGCAGCATGGAGGTGCCGTAGACGTTCTCCATCAGGTCGGGAAACTCCTTGGCCATCTGCGAGGTGGCCAGCGACCACACGCCGACCATCGCCTTGACGTCGGGCTTCAGCACCTTGGCGGCGCGCAGAATGCCGACATAGTCGTTCTCGTAGCCGACCATGGCGACGACGTCCGGCCGGTCCTGCAGCTTCACCTTGTTGACCAGCGGCTTGAAGTCGTTGGTCGCGCCGTCGAACTCGTGCATGCCGACGGTCACGCCCTTGCCGGCCAGCGCCCTCTGCACCGACTTGGCGAGGTTGGACGTCGCCTCCTTGTTCAGGTAGACGACCGAGACCTTCTTCGCCTTCATCTCCTCCAAGAGGCCGATCATCGCCGTGGCGTAGCCGTCGGTGTTGTTGATGCGGAAGAAGGTCTTGTGGCCGCGCTCGGTCAGCTCCGGCGTCACGCCGCCCGAGGTGATGTAGACCAGCCCCGCCTTGTTCGCCGCTTCCGACGCCGGGCCGATGATGTTGGAGCCGTAGCCGCCGGTCAGCGCCACCACGCCCATGCCGGCCAGCTTCTCCACCGCCGCCACCGCCTTGGCCGGCGAGGTCTCGTCGTCGATGGTCTCCAGCTTGAAGCTGTGCTTGCCAGCGTATTGCTTGTTGGCCATGTCGATGGCGACGGAGATGCCCTCGTGCATGCCCTGGCCGACGCGGGCCAGATTGCCGGACAGCGGCGACTGCTCGCCCAGCACGAAGTCCTTCGCCTGGGCGGCGCCCACGCCGATGGCGAGCGCCACGGCCGCCGTCGCGGCCAACCCGGTGAGCCTGCGGATCATTGGTTCGTTCCTCCCTTATGTTCTTGCATGCCCCGCGCAAGCAGCCCCTCCGCCATCTCGCGCAGCGTCCCCTTCTTGAGCTTCCCCGTCGGGCTGGCCGGCAGCGCCGGAACGGCGACGATGCGCGCCGGGCGTTTGTAGGGCGCCAGCCGCTCCGCCGCCCACGCCTTCAGCTCCGCCTCCGCGACCTCCTGGCCGGGGGCGAGCTGCACGAAGGCGAGCACCTCCTCGTTGCCGGCCACCTCGCGGCCGATGACGGCGGCGAGCGTCACCGCCGGGTGGCTGGCCAGCACGCCCTCGACCTCCTCGGGGTACACGTTGAAGCCGGAGTGGATGATGATCTCGCGGATGCGGCCGACCACCGACACGCAGCCGTCCGGCTCCAGCCGCGCCACGTCGCCGGTCTTCAGCCAACCGTCCGGCGTCAGCATCTGCGCCGTCAGCTCCGGCGCGCGGTAGTAGCCGAGCATCACGTTGGGCGCCCTCACCCACAGCTCGCCGACCTCACCGGACGGCACGTCCCAACCGGTGGCGTGGTCGACGAAGCGCACCTCGACGCAAGGCAGCGGCGGGCCGATGGAGGTGTCGGTGCGCGGACTGTCGAGCCGCGTCTGCGTCACCGTCGGCGAGCACTCGGTGAGGCCGTAGCCGTTGTGCAGCGTCAGACCGAAGGTCGCCTCGACATCCCGCTTCAGCGACAGGTCGAGCACCGACCCGCCGGAGGACAGGTAGCGCAGATGCGGCGCGTTCAGCGGCTTGCCCGTCGCGTGGATGTGTTCGACCAGCTTGGCGTACATGGCTGGCACGCCCTGCAGGACGGTGACGCCGTCCTCCTCCAGCGCGCGCACCACCGCCTTTGGATCGAAGCGCGGCACCGTGTGCAGGCAGCCGCCGGCGTACAGCGTGCCGAGGCAGGTCGAGGCCACGCCGAACACGTGGCTGATGGGCAGCACGCCGTAGGTGCGGTCGGCGCCGTGCAGCCCGCGCTGCCGGCCGGAGATCGCCGCCACGAACAGCAGCCCGCGGTGCGACAGCATCACGCCCTTGGGCTGCCCGGTGGTGCCGGAGGTGTAGATCAGCGCGCCGACCTGTCGGACATTGTCGGGGTACACCGGTTCCGGCTCGGCCTCCAGCAGCGGCCCCACCGCCATCGGCGGCAGGTCCGGATCGCCCAGCGGCTCCGCTCCGTGCCGCACTGCGTGCGCCGCGGCGTCCGGCGAGACGGCGTCGGTGTAGAACACCCGGCGCGGCCGGCAGTGGTCGCGGATGCCGTCGATCTCGCGCTCCGACAGGCGGGCGTTGATGATCGCCGGCCACGCGTCCAGCTCGCTCGCCGCCAGCATCAGCGTCACCAGCGCCAGCCCGTTCTCGCCGACCAGCATCACCCGGTCGCCGCCGCGCACGCCGAGCCCGGCCATGCGCTCCGCCATCCGGCGCACCGCCGCGCCGAGCCGCGCGTAGCTCCATTCGATGTCGCCCTCGCGCAGGGCCGGCGCGTCGGGCGTCTTCCCGGCCCAGGCCAACGGCGGATGGCTGATCCGCCGCGGCAGCGCGTCCACGATGGCTTGGTCGGGAGTCACGCGGCCTCGCGGATCATGTTGCGGGCGATGACGAGCTGCTGGATCTGGCTGGTGCCCTCGTAGATGCGGAACAGCCGGACGTCGCGGTA
>NZ_LGQZ01000066.1 GCF_003116015.1 Azospirillum sp. TSO22-1
GGGGGCAGCGGCCTGCACGGGAATCAACGCCGGCCACACACGCCATGCCCCCACCTTCCCACGCCTGCGGCGCGGGTCCCTTCCTCCCCCAGCGGGGCTGGGGGAGGCGAACGCGGAGTTCTCGCGCGGCGGAAGTGAAGAATGAAAGGGGGTCGGGGAACGCATGCCCCAGAAAGCAATCCGGCGGTGGAGCCACCCGGGTTTGGCTCCACCGCCGTTCAGTCGGACGGGCAACACATGGTTCCGATGAGCCCCGCGCAGGGGCCGGAGTTTGCCTCTTCAAGTCCGACCGTGTTTCCGACGCGGCCATCAGGCCTGTCGGTGATGAGCGATCAATGCCGGAAAAGCATCACCGTTCACGCCGTCAGCGTGCGCCTCCCAGGCCCCGCAGTCAAGGGGCTGGCATGCGGCAAAAACGCGGGGTTTGTCCTTGCCGGGGTACCCCCGACCGGGGCACCCTCTCCCTCCTGGGAGGGCGGCAACCGCCGCGCGAAGAAAAACCACCGAGGCCAACCCGTGACGGACCACGAACGTCCGAGCGTGCCGTACCGCATCCTGCGCGTCTTCGCGCCGTTCGCCGTCGGCTACTTCATGTCCTACCTGTTCCGCACGGTGAACGCCGTGATCGCCGACGAGCTGACCGCCTCGCTGGGCGTCACCGCCGCCGGGCTGGGCTTCCTGACCAGCGCCTACTTCCTCGCCTTCGGCGCGTTCCAGGCGCCGCTGGGCATCCTGCTCGACCGCTACGGCCCGCGGCGGATCGAGACGGCGCTGCTGCTGGTGGCAGCGGCGGGCGCGGCGCTGTTCGCGGTGGGCGACGGGCTGGCGACGCTGGCGGTCGGGCGGGCGCTGATCGGCGTCGGCGTCTCGGCCTGCCTGATGGCGGCGATCACCGCCAACGTCATGTGGTGGCCGATCGAGCGGCTGCCGCTGGTCAACGGGCTGTTCCTGGCCAGCGGCGGGCTGGGCGCCGTGTTCGCCACCACGCCGGTGCGCGCGCTGATGGCCGTCACCGACTGGCGCGGCCTGTTCCTCGCCCTGGCCGTGGCCACCGCGGCGTGTGCGGCGCTGCTCTACGCCGTGGTGCCGGAACGGCCGCGGCGCGGCGCCACCACCACCCATGGCACCAATCAGGACGCCACTTGGGGCGCCATGCTGCGCGGCACCGGACGGGTGTTCTCCAGCCCGGTGTTCTGGCGGCAGGCGCCGGCGTCGGTGGTCGTGCAGGGCGTCTTCATGACCTACATGGCGCTGTGGGCCGGGCCATGGCTGCGCGACGTCGAGGGCTTCGACAAGGCCGCCGTCGCCACCCACCTGCAATACGCCGCCATGGCGATGGTCGCCGGCTACACCGGCTTCGCGCTGGCCACCGACGCGCTGCGGCGGCGCGGGCTGAGCCCGGCGACGGTGGCGAACGCCGGCCTGCTGCTCGCCACCCTGGCGCTGGCGGCCATGCTGGCCGGGTTGCCGGTCCCGCCGGTGGTGTCCTGGGTGCTGTACCCGCTGTTCGCCAGCGCCTCGGTATTGGTCTACTCCGTGCTGTCGCAGAACTTCCCGGCCGAGTTGGCCGGGCGGGTCAACACCGCCGCCAACCTGCTGATGTTCGCGGTGGCCTTCAGCCTGCAATGGGGCCTCGGCTCGGTGATCGGCACCTTCCCGCCGGGGCCGCAGGGCGGCTACGCGCCGGAGGGGCACCGGCTGGCGCTGCTGATCGTGGTGGCGCTGCAGGCCGCGGCGCTGCTCTGGCAGCTGTGGCCGCGCCGCGCGCCGCGCGCCGTCCTGGAGACGCCCTCGCCCTGAGCGAAGCACGCCCGTTCCCCCTCGCCTCCTCCGGTCCGTCCGGCGGGCCGCCTTCGGAACCCCGACCTTCACCCCTTGTTTAAAGGTCGAGTTTCCGCGAAGGCAGCCAAGCCCGCACACGGCAAGACACTCCCGAGGAGGATCATGATGGCAACGCGCGACAATTCAGGTCAGGGCGGTCCGGACGACAAGAAGGCCACGGGGCCGCTCGACCGCGCGCAGAACGAGGCGACCGAGATGGGCCGCCAGGGCATGGGCGCCGCCCAGAACCGGATCCGCGCCGCCTTCGAGCAGCAGAGCCACCGCGCCGCCGACCAGATCGGCAGCGTCGCGCAGGCGCTGCATCAGGCCGCCCAGCAGCTGGAGGAGGAGAACAACGGCACCGCCGCCCGCTACACGGTGATGGCCGCCGACCGCGTCGAGCAGTTCGCCGACACGCTCCGCAACTCGACGGTGGACGATCTGGTCGGCCAGGTCGAGAGCTTCGCCCGCCGGCAGCCCGAGGTCTTCCTGGGCGCGGCGTTCGGCGTCGGCTTCCTGTTCGCCCGCTTCATCAAGAGTTCCGGCGAGCGCATCCGCATGGCCGACCTGATGCGCCAGCAGGACGAGCAGCGCATGGGCGGCGGCGGTGGCGGCGGTGGCCGGGCGCGCGGCTCCTATGACTTCTCGCAGGAGCGGCAGAACATCGGCGGCTCCTACCCGGCGGGCCAGCGCTCGACCGGCGGCGGCACCGGAACCGGCCAGTCCCGGCCGCGGGCCTCGTCGGACGAGTCCGGCGTCGGCAACAGGGTCAACATGGGCAGCAGCGTCCGTGACGCGGCCGAGCTGATGGCCGGCGGCTCACCCGAACCCGCGAAGATCCCGACGGCGAGGGCCGAACCGGTGGGCGGCGCCGGCACCGCGAAGGCGCCGGAGTCCAAGCCTCCGGAGAGCAAACCCCTGGAGTCCAAACCATGAGCGCCGCCGAGGACTACGGCCGCTACGACCCGCGGGCGAACCGCTCGCTGGCCGGGTTGTTCGCCGACCTGGCGCGCGACCTGACCGGGCTGGTCCGCACCGAGCTGGAGCTGGCCAAGGCCGAACTGGGCGAGAAGGCCGGGCAGGCGGCGGGCGGCGTGGCCTTCATCGCCGCCGGCGGCTTCGTCGCCTTCGCCGGGCTGCTGGTGCTGCTGGCCTGCGCCGTGCTGGCGCTGTCGCTGGTCGTGCAGCCGTGGCTGGCGGCGCTGATCGTCGGCGCCGTGGTGGTCGGCATCGGCGCCGCGCTGATGCTGATGGGCCGCAGCCGGCTGAGGCCGGAGAACCTGCAGCCCAACCGCACGCTGCACACCCTGCGCGACGACAAGGACTGGGCGCGGAGCCAGCTCAGCCGATGAGCCAGCACGACGACAACGCCACCAGGGACCACCCCGACTACGACGCTTTGCAGCGCGAGGCGCGTGATCGCCGGACGCGCATCGCCGCTTCGCTGGACTCGCTCCGGCACCGCCTCGCGCCCGACACCCTCAAGGAGCAGACCATGAACCGCATGACCAACCGGATGAGCAGCGGAGCGTCGCACATGGGCGACATGGTCCGCGGCAACCCCGTTCCGCTCGCCATGATCGGCATCGGACTGGGCTGGATGCTGCTGTCGCGCAGCGGCATGGACCAGCGCATCGCCCAGAGCGGCGCGTTCCGCAGCGCGCGCGGCGCCGCCGGCTCCACCGCCCGCTACGCCCGCGACACCTTCTACAGCGCCGCCGGCACCGTGCGCGACACCGCCGGCTCGCTGTACGACCGCGCCGGCGACATGGCCAGTGATGCCTACGACAGCGCCGGCGACGCCGCCAGCCGGATGACCGGCGGCGGCACCCCTCACGATCGTCCGGGCGACAACCGCACCGGCGGCCCGGCCGGCCGCGGCATGCCGCAGCAGCATTCCCAGGGGGGACGGTCGATGACCGCCTCGATGGGCCGGCAGATCGGCCACGTCACCACCAGCTTCTGGGACCTCGTCGAGGACCACCCGCTGGTCGCCGGCGTGATGGGCGTGGCGCTCGGCGCAGCGCTCGGCGCCAGCATCCCGGGCACCCGCTACGAGGAGCGCTGGGTCGGCGACTACGCCGGGCAGGTGACCAGCAAGGCGAAGGACGTGGCGCAGGACGCCATCGAGCGCGGCACCCGTGCCGCCCAGGCCGCCGCCGAAGCGGCCCGCGAGCACGTCGCCGAAGCGGTCGACGACGTGAAGGGCGCCGCCAAGGAGGAGATCGACCGGTCGTAGCGCCGCCTGCGTTCCGGCCTCGACATCCCCGCGGAAGCCGGCGCTTCCGCGGGGATGATCGTTTCAGGACTTGCGACAAAGCGCCGCACCCTATACCGTACCGCTGCGGTCTAGTATGGCCGTTGCCGGCGATCGGCCGAATGCCCCACTGATCCGCTTGACTTTTGGACAGGGGCGGGGCATCTAATCAGTACCGAATTGGTCCTGATTGAACTCCCGGCCATGATCAAGCTGTCCAAGCTGACCGATTACGCCATCGTGGTGATGAGCGAGATGGCGCGCCAGACGGGCACGGTGCACACCGTGACCCAGATGGCCGAGCGCACGGGCGTGCCCGCGCCGACGGTCGCCAAGCTGATGAAGAGCCTGACCCCGGCCGGCCTGATGACCTCGCACCGCGGGGCGGCCGGCGGTTACGCGCTCGCCCGCCCGGCCGAGGCCATCACCATCGCCGACATCGTCGTCGCCCTCGACGGCCCCATCGCGCTCACCGCGTGCGTCGAGGGGGCCGGCGAGGAGTGCGGCGTGGAGAACCTGTGCCCCATGCGGGGCGGCTGGGAGAAGATCAACCGGGCGATCCGCTCCGCGCTGGAGCAGGTGACGCTCGCCGACATGATGGGCCCCGTGTGGACGCCGCCGGCCAGGGAACCGGCCAAGGCGCTCGCGTCGGGAAACGCCTAGGGAGTTAGAGGAAGCCATGGCCGCCAGCACCGAGACCGCCGATCAGGTCCGCGCCTTCACCGAGAAGGAATACGAATACGGCTTCACCACGGACATCGAGTCCGAGGTCGCGCCGAAGGGCCTGAACGAGGACATCATCCGCTTCATCTCCGCCAAGAAGGAGGAGCCGGAGTGGCTGCTGGAGTGGCGCCTGCGCGCCTTCCAAGCCTGGAAGGCCATGGAGGAGCCGCATTGGCCGGCGCTCACCTACGGCCCGATCGACTACCAGGACGCGCACTACTACGCGGCGCCGAAGATGAAGGCGAAGCCGAAGTCGCTGGACGAAGTCGATCCGGAGCTGCTGAAGACCTACGCCAAGCTGGGCATCCCGCTGAAGGAGCAGGCGATCCTCGCCGGCGTCGAGGGCACCGAGGGGCAGAGCCCGGCGGTGGCGGTGGACGCGGTGTTCGACAGCGTGTCGGTGGCGACCACCTACAAGGCCAAGCTTGAGGAGATGGGCATCATCTTCTGCGCCATCTCCGAGGCCGTGCACAAGTGTCCGGAGCTGGTGAGGAAGTACCTGGGCTCGGTGGTGCCGTACACCGACAACTTCTTCGCGACGCTGAACTCGGCGGTGTTCACCGACGGCAGCTTCGTCTACATCCCGAAGGGCGTGCGCTGCCCGATGGAGCTGTCCACCTACTTCCGCATCAACCAGGCCAACACCGGCCAGTTCGAACGGACGCTGATCATCGCCGACGAGGGTTCGTACGTCAGCTACCTGGAAGGCTGCACCGCGCCGAAGCGCGACGAGAACCAGCTGCACGCCGCGGTGGTCGAGCTGGTGGCGCTCGACAACGCCACCATCAAGTACTCGACGGTGCAGAACTGGTATCCGGGCGACGAGAACGGCGTCGGCGGCATCTACAACTTCGTGACCAAGCGCGGCGCCTGCCGCGGCGTCAACTCGAAGATCTCGTGGACGCAGGTGGAGACCGGCTCGGCGATCACCTGGAAGTACCCGAGCTGCATCCTGCAGGGCGACAACTCGGTGGGCGAGTTCTACTCGGTCGCCATCACCAACAACCGCCAGCAGGCCGACACCGGCACCAAGATGATCCACATCGGCAGGAACACCCGCTCGACCATCGTGTCGAAGGGCATCTCGGCCGGCAAGGCGCAGCAGACCTACCGCGGGCTGGTGAAGATCCTGCCCAAGGCGGAGGGTGCGCGCAACCACACGCAGTGCGACAGCCTGCTGATCGGCGACCAGTGCGGCGCCCACACGGTGCCCTACATCGAGAGCCGCAACCGCTCCGCCCGCATCGAGCACGAGGCGACCACGGCGAAGATCAGCGAGGACCAGCTCTTCTACTGCCGCCAGCGCGGCCTGGCCGAGGAGGACGCGGTGTCGCTGATCGTCAACGGCTTCTGCAAGGAAGTGCTGAAGGAGCTGCCCATGGAGTTCGCCGTCGAGGCGCAGAAGCTGGTGGGCATCTCGCTGGAAGGCAGTGTGGGATGATGAGGTAACGGGACTGGATCCCCGCTTTCGCGGGGATGACGATGAGAGAGTGATTGGAACCCTGGATACGCCACCGAGTGGGATGCGAGGAACGGACAAGCGATGATCGAAATCAAGAACCTGCACGCCACGGTGGACGGCAAGGAAATCCTCAAGGGCATCGACCTGACGATCCGCCCGGGCGAGGTGCACGCCATCATGGGGCCGAACGGCTCGGGCAAGAGCACGCTCTCCTACGTGCTGGCCGGCCGCGAGGGCTACGAGATCACCAAGGGCTCGGTCAATTACTTCGGCCAGGACCTGCTGGCGCTGGAGCCGGAGGAGCGCGCCGCGGAAGGGCTGTTCCTGGCCTTCCAGTACCCGGTGGAGATCCCCGGCGTCGCCAACACCACCTTCCTCAAGTCCGCCATCAACGCCATGCGCAAGCGCCGCGGCGAGAGCGAGCTGGACGCCATGCAGTTCCTCAAGCACATCCGCGCCAAGACCAAGCAGCTCGGCATGACCGACGAGATGCTGAAGCGCGCGGTCAACGTCGGCTTCTCCGGCGGCGAGAAGAAGCGCAACGAGACGCTGCAGATGGCGGTGCTGGAGCCGAAGTTCGCCATCCTCGACGAGACCGACTCCGGCCTCGACATCGACGCGCTGAAGATCGTCGCCGACGGCGTCAACGCGCTGCGCTCGCCGGAGCGCTCCATGCTGGTCATCACCCACTACCAGCGCCTGCTCGACTACATCGTGCCGGACTACGTGCACGTGCTGGCGCACGGCCGGATCCAGCGCTCGGGCGGCAAGGAGCTGGCGCTGGAGCTGGAGAAGAACGGCTACAAGGAATTCGGCGTGGACGAGGCGGCGTGAGATGACGAGCACCCACTCCCCCCGCCGCGGCGACCCCGTCCCGGCCCAGCCCTACCTGGAGCAGTACGACCGCGTGAAGGCGGAGCTGCCGGGCGCCGCGCTGTCCTGGGTGCGCGACCTGCGCGAGCTGGGCCGCAGCCGCTTTGCCGAGCTGGGCTTCCCGACCGCCAAGGTCGAGGCGTGGAAGTACACCAGCCTGAAGAGCCTGGAGAAGGTCGCCTTCCAGCCGGCCAGGCCGGCCGCGGCGGGCGTGCACTTCGACGTCCTGCCGCACGTCGGCACGGGCCCGCGGCTGGTGTTCGTCGACGGCTTCTTCCGCGCCGACCTGTCCTCCACCGCGGGCGTGCCGGCCGGCGTCGAGCTGTCGGGCCTCGCCGAGACGCTGTCCCGGAACCCCGATCTGGTCGGCGAGCACCTGGGCCGGCTGGCGGTGTCCGACGAGCAGCGCTTCGTCGCGCTCAACACCGCCTTCCTGGCGGACGGCGCGGTGGTGCGCATCGGCCGCGGCGTCGAGGTGGCGGAACCGATCGAGCTGGTCTTCGTATCGCTGGGGTCGGATGACGGCGCGGTCGCCTTCCACCCGCGCACGCTGCTGATCGCCGAGCCGCAGAGCAAGGCGACGGTGATCGAGCACCACGTCGGGCTCGGCATCGGCGCCACCTTCGCCAACCACGTGGCCGAGGCCTACGTCGGCGAGGGCGCCATCCTGCGCCACTACAAGGTGCAGCGCGAGGGGGCGGAGGCCTTCCACCTGTCCAACAGCGTGGCGAAGGTCGGCAAGGACGCCTGCTACGACAACTTCATCCTGACCACCGGCGCGCGGCTGGCCCGCAGCGAGGTGCGCGTGGCGCTCGGCCTGGGGTCGAGCTGCAACGTCAACGGCGCCTACATGATCGGCGGCCACCAGCACTGCGACACCACCACCGTGATCGAGCACAAGGAGCCGCACGGCACCTCGCGCGAGGTCTACAAGGGCGCCATCGACGACCACGGCCGCGCCGTGTTCCAGGGCAAGATCGTCGTGCATCCCGGCGCGCAGAAGACCGACGGCCACCAGCTCAACCGCGCCCTGCTGCTGTCCGACACCGCCGAGATCGACGCCAAGCCGGAGCTGGAGATCTACGCCGACGACGTGAAGTGCAGCCATGGCGCCACCGCCGGCGAACTGGCCG
Organism: Azospirillum sp. TSO22-1; assembly: GCF_003116015.1. GTDB lineage: Bacteria > Pseudomonadota > Alphaproteobacteria > Azospirillales > Azospirillaceae > Azospirillum. The sequence continues at coordinate 8,270 of NZ_LGQZ01000066.1, forward strand.
ACGAGGCGCTGTTCTACCTGCGCGCCCGCGGCATCCCGAAGGACGAGGCGCGCGCCCTGCTGATCGGCGCCTTCCTGGCGGAGGCGCTGGACGAGATCCCCGACGAGACCGTCCGCGAGGCCTTCCACGGCTTCGTCACCGGCTGGCTGGGCACGCGCTGAGGAGACCGAGGCCATGAGCGACATCGCCTATACGCTGGAACGCCCCGCCGCCCCCTACGACGTCGAGCGCATCCGCGCCGACTTCCCGATCCTGTCGCGCACGGTGCACGAGCGCACCGGCAAGAAGCCGCAGCCCGGCAAGCCGCTGGTCTATCTCGACAGCGGCGCCAGCGCCCAGAAGCCGCGCCACGTCATCGACACCATGACGCGCTTCCTGGAGGAGGACTATTCCAACATCCACCGCGGCGTGCACTTCCTGTCGCAGCGGGCGACCGACCGCTTCGAGGCGGCGCGCGACAGCGTGGCGGCGTTCCTCAACGCGCCGTCCCGCGACGGCATCGTCTTCACCCGCAGCGCGACCGAAGCGATCAACCTCGTGGCGCACAGCTACGCCCGCACCTTCCTGGAGCCGGGCGACGAGATCATCGTCTCCGTGATGGAGCACCACGCCAACATCGTCCCCTGGCAGCTGGCCCAGACGGCCAGGGGGCTGGCGATCAAGGTGGTGCCGGTGGACGACCGCGGCGTGCTCGACCTGGACGCCTACGCGAAGCTGTTCGGGCCGCGCACGAAGATGGTGGCGATCACCCATTGCTCGAACGTGCTGGGCACGGTGACGCCGGCCAAGGAGATCGTCCGCATCGCGCACCAGCATGGCGTGCCGGTGCTGCTCGACGGCTCCCAGGCGGTGGTGCACGGCACGGTGGACGTGAAGGACATCGGCGCCGACTTCTACGTCTTCACCGGCCACAAGCTGTACGGCCCGACCGGCATCGGCGTGCTGTGCGCCAAGCCGGAGCTGCTGAAGACGATGCCGCCCTACCAGGGCGGCGGCGACATGATCCAGTCCGTCAGCTTCAGCGGCACCACCTTCAAGGAGGCCCCGGCCCGCTTCGAGGCCGGCACCCCGCCGATCACCGAGGCGATCGGGCTGGCCGCCGCCATCGACTACGTCGAGGGCATCGGGCGCGACGCCATCGCGGCGCACGAGCACGACCTGCTGACCTACGCCACGGCGCGCCTGCAGGAGATCGAGGGGCTGCGCATCGTCGGCACCGCGCCGGGCAAGGCGGCGATCATCTCGTTCGTGGTGGACGGCGTGCACCCGCACGACCTGGGCACCGTGGTGGACCAGTACGGCGTCGCCGTGCGCGTCGGCCAGCACTGCGCCGAGCCGCTGATGGACCGCATGGGCGTCGGCTCGACGGCGCGGGCGTCGTTCGCTCTTTACAACACGCGGGCCGAGGCCGACGCTCTGGTCGATGCGGTCAAGGCGGTGAAGGAGTTCTTCGGAGCATGATGGACGAGCTGCGCGAGCTGTACCAGGAAGTCATCCTGGACCACGGCAAGAACCCGCGGAACCACCGCCACCCGCCCGACGCCAACCGCGAGGCGCGCGGCGAGAACCCGATGTGCGGCGACAAGTTCACCGTCTACCTGAAGGTGAGCGGCGATCATGTCGTCGAGGACGTGGCGTTCGAGGGGCGCGGCTGCGCCATCTCCACCGCCAGCGCCTCGATGATGACCGAGGTGGTCAAGGGCAAGACCGAGGCCGAGGCCAGGGCCCTGTTCGAGACCTTCCACGACCTGTGCACCAAGGACGAGGAGGAGCACGGCGACCACGGCCCGGTCGATGAGGAGGCCCTGGAGAAGCTGATGGTGCTGTCCGGCGTGCGCCAGTTCCCGGTGCGCGTGAAGTGCGCCACCCTCGCCTGGCACGCGATGAACGCGGCCATCGAGGGCGACGAAAAAGCATCGAGCGAATAGGCGTCGAGCGAGTAAGAGAGCCAGCCATGCCTGAAGACGCGACCGCAACCGACATCCACGACACGCCCGCCGTCTCCATCGCCACCGGCAAGGAGGGGGTGATGGAGCGCATCGTCGAGGCGATCAAGACCTGCTACGACCCGGAGATCCCGGTGGACATCTGGGAACTCGGACTGATCTACCGCGTCGACGTCAACGACGCCGGCGAGGTCGAGGTCGACATGACCCTGACCAGCCCGATGTGCCCGGTGGCCGGCGAATTGCCGCTGCAGGTGCAGGAGGCCGTTCAAAACGCCGAGGGCGTCACCACATGCAAGATCGATCTGGTGTGGGAACCCCCATGGCGCCCGGACATGATGTCGGACGTCGCCAAGATCCAGCTGGACATGTTCTGAGGAGCGAGACGACCCATGGCACTCCCGAAGGCCCTTTCCATCACCGATGCGGCCGCCGAGCGCGTCAGGGCGCTGATGGCGAAGGCGCCGGGCGAGATGATCGGCCTGCGCATCGGCGTGAAGGCCCGCGGCTGCTCGGGCCTCAGCTACGACATCCAGTACGCCAAGGAGAAGATGAAGTTCGACGAGGTCGTGGAGGACAAGGGCGTCACCGTCCTCATCGACCCGGCGGCCGTCATGTTCCTGATCGGCTCGGAAATGGACTACGTCGACGACAAGTTCGAGACGGGGTTCAAGTTCAGCAATCCGAACGAGAAGGGCCGCTGCGGGTGTGGGGAGAGCTTCCACGTGTGACGCGTGCGGGCGGCCCTCCTGCGCCTGCTGCGCACCGCCGCCGTCGGGCTGGCGCTCCTGGCGGCCTGGGCGGTGATCGGCACGCTGTACACGCGCTTCGTCGATGACATCGCCGGTACCTACCTGGCGGCGGCCGGCGCCATCGCTTCCCTGCTCTACCTGCCACTCTACGCGATCGCCGACGCGCGGCGCCTGCCGGCGACCGCATCCGGAGCCGCACAGGCGAAAGCCGTCCTCTGCGGATGGCTGGCCGGTTTGCCGGCATCGCTTCTCGTCATCGTCGCCCTGCTCCAGGCGGCAAGGCTGGTCCGCTTCTAGGCGGGGTTGAGACCGGGCGGTTCCCGCCCTACCATCCTGCCCCTGAACACGCGCCCCCACCCGCCCTTCGCTGCGCTCGGGCACCCTCCCCCGCTTTGCAGGGGAGGGTTTACAGGCCAGCGGCGGAGTTCCCTCCCCTGCGCAGCGGGGGAGGGTCAGGGTGGGGGCAAGTGCCGCCGAAGCAACAGGTCCCCATGTCCTTGCTGAACGAAACCGCCCCGGCGCGCGCCGCCGCGCCCGCCGCGCCCGCCCCGCCGATCATCCGGGTCTCCGGCCTCACCAAGACCTACAAGACCGGATTCAACGCGCTCAAGGGCATCGACCTGGAGATCCGCCGCGGCGAGATCTTCGCGCTGCTCGGCCCCAACGGCGCCGGCAAGACGACGCTGATCAGCATCGTCTGCGGCATCGTCAACCCGTCCACCGGCACGGTGCTGGCCGACGGGCACGACATCGTGCGCGACTACCGCGCCGCGCGCTCGGCCATCGGGCTGGTGCCGCAGGAGCTGACCACCGACGTCTTCGAGACGGTCTGGGCCACGGTGAGCTTCAGCCGCGGCCTGTTCGGCAAGCCGCCCAACCCGGCGCACATCGAGAAGGTGCTGCGCGACCTGTCGCTGTGGGACAAGAAGGACGCCAAGGTCATCACCCTGTCCGGCGGCATGAAGCGCCGGGTGATGATCGCCAAGGCGCTGTCGCACGAGCCGAAGATCCTCTTCCTCGACGAGCCGACGGCCGGCGTCGACGTCGAGCTGCGCCGCGACATGTGGGCGATGGTGCGGCGGCTGCGCGAGGGCGGCGTCACCATCATCCTCACCACCCACTACATCGAGGAAGCGGAGGAGATGGCCGACCGCATCGGGGTGATCAGCAAGGGCGAGATCATCCTGGTCGAGGACAAGGACGTGCTGATGCGCAAGCTCGGCAAGAAGCAGCTGACGCTGCACCTGCAGAGCCCGCTGGAGGCGATCCCCGCCGGCCTGTCGGAATACGCGCTGGAGCTGACCGCCGGCGGCACCGAGCTGGTCTACACCTTCGACGCCCAGGCCGAGCACACCGGCATCGCCGGCCTGCTGCGGCGGCTGGGCGAGCACGGCATCGACTTCAAGGACCTCCAGACCAGCCAGAGCTCGCTGGAGGAGATCTTCGTCAGCCTGGTGAGGGCCGGGAAATGAACATCCCCCTGAACATCCACGCGATCCGCGCCATCTACGGCTTCGAGATGGCGCGCTGGTTCCGCACGCTGGCGCAGAGCATCGCGTCCCCGGCGATCTCCACCTCGCTGTACTTCGTGGTGTTCGGCTCGGCCATCGGCGGGCGAATGGGCGAGGTGGACGGCGTGAACTACGGCGCCTTCATCGTGCCCGGCCTCGTCATGCTGTCGATCCTGACCGAGAGCATCTCCAACGCCTCCTTCGGCATCTACATGCCGAAATACTCGGGCACCATCTACGAGGTGCTGTCGGCGCCGGTCTCCATCGGCGAGATCCTGATCGGCTACGTGGGCGCGGCGGCGACCAAGTCGGTGATCCTCGGCTTCATCATCCTGATCACCGCGCGGCTGTTCGTCACCTATCACATCGAGCACCCGCTGGTGATGGTGGGCTTCCTGGTGCTGACGGCGGTGACCTTCAGCCTGTTCGGCTTCATCATCGGCGTCTGGGCGGACGGCTGGGAGAAGCTGCAGATCGTGCCGCTGCTGATCGTCACGCCGCTGACCTTCCTGGGCGGCAGCTTCTATTCCATCAGCATGCTGCCGCCGGTCTGGCAGACGGTGACGCTGTTCAACCCGGTCGTCTACTTGGTCAGCGGCTTCCGCTGGAGCTTCTACGGCACGGCGGACGTCGGCGTCGGCGTCAGCCTCGCCATGACCACGCTGTTCCTGGCGCTGTGCCTGGGCGCGGTGTGGTGGATGTTCCGCACCGGCTATCGGCTGAAGGCTTAGGGCGGGTAGACCGCCGTGATGCCCGACAGGATCGTCTGCGCCGCCAGCGCGGCCAGCACGATCCCCAGGATCCGGCTCAGCGTCAGGATCATGGTGCGCCCCAGCAGGCGGCGCACCACGTCGGCGAACATCAGCAGCACCGTGGCGCTGGCGATCACCAGCGCCGCCGCCCCCAGCACCGTCAGCTGGCCCTGCCAGCCCCGCCCGTACTGGTCCATCAGCAGCATCACCGAGGCGATGGAGCCCGGCCCGGCGATCAGCGGGATGGCCAGCGGGAAGACGGCGAGGTCGTGCGCCTCCTCGTCGGTGCGGGCCTCGTCGGCGGCCTTCTCCTTGCGGTCGGAGCGGCGCTGGAACAGCATCTCGAAGGCGATCCAGAACAGCAGCGCCCCGCCGGCGATGCGGAAGGCCGGCATCCCGATGCCCAGCGCCGTCAGCACCGGCCGCCCGAGATAGGCGAAGAACACCAGGATGGTCAGGCTGAGCGCCGTGCCGCGCAGCGCGATCATGCGCTTGCGCCGGGCGTCGAAGCCCTGCGTCAGGCCGAGGAACACCGGCACGAGGCCGACCGGATCGACCACGACGAAGAACACCACCAGGACGCTGATCAGCGTGTCCACGCCCCTGCTCCCACCCCGTTCGTTTGATGCTGCTGGGTAGGGGGAGCGGCGCGGTGCGTCAACCGGCAAATCGGCATGGGAGGTGTCTGCGCCGAGCCCCACCCCCATCCCTCCCCCGCCGAAGATGGGGGAGATCAGGAGGGGGGCCAACGCGAAAGGGTCACACCCTCACCACGCGCCCCGTCATCGGCCACCAACTTGGTACGAGCGCGTGCGCCCCGTCACCGATCAGCGCCTGAACCAGCGAGGCGAGGATCAGGAAAGCCGGGTACTCCCAGCCGCCGTTCGGGGCGGTGAACACCCAGCCGTTGCCCAGGTGCACGGCCAGTGCGCCGAGCAGCACCGGCACCAGCCCCAGCGCCACCCAGCGCGCCTGCACGCCGAGCAGCAGCAGCATCCCGCCCACCGCCTCCCCGGCCACCACCGGGTAGACCATCCAGCCGGGATAGCCGGCGCTCTCGAAGAACGCCGCGGTGCCGGCCAGGGTGAAGGTGAAGACCTTCAGTCCGGCGTGCGCCACGTACATCACGCCGAGGCCGAGCCGCAGCAGCAGCGCGCCGTAATCGGAGTCGCTCATCGTCCCGCCCTCCCCTCACGCGGCCTGGGCGGCGCCGGTCTCGACCGGCAGGCCGGCATCGATCCAGTCCTGCTTGCCGCCGCGGTAGACGCGCACGCGGCCGTAGCCGAGCCGCTGCAGGTGCTGCGCCGCGATGTCGGAATTCCGGCAGGTCGCCGAGGCGCAGTAGACGACGATCTCCGCCGCCATGTCCGGCAACAGCGTCGGGGCGAGCTGCGCCACCTGGTCGTGCGGCAGGTTCACCGCGCCGGGCAGGTGCGCCTCGGCGTGGTAGCGGGGCGGCAGCGCCTCGGCCAGACGCACAGGCGCGCGGCCGTCGAGCAGAGCTTTCAGCGCGGTGCGGTCGATGGTCTCGATCATGGTGTCCGTCCTTGTCGGGGTTCGTGATGCGCCGACTTTGCTCTTGCGCCAACGCCGTTACTACGAGCAAGATTGCGCATTGAATTTGCGTTTCTGCAAAGAGACGGACCATGCTGGATTGGGACGATCTGCGCATCGTGCTGGCGGTGGCGCGCGCCGGCGGCATCGGCGGGGCGGCGGGAACGCTGGGGGTCAACCAGTCCACCGTGTTCCGCCGGCTGAACGCGCTGGAGGAGTCGCTGGGCGTCCGGCTGTTCGAGCGGCTGCCCGGCGGCTACCGCGCCACCCCGGCGGGCGAGGACATGGTGGGTACGGCCGAGCGCATGGAGGAGGAGGTGCTGTCGCTGGCCCGCAGCCTCACCGGCCGTGACGAGCGGCTGTGCGGGCACCTGCGGGTCACCGCCTCGGAATCGCTGGCGCACCGGCCGCTGGTCCGCCATCTCGCGGCGTTCCGGGCCGCGCATCCGGGCATCACGCTGGAGGTGATCGTCGACAACCGCACGCTCGCCCTGTCGCGCCGGGAGAGCGACATTGCGCTCCGCGCCACCCGCCCGGCGGAGGGCGACCTGTACGGCCGCAAGCTGGCCGATGTCGCCTGGACGGTGTACGGCGCCCCCGCCTACCTGGACCGCGCCGGCAGCCCAGCGGCACCGGAGGATCTGGCCGACCACGCGCTGGTCGGCTGGGACGCCGGCTCGCCACCGCTGAAGGCGGCGGAGTGGCTGCGCGCGCTGGCGCCGGACACCGCGGTGGTCTATCGCGCCAACAGCACGCTGAACCAGGCGACGGCCTGCGCCGCCGGCCTGGGGCTGGCGGTGCTGCCCTGCTTCCTGGGCGACGCCGAACCGGGGCTGGAGCGCGTCTTCGCCCCGATCCCGGCGCTGACGCGCGAGCTGTGGCTGGTCACCCACCAGGACCTCAAGCGCACCGCGCGCGTGCGCGCCTTCCTCGACGTGGTGGGGAACGGGCTGGCGCGCGACCGGGCGCTGTTCGAGGGAACGGGCCATCGGCCGCTTGACCGGGTTGACGCCGGCGCACGACGCCACACGTAACGAGAACCCAGCCGAAACGGGAGCAGAGACACCGTCATGGACAAAGGCATCGCGAAGGTTACGCCGAAGGCCATCCACCTCAAGGACTACCGGCCGCCCGCGCACCTCATCGACACGGTGGACCTGCACTTCGACCTGCGCGAGGACGTGACGACGGTGCGCGCCACGCTGGCCGTCCGCCGCAACCCGGCGCGCGACGATCTCTTCGGCAACGACGGCGAACACCCCGCCCTGACGCTGGACGGCGAGCGGCTGGAACTGGTCTCGATCAGGCTGAACGGCAAGCCGCTGACGACCGAGTGCTACACGGTGGACGAGGCCCGCCTGACCATCCCGCGCGTGCCGGAGACCTTCACGCTGGAAACGGTGGTCCGCATCAAGCCGCAGGAGAACACGGCGCTCCAGGGTCTCTACAAATCGTCCGGCAACTTCTGCACGCAGTGCGAGGCGGAGGGCTTCCGGCGCATCACCTGGTTCATCGACCGCCCCGACGCGATGGCGCGCTACACCACCACCATCGAGGCGGACAAGGCGCGTTATCCGGTGCTGCTGTCCAACGGCAATCTGATGGCCGACGGCGACGCGTCCGGCGGCCGCCACTGGGCGCGCTGGGAGGATCCGTTCCCCAAGCCCAGCTACCTGTTCGCCCTGGTGGCCGGCAACCTGCGCCACGCCGAGGACCGCTTCCGCACCGCGTCCGGCCGCGACGTCACGCTCCGCATCTACGTCGAGCCCGGCAACGAGGACAAGGTCGGCCACGCCATGGCCTCGCTGAAGAAGTCCATGGCCTGGGACGAGGAGGTGTTCGGGCTGGAGTACGACCTGGACATCTTCAACATCGTCGCCGTGTCGGACTTCAACATGGGGGCGATGGAGAACAAATCGCTCAACGTCTTCAACACCAAGTACATCCTGGCGAAGCCGGAGACCGCCACCGACCAGGATTTCCTGGGGATCGAAGCCGTGGTAGCGCACGAGTACTTCCACAACTGGACCGGCAACCGCGTCACCTGCCGCGACTGGTTCCAGCTGTCGCTGAAGGAGGGGCTGACCGTCTTCCGCGACCAGGAATTCTCGAGCGACATGAACTCCCGCCCGGTCAAGCGCATCGCCGACGTGCAGCGCCTGCGCACCGTGCAGTTCCCCGAGGATTCCGGCGCCATGGCGCACCCGGTGCGCCCGGACACCTACGTGGAGATCAACAACTTCTACACGCCCACCGTCTACGACAAGGGCTCGGAAGTCATCCGCATGATGCACACGCTGCTGGACAAGGAGGGCTTCCGCAAGGGGATGGACCTCTACTTCCAGCGGCACGACGGGCAGGCGGTGACCTGCGACGACTTCGCCGCCGCGATGCAGGACGCCAGCGGCGTCGATCTCAGCCACTTCAAGCTGTGGTACCGGCAGGCCGGCACGCCGGTGCTGGAGGCGTCGGGCGCCTACGACGCTGCCGCGCAGACCTACCGCCTGACGGTGCGCCAGACGGTGCCGCCGACTCCGGGCCAGCCGACCAAGCTGCCCATGCACATCCCGCTGGCCATGGGCCTGCTGGGCCCGGACGGCCAGGACCTTCCGCTGCGGCTGACGGGCGAGGACCAGCCGGCGGGCACGTCGCGCGTGCTGCACGTCAAGGACGGCGAGCAGGTGTTCGCGTTCGAGGGCGTCCCCGCCCGGCCGGTGCCGTCGCTGCTGCGCGGCTTCTCGGCGCCGGTGACGCTGAAGACCGACCTCTCGGACGGGGACCTGACCTTCCTGATGGCGCACGACAGCGACGCCTTCAACCGCTGGGAGGCCGGGCAGACGCTGGGCACCCGCATCCTGCTGACGCTGGTCGCCGACGCCCAGGCCGGCCGCGACCTCGCCCTGCCCGACGGCTTCGTCCGGGCGGTGGAAAAGGTGCTGGACGACGCCCCGACCGACCCCGCCTTCGCCGCGCAGGCGCTGGTGCTGCCGACCGAATCCTACCTCGGCACGCAGATGCCGGTGATCGATCCGGACGCCATCCACACCGCCCGCGAGTTCGCCCGCAAGCGGCTGGCCTCGGCGCTGCGCCCGAAGTGGCTGGCCGGCTACCGCGCCAACGCCGGCAACGAGCCGTTCTCGGTGGACGCCGCCGCCATCGGCCGCCGGGCGCTGAAGAACCTCTGCCTCGCTTACCTGATGGCGCTGGAGGACGCGGAGGCGGTCGGCCTGTGCGTCGGCCAGTTCCACGGCGCGCACGCGATGACCGACGCGGTCGCCGCGCTCGGCCTGCTGGCGTCCTCCGGCACGGCGGAGCGCGAGGAGGCGCTGGCCTCCTTCTACGGGCGCTGGAAGGGCGAGCCGCTGGTGGTGGACAAGTGGTTCGGCGTGCAGGCGACGGCCAGCCGGCCGGACGCGCTGAAGGACGTCACCCGCCTGCTCGACCACCCGGCGTTCGAGATCCGCAACCCGAACAAGGTCTATGCGCTGATCGGCGCCTTCGCCGGCGGCAACCCGGTGCGCTTCCATGAGGCGGGGGGTGCCGGCTACCGCTTCCTGGCCGATCAGGTGCTGACGCTCGACCCGATGAACCCGCAGGTGGCGGCGCGGCTGATGGGCCCGTTCTCGCGCCTGCGCCGCTACGACACCGGCCGGCAGGCGCTGATGCGCGCCGAGCTGAAGCGCATCGCCGCCCAGCCCGGCCTGTCGCCCGACGTCTTCGAGGTCGCGACCAAGAGCCTGGAGGCAGTGGGCTGAAATAAGGCGGGCTGAAAAAGAAGCGGGCCGGAGGGTCTCCCCTCCGGCCCGTTCGCTGCGACGAACGGTCGCGCTTACTTCTGCTCGGCCAGGAAGGCGATCAGGTCGTCGGCGGCCTTGTCGGCGTCGGCCTTGTACTTCGGCACGTTCTTCAGGCCGGCGTAGGCCATCGTGCCGCCCGGGACGATCTCCTTCGGGGCCTGGACGTAGGCCTTCAGGTTGTCCGCGGTCCAGGCGAAGCCGGCGGCGGCCTTCTCCTGCATCGGCTTCGAGTACTTGAAGCCGTCGATCGAGCCGGCCTTGCGACCGACGACGCCGGCGAGCGACGGACCGACCTTGTTCTTGCCAGCCTCGACGGTGTGGCAGGCCATGCACTCCTTGAACACGTCCTTGCCAGCGGCGGCGTCACCGGCAGCCTGCGCGGCGCCGGCGGCGGCGGTCATGCCCAGGGCGATGGCGGCACCCATCATCAGCTTCTTGATCATTTGGTACGTTCCCTTCGTTGGTTGACCGGATCTGGCCGGTGGGGATCGCGGGGGAGAATACACAGATTCGGCGAACTGCCAACCCCAACGAACAGCCCAGACCGGCGCTTTCATCCCTAGGGATTAATGCCCACCCAAGAGTAGGGCGAACAGGACGATCGCCAAGCCCAGCGCCAGCCAGGGCACATAAAATCCGCCCATGCGCACGGCCGGCAGCGGCAGCGGAATCTCCGGCGGCGTGATCCGCACCGGCGTGGCCGCCGACTCCGCCGCCGCGGGCGCGGGAGCCGCGGCGGACTCGGGTGCCGCGGCGGACGGGCCGCCGACCATGGCGGCGAAGCGGGTGAAGAAGTCGTCGGCCATCTTGCGCGCCGTGCCGTCCACGAGGCGCGAGCCGATCTGCGCCAGCTTGCCACCGACCTGCGCGTGCGCCTCGTAGTTCAGCAGCGTCGCCGCGCCGTCCTCCTCCAGCCGGACGGTGGCGCCGCCCTTGCCGAAGCCGGCGGCGCCGCCCGAGCCCTCGCCAGTGATGGTGTATCCCTTGGGCGGGTCGAGGTCGGACAGCGTGACCTTGCCGGCAAAGCGCGCGCTGACCGGCCCGACCTTGGCGTGCACCTTGGCGGTCAGCTCGGTGTCGGAGATCTTCTGCACCTCCTCGCAGCCGGGGATGCACTGGCGCAGCACGTCCGGGTCGTTGAGCGCCGCCCACACCTTGTCGCGTGGCGCCTCGATGCGGTGGGAACCGGTCATGTCCATGCGGTCGTCTCCTTCCTCCCGGCCAAGCTATCGTTTTCCATTCCCGCGGAAAACTAGGCCGTTCCGGTCATCCGCCCACCCCTCCGGCCGGAGAAGGCCGCTCAGCGCGCCATGCAGTTGCTGACCAGCGCGCCGCAGTCGGCGATGCTGGCGCCCATGGGATAGCTGACCTGCTGCACGGTGCCGCCGCGCAGGACGAAGGTGGCGTCGCAGCCCTGCGGCGTGCGGCTGGCGGCCAGCGGACCGCCAATGCCGAGGCTGAGGCCGATTCCATCGGCCGTGCCGCCGCTCAACCCCACGCCCGTGCCGGGGATGCCGGCGATACCGGTGCTGTCGGTATCGACCACGGGCCGGGCGGAATAGGTGTAGTACTCGGCGCCGTTCACCACCGCCTGCCGGGACGGCACGCCGGCGCAGGACAGCAGCGCCGCCTTCGGCAGGCCGACCAGTTGCGTCTGCGCCCGTTCGGCGAGGTCCGCGTCCTTGCTGTTGCCGGCGCACGCCGCCAGCCCGATCAGGGCGGCCATCCCCGCCGCGCGCACCACGATCCGCATGCCCTTCCTCCGCACGATGCTGCTTCCGCCGCACCATACCACCTCCACGCGCCGCCGGAAGGGGGTTGGGCTGGCCGTCGCGGCGGGGCGGACACCATGTTAGGATGCGGCCCCGGCAGAGGACGCGCACCCATGACCCTGATCATCAACAACCCGGAAGCGGAGCGGCTGGCGCACGAATTGGCGTCCCGCCGCGGCGAGTCCATCGACGAGGCGGTCGTAAAGGCGATGCAGGAGCGGCTGGAACGCACCCCGACGCTGACGCCCGAGCAGAAGAGGGTGCGGGATCGACTCATCGAGATCGGCAAACATTGTGCGTCGCTCCCGGTGCTGGACCCGCGCAGTCCCGACGAGATCCTGGGTTACGACGAGAACGGGTTGCCGACCTGATGATCATCGATACGTCGGCGGTTGCCGCCATTCTCCTCGACGAACCCGATATGGCGCGATTTGCGGAACTCATTGCCGGGGCAGATTGCCGGCTGATGTCCACGGCCGCCGTGCCTGAACTGACCATGGTCATCGAAGCACGATTGGGCGCGCAAGGAGTGGAAGACGTGGACCGCTTCATCGAGGAAGCCGCCATCACGTTGATCCCGTTCGATGCCGTCCAGCTTGCCATGGCACGCGAGGCCTGGCGTCGGTTTGGCAAGGGCCGTCGTCACCCCGCCAAGCTCAATTTCGGTGACTGCATCGCCTACGCCCTCTCCAAGACCAGCGGCCTGCCGCTGCTGTTCAAGGGAGACGACTTCGCCCGCACGGACGTGATTCCCGCATGACCACCGTCTGCATCGCCCTCGGCAGCAATCTCGGCGACCGGCTGGCCAACCTGGAGGCGGCCATCGCGAGGCTCGCCCCAGCGGTGGCGGTCACTGCCCGCTCGGCCGTCTACGAGACGGCGCCGATGTACGTCACCGACCAGCCGGCCTTCCTCAACATGGCGGTGCGCGGCGAAACGGATTTGGCGCCCGAACCGCTGCTGGCGCACCTCAAGGGCATCGAGGCGGCGCTGGGCCGGCGCGACGGCGGCGTGCGCTTCGGGCCGCGCGAGGTGGACCTGGACATCCTGCTGTACGGCGACGCGGTGTCGAGGGCCGCGGCGCTGGAGATACCGCACCCGCGCATGGCCGAGCGCGCCTTCGTGCTGCGCCCGCTCGCCGACGTGGCGGCGGAGGTCCGCCACCCGGTGCTCGGCCGCACCATCGCGGAGCTGCTGGCCGAGGTACCGGGGGCGGACACCGTGGTGCGTCTGGGCTGACCCCGGGCGTCAGTGCGGGCGGTTCTCCAGGGTGCGCAGCGTCCGGTCGAGGACCGACAGCGGCACGCCCATCACGGTGCCGCCGAGGATGGCGGCGGCCAGTTCACGGTCGATCTCGGCGATCGGCGCGATCTCCTCGGCGCCAAGTCCGCGATCCTCGGCGATCAGCGCGATCCAGCCGGCCAGCGCGTTCTTCTGGTGCAGCAACCCCGGATCACCCACCGCTTCGAAGGTCTCGATGAAACCGCGGCCGGTGAATACGGGTGTTGCATTGCACACAATATCCGGGACCGGAGTCCCCGGGTGCGTCGTCATTGGGCGTTCTCCCGAATGGCTGTTGTTCGGTGCCTGATTTTTTGCAGGTCATGCTGCCTTCGTCGGGCAGAGCGCGCAACCCGGCCAAGGGGGTATCCACTATCCGTCGGAGGGAGATCCGCCCCACCAAGGATCGTATCCCTCCCGCCGCCTTTCGGCCAGGGCGGGGCGCCCCGTCCCCGGTCTTGGTTTCCTGGGCCGTGGCTTTCCGGCCGGCATCGGCTATACTCCGGCATCAGCGACGATGCGGGCGGCCGGACGCCGCCCCGTCCGGGAGATCCGAACCGTGACCGACGAGACCCCGCGACGCCCCGCCCCCGGCGGCGTGGCCCCCACCTACACCATCTTCCTGCGCGACTTCAGCGCCCCCGTCCTGCTGCGCGGCGAAGAGACGCAGCGGCCGGCGCACTTCAACGTCCGCCTCACCGTCACCCACCCCGGCCCCAACTTCCCGGACGACATCGCCGCCGTGATGTCCTACGAACCCATCGTCCAGGACCTGCGCCGCCTGTGCGCCGACGCGCGCCCGTCGGGCGCCGAGGAACTGGCGGAGCGGGCGGCCTCGCTGTGCCTCAAGCAACCGGAGGTCGGCAGCGCGCGCGTCGAGGTTGAGCTGGCCGACCGGAGCACCGGCGCAATTGCCGGCGTCACCGTATTCAGGGGGCACCCCGAAGGGGTGTAACCCCATCGAATCTCCAGCCTCGGCCAGCCTATGACCTTCCGCCAGGACGATGGTGCAACGCACCAACTTCTCTATGTCATTGACTGGGAACGATTGCTGCACCGCACGCAGAATCTTGGCCGAAGGTCGTTTATCCTGAAGGCGAGCCGACCAAAGCGGTAATGACAGAGAGTTTCCCCATCGACTAACCTTGGGAAATACTGTGCCGCCGAGTTTCCTTTGGCAAATGCGCCGCCCGTCATAGCGGTCGGCCGATAGGGAGGAGGAAACGATGGAGTTTGGTAAGGACCCGAGTCTGTCGGAGATCCTGGACGACCCGATCGTCGTGGCCGTGATGAACCGCGACGGCATCGACCGCGAGCATGTCCAGCTCCTTATGGAGCAGATGCGCCGCCGCCTGCGCGCCCGGCAGGAGCGCCTCGCCGCCTGACCGTCCACCTCCGCCCAGGGCCCACGGAACGAGGCCCCGGCGCCCAGCCAACGCACGCCGTCGCCGCCATGAGCGGGACGGCGTTTTCTGTATCCACGGGAAACGCTACTTCACATTGGCGATGCGGAAGGTCCGCGGCTCGCCGTCGTGCTCGGTGATGGTGACGTATTCGCCCTGCACGAAGGTGTGGCGGTCGAAGCGGAAGATCGGCTCCTCGTCCTCGTCGTCGCCCTCCTCGTAATGGAAGGCCCAGCGCTGGCCGCGGTGGATGAGCGCGCCGTGCTGGTCGTCCTCGCCGCGCCAGAAGCGGTGCACCAAGCACTTGTCGCGACTGGCGCGCCACTCGTCCACGTCGAAGTGCCCCTCGGCGTCGAGCGGCGCCACGAACTCGTAGCCGTGTTCGCTGCTGCCCTCGGGGTGCTCGCGGGTGCGGGCCAGTTCCAGACGGATCTTCTTCAGCGCCACGGCGGGGTCCTCGCTCAGAGGGGCTCAGGGGATCGGAGACACGGACGGGAGCGCCGCGCAGCGCCCCCGTTCACCCTCCCTGAAGAGAATAATGTCCCGTCAGGCCCCGAGGTTCCAGGCCCCGTAAACGCCTTCGTGGTGCGCCACGAAGTCGCGCAGGACCGAGGTCAGCTCGGCGACGTGCCGGGCGTTGCCGTGGCGGCGCGCCCGGTCGATGTCGTCGCGGATGAAGGCGGCGATGCGGCGCTGGCCATCCGCGCAGTGGACCAGACAGCAACCCAGTTCGACCGCCACCATCTCCGGCACGTGCTCGTGCTCGGCAATGGCGTCGATCTCGCGCTCGGTCAGATCGCTCAGCGCGATGCAGTCCTCGATCGTCAGCATGGGGCGGCTCCTTCCCTAGGGATCGTGAGCCGTACCTGGAGGGCCAAAGACCGTCCGGCGTGGAGGGCGTGTCCGTGCCGCGCGTCGGTTCAATGGGCCATCAGCACCGGCAGGCCGGCGTGGCCGAGTACGTACCGGGTTACACCACCCAGGATCAGCTCCCGCATGCGGCTGTGCCCGTACCCACCCATTACCAGGAGGTCGGCGCCCAGTTCGGCCGTCTTGCTGGTGAGCATATGGCCGACCGGCTCCGATCCCGGCTTGACAATGGTTAACTGACAGTTAACGTCGTGCCAAGCTAGATATTCGGCGATGCGACGACCGGTCGCAGCCTGGGTCGACGAGGTCTCGGCGGTCAGGACGTAGACGGTGTCGGCCCGGCGAAGGAAGGGCATGGCGCCGGCCACCGCACGGGCCGATTCGGCGCTGCCGTTCCAGGCCAGCGCGATGCTCTTGCCGATGCGTCCCAGACCGGCCTGCGGCGCCAGCAGCAGCGGGCGGGCCGCGCTGAGCAGCGCCGTCTCCAGCGTGGCGTAGGCCTGCGCGTCGCGGTCGATCTCGGTGTGGGCGAACACCAGCAGGTCGGCGAAGCGGCCTTCCAGCGCCACCACCTCCTCGGCACGGCCGACCACCTCGCGCCAGCGGGCGGAGACGCCGCCGACCGCAGACGGCCCTTCGCGCAGGTCGACCTGCTCGCGGTGCAGCACCGCTTCGAAATGGCGGCGGGCGGCGGTCAGGTGGCTGTCCGACTCGTTCTCGGCGGCGCGCATGATCTCATCGACCATGGCGCCGGACATGCCCTCGCCCAGCATCGGCACCGCGTCGCGCGGGTCGAGCTTCACGAACAGGCTGTCGACGTGCGCGTCGAACAGGCGGGCGACGGCGATCGCCGCCGACAGGGCCACGGGATCGGACTCGGAGCCGGCCACCGGCACCAGAATGGACTTGATCGACATCTTCGCCTCCGCGGCCGTTCCACGGCCCGTCTTCCTTCCGGAACACCCGTGGTGCACGGTGCAAGCGCGGGCGCCGGTCACCGCCCATGATACTCCAAGCCGTTGCCGCGCGCCCGTCCCGAATGCGTTAACCCAGCATCCCCTTCGCCGCATGCAGCACCGCGGCGGGATCGCCGTCCGTGTCGAGCCGCGCCCAGGTGATGTCTCCGGTGTCGTAGCCCTGCTGCGCCCGCACCACCGCGGCCGTGGCGTCCGACGCGTCGCCGCTGCGCGCGTCCACCCGGTCGACTCGCGCCGGCAATGCCGCCTCCAGCCACAGCCCCTGGAAGGCGGTGCCGGCCCGACGGGCCGCCGCCTCGATGGCGGCGCGCTCCTCGGGACGGGAGTAGACGGCGTCGGCCAGCACGGCGTGTCCGGCCGCCAGCGCCACGCCGGCGCGGCGCGCCAACTCGGCGTAGACGCGCTGCGTCGCCGCGGGCGTATAGGCGTCGGCCGGCAGGCGCACCGTCTCGTCCACCTGCATCAGGTGCTTGCGCAACGCGTCGCTGCGCAGGATGAGCGCGCCCGGCGCGGCCCCGAGCCCGGGGGCAAGGCCGCGCGCCAGCGTCGTCTTGCCGGTGCCCGACAGCCCGCCGACCGCCACCAGCAGCGGATGCGGCGGCTCCAGCGCGGCCACCGCCTGCCCTAGGTAGGCGACGGCCTCCGCCTCCAGCGCCCGGGCCGTCGCCGGGTCGGGCTGCACGGCGGCGGCCGTGGCGTCGATCTTGGCGCGCACCGCCGCCCGCGTCGCCAGGAACAGCGGCAGCAGCGCCAGCCCCTCCAGGTCGCCGGTGATCTCCAGGGTGCGGTTGAACACCGCGTTGCCAAGCGGGCGCAGGCCGCGGTGGTCGAGGTCCATCAGCAGGAAGGCGAGGTCGTACAGCACGTCGATGACGGCGAAGGAGTCGTCAAACTCGATGCAGTCGAACAGCGTCGGCCTGCCGTCGTGCAGCACGATGTTGCGCAGGTGCAGGTCGCCGTGGCAGTGCCGCACCAGCCCGTCCCGCGCCCGCGCGTCCAAAAGGGCCGCATGCCGCGCCAGCGCCGCCTCCGAACCCTCGGCTAGGCGGGCGACCCGCTCCGGCGGGAAGAGATCGGGACGCTGGCGCAACTCCTTCAGGTTCCCGGACACCACGGCGCGCATGGCCGCCGCCCCGCCGCCGTCCGGGCGCCGCACCGCCTTGGCATGGAAGGCGGCCACCACCTCCGCCAGGCGGCGCATCAGGTCGGGCGTCAGCGCGCCGCGGTCGGCGAGCCGGTCGAACAGCTGGTCCGAATCGAAGCGCCGCATCACCACCACCCAGTCCAGCGCCTCCCCCGCCCCGCCGAGCGCCAGCCGCCCGTCGGCGCGGCGCACCACCGCCTCGACGCTTTCGTAAAGATCAGGCGCGGTGCGGCGGTTGAGCGCCAGCTCGGCCTCGCAGGCGGCGCGGCGCTTCTCCGCCGTCGAGAAATCCAGATAGGGAAGGCGCACCGCGCGCTTCAGCTTGTACGCCCTGGGGCCGGCCAGGAAGATCAGGGCGGCGTGGGTGTCGATGCGCTCCACCGCCCGGCCGCCGTGGCTGCGCGGGTCGCCGAGGAAGGCGATGGTGTCGGTCTGGTCGGCGCTGGCGTCCATCCCGAGCATCGTACCACAGCGGGCACGGCGCCGCCGCCACGACGGGGTAGCGGCTTTGCCCCCTTGCAATTAAGGGGGGCGAATCCCTATTGACGATGTGGAAACATTTTTCGGTCATGCTGTGGTCATACCGGAACCCAAATAGGGCCAGACCCCAAATAGGGTTCCGGTTCGGGATCATGGGAGGCGTGCCGTGGTGCGCTGCCGTTTTGCCATTGCTGTGGTCGCCCTGGGCTGCATGAGCGCCCTCGGGCCGGCGCGCGCCGAGGAGGCGCCGGCGGCCGGGGACAGCGTGCCGAACTGGCGGCTCGGGTCGCTCGCCTTCTCCAACGCCGTGCCGACCGACCGGTCGGAGCGCATCGGCGAGCTGCACACCAAGTACCGCCTGGGCGCCGCCCCGCTGCCGGGGCTGGAGCCGTATGCGGCGCTGAAGCCCTGGGTCGCCGGCTCGACGCAGCCGGACGGCACGATGACCAGTCGCGGCGGCGTGCTGCTCGACGTGCCGGTGGGGTCCTTCACCTTCACGCCCAGCGTCGGCGCCGGCTACGTCAGCAACTCGCCGCGCGACACCCGCACCCCGCTGGAGTTCCGCTCGCAGGTCGAGTTGAACTACCAGTTCGAGAACCGCTCGCGGGTGACGCTGGGCTACAGCCGCATCACCGGCGGCCCGGCGACCGACGGCAGGACGGACGCCAACAACGTGGTCGGCTTCACCTACCGCCTGCCGTTCGGCGCGCTGCTGGGCCGATAGGGTTTCAGGGCCGATAAGTCTGCGAACCGTCTGCAACGCGGCCATTCGGACACGGCATGCGGTTCCGGCCGCGATTGTTTGTTAGCATCCGCGGCATGCCCGACCATTCCTCGGTTCCCCCCATCGTCCAGCGGGTCGATAACGCACCGCGCGGCATCCTGATGATGCTGGTCGCGGTGTTCCTGTTTTCCATCCTCAATGTGCTGGTGAAGGTGACGGCGGAGGACTATCCGCTGACCCAGGTCACCTTCTTCCGCAACGCCTTCGCGCTGCTGCCGGTGTGGGCGACGGTGATGGCGCAGGGTGGCTTCGGCAGCATCCGGACGGCCCGGCCGATGGGGCACCTCTGGCGCTCGTGCGTCGGCCTCACGTCGATGACGCTGATGTTCTGGTCGTTCCACCTGCTGCCGCTGGCCGACGCGGTGGCGCTGAACTTCGCGGCGCCGCTGTTCCTCACCGCGCTGTCGGTGCCGCTGCTGTCCGAGCAGGTGGGCGTCCACCGCTGGAGCGCGGTGGCGGTCGGCTTCGTCGGCGTGCTGATCATCGTGCGGCCGAGCCCCGACATGCTGAACCTCGGCGCCATCGTGGCGCTGGGCGCGGCGCTGGCGCAGTCCTTCGCGATGATCGCGATCCGCCAGCTCAGCACCAGCGAGACCGCCAACTCCATCGTCTTCTACTTCACGCTGACGACGACGCTGCTGTCCGCGCTGACGCTGCCTTTCGCGTGGCGGACGCCGGACCTCTGGGGCTTCGCGCTGCTGGTGGCGACCGGGCTGGTCGGCGGCACGGCGCAGCTGTTCATGACGCGCGCCTACACGCTGGCCCCGGCGGCGGTGATCGCGCCGTTCAACTATGCCTCCATCGTGTGGGCGGCGCTGTTCGGCTGGACGCTGTGGTACGAGGTGCCGGACCTGCACGTCGTCGCCGGTGCCGCCGTGGTGGTGGCGAGCGGCTGCTACATCCTGCACCGCGAGACCCTCAAGCACCGCGCCGTGGTGAGCGGCGCGGCGGGCGAGGATTGAGGCCTACTTCAGGCTCCGCGTCATCTCCTCGAAGGCCTGCTTGAAGCCCTTGAGCGGGAAGTCGAGGTCCTGCTGGCTGCCGTCCTTGAAGGTGTAGCGCGTCAGCACCGTCGTGCCGCCGCGGAAGCTCTCGCCCATCTTGTCGGCGGCGAAGTTCGGGAACACGCAGACGTTGATCGTCGACACCGACGATTCGATGCGCGGCTGGCGGTCGACGCGCAGCGCGCAACGCTCCACCACGCCCTTGTCGATGGTCAGGAACAGCTCGTAGTCCTTGCCGACCGGCACCACGCTGATCGCCGCGACGCGCGCGTTGCCCGACGGGTCGCCGAGCAGGCGGTAGACCAACACCCGGCAGTTGCGCGTGTCGGTCATGCGGTCGACGGTGCAGTCGGCCAGCCACTGCCCTTCCGGCCCAAGCTCCTCCACCGCCGCCGCCCCGGCGCTCCCGGACAGAAAGCCAAGGCCGGCAAGGCCGAGGCACGCGATCGTCGTCCACCGATTCATGGAAACCACTTCCCCCGAAAGCCGCCGGACCCCCGTCCGGCACCCGCGATCCTATCCCCAATTCGGCGTAGCTCAAACGGCGAGGAGACAGATCTCCCATGAGGCAGAAAGGGGGCACAATTCACAAAACCGCAACACAACTGCAACATACAGGACTCACAGCGCCGCTAAGGTCCGCCCCGTCCGAGCCGCCGTCCACAGACGCGCCGGACCCACACACGGGAGACGAGATCGTGACCATCCTCACCAAGACGACCCTCCGCCACGCCGCGCTCGGGTTGTGCGCTGCCGTGGCGTTCAGCGGGGCCTCCGTCGCGGCTCAGGCGGCCGACATTTCCGGCGCCGGCGCGACCTTCCCCTACCCGATCTATTCGAAGTGGGCCGACGCCTACAAGAAGCAGACCGACGTCGGACTGAACTACCAGTCCATCGGCTCGGGCGGCGGCATCAAGCAGATCAAGGCGAAGACGGTCACCTTCGGCGCCTCCGACATGCCGCTCAAGCCGCAGGAACTGGACGAGGCCGGCCTGGTGCAGTGGCCGCAGATCATGGGCGGCGTGGTGCCGGTCATCAACCTCAAGGGCCTCAAGTCGGGCGAGATCAAGCTGAGCGGCACCGTGCTCGGCAACATCTACCTCGGCGAGGTCAAGAAGTGGAACGATGACCAGATCAAGGCGCTGAACCCCGGCGTCAACCTGCCGAACACCGCCATCGCGCCGGTGTACCGTTCCGACGGGTCGGGCACCAACTTCCTGTTCACCGACTACCTGTCGAAGGCCAGCCCGAAGTTCGGCACGCAGATCGGCGCCAACACCTCGGTCCAGTGGCCGGCCGGCATCGGCGCCAAGGGCAACGAGGGCGTCGCCAACATGGTCAAGCAGACCGAAGGCGCCATCGGCTACGTCGAGTACGCCTACGCCAAGCAGAACAACATCCCGTACGCCGCCCTGAAGAACAAGGACGGCAACGTGGTGATGCCGACCATCCAGGCCTTCCAGGCCGCCGCGGCGAACGCCGACTGGGCCAATGCCAAGGGCTACTACGTCATCCTGACCGACGAGCCGGGTGCGGAGAGCTGGCCGATCACCGGCGCCAGCTTCATCCTGATGCACAAGGCGCCGCAGGATCCGGCCACCGCCACCGAGGCTCTGAAGTTCTTCGACTGGGCCTTCAAGGACGGCGGCAAGCTGGCCTCCGACCTGGACTACGTCCCGATGCCGGACAATGTGGTGCAGATGATCCGCAAGACCTGGGCGGATCAGATCAAGGCCGGCGACAAGCCGGTCTGGACGGCCGCCGCCACCAAGTGATACGTCCAGCCTGAGCAGTGGGGAGGTTCGGTCCGCCGGTCCTCCCCACGGCCGTTGGAGCCACCATGACTGAAATCGCCGTCGTGTCCGACCGGACTTCCCTCGCCACCAGCCACGGCCAGCGCCAGCGTCTGCAGGACGCCGCGTTCCGCCTCTCCACCCTGTTCTTCGCCCTGGTCGTGCTGACGCTGCTGGGCGGCGTCATCATCGCGCTGGTGGAGGGCTCCATCCCCGCGCTCAAGGCGTTCGGGCTGGGCTTCGTCGCCACCGAGGTGTGGAACCCCGTCACCGAGAAGTTCGGCGCGCTGGCGCCGATCTACGGCACGCTGATCACCTCGCTGATCGCCATGGCCGTCGGCGTCCCGGTCAGCTTCGGCATCGCCATCTTCCTCACCGAGGTCTGCCCGGTGTGGCTGAAGCGTCCGCTGGGCGTCGCCATCGAGCTGCTCGCCGGCATCCCGTCGATCATCTACGGCATCTGGGGCCTGTTCGTCTTCGCGCCGTTCATGCAGAGCACGGTGCAGCCGTTCCTAATCGGCACGCTGGGCCAGCTGCCGTTCCTGGAAGACATCTTCATGGGCCCGCCCTACGGCATCGGCATCCTGACCGCCGGCATCATCCTGGGCATCATGGTGCTGCCGTTCATCACCTCGATCACCCGCGACGTGTTCGAGACGGTGCCGCCGATGCTGAAGGAATCCGCCTACGGCCTGGGCGCCACCACCTGGGAGGTGGTCTGGCGCGTCGTGCTGCCCTACACCCGCGTCGGCGTGGTGGGCGGCCTGATGCTGGGCCTGGGCCGGGCGCTGGGCGAGACCATGGCGGTCACCTTCGTGATCGGCAACTCGCACCGCATCGCCTCCTCGATCCTCGCCCCGGGCACCACCATCTCCGCCGCCATCGCCAACGAGTTCACCGAGGCGGTGGGCGACGTCTACACCTCGTCGCTGGTGGCGCTGGGCCTGATCCTGTTCGTCATCACCTTCATCGTGCTGACGCTGGCCAAACTGATGCTGCTGCGCCTGCAGCGCAACGCCGGGACCTGACCGCCATGACGCAAGCCTCCGCCACCGCGGTGCACAGCATCGACTTCGGCATCTACCGCCGCCGCCGGCTGGTCAACGGCGCCGCCCTGACGCTGGCGCTGGGCGCCGCCGGGCTCGGCCTGTTCTGGCTGGTGGCCATCCTGTGGACCCTGCTGTGGAACGGCCTGGGCAGCCTCAGCTTCGGGCTAGTCACGCAGATGACGCCGCCGCCCGGCGCCGAGGGCGGCCTGCTCAACGCCATCTTCGGCACCGTGGTGATGACCTCGCTGGCCACCATGCTCGGCACGCCGATCGGCATCCTGGCCGGCACCTGGCTGGCCGAGTTCGGCAAGACCAACAAGCTGGCCGAGGCGATCCGCTTCATCAACGACATCCTGCTGAGCGCGCCGTCGATCATCGTCGGCCTGTTCATCTACGAGGTGCTGGTGATCCGCATGGGCCACTTCTCGGCCTGGGCGGGGGCCGTGGCGCTGGCGGTGATCGTCATCCCGGTGGTGGTGCGCACCACCGAGGACATGCTGAAGCTGGTGCCCAACAGCCTGCGCGAGGCTGCGGCGGCGCTGGGCGCGCCGCAGTGGAAGGTGGTGACCATGGTCGCCTACCGCGCCGCGCGCAACGGCATGATCACCGGTGTGCTGCTGGCCATCGCGCGCATCAGCGGCGAGACCGCGCCGCTGCTGTTCACCGCGCTGAACAACCAGTTCTGGAGCACCGACATGAACGCCCCGATGGCGAACCTGCCGGTGGTCATCTTCCAGTACGCCATGTCGCCCTACGAGGAGTGGCAGCGGCTCGCCTGGGGCGGCGCGCTGATGATCACGCTGGCGATCCTGATCCTCAACATCGGTGCCCGCACCTTCGCGGCCCTCAGCACGAAGAGCAAGTGACCATGGCCGACGCAAGCCGCACGATGGACATCCGCACCGAGGTTCGCCGCCAGCCGACCGGCAACGGGGCCGTGGCCGGCGCCGGGCTGGCCGAGAAGATCACGATCCGCGACCTGAACTTCTACTACGACGGCTTCCGGGCGCTGAAGAACATCAACCTGCCGCTCTACGACCGCCGGGTGACGGCGTTCATCGGCCCGTCGGGCTGCGGCAAGTCCACGCTGCTGCGCATCCTCAACCGCATCTACGACCTCTACCCGAAGCAGCGGGCCGAGGGCGAGGTGCTGCTGGACGGCGACAACATCCTTTCGGCCAAGCAGGACCTGAACCTGCTGCGCGCCCGCGTCGGCATGGTGTTCCAGAAGCCGACGCCGTTCCCGATGTCGATCTACGACAACATCGCCTTCGGCGTGAAGCTGTACGAGAAGCTGTCCGGCGACGAGATGGACGAGCGCGTCGAGTTCTCGCTGCGCCGCGCCGCCCTGTGGGACGAGGTGAAGGACAAGCTTCGCCAGAGCGGCCTCAGCCTCTCCGGCGGCCAGCAGCAGCGCCTGTGCATCGCCCGCGCCATCGCGGTGAAGCCGTCGGTGCTGCTGCTCGACGAGCCGACCTCGGCGCTCGACCCGATCTCCACCGCCAAGTGCGAGGAGCTGGTGGACGAGCTGAAGTCCGACTACTGCATCGCCATCGTGACGCACAACATGCAGCAGGCGGCGCGCGTCTCCGACTTCACCGCCTTCATGTACCTGGGCGAGCTGGTCGAGTACGGCGAGACCGAGACCATCTTCACCAACCCGTCCAACGAGAAGACGGCGGAGTACATCACCGGGCGGTTCGGGTAACGCCGTCATCCCCCTCATCCGCTTTCTCTGACCGTCATCCCCGCGAAAGCGGGGATCCATACGTTCCACAGGCATTCGCTTTGGGAATTATGGATCCCCGCCTTCGCGGGGATGACGATATTGGGTAGTGCGCGGGCGCACGGTGAACCACCGCCCGCAGCCTGTGTTGATAGCGGCACCGAAGCCATTCCGGTGCCGCCATGCTTCGCATCCTCGCGTTCGCCGCCGCGCTGCTGGCCGCCTCGGCCGCCGCGCTGGCCGCTCCCAGCGCCTGCCCGCAGCACTTCGCCGGGGGTGATGCGCCCGACCTGCTCAACCAGCGCCTCGCCGCCAAGACGCGGGCGCTCTGCTACGGCGGGTACGCCGTGCTGCACTCCGGCGTCACCCGCACGCCGCTCTACGCCGCCGAGCGGCTGACCCGCGAGCGCATCGTCGCGACCGACGCGATCAAGCGGCAGGGCACGTTCCACGCCGACCCGAACCTGCCGCGCGACGAGCGCGCCGAGCTGTCGGACTACGCCCGCTCCGGCTTCGACCGCGGCCACATGGCGCCCGTGGGCGACATGCCGGACCCCAAGCAGCAGAACGAGTCGTTCAGCCTCGCCAACATGATTCCGCAGAATCCGGAGAGCAACCGCGACCTGTGGAGCGACATCGAGGCGGTGGCGCGCGCGCTGGCCCGCCGGCAGGGCGATCTCTACGTGGTCAGCGGGCCAGTCTACCGCGGCGACCGGATCGAACGGCTGAACAGCCGCGTGCTGATCCCGACGCACGTCTTCAAGGCGCTGTACGATCCGGTGACCGGGCAGGCCGGCGCCTATCTCGTGCCGAACGCCGCGGGGGACGACTGGACGGCGCTGTCGATCAGCCAGCTGCGGGACCTGACCGGGATCGACGTGTTCCCGGCCCTGCCCCCGTCCGTCAAGGACGTCGCCATGCCCCTGCCCGATCCGGAGCCGCAACGCCGCCGGCCGCAGGTCGGCGAGAGACGATAGGAAGGTTGCCGATGAAGACGATCAAGCCCTACGCCAACGAGAGCGACTCCGTCGGCATCGCCGGCCTGACGGTGGAGAACCGCACCGACCGCGTGTCGCTGTACGGCAGCCTCGACCTGACGCGCGACAAGGACGGCCTGCAGAACGCCCGTGCCCTGCGCGACCTGCTGGACCGCGTGGTGACGGCGCTGGAGGCGGACAAGGCCCTGCCCGACCGGATCCCGCCGCCACAGGCGACGGACAACGTGGACAACCCGTTCTCATAACCCCTCTCCCGCCCCGGGAGAGGGAGGGGCCCGCCGCGTTGCGGCGGGAGGGGGAGGGGCAGTGCCAGGGTCCTT
>NZ_LGQZ01000093.1 GCF_003116015.1 Azospirillum sp. TSO22-1
CGCCGCGGCCGTCGTACTGGTCCTTGTGGGCGATCTGCCAGGAATCCTCGTCCACGTAGAACTCGCGCTTGGCGTAGAGGTGCCGCGCGCCGGGCTTCAGCGTCGCCTCCACCACCCATACCCGGTGCAGCTCGTAGCGCACGAGGTCCTGGTTGATGGTGTTCTCCTTGATGATGTCCGAATACTTCAGGCTCTTGTCGGTCAGCTTGTAGTTGTTATAGGGGATGATCATCTCCCGCTTGCCGACCAGCTTCCAGTCGTAGCGGTCGGGGGCGCCGTTGTAGCCCTCGTAGTCGTCCATGGTGCGCAGGCCGTCGGTACCGGTGCCCGGGCTGTCGTACGACACCGAGGGGGCCCGCAGCACCCGGCGCTGGCCGGGATTGTAGGTCCAGGCCAGGCGGGAGTCCTTCACCTGATCGAGCGGATCGTGCACCAGGATCGCCTCGCCGGCGATGCTGGAGGGCGCCGTCACCAGATTCAGATAGTAGTGCAGGCGGTTGGGCTCCGGGTTGCCAAGCGTGCTGGCGCGCCCGTACCACTCGGTCCGGCGCAGCGGCGTGAAGCTGCCGTTGGTGTGCACCGGGAACTCCGTGCCGAAGCGCTGGTAGGTGCCGCCGCGGTAGCGCATGACGTGGTTCCACATCACCTCCACGCCACTTTTCGGCACCGGGAACGGCACCGCCGTGGAGCTGATGTTGAGCACGCCGTTGCCGCCGTCGGCGAGCTGCGCGGCGACACCCTCCGCCTTGACGGCGTCGTATTCCTTCTGTGGCAGCGCGGCGGTGCGGTGGGTCGGGTACACCTTCATCGTGTAGGACGGATAGCGCTTCAGCAGCGCGATCTGCCCCGGCGCCAGCTTGTCCTTGTGCTGGTCGGCGTTGGCCGCGGTGATGGTGTAAAGCGGCTGTTCCGACGCGTAGGGGTCGGCGTAGCCCTTGGCCGGGTCGAAGCCGGCCGGCGGCTTGGTCAGGCCGCCGGTCCAGGCCGGGATGGTGCCCGCCTTGTTGCCGGCCGCTTCCGCACCCATCGGCGTCAGGTCCTTGCCGAGGCGGGCGGCGTCCTGCGGAGTCATCTCGGCGGCGGCGAAGCCGGCCGTGCCGAGGACCAGCGCGACGGCGACCGGCGCCGTGAACATCGAAGTGCGTCGCATGGATCGTCGTCTCCTGCTTAGAACGTCATGCCGACGACCAGGGCCACGTAGGCACGGTCGCGCTGTGGGTCGTACTTGGCTTTCTGGTTGTAGGCGCTGAGCGTCAGGTCGGCGTAGTAACGCTGCAGCAGGTCGGCGCGCAGCCCGAGGCCGACGTTGACGCGATCCTTGACGAAGGTGCCGTCCGGCGACACACCGCCGACATCCCAGGCCACCGAGAGGCGCGGCGTCAGGTTCACGCCGGCGAACACGTCCGGGTAGGTCAGCGACACCTGCGTGCGCAGACCCCAGGAGTTCGACGTGGCGAAGCCGTCCGCGCCGCAGTAGTCGACCACCGTGGTGCCGCAGGCCGTGGTCGCGCTGCCGGCGCGGCCGAAGCCCGGGGAACGGCCGTAGCGGGTCGAGGTGTTCGGATCGCCGATGCCGCTCCAGTGCTGGAACGCCACCTCGCCCAGCAGGCGCAGGGAGTCCGCCCCCATCACGTTGGGGAACGACTTGATGGTCGAGACCTGGATCTGCGTCTTGTCCTTCAGGTCGTAGCCGCGGATGACGCTGCCGAGCGGGCGCGACTTCAGGTAGCCCAGCGGCCCGGTGCCGCTGGACACGCCGGCCACCAGGTCGCTGGTGTTGATCTGCACCGGCACGTCGGTGGCGTGGCTGATCTCCGACGAGACGCTCCAGCCGCCGATCTCGGTGGCGGCGCTGGCGCCGTAGACCCGGATGTCCTCTGCCGAATAGTCCTCGAAGTACTGCGCGGCGTTGGACGGCAGGCTGTACAACGAGTTGCGCACCGTGGACGGCGAACGCACCATGCTGAAGATCGGGCTGCGCGCGTGGTACTGCGCGTAGTACAGGCCGAAGTCGGTGCCGATGCCCGAGGCGAAGTAGCGGCCCGCCACGCCGAACTGCCCGCTGTCGCGCGGCTCCTGCCGGCCGGCGTTGCTCATGCGGGCGTTGAGGCCGCGCAGCGCCGGGATGCCGTTGTAGCCCTGGACGTCGCCGAACGGCGCCGGGGTGATGTTGGCCGCGACGTTCGAGCAGTTGAGGATGTCGCTCGGGCTCCAGAAGGTGCCGCAGCCCTCGAAGGTCGAATGCTTCCAGGCGAACTGGTAGAAGCCCTCGACGCTGAAGCCGTCGCCCAGGCCGGCGTTGAAGGAGATCTGCGGGACCGGCAGCAGGATCTCCTTGATCTGCGCGCCGGGGCGGCGGGCGGCGCTGCCGTCCACGATGTTGTACTGGTTGACGCCGGCGACGAACAGGCTCTCGCCCCAGTTCACCACATGCTGGCCGGCCTTCACCGCGACCGAGCGGTCGCCGCCCAAGCCGATGTCGCCGAAGGCGTAGGCGTCGAGCAGCTGGGCGCCCTTGAACTTCGACAGCGTGTAGAAGTCGCTGTCGTTCAGCCGCGAGCCGGCCCGGTAACCGTTCGCCGAATGCCCGAAATCAACGCCCTGGCGCTCGGTAGCGGCGTCGTACCACGCCTTGCCGCGCAGGAAGACGCCGTAGCCGTCGCGGCTGACCTGCACCTCGCCAAGCGCCTTGCCGAGCGCCGAATAGAGGTCGCCGCGCCGGTAGTTCAGGTTGCCGTCGTCGGTGGTCGTGCCGTCGCCGCGCCCGCCGTTGCCGCGCGCCACCAGCGCAGCGTCGGGGTTGCGCAGCCGCATCGCCGCTCCCACCGAGAGGTCGAGCGCGGTCTGCGCCTCCCACCCGTCACCCAGCGCAAAGGTCTCGGCCTGCGCCGGTGCGCCCAGCGCCCCCAGCAGCCACAACGCCGACCCGCACAGCAGCCCGGCCGCCGGGCGCCTCCCCCACCGAAGCATGAACCGATCCCCCCTCATCGCAAAAAGCCTCCCCCTTGTCCGTGTTCTTCCGTGCGGTCAGACGACCCGCACCTGGTCGAGGAACCGGCCGACCTCGCGGCGCAACCGTTCCGATTGGCCCGACAGGTCGTCGGCCGCGTGCAGGACCCGGCCGGCGGCGGTGCCGGTGTCGTTCACCGCGCCGGCCAGCGTGGTGCTGTGCGACGACAGCCGGCCGATGCCGGTCGCCACCTGCTGGATGTTGCGGGCGATGTCCCGCGTTGCCGCGCCCTGCTGCTCGACCGCGGCGGCGACCGCCGTGGCCACCTGATCGATGTCGGCGACCATGGTCGTGATCGCGGCGATGGCATCCACCGTGCCGGCGGTGGCCTGCTGGATGGCGCCGATCTGCTGGGCGATCTCCCCCGTCGCCTTCGAGGTCTGATGCGCCAGCGCCTTCACCTCGTTCGCCACGACGACGAAGCCCTTGCCGGCCTCGCCGGCGCGTGCCGCCTCGATGGTGGCGTTCAGCGCCAGCAGGTTGGTCTGGTGGGCGATGCGGTTGATCAGGTCGACCACGCGCCCGATGGTCTGCGCGGACTCCGACAGCGCCTGCACCATGCCGTTGGTGCGCCCGGCCTCGGCCACCGCGCGGCCGGCCATGGCGGTGGACTGGGCGACGCGCTGCCCGATCTCGCCCACCGAGGCCGACAGCTGCTCGGCCGCCGCGCTGACCTGCTGGACGTTGTGCACGGTGTCCTCGGAGGTGGCGGAGAAGGCGCACAGGTGCCGGTTGGCGCCGTCGGTGGTCTGCGCCATGCCGGCGGCGGCGGCGTGCAGGTCCGCCGCGGCGGCCGACACGACGTCCACCACGTGCTGCACACTCTCCTCGAAGCCGTTGGCCAGTTCGGCCAGCATCCGGCCCTTCTCGTGCTCGGCGTCCTGCTTGGCGCGTTCCTGCTCCACCTGGAAGCGTTCCATGGCGAGCGCGTTGTCCTTGAACACCGCGACCGCGCGGGCCATGGCGCCGATCTCGTCGCGCGCGGTCTGCGCCGGGATCTCCACACCCTTGTCGCCGGCCGCCAGCGCCTCCATGGTGCGGGTGATGCGGCGCACCGGGCGGATGATGCTGCGCGCGATCACCCAGGCCAGCGCCAGCCCGAGCAACTGCCCGGCCACCGCCAGCGCGATCAGCAGCGCTTGGCCCTGCCCCATGGTGGCCTCGTTCTCCGCCTGGAGACGCGTCAGGTTGCCCACCGCCGTCTCGCGCAGCGCCTGGCCGGAGGCGATCAGGCGGCGACCGGTGACGCGGACCAGCGCGTCGGCGGCGAGGTCGGCGGCGTCCGCGGCGGCGGTCACCGCCTCCAGGCGCCGCCGCGCCTCCGCCATCGGGGCGGCCAGGGCGGGCGCCGTGGCGGCGGCCTCAGCCAAGGCCTTGCGCACCGCGTCGGCGTCGTCCTCCATCTGCTCGGCCTCGTAGCGTTCGAGCAGCAGCGGCAGTTTGGCGAGCACCTCGCGCACCCCGGCCGGGGCTTGGTCGGCCGCCGCCTGGAGACCCGGCAGCAGCTCGTCCAGGATGAGGGCACGGCGGCGGGTCTTGGCCTCGACGACGCGCGCGAACTCCGCCTCGAACTGGCGGCGGGCCGCGGTCAGCTCGTCGAGCGGCGCGGCAAGCCC
The DNA here is from genome assembly GCF_003116015.1 of Azospirillum sp. TSO22-1. Taxonomy (GTDB): domain Bacteria; phylum Pseudomonadota; class Alphaproteobacteria; order Azospirillales; family Azospirillaceae; genus Azospirillum. Next base: position 4,627 of record NZ_LGQZ01000093.1, read on the forward strand.
GGCGGCACCGGGGCGCGTGCGGATGGCGGCGGCGGTCGCGTCGAGGCGCTGGCCGACGTCCCGGGCGGTGGTGCGCTCCAGCTCGCGGCCCGAGGCGGCGTAGTTCTGCGCGGCGCGCATCAGGATGCCGATGTCGGTCTGCACCTCCATGGCGGAGATCGCCACCTCGGCCACCTCGCCGTAGGAGACGAACTGCTCGCGCGCCATGCCGAACCCGACCACCCCCGCGGTCCCCATCGCCGCCAGCAGGGCCAGCACCGACAGGAAGCCGGCAAAGATGCGCGTCGATACGGCAAGCTTTTCCAAGACCATGTGTCGCCGCCCCCAGAGGACGAGGTTGTTTCAGGACGAGGCAGGCCGGTCGCGCCGGCGGGAGCCGGCGCGCGGTCGCACGCGTCGTGGTGATGCCGGAAGCCCCGGCCGCGCCTCACGCCGGCCGGACGGCGTGGACCGTCGCTAGAATCCGTGCGCCATCGTTCCCCCTGATTTCCCCTTGCCGGCCACGCCGTCCCCCACGGCGGCGCGGACGCGTTCCTCGTCGATCAGCGTCTTCTTCGACAGCTTGCCGACCGCGGTCTTCGGCAGCTCGGCGCGCAGCTCAATGGCCTTCGGCATCTCGATGCGCGACAGGTGTCCGGACAGGAAGTCCTTGAGACCCTCCGGCGTCGCCTCCGTGCCGTCGCGCAGGCGCACGAACGCCTTGGGCGCCTGCCCGCGGTAGCCGTCGGGGATGCCGATGACGATGCACTCGGCGACGGCCGGGTGCTGGTACAGCGCCTCCTCGATCACCCGCGGATAGACGTTGTAGCCGCCACACAGAATCAGGTCCTTGATGCGGTCGGTGAGGAAGACGTAGCCGTCCTCATCCACCCGCCCGACGTCGCCGGTGCGCAGGAAGTCCCCGACGAAGATGTCCGCCGTCTCCTCCGGCCGGTTCCAGTAGCCACGCATGACCTGCGGCCCGCGGACGCACACCTCGCCGTGCTCGCCCGGTCCCGCCGTCCGGCGCGGGTCGTCCACGGCGCGGATCTCCACCATCGTGCCCGGCAACGGCACGCCGATCGAGCCGGCCTTGTTGACGCCGCGCACCGGGTTGCAGGTGGCCACAGGCGAAGTCTCCGACAGGCCGTAGCCCTCGACCAGGGTGCAGCCGGTGACCGCCTCGAACCGTTCCTTCACCTCCAGCGGTAGCGGCGCGCCGCCGGAGATGCAGCAGCGGATCGACGACAGGTCGCAGCCCGGCTGCTGCGCGGCGGCGATCAGCGCGGTGTAGATGGTGGGCACGGCGGGGAAGAAGGTCGGCCGCTTGACCGCGATCCGCTTCACCACCTCCTCCAGCTCGAAGCGCGGCAGCAGGATCAGCTCCGCGCCCGAATGGATGGCCAGGTTCATCGCCGCGGTCATGGCGAACACGTGGAACAGCGGCAGCACGCCGAGCACCCGGTCTTCCCCCGGCGGGCCAGCGAGCCAATAGGTCACCTGCGCGGCGTTCACCGAGACGTTGGCGTGCGTGAGCGTCGCCCCCTTCGGCACGCCGGTGGTGCCGCCGGTGTATTGCAGCACCGCCACGTCCTCGGCCGGGTCGATGTCCACCGGGGCCGGTGCGCCGTCGTTGTCGATCAGGCGGCCGAACGGAATCAGGTGGGGATCGTCGGACGGTGGCGTCACCGCGGCGCCGGTGAAGGACGGGAACAACGTGCAGCCGTCCGACACGATCCCGGCGACGGGGCAGACCACGACCCGCTCCAGGCACGAGGCGCCCAGCTGCGCCGCCACCCGCCCGAGCAGGCAGCGCTCGTCCAGCGTCAGCATGACGGTGGTGCCGGAATCCTCGATCTGGTGGCGCAGTTCCCGCTCCACGTAGAGCGGGTTGTAATTCACCACGATGCCACCGGCCTTCAGGATGCCGTAGTAGCCGATGACCGAATAGGGCGTGTTGGGCAGGCACAGCCCGACCCGCGTGCCCTTGCCGACACCGATGGCCTGCAGACCACGGGCGACGCGGTCGACCAGCCGGCCGACCTCGGCGTAGCTGTAGGATGTGCCCAGGAAGTCCAGACACGGCCGGTCAGCGAAACGCGCCACCGCCTCGTCCAGCAGGCTGTGCATCGGGCGGCCCGACAGGGCGGGCAGCGGACGCACGGGGTGCCCCTGCATCGCGTCGTTCATTCGTCCTCCCCTGCTTGGTGCGCCCGCCGGTCGTTTCGCGCCACGGGTCGTTCGTTTCGCCAAGCGGGACGGGGTCGGGATTGCGCCCGGTCCGCCCTCGGTGCGCGGCAGCGCCGCTCACGCCTGACGTATAGGTCACATTACTGATTTTCTCAAGAACAAATTAAAGTTCACTTTATGTCAAAGCCGGCCTGCTCAGAACGTCAGCGCCGTGGGTCGGCGATCGTTCACGATGTCCTCCATGCGGATCTTCACGCCGACCCGGCTGTCCGGGTGAGTGAGGATGTAGAAGCGCCCAGCGCGCACCGCCTCGAACACCGCGTCGGCGACGGATTCCGGTGCGATGCCGGCCTGCACGGCCTGGAACACCGCGTGCCCCACCTTGCGCGACTGCGGACTCATCCCGGCGAGGCCGGTGTGCTCGCCGGCGCGGTTGCGCTCGGCCTCGACGATGCGGGTCTTCACCCAGGACGGGCAAAGGACCGAGACGCCGATGGGCGCGCCGCGGAGCGACAGGTCGTGATGCAGCCCCTCCGACACCGTCACCACGGCGAACTTGCTGGCGTTGTAGGCGGCCAGCGCCGGCATCGACAGCAGCCCGGCGATGGAGGCGGTGTTGACGATGTGCCCGGCCTCGCCGCGCTCCAGCATGCGCGGCACGAAGGCGCGCAGGCCGTTGGTGACGCCGTAGAAGTTGACGCCCATCACCCAGTCCCAGTCCCTGGGCGTGGTCTCCCAGACGCTCTTGGCCAGAGCGACGCCGGCGTTGTTCACCAGCAGGTGAACGGCGCCGTAGTGGCCGAAGGCGGTGTCGGCCAGCGCGTCCACCTGATCGGCGTCCGCCACGTCGGTGCGCACGGCCAGCGCCTCGACTCCCGCGGCGGCGAACTCATCGGCCAAGGCACCCAGCGCCCTGGCGTCGATGTCGGCCAGCACGAGCTTCATCCCCTCGGCCGCCGCCCGGCGGGCGATGGCCTTGCCGATGCCCTCGGCGGCACCGGTGACGACGGCGACCTTGCCGGTCAGATCCTGCATCCCTTCCCCCATCATTCTTCCGCGACCTTGAGCACGAGCTTGCCGAGGTTCCCGCCGCTGAACAGCGTCAGCAGCGCCTCCGGGAAGCTCTCGAACCCCTCGACGACGTGTTCGCGCGATTGCAGCTTGCCTTCCGCCATCCAGCGGGCGAGGTCGCGCACCGCCTCGCCGTAGCGGTCGGCGTAGTCGAAGACGACCATGCCCTCCATGCGCGCCCGGTTGACCAGCAGCGACAGGTAGTTGCGCGGCCCCTGCACGGGCGTGGTGTTGTTGTATTGCGAGATGGCGCCGCAGATGACGATGCGGGCGTGGCGCGCGAGGTTGGCCAGCGCGTCATCCAGGGTATCGCCGCCGACGTTGTCGAAGTAGACGTCAATGCCCTTCGGGCACGCGCGGCGCAGCGCCACCTTCACATCCTCCGCCTTGTAGTCGATGGCGGCATCGAAGCCGAGTTCGTCCACCACGTACCGGCACTTGTCCCCGCCGCCGGCGATGCCGACGACGCGGCAGCCCTTCAGCTTGGCAATCTGCCCGACCACGCCGCCGACCGCGCCCGCGGCGCCGGACACGACGACCGTGTCGCCGGGGGTCGGCCGGCCGACCTCCAGCAGGCCGAAATACGCGGTCATCCCCGGCATGCCGAGCGTGCCGAGGAACACCGGCAGCCGCGCCAGCCGCGTCTCCACCCGGGTAAGGTGCTTGCCCGGCAGGCAGGCGTAGTCCTGCACGCCCAGGCTGCCGGTCACCGTGTCGCCCACCGCGAAACCCGGATGGCGCGAGGCCACGACGCGCCCGGCGCCGCCGGCCCGCATCACCGCGCCCAGTTCGACCGGCGGGATGTAGGACTTGCCCTCGTTCATCCAGCCGCGCATGGCGGGGTCGAGCGACAGGTACAGCGTCCTCACCAGCACCTCGCCCTCGGCGGGCCCGGGTATCGGCTCGGTGGTGAACTGCCAGTCGCTCCGCCTCGGCAGGCCGACCGGGCGGGCGGCGAGGCGGAACTGGCGGTTGGTCTCGGTCATGCGCATCCCTCTTCCCTCAGGCGATCAGGTAGCCACCATCAATGGTCAGGCAGGTCCCGGTGGTATAGCTGGCGGCGTCGGAGGCGAGGTACAGCACGCCCCCCGCCATCTCGTCCGGCCGCGCGACGCGGCCCATCGGCACGTGCGCCAGCACTTGGTCGAGGATCGGCTTGTTCCGGATCAGCGCCGCGGCGAACTTCGTGTCGGTGGCGCCGGGCAGCAGCGCGTTGACGCGCACGCCGGACGGCGCGCACTCCTTGGCGAAGGCCTTGGTCATCGAGACCACCGCCGCCTTGGTGATTGAGTAGATGCCCTGCGCCGCCGCCGGGATCACCGCGTTGACCGAGGCGACGTTGACGATGCTGCCGCCCCCGTTCCGCGCCATCAGCCTGGCGCCGCCGGCCGACATGAAGAAGTAGCCGCGGATGTTGACGTCCACCGTCTTCTGGAAGGCGGCGAGGTCGGTGTCGACGATGGAACCGAAATACGGGTTGGCGGCGGCGTTGTTGACCAGGATGTCGAGTCGGCCGTGCCGCTCCTCGATGGCGGCGAAGGCTCCCGTAATCTCGTCCATCTCGCCGATGTGGCAGGCCAGCGCCTCGGCCGAGCCGCCCGCCGCGGCGATGCTCCCGGCGACGGCCTGGCAGCCGTCGAGCTTGCGGCTGGAGACGATCACGTGCGCCCCGGCGGCGGCCAGCGTGCGGGCGATCGCCTCGCCGATGCCGCGGCTGGCGCCGGTCACCAGGGCGATCCGGCCGGTCAGGTCGAAGAGGTGCGTGCGGTCCATGGTGTCCTAGCGGTAGGTGAAGAGGCTGGCGTCGCCCATCGCTTCCAGATGCGCGATGCCGTTGAAGGCGCCGAGGCCCAGCCGGCTGCGGTCGTGCAGCAGCTTGCTGACGGCGGTGTTGTGGATCATGGCGGTGAGCGCCACCGTGCGGTCGTCGCTGAGGCCCAGCGCGTGCTGGCACAGCACGGCGATCGGCCCGCCCGAGGTGAACACCCAGGCGTTCTGCGACGGCGGCGTGCGGGCGACGACGCGGCGCATGCCCTCGACGCAGCGCGCCTTGAAGGCGCCCCAGCTCTCGCGGTAGTCGCCGTCGTGCCGGCCATCGGTCCAGCGTGCGACGGCCTCGACGAACACCGCCTGGAAGGCGCGCTGCGGCTGCGTCTGGCCGCGCAGGAAGGCGGCCAGCCCGGCGGGCGTGCCGAGGTCGGCGCGGTGGGCGCCCAGCACGTCGAGGTGGTCGAACTCGTCGAAGGCGGCGTCCTCCTCGACCTCGGGCGGCGGTTCGCCGGGCTCCCGCCACGTCGTCAGGCATTCCTCGGCGGTCTCGCGATGGCGGCGCAGGCCGCCGCGCACGAACAGGCCGCCGCTCTGCCCGGTGGCGCGCAGCCACTTGCCGAGCGCCGCCGCCTGCGTCCGCCCGACGCGGGAGAGCCGGTCGTAATCCTCCGACAGCAGGCCGGCTTGCCCATGGCGGACGAGGAACAGCGCCGCCATCGCTCAGGCCGCCGCCATGACGGCGCGGCAGCGTCGCTCCAGCACGCCAACCAGCGCGCCGAAGGTGGCGAACTGCGGGTTCGCGGCGTTGCCCTGGGTGTAGCGCTGGTAGATCTGCTGGGCGATGACGGCGAGGCGGAACAGGCCGAACACCATGTAAAAGGCGAAGTCGTCCACCCGCCAGCCGGTCCGCTCGCCGTAGTAGGCGACGACCTCGTCGCGGGTCAGCATGCCAGGCAGGTGCGTCGGCTGGCGGCGCAGCGCCTGGAACTCCGGCTCGTCGTCCGCCTGGATCCAGTAGGCGAGCGCGCCGCCCAGGTCCATCAGCGGGTCGCCAAGCGTCGCCATCTCCCAGTCCAGCACGCCGACGACCGTCAGCGGGTCGGCGGCGTCCAGCACCACGTTGTCGAAGCGGAAGTCGTTGTGGATGACGCGGATCGCCACCTCGCCGGCCGGCATCCGCTCGGTCAACCACGCCATGACCGCGGCGAAGTCGGACACGTCCTCGGTGCGGGCGCGGCGGAAGCGCTCCTGCCAGCCCTCCACCTGCCGACGCACGTAGCCCTCCCCCTTGCCGAGCTGGGCCAGGCCCGGAGCGGCCGGGTCCACCTGATGCAGTTCGATCAGCTTGTCGATGACGTTCAGGCATAGCCGGCGGGTGTCGGCGACGCTCAGCGTCAGGCCCGACGGCAGGTCGCGGCGCGGGATGATGCCGGCGATGCGCTCCATCACGTAGAACTCGCACCCCAGCACCGCCGGATCGCGGCACACCGCGACCACCTTCGGCACGGTCGGGTAGACCGGCGCCAGCGCGCGCTGCACCTCGGCCTCGCGCACCATGTCGTGGGCGCCCTTGGCGCGCGCGCCGAAGGGCGGGCGGCGCAGGATCAAGTCGCGGCCGGGATAGCGCAGCAGGTAGGTGAGGTTGGAGGCGCCGCCGGCGAACTGGCCGGCCTCCGGTTCGCCGTGCAGCGCGGGGTCGATGCCCTTCAGGAAGGCGTCCACGGCCGCGAGGTCGAGTTCCTCGCCCTTGCGCACCCGGCCGGGTTTGTCGAGCAGATCCATCGAAAATCTCCTAGCGGGCGGCGGCGAGTTCGGCGGCGAAGGGCTTCAGCGCCAGCTTGGCGATCAGCGCGCGGTGCACCTCGTCCGGCCCATCGGCGAGGCGCAGGACGCGCGCCGCGGCGAACATCCCGGCCAGCGGCACGTCGTCGGACACGCCGGCGCCGCCATGCATCTGGATCGCCTGGTCGACCACCGTCTGCGCGACCGAGGGCGCCACCACCTTGATCTGCGAGATCTCGCTCATCGCTCCCTTCACCCCGACGGTGTCCATCATCCACGCCGCCTTCAGCGTCAGCAGGCGGGCCTGGTCGATGGCCATGCGGGCGTTGGCGATCACGTCGCCGTTGCCGCCCAGCCGGGCCAGCGGGGCACCGAAGGCGGTGCGGGTCAGCGAACGGCGGCACATCAGCTCGAACGCCCGCTCGGCGATGCCGATGGCGCGCATGCAGTGATGGATGCGTCCCGGCCCCAGGCGGCCCTGCGCAATCTCGAAGCCGCGGCCCGGCCCGGCGATGACGTTGGACAGCGGCAGCCGCACGTCCTCGAAGGTGACCTCGCCGTGGCCGTGCGGCGGGTGCAGATCGCCGAACACCGGCAGCATGCGCCGCACCGTCACGCCCGGCGCGTCGAGCGGCACCAGCACCATGGAGTGGCGGCGGTGCTTCGGCGCCTCGGCGTCGGTCAGCCCCATGAAGATGACGAAGCGGCAGTGCGGGTGGCCGATGCCGGTGCTCCACCACTTGCGCCCGTTCAGCACGATCTCGTCGCCCTCGACGATGGCCGTGGCGCGCATGTTGGTGGCGTCGGAGGAGGCGACCTCCGGCTCGGTCATGCAGAAGGCGGAGCGGATGGCGCCCTCCAGCAGCGGCGTCAGCCAGCGCTCCTTCTGCTCGGGCGAGCCGTACTGGACCAGCACCTCCATGTTGCCGGTGTCGGGCGCGGCGCAGTTGAACACCTCCGGCGCGATGAAGGAGCGGCCGGTCAACTCGGCGATCGGCGCGTAGTCCACGTTGGACAGGCCGGCGCCGTGCTCCTCGTCGGGCAGGAACAGGTTCCACAGGCCGGCGGCCCTGGCGCGCGCCTTCAGCTCCTCCATCACCGGCGGCTGGGCCCAGGGGTCGGGCGCGGAGCGGATCTGCTCGTGGTACAGCGGCTCGGCCGGGATGACGTGGTCGGCCATGAACGCGGCGACGCGGTCGATGAAATGCCGGGCCTTGGCGGAGTGGGCGAAGTCCATGGATTCGGGTCGCTTTGTGACGGATCGGGCATCAGCCCTTGCGCAAACTTTCCGTCACACGGCACAATGAATCAAATGATGAGTCTTCATGCAGAACCATAAGCATGGTGCATATAAACCGGCTCGACCTGAACCTGTTCGTCGTCCTCAACGCCATCTACACCGAGGGCAACATCACCCGCGCGGCGCGCAGCCTGAACCTGACGCAGCCGGCGCTGAGCCACGCGCTCGGCCGGCTGCGCGCGGTGTTCGACGACCCGCTGTTCGTCCGCCGGGGCAGCGCCATGGCGCCGACGCCGCTGGCGCGTTCGCTGATCGGTCCGGTGCGGCAGTCGCTCAACACGCTGACCGCCAGCGTGCAGCAGTGCCGCAGCTTCGACCCGGCCTCGACCCGGCGCAGCGTCACCATCGGCGTGCGCGACGTGCTGGAATCGAAGCTGCTGCCGCCGCTGACCGGCCGGCTGAAGGCGGAAGCTCCGTTGATCGACGTGTCCTCGGTCCGCGCCGACCGGCGCGAACTGGAATCGGAACTGGCGGCCGGATCACTGGACATGGCGGCGGACGTGCTGCTCACCCTGTCCAACGCGGTGCGGCGCACGCTGCTGCTGCGCGACACGCTGGTGGTGGTCGCGCGCGAGGAGCATCCCGTCCTCGCCGAGGGGCTGGACCTGGAAGGCTACCTGCGGACCAGCCACGTGCTGGTGTCGTCACGCCGCAAGGGCGGCGCCCTGGAGGACCTGGAGTTGGCCCGCATCGGCCGCAGCCGCCACGTCGCGTTGCGCTGCCAGCAGTACGACGCGGCGTGCCGGGTGGTGGCGGAGAGCGACCTGCTGCTGACCATGCCGCAGCACTACGCGCAGGCCGCCAACCTGACCCTGCCGAACCGGGTGCTCCCCGTCCCGTTCCCGGTGCCGACGCTGGACGTCTACCTGTACTGGCACGAGACGGCGGAGCACGATCCGGCCAACCGTTGGCTGCGCGGGGTCCTGCTGGAGCTGTTCGCGGCTACGAATAGCGGATCGTGATCGCCGCCGCGGCCTTGAGGGCGCGCTCCCGCGCCTCGTCGAGCGTCGCCCCGGCGGCCAACGCCACGCCCATGCGGCGGTTCTTGCGCGTCGTCGGCTTGCCGAACAGGCGCACGTCGACGTCATAGTCGGGCGTGCCGTGCGTCAGCGCCTCCGCCAGCCCCTCGATGGCGAAGCGCTCCGCCTCGCGGTCGGCGAGGATCACCGCCGACGCGGACGGGCCGTGCACGTGGATGCGCGGGATCGGCAAGCCCAGGATGGCGCGGGCGTGCAGGTCGAATTCCGAGAGGTTCTGCGACAGCAGCGTCACCATGCCGGTGTCGTGCGGGCGCGGCGACAGCTCGGAGAAGACCACCTCGTCCTTCGTCACGAAGAACTCGACGCCGAAGATGCCGTAGCCGCCCAGGTTGTCCACCACCTTGGTGGCCATCGCCTTGGCGTCGTCCAGCAGGAGCTGCGGCATGGCGACCGGCTGCCAGGATTCCTGGTAGTCGCCGCGCTCCTGCCGGTGGCCGATGGGCTCGCAGAACAGCACGCCGTCGCGGGTGCGGACGGTCAGCAGGGTGATCTCGTACTCGAAGGCAACGAACTCCTCGACGATGACCTTGCGCCGGTCGCCGCGCATGTTGGCGACGGCGTACTCCCAGGCGGCTTCCAGTTCGTCCGCCGTGCGCACGGTGCTCTGGCCCTTGCCCGACGACGACATCACCGGCTTGATGACGCAGGGCAGGCCCGTGTGCTCCGCCCCCGCGCGGACCTCGTCGAGGCTCTCGGCGTAGCGGTAGCGCGAGGTGCGCAGGCCGAGTTCGGTGGCGGCGACCTCGCGGATGCGGTCGCGGTTCATGGTCATCGTCGCGGCGCGGGCGGAGGGGACGACCGTCACCCCGGCATCCTCGAACTCGTGCAGCACCTCGGTGCGGATCGCCTCGATCTCCGGGACGATGAAGTCCGGGGCGTGCTTGGCGATGGCGGCGCGCAGGGCCGCCTCGTCGAGCATGGAAAACACCTCGCACCCGTCCGCCACCTGCATGGCCGGGGCGTTGGCGTAGCTGTCGCAGGCGACGACCTCGCAGCCCAGGCGCTTGGCCGAAATGACGAACTCCTTGCCGAGTTCGCCCGAGCCGAGGAGAAGGATCTTGGCGGTGGACATGTGCGGGGCTCCTGCGGCAGGCGGTGGGGGCGGCAGCATCGTCGCACGCGGCCCGTTTGGCAACCCCCCGCGGCCGCTCAGCAGCCGTGGCCGCCGCCGTAGTCGTTGCGCGGCGGCGATGCCCAGCCGCGCGGCGACGCCTTGGGCCGGTAGACCTCGACCAGCAGGGGATGGCAGGCCGCCGTGTCGCTCGAATGCTCTGCGCTGCAATCGCCGCCCGGGCAGGCGGAAAGCGCGCCCAGCAGGTCGATCTCGGCGAAGAACTCCAGGAAGTCGCCGGGCCGCACCGGGCTGGCCTTCATGAAATACTGCCCGGTGTCGCGGGTGAAGCCGGTGCACATGAAGACGTTCAGCACGTCGTGCACCGCCGGCTCCACTTCGGCGCACGGACGGGCCAACCGGCCGGCGAGCGCCCGCGTCAGGTTGGAGTGGCAGCAGTGGTGATAATCCCCGCCCGCCAGCAGCCGGTGCGTGTAGGGGTCGCAGCGCGTCCCGATCACGTCGTGTACCGAGCCGCCCCACTCGTCGAAACCGTACCAGTCGAGCGTGTCCTCGGTGATCGTCGCCATCGGCCGCAGGTGCGGCAACGCCGACCACAGCCGGTCGCCGGTGGACAGGTGCGTGCCGTGCAGCGCCCGCGTCTTGCCGGAGAAGAAGCGCTCGCTCAGGTCGCCGGCCGCCCAGAGGTTGAGGTCGCCGACCTGCGGCCCCTCGACGCTGACGATGCGGAAGAAGCAGCCCGCCGGAACGCCGAAGCAGCGCGCCTCGCGCGGCGGGACGAGCACTTCGGCCATCTTCTCCCAACCGTCGCGGGCCGCGCGGTAGGCCGCGAGGTCCGGCGGCGCGAGGGTGTCCACGGGGTAGCAGATCACCGGCCGGACGGCCCGGCGCCTCTCCGCGTCCGCAGGGGCCGGATGCCCGGGGTGATCGAGCTTCATGGGGCGCTCCCGACGGCGGCCTTGAGGAAGGCGAGGCCGGCCTGCGCGCCGGCCGGCGTGATGGTGTGGTCGACGCCGGGCTCGATCCGCACGTCGACGCTGAAGCCGGCGCCGCGCAGCGCCGCGGCGGCCTGTTCGGTCTCGCGCACGGGGATGACCGGGTCGGCGGCGCCGTGCACCAGCAGAAGCGGGGTCGTGGCGGCAACGCCCGGCGCCGGCGGACGGGACAGCCGCCCGGCGTAGGCAATCACCGCCGCCGGCCGCCAGCGCCCGGAGGCGACCGCGTCCAGCGACATGATGGAGCCCTGCGAGAAGCCGACGAGGATCAGCGCCTCCGGCGCGACGCCCGCCCAGGCCAACTCCTCCGCCAGCACGCGGTCGAAGGCCGGCGCCGCGGCGGCGACGCGCTGCGGCCGGTTCGCCTCGGTGACGCCGGTGACGCTGAACCACTGCCGGCCGAAGGGCGCCTGATCGAACGGCTCCGGCGCGTCCGGGAAGCTCATGGCGGCGTCGGGAAGTGCGGCGCGCCACAGGTCGGCCAGCGGCGCCAAATCGTCGCCGCGGGCGCCGACGCCGTGCAGGAACATCACGAGGCGCTTTGCGGCCCCGCCGCCGGCCGGCGGCAAGCGATGCGACGGTGCGGACCGGTTCATGCTCTTTCTCTCCCCTCAGCCGATATTGGCATACGGCAAGCGGGCGCGCCCGTCGAGCGGTTCGTCAGCCGGCCGCGGCCGGCGCCAGGGTGCGCCGCACCGCCTCGGCCAGCTCGTGCCGGCGGTAGGGCTTGCGCAGGATGGCGGACCCGGCGGCGCCGTCGCCGTCGATGCCGTGCGCGAAGCCGGTGGCGTAGAGCACCTTGAGGGCGGGCCGCCGCTCCAGGCCGGCGCGGGCGAGCTCGAAGCCGTTGACGCCGCCCGGCATGACGATGTCGGTGAACAGCAGGTCCACCGCCCCGCCCTCGGCGAGGACCTCCAGCGCCTTCTGCGGCGAGGACGCCTCGACCACCGTGTAGCCGAGGTCCTGCAAGGTGAGCGTGGCGACGCCGCGGACGTCCTCCTCATCGTCCACCACCAGCACCACCTCGCCGCCGCCGCGCGGCAAGCCCTCCGCCGCCGCCGTGGAGTCGTCGGCGGCCGGCGCGTCGGCGCGCGGCAGGTAGAGGTGGAAGGTCGTGCCCTGGCCGACGGTGCTGTCCACCCGGATGGCGCCGCCGGACTGCTTGACGAAGCCGTGGATCATGCTGAGCCCGAGGCCGGTGCCCTTGCCCACGTCCTTAGTGGTGAAGAACGGTTCGAAGGCGTGCTCCAGCACCTCGGGCGGCATGCCGCAGCCGGTGTCCGACACGGACAGCAGCACGCTGTCGCCGGACAGCTCCGGCAGATCGGAGGCCCCGGCCGGCACATTGGCGATGCGCAGGGTCAGCCGGCCGCCGCCCTCCATGGCGTCGCGGGCGTTGATCACCAGGTTCAGCAGCGCCGATTCCGCCTGGCTGCGGTCGACGATGGCCGGCCAGGCGCCCTCCGCCGGCTCGATCACCAGCTCGACGCCGCTGCCCAGCGTGCGGCCCATGAACTCGCCCATGCCCCGCACCAGCGCGTCGAGGTCCACCGGCTCCGGATGCAATTGCTGGCGCCGCGCGAAGGACAGCAGGCGGCGCGTCAGGTCGGAGCAGCGCAAGGAGGCCTGGAGCGCCATGTCGAGCCGTCGCTGCGCCTTCTCGTCGTCCGACACCATGCCGGACAGCCGCTCCAGGCTGCCGATGACGACCATCAGCATGTTGTTGAAGTCGTGCGCGATGCCGCCGGTCAGTTGGCCGACCGTCTCCATCCGCTGCGCGTGGGCGAGCTGGGTCTGCAGCTCCCGCGTCTCGGTGACGTCGAGGATGGTGCCGCTGCGCTCGCTGGGCAGACCGCGGGCGTCGCGCAGCAGCACGGCGTGGTCGAGCAGCACGTGCCAGGCGCCGTCCGCGCCCTGCCAGCGGTACTCGATCATCGCCGCGTCGCGGTCGGCGCCCGAGGCCCGCCGGGCCAGCACGCGCCCGCGGTCGTCGGGGTGCAGGCGGGATTCCCAGAAGCCCGGCTCCTCCAGGAAGCGCTCCGCCGGGAAGCCGAGCACGGCGGCGGCGTTGGCGCTCAGGTAGCGGAAGGAGGCGCCGTCGGCGTCGGCGGTGTAGAGCACGATGGGCAGGGAGCGCACGATCAGCCCCTGCCGCTCCTCGGACCGGCGCAGCGCCTGCTCGGCCAGCAGCTTCTCGGTGTGGACGCGCAGGTTCTCGGCCAGCAGGCGCTGCTTCTGCTCGGCCTGCCGCTTCACCTCCAGCGTCTTGCGCTGCAGGTCGATGAAGACCGCCACCTTGCAGCGCAGGATCGTCGGCTCGACCGGCTTGAACATGTAGTCCACGGCGCCGGCCTCGTAGCCGCGGAAGATGTGCACCTCGTCCTTGTTGATGGCGGTCAGGAAGATGATCGGCACATGGCGCGACCGCTCGCGCCGGCGGATCAGTTCGGCGGTCTCGTAGCCGTCCATCTCCGGCATGTGGACGTCCAGCAGGATCGCCGCGAAGTCCTGGTCGAGCACCCGCCGCAGCGCCTCGGCGCCGGAGCGCGCCAGCACCACGTCGGCGTCGACGTCCGCCAGCACCTGCTGCATGGCCAGCAGGTTGCGCGGGTCGTCGTCCACCACCAGGATGCTGACCGGGATCGGCGGCGCGTCGCCCGGATCCCGCAACGTGGGAAGGGGAAGCATCGTCTTGCCCTTGTCCGGAGGGATGGCGGGTGGCGTCATGGGCCCCTCTCGGGCAGCACCACGCCGGCCGCCGTCCAGATGCGCAGCAGCGACAGCAGGTGGTCGATGTCCACCGGCTTGGGCACGTAGTCGGTCGCCCCCGCCTCAATGCACTTCTCGCGGTCGCCCTTCATCGCCTTCGCCGTCACGGCGACGATCGGCACCCCCTCCAGCTCGGGCATCGAGCGGATCACCCGCATCGTCTGATAGCCGTCCATCTCCGGCATCATGATGTCCACCAGCACCACGTCCACGTCCGCGTGGCGGGAGAGCGTCTCGATGCCCTCGCGCCCCGATTCCGCGTGCAGGACCGTCATATCGTGCGCCTCGAGCACGCTCGCCAGCGAGAAGATGTTGCGCACGTCGTCGTCGATGATCAGGACCTTCCGCCCGGCCAGCGACGGGTCGCGCTGCCGCCGGTCGAGGACGGCGCTGCGCTCGCCCTCCGGCAGGCGGTCGACCGGGCGGTGCAGGAACAGCGCCGCCTCGTCCACCATCGCGTCCAGCGTGCGCACCGGCTTCAGCACGGCGGTGTCGGCCAGCCGGCGCAGCCGCGCCTCGTCCGCCGGGTCGAGGCCGTTCGGCAGGTAGGCGATCACCGGGACGTCCGCCGTCGCCTCGCGCCCGCGCAACGCCTCCAGCAGCTCGAAATCGGCGGGCTGCGGCAGGGAGAGATCGATCACCACGCAATCGACCGGCTCCGCCGCCAGCGCCGCCATGGCCTGTTCGGCCGAGGCGGCGGCAGTAACCACCACGTCGGTCCCGCCAATCGCGGCGGCGAGCGGCCCGCCCGCGCCCTCGACCACCAGCAGCGACCGGCGCGGCCGCGCCACGAAGTCCTTGATGCGGCCCAGCGCGGCGAACACCGCCTCGCGGTCGACCGGCTTCTCGTCGTAGCCGAAGGCGCCCATCGCCAGCCCGCGGTGCCGCTCGTCCTTGGCGGAGATCACGTGCACCGGGATGTGGCGGGTCAGCGGGTCATGCTTCAGCAGGTCGAGCAGCGCCCAGCCGTCCATGTCCGGCAGGCCGATGTCCAGCAGGATCGCCTCCGGCCGATGCTTGCGCACCAGCGGTACCGCCTGCCCGCCGGTGTTGGAGACCACCACCTTGAACCCGGCCTCGCGCGCCAGGGCAATCAGGATGGAGGAGAACTTGGTGTCGTCCTCGATCACCAGCACGACAGGGTCGCCGGCGCGGATGCGTTCGCGGTCGTCGGTCGCCGGGTGGATCTGCAGCAACGCCAGACCTTCCTCCGACCCGGCGGCGACGATCGGGCGGGTCGGCGCGTCGGCGCGCTTCGTCCCCTGGGTGTGGGTGGCGAGGTCGAAGTTCAGCGGCATGTAGAAGGTGAAGGTGCTGCCCTGCCCGACGGCGCTGGACACCCGGATCTCGCCGCCCAGCAGCCGCGCGATCTCCCGGCTGATCGACAGGCCGAGGCCGGTGCCGCCGTACTTGCGGCTGGTGGTGCCGTCGGCCTGCTGGAACGCCTCGAAGATGGTGCGCTGCTTGTCCTCGGGGATGCCGATGCCGGTGTCGGCGACGCTGAAGGCCAGCACCGCCGGCGCCGCGTTGAGCACCGGGTGGCCGCTGCTCCAGCCGTGCCCGGCCACCGCGACGCGGAAGGTCACCCCGCCGGCCTCGGTGAACTTGAAGGCGTTGGACAGCAGGTTGTTCAGCACCTGCTCCAGCCGCTTCTCGTCAGTCTGGATGGTGGCGGGCAGCGTCGGATCGACGTCGATGGTGAAGTCCAGCGCCTTTTCCTGCGCCATCTGGCTGAAGGTGCGCTCGACGTGCATGCGCAGGTCGCCCAGCACCACCTCGCCGATCTCCAGCGTCACCGTGCCGGACTCGATCTTCGACAGGTCGAGAATGTCGTTGATCAGGCCCAGCAGATCGGCCCCCGCGGCGTGGATGGTGCGGGCGAACTCCACCTGCTTGTCGCTGAGGTTGGTTTCCGGGTTGTCGGCCAGCAGGCGCGACAGGATCAGCAGGGAGTTCAGCGGCGTGCGCAGCTCGTGGCTCATGTTGGCCAGGAACTCGCTCTTGTACTTGGAGGTCAGCGACAGCTGCTCCGCCTTCTCCTCCAGCGCCGCCTTGGCGAGCACCACCTCGCGGTTCTTGCGCTCGACCTCGACGTTCTGGCGCTCCAGCTGCTGGGCCTTCTCCTCCAGCGCCTCGTTGGTCTGGCGCAGCTTCTCCTGCTGCGCCTTCAGCAGCTCCTCCGACTGGCGGAGCGAGGCGGCCTGCTGCTCCAGGCGTTCGTTGGTGGTCTTCAGCTCCTGCTGCTGGCTCTGCAGCTCGGTGGTCAGGCGCTGCGACTGCTTCAGCAGCCCTTCCGTGCGCATGTTGGCGGCGATGGTGTTGAGCACGATGCCGATGCTCTCGGTCAGCTGCTCCAGGAAGGACTGGTGCGTCTCGCTGAAGCGGCCGAAGGAGGCCAGCTCGATGACGGCGTTGACCTCGTCCTCGAAGATCACCGGCAGCACGATGATGTTGAGCGGCGGCGCCTCGCCCAGGCCGGAGCTGATGGCGACGTAGTCCTTCGGCACGTTGGTCAGCAGGATGCGCTTCTTCTCGTACGCGCACTGGCCGACGAGGCCCTGCTTCAGCGCGAAGCGGTTGCCGAGGTTCTTGCGCTCCTTCAGCGCGTAACTGGCGACCAACTCCAGGATGGCCTCGTCCTCCTCGCGGGCGGCGACGTAGAAGGTGCCGTGCTGGGCGTTCACCAGCGGGGCGATCTCCGACAGGATCAGGTTGGAGACGGTGACCAGATCGCGCTCGCCCTGCAGCATGCGGGTGAACTTGGCGAGGTTGGTCTTCAGCCAGTCCTGCTCCGCGTTCTTCAGCGTCGTGTCGCGGAGGTTGCGGATCATCTCGTTGATGTTGTCCTTCAGCGCCGCCACCTCGCCCATGGCGCCGACGGTGATGGAGCGCGTCAGGTCACCCTTGGTCACCGCGGTCGCCACCTCGGCGATGGCGCGCACCTGGGTGGTCAGGTTGGCGGCGAGCTGGTTGACGTTCTCCGTCAGGTCCTTCCACAGGCCGGCGGCGCCGGGCACGCGGGCCTGCCCGCCCAGCTTGCCCTCGATGCCGACCTCGCGGGCGACGTTGGTGACCTGATCGGCGAAGGTCGCCAGCGTCTCGATCATGCCGTTGATGGTGTTGGCCAGCGCGGCGATCTCGCCCTTGGCGTCCACGGCCAGCTTGCGCTGCAGGTCGCCGTTGGCGACCGCCGTCACCACCTCGGCGATGCCGCGCACCTGATTGGTCAGGTTGTTGGCCATCATGTTGACGTTGTCGGTCAGATCCTTCCAGGTGCCGGCCACGCCCTTGACCTGCGCCTGCCCGCCCAGCTTGCCCTCCGAGCCCACCTCGCGGGCGACGCGCGTGACCTCGCTGGCGAAGCTGTTGAGCTGGTCCACCATGGTGTTGATGGTATCCTTCAGCTCCAGGATCTCGCCGCGGACGTCGACGGTGATCTTCTTGGACAGGTCGCCGCGGGCGACGGCGGTGGTCACCTCGGCGATGTTGCGCACCTGACCGGTCAGGTTGTTGGCCATCATGTTGACGTTGTCGGTCAGGTCCTTCCACGTGCCGGCCACGCCCTTGACCTGCGCCTGACCGCCCAGCTTGCCCTCGATGCCCACTTCGCGCGCGACGCGCGCGACCTCGGACGCGAAGCTGTTGAGCTGGTCCACCATGGTGTTGATGGTGGACTTCAGCTCCAGGATCTCGCCTTTCACGTCCACGGTGATCTTCTTGGACAGGTCACCGTTGGCGACGGCGGTGGTCACCTCCGCGATGTTGCGCACCTGACCGGTCAGGTTGGCGGCCATCAGGTTCACGCTGTCGGTCAGATCCTTCCAGGTGCCGGCCACGCCCTTGACCTGCGCCTGCCCGCCCAGCTTGCCTTCCGAGCCCACCTCGCGCGCCACGCGCGTCACCTCGGATGCAAAGCTGTTGAGCTGGTCCACCATGGTGTTGATGGTGGACTTCAGTTCCAGGATCTCGCCCTTCACATCGACGGTGATCTTCTTCGACAGGTCGCCGTTGGCGACGGCCGTCGTCACCTCGGCGATGTTGCGCACCTGCGCCGTCAGGTTGGTCGCCATGGCGTTGACGTTGTCGGTCAGATCCTTCCAGGTGCCGGCCACACCCTTGACCTGCGCCTGTCCACCCAGCTTGCCTTCCGAGCCCACCTCGCGCGCCACGCGCGTCACCTCCGAGGCGAAGCTGTTGAGCTGGTCCACCATCGTGTTGATGGTGTCCTTCAGCTCCAGGATCTCGCCCTTGACCGGGACCGTGATCTTCTTCGACAGGTCGCCGTTGGCGACGGCGGTGGTCACCTCGGCGATGTTGCGCACCTGTCCCGTCAGGTTCGCCGCCATCAGGTTCACGCTGTCGGTGAGGTCCTTCCAGGTGCCACCCACACCCTCCACCTTGGCCTGCCCGCCCAGCTTGCCTTCGCTGCCCACCTCGCGCGCCACGCGCGTCACTTCCGAGGCGAAGGAATTCAGCTGATCCACCATCGTGTTGATGGTGGACTTCAGCTCCAGGATCTCGCCCTTGACATCGACGGTGATCTTCTTGGACAGGTCGCCGTTGGCGACGGCGGTGGTCACCTCGGCGATGTTGCGCACCTGTCCCGTCAGGTTCGCCGCCATCATGTTCACGCTGTCGGTGAGGTCCTTCCAGGTGCCGCCCACGCCCTCCACCTTGGCCTGCCCGCCGAGTTTGCCCTCCGACCCCACCTCGCGGGCGACGCGGGTGACTTCCGACGCGAAGGAGTTCAGCTGGTCCACCATCGTGTTGAAGGTGGACTTCAGCTCCAGGATCTCGCCCTTCACATCGACGGTGATCTTCTTCGACAGGTCGCCCTTCGCCACCGCCGTGGTGACCTCGGCGATGTTGCGCACCTGACCGGTCAGGTTGGCGGCCATCATGTTGACGTTGTCGGTGAGATCCTTCCAGGTGCCGCCCACGCCCTCGACGCGCGCCTGACCGCCCAGCTTGCCCTCCGAGCCCACCTCGCGCGCCACGCGGGTCACCTCGGACGCGAAGGAGTTCAGCTGGTCCACCATGGTGTTGATGGTGGATTTCAGCTCCAGGATCTCGCCGCGCACGTCGACCGTGATCTTCTTCGACAGGTCGCCGCGGGCGACGGCCGTGGTCACCTCGGCGATGTTGCGCACCTGACCGGTCAGGTTGTTGGCCATCATGTTGACGTTGTCGGTCAGATCCTTCCAGGTGCCGCCGACACCCTTGACCTGCGCCTGCCCGCCCAGCTTGCCCTCGATGCCGACCTCGCGGGCGACGCGGGTCAGCTCGGACGTCACCGTCACCAGCTGCTCGACCATGGTGTTGACGTTCTTGGCGGTGCGCAGGAACTCGCCCTGCAGGGGGCGGCCCTCGACCTCCAGCGCCATCAGCTTGGACAGGTCGCCGCGGGCGACGGCGCCGATGACGCGCGCCATCTCGGTGGTCGGGTGGATCAGGTCGCCGACCAGCGCGTTGAGGTTGGCCGCGCACGTCTCCCAGCC
Organism: Azospirillum sp. TSO22-1; assembly: GCF_003116015.1. GTDB lineage: Bacteria > Pseudomonadota > Alphaproteobacteria > Azospirillales > Azospirillaceae > Azospirillum. The sequence continues at coordinate 24,093 of NZ_LGQZ01000093.1, forward strand.
GCCGGACGCGCTCGACAGCTTCGCCCGCTGGCTGATCTTGCCCTCCTTGCCGACGCTGACGCTGAGCCGGCCGACCTCCCTGGTGAGGATCTCGCTCAGTTCGACCACGTCGTTGAAGGCTGCGGCGATCTCACCGTCCATGCCGGACAGTTCCAACGGCAGCCGCGCCGAGAAGTCGCCCTTGCGGAACTGGCGAAGCGCCCGCAACAGGAGTTGCGGGGTCAGCTGGTCGTGGGTGGCGGTCATGGTCATGATGCGATCCGTCCTGATGGGCCGAATGCCCTGTGGGGCCGCCGCCATGAGGCGCGGCAGCCCGGGCTTGTCCTGGTTGGGAAGAGAGGGTTTGGCGGATCGGCGCCCTACGGCCGCGCCGCGCCGCACGCCTCGGAACTCGGATCGGTGCCGGACACCGGATCGCGGAGACTCTGTCGCATGACTTCTCCCTCGCGCTTTTTCGCGTCGTTTGACTCCGGCACACGACCCCCTGCCCGGGGCAGGATCGCCTGCGGAACGGCCGGCACAGCTAACACAACAACCAAGACATGAGTAAGTACGAAAAGGGAGACTACCCCCATCGATAAGAATGATCCCGGTCACGGATCGCAATAATTGTCGAGTGTATTTGATGTATTTTAGGGCGATTACACCCGCCGCCAGCGTGACAACGCGGCGGTCAGCCGCTCGAACCCGAGATCGAGGACGAGGGCGAGCGCCGCGACCACCGCCGCGCCCTGGATCACGTAGGCCTGGTTGGCCCCATTCAGCCCGATGATGATCGGCAGCCCCAGCGTCTTGACCCCGACGGTGGAGGCGATGGCCGCGGTGCCCACGTTGATGACCACGGCGGTGCGCACCCCGGCGAGGATCACCGGCGCGGCCAACGGCAGTTCGACCCGCCAGAGGATCTCGGCCGGACGCATGCCCAGGCCCCGCGCGCTCTCCAGCACCGCGTCGGGCACACCCTCCAGGCCGGCGACGGTGTTCTCGACGACGGGCAGCAGCGCGTAGAGCGTCAGCGCGATCAGCGCCGGCACCGGGCCGAACCCCATGGCCGGCACGGCGAGGGCGAGCACGGCCACCGGCGGGAAGGTCTGCCCCATGGTGGCGACCGCCTCGACCACGCCGCGGAACTCGGCCCCCGCCGGCCGCGTCACCAGGATGCCGGCGACGACGCCGGCCAGCACCGCCGCAAGGCTCGACACGCCGACCAACGCCAGATGGTCGGCGGTCAGCGCCAGGAAGCTGTCGCCTTCATAGAACGGCCGCTCCAGCGCCGGGTAGAGCGTTGCGAACAGCGGCTTCAGCAGCGGCATGCCGAGCACCAGCGCCGCCAGCGCCAAAGCCGCAAACACCAGCCGGAGCCCGCCGCCCCTCATGGCCGCACCAGATCGCCGAGATGGAGGACGCCGGCCGGCCGCCCCTGCTCGTCCACCACGGCCAGCCGGTCGGTCCCGCGGCTGACCATCTCCGACAGCGCCCGGCGCAGCGGCGTATCGCCGGGCAGCGGCTCGCCGTCCGGCACGCCGCCGTTGGCCGGCCGGGCGCGCTCGCCCGCCGTCTCCACGGCGAGGCGCTTCAACCCCCACTCCTCGCGCCCGACGAGGTCGCGGACGAGGTCGCCGGCCGGACGGGCCAGGATGTCCCGCGGCGCGGCGTGCTGGACCAGCCGGCCATGGTCCAGCACGGCGATCCGGTCGGCGAGCTTCAGCGCCTCGTCCATGTCGTGGGTGACGAAGACGATGGTGGTGCCGGTCTGGCGGTGGATGGTCGCCAGCTCCGCCTGCAGCGTGCCGCGGGTGATCGGGTCGAGCGCGCTGAACGGCTCGTCCATCAGCAGGATGCGCGGTTCCGCCGCCAGCGCCCGCGCCACCCCGACGCGCTGCTGCTGCCCGCCCGAGAGCTGGTGCGGGAACGCCCCACGGAACCGCTCCGGATCGAGGTGCAGCAGTTCCATCAGCGCGATCACCCGGTCGCGCACGCGCGCCTTCGGCCAGCCGAGCAGCGACGGCACAGTGGCGATGTTGCGCTCGACCGTCCAGTGCGGGAACAGCCCGACCGACTGGATGACGTAGCCCATGCGCCGGCGCAGCTCCTCCGCCGGCAGGGCGGCGATGTCCTCGCCGTCGATGCGGACGGTGCCGGCGTCCGGGACCACCAGCCGGTTGACCGTCTTCAGCAGCGTCGACTTGCCCGACCCCGATGGGCCGATGAGCACGCAGAACGCCCCGTCCTCCACCGTGAAGGACACGTCGTCCACGGCGACCCACGGGCCGAAGCGCTTGGTCACGCCCTCGAACGCGATCATGCCGGGCTCCTCGCCAGCAGGGCCACCGCCAGCCGCAGCGCGCTGTCGACGGCGACCGCCAGCAGGATCACCGGCACCGCCCCCAGCAGCACGAGGTCGAGGGCGTTGGCGAACAGCCCCTGGAACATGATGGCGCCGAGGCCGCCGGCGCCGATCAGCGCCGCCACCGCGGCCAGCCCCACCGCCTGCACCAGCGTGATGCGCAGCCCCGACAGGAAGACCGGCAGCGCCAGCGGCACGTCGACGCGCAGGAAGACCTGGCGCGGCGTCATGCCCATGCCGCGCGCCGCCTGCCGCACCGGCGCCGGCACGCCGTCCAGCCCGGCCGCGACGTTCCGCACGATGGGCAGCAGCGAATAAAGCGTCAGCGCGATCACCGCCGGTCCCAGCCCGACGCCGCTGATCCCCAGCCCCGGCCACGCGCCGGCCAGCGCCGACAACGGCGCCAGCAGCAGCCCGAACAGCGCGATGGAGGGGATGGTCTGCACGACGTTGAGCACCGGGAACACCACCCGCCCGACGGCGTGGCGGCGCTGCGCCAGCACGCCCAGCGGCACGCCGACGAGCAGCGTCGGCACCAGCGCCGCCGCAACGATGACGCCGTGCCGCACCACCGCGTCGGCGAAGACGTCGCGGCGGTTGGCGTATTCCTTGAGGATGGAGAGCTGGTCGAGCTGCCCGGCCAGCAGCGGCGCCGCCAGCAGCAGTGCCGCCCCCGCCCCCACGGCGATGCGCGCCGCCGGCGCCAGCCCCAGGCGGCGGACACCATCCAGCGCGGCCAGCAGCGCCGCCGCCTCCAGCACCCAGAACCCGCTGCCGAACGAGGTGCGCGCCGCCGGGGAGGCCAACGCCGCCAGTTGCGCCGCGTGGTGCCCGGCCAGGGCGAGCAGCCCGGACGCCAGCAGCACCGCCGCGGCGACGGTCGCCGCCAGCACGCCCCGCCCCGGCCGCAGGAACGGCGCGGCGAGCAGCCAGACGCCGGGCAGCACGGCCAGTCCCCAGGGCAGCTCCAGCGCCGCCGACAGCGGGATCGGCCGGCCGGACAGCAGCCGGTTGGGCGCGAAGCCCAGGAACGGCAGCGCCGCCGCGGCGGCCACGGCGGCCACGGCCAGCGCGAACAGGACGCGGTTGCCGATCATCCCGCCGTCATTTCAGGAACCCCTTGGACTTCAGGTAGGCCGTGGCGACCTGCTTGACGTCCTGCCCCTCCACCGAGATGCGGGCGTTCAGGGTGCGCAGCGTCCCGGCGTCCAGCGAGGCGAAGACCGGCTCCAGCGCCTCCTTGATCCTGGGGTGCTTGTCCAGCACCGCGGCGCGCACGGTGGGCGCCGGCTCGTAGACCATCTGCGCCCCCTTGGTGTCGGCCATCACCACGAGGTCGAGGGCCGAGATGGCGCCGTCGGTGCCGTAGACCATGGCGGTGTTGACGCCGGAGGTCCCCTCGGCCGCCGCGCGGATGGTCGCCGCGGTGTCGCCGCCGGCCAGCACCAGAATCTGCTCCGGCTTCAACGCAAAGCCATAGGTGCCCTGGAAGGAGGGCAGCGCCGCCGGGCTCTCGACGAACTCCGCCGAGGCGGCGATCTTCGCCTTGCCGCCGCCGGAGACCCATTTGGCGAAGTCCTCCATGCTGGCGAGGGCGTTGGGCGCCGCCACGTCCTTGCGCACGGCGATCGCCCAGGTGTTGTTGGCCGGCGCCGGCTTCAGCCAGACCACGTTGTTCTTCTCGCGGTCGAGCTGGCGGACCTTCTCGTAGCCGGCACCGGCGTTCTTCCACACCGGGTCGCTGTCGATGTTGAAGAAGAAGGCGCCGTTGCCGGTGTATTCCGGATAGATGTCGATCTCGCCGGCCAGCAGCGCGCTGCGCACGATCTTGGTCGGGCCGAGCTGAATCCGGTTCTCGGTCGGGATGCCGCCGGCCTCCAGCATCTGCAGGATCATGGTGCCGAGCAGGCCGCTCTCGGCATCGAGCTTCGAGCCGACGCGCACCGCGTCGGCGGCCTGGGCGCTCCCGCCGGCCAGCAGAAGCCCGAGCATGAACGCGATCACCGTGCGCATCTCCACCCCCCGTCTTTCCTGTTCGTGGATCGAAGATGGCCGTCCTCGCGCCCCGCAGCAAGCCGGGCTTTCCGCCGGTCCACCTTGACCCCGGAGGTGCCCAGGTCGAATGGAACACTGTGAAACACCATGGAACAGTGTGCGGGGCGTGTTCAGTTCACCGTTCCGTTCCATGCGCTTCTAAGACTTAAATCCTAAATCGACGCGTTCGGCGTGGCAAGAGTTTTCGCTGTCGGGAAAGGCCGTTGCCCCCCAAGCTTCGCTGGGGTCTGGCGCCCGGACCGATCCAGGGCATCCTGCGGCCCTGACCGCCGCCGACTGTTCGCAGACGAAAGCTTCACCGTTCCGTCGCACCGCCGTCATCCGCCCGTCACGGCGGCTTGGCAGGAAGGGGGCTCCTCGTGAAGAGAAAGGGAGCTCCCGAGATGACCCGCACCCCCGCCTGGACGCGGGCGGCCATGATGGCCGCCGTCCTCACGCCGCTCGCCACCCTACTGAATGCCGCCCCGGCCGCCGCGCAGCAGGCCTTCCCCGCCACGCTCGCCGGGCACGCCGTGCTGCCGGCCAAGAGCTTCATCGAAGTCCCGGCCGACGCCCCGGCCGACCTGCGCGTCTCCGGCAAGTTCACCACCGGCCGCCGGGCCGAGGCCATCGGCAGCGTCGAGGGCAAGTCGGCCGACCGCCCGACCGGCGTGTCGCTGCCCTTCCAGGGCCAGCCGCTGCAGGGCCATTCGGGCATCAAGCGCATGCCGGACGGCAGCTTCTGGATCCTCACCGACAACGGCTTCGGTTCGAAGGCGAACTCGCCCGACTCGGCGCTCTACCTCAACCGCTACAAGGTCGATTTCGAGGCCGGCAGCTTCGAGCGGCTGGAGACCATCTTCCTGCACGACCCCGACAGGAAGGTGCCCTTCCGCATCGTCCATGAGGGGACGGAGAAGCGCTACCTCACCGGCAGTGACTTCGACACCGAGAGCTTCCAGTTCGCCGGCGGCGCCCTGTGGATCGGCGACGAGTTCGGCCCGTGGCTGATCAAGGCCGACCTCACCGGCAAGGTGCTGGCGGTGTTCGACACCCAGGTGGACGGCAAGGTGGTGCGCTCGCCCGACAACCCGGCGGTCGCCACGCCGGCCAACCCGGCCGCCCCGGCGATGACGTTCGAGATCCGCCGCTCCAAGGGCTTCGAGGGCATGGCGGCGTCGCCGGACGGCCGCTTCCTCTATCCGCTGCTGGAAGGCCCGGTGTTCCAGGCCGACAGGAAGGCCTTCGAGACCACCGCCGACGGCAAGGAATACCTGCGCATCCTGGAGTTCGACGTCGCCAAGGAGGCGTGGACCGGCCGCTCCTGGCAGTACACGCTGGAGCAGAACGGCAACGCCATCGGCGACTTCAACATGATCGACGCCAGCACCGGCCTGATCATCGAGCGCGACAACGGCGAGGGCACCGCCGACAAGGCCTGCAAGCCGGGCGAGCCGACGGTGACCTGCTTCTCCAGCGTCGCGTCGTTCAAGCGGGTCTACAAGATCGAGCTGACCGACGGCGGCATGTCCGCCCCGGCGCGCAAGATCGGCTACATCGACCTGATGCGCATCGCCGATCCGAACAGGAAGGCGCGCAAGCCGCTGACCGACGGCGTGCTGGCCTTCCCGTTCTTCACCATCGAGAACGTGGACGTGGTGGACGCCCGCCACATCGTGGTCGGCAACGACAACAACCTGCCCTTCTCCTCCTCCCGCGAGCCCAACGCGGCGGACGACAACGAACTCGTCCTGCTGGAGGTCGAGGCGCTGCTGAAGGCCAAGTGACGGGACGGCGCGGCGCGCCAAGCGGTGCGCCGCGTCACTCCCCGGGCAAGCTGAGTGAAGCGTGGGGCTTACCACAACAACCACTCACTCGGCCGTCATCCCCGCGAAGGCGGGGATCCAGCGTGAGCCCCGACAGGGGCGACATGACTCATATGGCTCGCGGACGCGAGCGCTGGATCCCCGCCTTCGCGGGGATGACGAATTAAAAGAGTCGGAACAAGCCCGGGCATGACGGCATGGGGAGGGAGCGCCTCCGGACGCCGCGTCACTCCCCGGGCAGAAAGTAGTCGGGCATCGACTTGCTGAAGGCGATGATCTCGTCCGCCAGCTTGCCCAGGTGCGTGTGGATGGCGCCGGCCGCCGCCTCGGGGTCGTGCCGCGCGATCGCCGCGGCGATGGCGGCGTGCTCGTCGATCACCCGGACCATGCGCCCCGGCCCCGGCAGGGTCAGGCGGCGGTAGCGGTCGATCTGCACCTTCACCTGCTGAACCAGCGCCCACACGCCGGACAGGCCGGCGACCGCGGCGATGGCCTCGTGGAAATCCTCGTCGGCTTGGTGGAAGGCCTCCCGGTCCTCGGCCGCCGCCGCGGTCCGGTGGCGGTCCAGGATGGCGTCGAGGCGGCGGATCTGCTCCGGCGTCGCCGTCCGGGCGGCGTGGCGGGCGGTGGTCTCCTCCAGCGCGGCGCGCACCACCATCGCCTCCGGCAGGCTGGCCAGCGGAATGCGCGCGATGAAGGTGCCGGCCTGCGGGAACACCTCCAGCAGCCCTTCGGCGGAGAGCTGGCGCACCGCCTCGCGCACCGGGGTGCGGCTGACGCCGTAGGCCACCGCCAGCTCGTTCTCGCTGATCGGCTCGCCGGGCTTGCGCCGGAGAGTCATGATCTCGGCGCGCAGATGCTGATAGATCTCCTGCGCCGCCGTGCTGCCGCGCCCGCGCCCGGCCCGGCCTGGACGCGGGGCGCGGCGGCGGATCGCACCGGAGCCAACGCTGACCATCGGACTTCCCTTCACTCGACCTCCACCGCTAGTAGCATGGGCCGGGGGCGGACGCCATGCCCGAGGCCTTGCCGCATCAAGCTTTTCCGCCCCCGTCTGCGACATTCCGCCGCGGCAAACAATCCGCACGTTTGACAATGCCGCAATACTAGTATACTAGTATGCATGAAGCGCGCGGCGGCCCGACGGGGCCGACGCGGCGCACCCCGGATCTGTCCAGCCCGGCACGCGTCGGCCGCCCCCTGCGGGCGGAACACCCTTTCGCGCGCCCTCGGCCGGACACGCCACTGCGACGACTCAATCCTGGAGTGTCGGACATGAATCTGAAATCGCGGATCGACCGCATCCCCGGCGGCATGATGATCCTGCCGCTGTTCCTCGGCGCCTGCCTGAACAGCTTCGCGCCGGGCACCGGCAAGTTCTTCGGTTCCTTCACCAACGGCCTGATCACCGGCACGCTGCCGATCCTGTCGGTCTGGTTCTTCTGCATCGGCGCCTCCATCAGCCTGAAGGCGACGCCGCTGGTGCTGCGCAAGAGCGGCGTCCTGGTGTCGGTGAAGATCGTCACCGCGGCGATGGCCGGCGTCATCGCCTCCTTCTTCATCCCGGCCGACGGCGTCCAGAGCGGCTTCCTGGCCGGCCTGTCGGTGCTGGCGATCATCGCCGCCATGAACGACACCAACGGCGGCATGTACATGGCCCTCATGCAGCAGTACGGCACCAAGGAGGAGGCCGGCGCCTTCTGCCTGATGTGCCTGGAATCCGGCCCGTTCATGACGATGCTGACGCTGGGCCTCGCCGGGCTCGCCAGCTTCCCGTGGCAGACCATGGTCGGCGCCCTGCTGCCCTTCCTCATCGGCTTCATTCTCGGCAACCTGGACCAGGACTTCCGCAAGTTCTTCGGGCAGGCGGTGCCGGTGATGGTGCCCTTCTTCGCCTTCGCGCTGGGCAACAACCTGAACTTCGCCACCATCCTGAACACCGGCCTGCTGGGCATCGCGCTGGGTCTGGCGGTGATCGTGGTGACCGGTTTCACGCTGGTGCTGGCCGACATCTTCCTGGCCAAGGGCAACGGCACCGCCGGCATCGGCGCCGCCTCGACCGCCGGCGCCGCCGTCACCGTGCCGCCGATCATCGCCTCCATCGAGCCGACCTTCGCCCCGGTCGCCCCGGCCGCCACGGCGCTGGTCGCCACCTGCGTGGTCGTCACCTCGCTGCTGACCCCGCTCCTGACCGCCTGGTGGTCGCGTCGCTTCGGCATCAATTCGCAGCGCTATCAGGCCGCCGAGGCCGCCAAGGCTCAGGCCGTCCAACTCGCCCCGGCCGAGTGAGGACGCCATGGACACCCATCTGCCCCGCCTGACCACCCTCGTCACCGAAGCGGCCACGGCGCTGGTCGCCGCCCGCAAGAGCCGCCGCCCGCTGTCCGCGCTGCCGGTGGCCCCGGCGACCGCCGCCGAGGCCTACGCCATCCAGACCGAGGTGGCGCGCCGCCTCGGTCCGGTCACCGCCTGGAAGGTCGGCGCCCCCGGCCCGGACGCCGAGCCGTCCTGCGCGCCGATCAACGCCGCCACCCTGTTCTTCGAGGTGGAGCGGCTGCCGGCCACCATGTTCCACGTCATCGGCATCGAGGCGGAGATCGTCTACCGCCTCGGCCGCGACCTGCCGGCGCGGGACGAGCCGTGGACACGCGACGAGGTGCTGGACGCCGTCGCCTCGCTGCACCCGGCGTTCGAGATCTGCGACACCCGCTTCCTCACCTACGGCTCGCAGGACCCGCTGGCGCATCTGGCCGATCAGGCGAACCACGGCGCGCTGATCGTCGGCCCGGCGGTGGCGGACTGGCGCGCCGTCGATCCGGTGCGCCAGCCGCTGACCCTCGACATCCGCGGCGAGCGCGTCGTGGACGTGATCGGCGGCAACGCGGCCGGCGATCCGGTGCGGCTGCTGACGTGGCTGGCCAACGTCGGGTCGCGGCCGTTCGGCGGCCTGCACGCCGGCGACACCGTCACCACCGGCTCCTGCACCGGGACGATCTTCGTCCCGCCGGGGTCGCGGGCGGTGGCGACCTACGCCGGCCTCGGCACCATCGAACTGACCGTGCAATAAGGAGACGCGAGACGATGAGCACCCCCTTCGACCTCTCGGGCAAGGTGGCGCTGGTCACCGGCGCCAACACCGGCATCGGCCAGGGCATCGCCGTGGCGCTGGCCACGGCCGGCGCCGA